>NZ_CP024955.1:2011305-2681740 GCF_002804065.1 Kyrpidia spormannii | reverse complement strand
AACGGATCGAGTAGCATCGACGTAGACCCGTGGTTGGGGATTGAAACTGGAGGAATCTGGCAGGCCATGCCGCCGGGACCGGCGTAGCATCGACGTAGACCCGTGGTTGGGGATTGAAACCATGAACTAGCCAGCGTGTTTCTGCCTGTTCGGCAAGTAGCATCGACGTAGACCCGTGGTTGGGGATTGAAACGCGAAATACGCCTCTCGAATGAGTTGTGTCGGTGTTTGTAGCATCGACGTAGACCCGTGGTTGGGGATTGAAACCACAGCGACCAGACGCCCTGGTACATCCACGTGCCAGTTGGAGAACTTGTTGCAGATGCTGCCTTCCTCGCACAAGAAACGGCCGGTCATTGAACGCGAGTTGCGCATGCTGTTAAGCGGCCGGACCGGGGAGAAGAACGTGGCGTACCAACTGGAATTTGGTACAAGGACGCGGCGGACGTCGTCGTGGCGAACGATCTGCGAGTCGAGTACAATGGGCGATCGGTGCAGATTGACCATTTCGTTGCGCTGCCGGCGGGGTTTTTGGTCATCGAGAGCAAGTCATTGCCGGACCATATTTATATTGACGAAGCCGACAATTGGTTTCGGATGGCGCGAGGGAAGCGCGGGGTTGAGGACCGGGAGGGCATGTCGAATCCGATCGAGCAAAATAAACGCCACATTGCCGTCTTGCAGGAACTGTTCGGCTCTGTTGCTCACGGGGGTGTTCCACCCCTTGCCAATGTGATCGTGTTCCCGCATCCGAAAGTGGTGGTCCGGGGTTCAAAACCAGCGGGCGCGTATCTGTTGAGGGTCGACCAGTTGCACACATTTATTGAAAAGCTTCGTGGTTCCAAGCCGGCTCCGGAGACGGCCTCCACCTTTGATCTCATTAAGCTTGCGTTGACGTATCATCGACCGCTGGTGCTCGATCCTTATGAGCGTTATCACATCGACAAGAAGGACGTCTTACCCCTCAGTCGACGGATCGAGTTCGACGTCAAGCAAAAGGCGTACCTCTGCGTTTTCTGCGCGGCCAAGATGGCTCTTCAAAGGGACCGGAACGGACTGTTTTGGGGCTGTCCGAACAATCCGCAGTGCAAAAAACGCGTACCTGCTTCGGTCGCGGTGCAAGTTGGAACGGAAGCCGTTGAACGGAGCGAAAAAGACAAAGATTTTCTCACCTGGCTGTTTACCGACAAGCCGCGGCTGTGCCCCAATTGTGGTGACATTTTACAGCGGAAAAATCGCGCAATAAAGAGTACTGGGCGTGTCCGAATGTGACATTGTGTCGGTATCGGGGATCTTGACGTGCCCCGCGGTCTCGAACACGAAGGAGACGGGGTGGTGAAGACCGACGGCGTACAGCGCACCGGGCCGACTGGCCGAGCAACCGGGCGACGCAGGTCGCCTCGCCAAACCCGAGGGCGGCGACGGTGGTAAGCAGGGCGATCAGGTAGGAATCGACGAGCGGACCCGGGCCGCCGAAAAATGACCGGGTACAATCGTCGAGATCGGGAGTCATAATGATCGTGTTCGACCCGAGGGAATTCATTTTCCTGTTTGGCCATTGCATAGGTTTGCCTTTTCATGCGGGGGCTTGCAACTGCTCGCAAAAATCTCAATAAAGATTGATATTCTTAATCATTTTGTGTAGAATTATCCTATGAAGGTTTCCATTGGTAGAGCCGCCAAAGAGTTGGGAGTTGCCCCGGAGACCCTTCGCCGCTGGGAAGCGGAGGGGAAGATTCAGGTGGAGCGGACGCCCGGAGGTCACCGTCGGTATGACCTGGCCAGCCTTCGCGGGTGATCCAGCAGGGAGCCGGAACCGAAAGAGCGGATCACTCTCGCCTATGCCCGGGTCTCCAGTCACGACCAGAAGGGGGATTTGGAACGGCAAGTGGAGTTGCTGGAGACGTTCTGCGCCGCAAACGGGTGGCGGTTTGAGGTGGTCCGCGACTTGGGTTCCGGGCTCAACTACAACAAACGGGGCCTGCAGGAACTCATTCGCCGGATCTGTTCCGGCGAAGTGGGCCGGTTGGTGGTCACCCACAAGGACCGCCTGCTTCGTTTCGGGTCGGAGTTGGTCTTCTCCTTGTGCGAGCATTTTGGAACGGAGGTGGTCATCATCAATGCCTCGGAAGAGGCGACCTTCGAGGAAGAGCTGGTGCAGGACGTGCTGGAGATCATCACGGTGTTTTCGGCCCGGCTGTACGGGAGCCGGAGTCGGAAGAACCGGGACATCATGAAGCGACTGAAGGAGGCGGCCGATGCAATCTGCCTTGAAAATGCTTCTGGAAGTGGATGAACACACCGCGGCGGTGCTGGACGGCCAGTCGCGGATCGCCAACTGGCTGTACAATCACCTGCTCGAAGAGGCGAACACCTTGCGGGAGAAGTTCCGGAGCACCCAGGACCCGGAAGCGGCCAAGGTGCTGTACACCAAGCGGGGCCTGCGCAACCGGATTCCGATGCTGAAGAAGGAATATCCGTTCCTGCGGACGGTGTATTCGTCGGTGCTGAAAAACGCGGCCCTGCGGCTCAGCAGTGCGATCCAGGAATACCAGAAGGGCCGCCACGGCGGGCGGGCGAAACGGGTCAACTGGCCAAAGTTCCGGTCGTGGAAGCGAAAGTGGTTCTCATTGCAGTATGATGAGCCGTGGAAGGGGTTCCGGTTGGATGGTCGGACCTTGGTCCTGTCCCTGGGGATGGCGATGGACGAAGCGACGGGCAAACGGAAGCAAGTCCATGTGTCCACCCGGCTGGCGGAACCTTTGCCCGATTGGTTCGATTCGGACAAGGTCCGCCAGCTTCGGATCGTGAAAGAAGGGCGGTTGTTCTACGCCGTCTTCACGGTGGAGCGGCCCGTTCCTTCTCGGCGGCCGGTGGGGCGGGTCATCGCCCTCGACCCCAACCACAAAAACCTGGGCTACGGAGTGGGGACCGACGGGGTGGCGACGGAAATCCTGAACCCGTGGTTTCTCAAGATTCTGGACCGCAGGATCGACGAAGTGAAGTCCCTGCGGGACCGGTGTCAGAGGAAGTCGGTGCGTGCGGTGAGGGAAGACGGGACGGAGGCGTGGCTGCCGTCCCGGCGATGGCGGAAGCTGAACGTGCGGTTGGAGGAACTATGGCGGGTGCGCCGAGAGCAGACGAAGGTGTACCTGCGCACGGTGGCCAACCGTCTGTACCGGGAGTATGACGCGGTGTTCGTGGGAGATTACGCGCCGCACGGCGGGGGAATCAGCCGGGGGATGCGCCGGGCGATGAATAACCAGTCGCTCATTGGGCGGTTCAAGGAAACCCTGGCGTGGGTGGCGACCCGATCCGGGAAAGTGTACGGCGAGTGGGACGAAGACGGGTCGACCCGCACCTGCCATGCCTGCCACTACAAAGTGCCAGAGGGGATTCCGCCGGAGGTTCGGGAGTGGACCTGTCCGGAGTGCGGGTCGCGCCATCTCCGGGACGAGAACGCGGCGATGAACGGCCTGGCGCAAGTGCTGAAGAAAGTTGAGGTGCCCTGCTCGGGCCGTCTGGGAGGCCGGGTGGCCGTATGGACCAGGCGGGCTTGGCGGTTCGACGGTCTAGGTATCGCTGAGATGCCGGGGATCGTCGGCGGGCGGGTGGGGGATCACGCCGCCGGCCGCCAGGAAATCAAATGAGGGACATGACAGTCCCGAACCCAAATTCTGCGCAAAGTGAGATTTGTGCAGATTTGGGAGAGCGGTCCACACCATCATGCGGGTGGCCATACGGTCTTATGACGGTGGGAAGCCAGGAGGCGCGGCTCACTGGGCCGCGCCCAAGATTTTTGGAATATGAGTTTCTTTGTACGCCTGGGTTTCGGTGAGATATTCGCTGGAGACGGCAGTCGTGCTTCGATTTCCGAATTGATTCCACGTCGGATCGACAATGACCCAGCTCGAGCCGTCCCAGGCTCTCAGCCATTGGTGTGGACCTGCGTATGGGCCGACGGTTTCGCCGGACACGGTTTCGGCGGCGATACCGACCGAGCGAAGCATGGCTACCGTCAGATCGGCGAATTGTTGACAGACTCCGCTTCCGCTTTTCCAGGCATCGTCGGCACTTTTCCACACCGATCGCCCGGCGGAAAAGCTGTCCCAATCGTACCGCAGTTTGCCGGATACAAAATTGGCGACGGCGGCGATACCGCTGCGAATGGAGGGGGCGTTATCCATCAGGACGGTCGCCGTGGCTGCGAATGCAGGGTTTTGGTTGTAATCCACCCATGCGGACGCGAGGCGCGCCAGATCGGTTTCCGGCAGGGCTTCCGCGTCCGAGTGGACAGCATACCCGACATACTGTTGCAACCGGCCATCATTGGTTTGCAATTGCCGGAAGAAGTCGGGTGTGAGAAACACGACCAAGTCGCCCTGGAAAGGAACTCGCAGCTCGGCTCCGAAAACCCCGTTGGCGGTGATCGGCAGAGTGTAGTTCCAGGATTTTGACCAATCCCGGGCGGCGATGGTGACGGTGACGGATTTCACCCCGCCGGAAGCTTGTCCAATGACCGGGAGCCATCCGTCGACGGGCTGGTAGGGCCAACAGGTCAAATTCTCGGTCTTTCGCGGGATCGCGGGCGGAAGAGGGCCCTTCAACGGCCGGATGCCCGAATGTTCAGCGTCTGGAACCGGTACAGGGCTTTTTGTTTTCAGGTCATGAAGCCCGATGATGAGAACGAGCGGCACACTGTAGGTGTCTCGGGAGCGAGCCTGCACCGTATAGATGCCGGGTTTGGAAGCGGTGAAAGTGGCCCAGGCCGCCTTCCGGTTCTGCACGGTCCACCGGATGTCCCGGGATCCTGGGCGGACGGCGGCGTCAGGACTGTTCACAAACCAGTCGGTATCAGGCTCGACGTCCCGGGTGCTGGAGAATGCCCATAGAAAGAGTGTTTGGCCGGGGGCGGCCGACAGAATGGGCGGTCCCTGCCCGCGAAGTCCCGCGTCGGTGCTGGCGACAAGATACAGATCGTTCCCGGCCCGCAACCAGAACGAGGTATCGTCCGCCGCTGGCGGCACCGGCGGAATGGGCTGGGCAACGTACGGAATGGGCGGGGTCGCCGCGTAGGCCGGTAAAGTGAAGATCCTGGGAACGGCTGCGCCGGTCAACACCAACAACGCCGCGACAACGCGAAACGGAAACCAAAACATTCGCATGTTCATTGAGGAAACGCCCCCTTTCCTGTACAAGACGCGGACGGTGTCGTAGATAAACTGTGGCGAATATATGCACATCAATATTTCGTCCAGTAAGGGGAGGGTTTCCTGCATGCGTAAGCCTCCGGAGCATCGACTGCTGTCGAGCACCGGGCGGGGGTGCCGAGGGGTTGGCGGCCAACCGGGACCGGTACTGCGGATGCCCACCCCTGTTTGAAAGAAGCCCCTGGTCGCAGAGGAGCGGGGGCACTGAGCCATATGGACGAACATCAGGGCGTCATGACAATGTTCGGAGAATCTGATGATAAAGTGCCATAGCTGTTTTGGGCAGAGTGGATCTTCCATGTTCGGTTGTTTGGGTCTAGAGCATCGTATATGTCCAGTTGTTGGGGCGTTGTCCCAGGTTTCGTGGAAATTTGAAGGTGGCGGTCTCCTGAACCCGTTTGGTATAACGGGATTGGGCACAACAAGAAAGGAGAACGCCACCTATGAAATCAAGGGTACATCAAATTGTGAGAAATGACCAGAGCCTGTTTTCGACACTAGATCCTTCTCAGCAGTTCACCCTCCAACTGTCGCTACTGGACGTGATGGAGAGCGCGAAAGAGGGACTCATGGCCTTGGCGGTTCAAACCGGGCTTCGAGTGATTCAACTCATGATGCGAGAGGAAGTCGAAACTTTGGTGGGCCCCAAAGGGAAACACAATCCAAAGCGCAAGGCTGTGCGACACGGAAAGGAAAAGGGCTCCGTGATGCTTGGGGGCCGGAAGGTGGCTGTGGAAAAAGTTCGGGTACGCAGCGTCGACGGTCATGAAATCCCGCTGGAGACCTACCAGGCTTTTCAGGATCCAACGCTGCTGACCCAGGCCGCGTTGGAGCGGATGATTCATGGCTTGTCGACCCGAAACTATGCGTTTGGTCTTGAACCGGTCGGAAACGAGGTGGAAACCTCCGGCACGAGCAAGAGCGCCGTTAGCCGGCGTTTCATTGCCGCCACGAAGAAGCTGCTCGAAAAACTCATGCAGCGGCGCCTGGACGACCGCCGGTACGTGGCGCTAGTTATTGACGGGATCGTCATGGCGGACCACACCGTAGTGGCGGCATTAGGGATTGACGTAGGGGGACAGAAGCAGATCCTGGGCGTCTGGGAGGGAGCGACAGAGAATGCGACAGTGTGTAAAGGACTGCTGACGGACCGGGGACTGAAACCCGATGATGGGATCCTGGTCGTCATCGACGGGAGTAAGGCTTTGCGTGCCGCAGTACGGGACGTGTTTGGAGAGACGGCATTGGTTCAGCGGTGTCAGGTGCACAAGGAGCGCAATGTCCTGGAGCATCTGCCGGAGAAACAGCGAGATTGGGTCAAGAGGCAATTGCGGGAGGCCTGGCGCCAGGAGACCGAAAAAGAGGCACTGGCAGCCCTGCGGCGATTGGCGGCACAACTTGAGAAGGCGTATCCAGGAGCAGCAGCCAGTTTGCGCGAGGGGATGGAAGAGACCGTGACCGTGATCCGGCTGGGAGTTCCGGAACTGCTTCGGGGAACTCTGCGCTCGACGAATGCGATCGAATCAGCCAATGAGAAGGTGCGGATGGTGAGTCGGAACGTCAAGCGCTGGCAGAATGGGGAACAGGTGCTGCGCTGGGCGGCTGCAGGATTTTTGGAGGCGGAGAAAAAGTTCAGGACCGTCAAGGGATTTCGCCAAATCCCTCTGCTCCTTGATGCATTACACAAATGTGTACATCCGCAACCACAGCAGGAAAACAAATCCATCACCGCGTAAATTGAAGAAAAAGGCCGTCAGGAAAATCCACGACGACCGGGACAACCTCGTTGTTGGTCCATTCCCCCCTGTTGTTGAGAAGAATAAAATTCTGAGTCCGATTCCACGAACGTTCCCCAAGGTTCCGAACCTGCACCTTGGTCTGTTCTCCATCCAGGGGAGGGACAGGGCCGACCGCAGCTGTTGCACCGACGAAACCGGATTTGAACTCGACAGGGCCCGATTCTCCATCGACGATGAGCGTGGCTTTTGTGTTGCCAAGATCTCGGGATGAGATTGTCAGCATGTTGCGTGAGAAAGAGAATGTCACGGTGCTGTTGCGGTCCACCTGGGCCGTATGCGTGTCGGATACCGACCCGAACGGACTGTCGACCTTTGCCGTGATTTCTTATGAGCCCGGCAGTACAACATTGACGGACGCGGCCGGTTGGCCATCAATCTGGTATGCGGCGCCGGACGGTCCTTCGATACTGAGTTGTGCTGTCCGTACGGCGATTTTGTACCGTCTGAAGCCAATTGGGCTGTCCATCCGCCGTCGATGACGAGGAGACTGCCCGTCATATAGTTCGACTCCTCGGAAGCCAGATACACCGCGGCCGCCGCCACATCTTCAGGCTTTCCGACGAACCCCGTGGGAACGGGCCCGGCCGTTGCGCCGCCTTCGACCTTCTCCTTTCTCCGGTACAGGGCAAACACGGCCGGGAGCTGATCGGCACCGAGCTTCTCGGCGGGGCCGGATTGCGTCGAAATGTTCGATCAGGGTGCGCGAACCTGGAATGATGCCCAATTGGCGGGGGTATCGATCGTGTGATCATGATCACGCGGAACGGTCCGATCGTCGAGGTTGTGTGAGTCGTGAGGGGGCTCCTATGCGCCGTGTATGCCAGTGGTCTTCCGCTGTTCGAACAGTGAAAAAGGCCCCGGATTCAACCCGGGCCTTTCCTTTTAATGACCCTTGTCGCCGCTACCAGGGCGACCACCAGCTGCGACCGCCGGATCTGCAGCTCCCGCCGGTAGACCTCCCGTAAGACCATGGCACGGGCGAACGACGGGGCGGCGCCAGGGGACAAAGGTGCAGAGCCTTTTGTTCTCATGACCGGCTTCCCGGTGGCGCAGCGGCCCACACCCCGGCTTGTCGACGTGTATCTCTCCCCTTGATGGTGCGAGCCTTGTGCATCATGATAAGGGTACATCGGATACCGGGGGTGACGGATGTGGAAGAAAGGGTGTACATCGCTGTCACGGGCATTCAGCACTATTTCGGGCCGCAAGTTTTTCAACTCAACCAAATCATCGTTTTGACCAAGGAACCGGACAATGCCCACGATGCCGAAGCGATACGGGCGGAGATTCCATCCATCGGCAAGGTGGGGTACGTGGCCAACAGTCCTCACACCGTTCCGCGCGGATGCCGCAGCGCAGGACGGATCTACGATCTGTTTGAACAAAGCATAGCCGGGGTTGTGAGGTTTATTCTTAAGGACACGGTGATTGTGGAATTGTTGCCCGATGTCAAGGAGATCGTCATGATCCAAAAATTGTCAGAAAGCACAAGCAATGTGATCGTCGTGTGGGAACCACACGGATCCATCATGTCGGAAGACGTTGAGACACGGAATGGTCGACCTTGATCCACTGGCAGAGGCCCCCATTGCCCGTCGAAATCGCCGGCCACTTGTCGGCGGTGAGGGCCACCCAACCGGCAAATTCCGCGCCTCCTTCCACGTCGCCGGCGTTCGCGGCTGTCAGATGCCCGCCTCGTTTCCTCTGTATTCGGGGAAACGGGCGGCACCGGCCGCCGCAGCTCGCGAACGGACCCAAAACAGGCTGGTACCGAATCGCCGTCAACGGCAGCCTTCCGGGTCTTCGCCGCATCGAAGATCACCGGATTTGGTTGATCCGCAATTACGCCATGACCCTGGTCGCGATCTTGGCGAGAGCCGCGGTGCCCGTCCGTCTTCTCATCCTGGGTGTGAGAAGGTCAAGTGAAAAAACCGAACGCGAGATTGTTGAAGGTGCAAAACCACAACCCGGTCAAAGACGTTCACCCCCGCATTAATCCAATCGGTGAACCATTTCGTACTTGTTGCCGCACGGATCCTGAAAATAAACGGCGTAGTAAGTCGGGCTGATCGGGAACAGCCGGGGTCCGCTGATGATGGTTCCCCCGTATTGCTTCACAAGCTCCGCAATCCGGTCCACCTCCGCGCGGTCATGGGCCCAAAACCCGATCAAATTTTCGTTCGGTTTATGATCGGGATCTTCCGTGATGGCGAAATAAGGAACGCTCGGAAGATCTCCTTCCGCGGCGAATACTTTCCATTTTTCCGAATGAAAGGTGCGGGTAAACCCCAACGCATGGAGCAGATTCTCATAAAACGGGCGGACCTGCTCCCAAGAGTTTACTGTCAAGTCGATATGGCTGAATTTGTTCATCGCTACGCCTCCACACGATTCCTGATTTGCCTCAGCTTCTGGTCCCAGAAGCGTCTCATCAGTTCCCTGACATAAACGTGGTATCAACAGTTGCCGGAATATGTATCCAAACCTATCCGACGACCGCTGTCGGCCTGACCTTTGTCTCCTTCCTTCCGGAAGGGAGCCGCCCCTGGGGTGGGCGCGCTTCTCGGCGTGTGCTTCCTCCCGCGTCCGGCAAACCGGTCCCCAAAGAGAGAAGCTCAGGACCATCCCGTACCACACGGGCACTCGCGAAAGGCAGGAATCCCTGTCCCGTCCAGGCGGTTAGCCTCCCGCGAGGCCAGAGGGATATTTTTCCTTCAGGCAACCTCTGGCTTTGGGTCATCCCCTTTGCGGGGATACACGAATGTCTTCGTCCATTTCCTGTACAGGTTCATCATCCCCACAAAATCCGCGTCCGCGTTGTACCGGTGGTTCGGGTTCTTGCATGTGAACCGTGAGCCGTTGCGTTCCCCGAGCACCTTGCAGCGGCTGGACACGCCTTTCAGACTGTTCACCAGATCTCGCGCAGGTCTTCCAAAATCTCTTTGGTGAACACTCCGCGCCGATATTTAGTCACAAAGACCAAATGGACATGAAGATTATATACGCAATGTCGACCTGTACGGATCTCGTTTGACTTTGTCATAGACCAAGTATATCCTAAAAACATGAAAATTCTCAAGTCATTTCGATTCCGTTTGGAACCGACAACGGAACAATCCCAGTGCCTCACCCGTTACCGGGGATGTGCGCGGTTGGTCTGGAACAAGGCGCTGGCCTTGCAAAAGGGGCGACTGGAGGCCGGGTACCCTTTACTCTCGTATGAGGAGCTTGCCCGGCTCCTGACACTCTGGAGACACAGCGAGGAATACGGTTTTTTGGCCAACGCCCCTGTGCACCCTTTGCAATGGACGCTCAAGTTCCTGGATCGGGCAATCCGGGCGGCGTTTGACAAGTCCAACCCGGCGCGCTTCCCGACGTTCAAGAAAAAGAACCGGGACGAGGCGGGCCTGCGCTTTCCGGACCCGAAACAGATCAAGCTCGACCTGTCGACCAAGGATGCGGACGGGCGGTGTGTCTTGCCGAAGGTTTTCCTGCCCAAGATCGGGTGGGTGAAGTTCCGCAAGTCCCGGACCATCGACGGGACGATTCGGAATGCCACGGTAACATGGCAGGCCGGGCACTGGTACATCTCTTTCCAGACGGAGATCGACGTGCCGGAGCCGGTTCACCCGTCGGAGTCGGCTGTGGGGATCGACCGGGGAATTGTGCATTTTGCGGCGTTGTCGGACGGCACGTTTGTCGATGCGCCGGGATGGTTCCGTCGGCACGAAACGAAACTGGCTTGGGAAATGCGGAAGCTGTCGCGGAAGAAAAGGTTCTCGCGAAACTGGCAGAAACAGAAGGCCAGGCTTCAGCGTCTTCATGCGCATATTGCGAATGCCCGGCGGGATTTTCTGCACAAGACCTCCACGGCCATCAGCAAAACCCACGCGATGGTGTTTGTGGAGGATTTGCGGATCCAGAACATGAGCCGGTCAGCCAAGGGGACGAGGGAAAATCCGGGGAAGAACGTGCGGGCGAAGAGCGGGCTGAACAAAGCGATCCTGGACCAAGGGTGGTTCATGTTTCAAACGTTCTTGGGCTACAAGCTCCACTGGTTGGGGGGCTGGCTGGGGACCGTCCCGGCCCCGTACACGAGCCAGACTTGTCCGGTTCCGGAATGCGGACATGTGAGCCAAGCGAATCGGCCGAGGCAAACGACATTCCGGTGCGAGAGGTGCGGGTATGAGGGCAATGCCGACACAGTGGGAGCGATGAACATATTAAGGGCTGGACTGGCCCGGATCGCCTGTTCTCCGGTGTAGCGCCGGGGAGTCGGTTGTTCGACCGATCCAAGGGGTGCAACAAGGCCCCTGGTGGCAGGAAGGAATCCTCCGCCAAAAGGGGGAGGAGGTCAAGATTGCGATCAGTCTCACGCCAAGGATGTTGATGATCGTCTGCAGGATGACCATGCCCGCCGTCACCGCCACCAACACCCCGTGGCTGGAGGCGGGCAATCCCAGCAATTGGGCGACATACGGAGCGCCGCCGAAATCCACCGCCGCCACCGTGGCCAACAACGCGACAAGATAGATCCACCCGGCGATCCATCCATAGCCTTCCCCAACCAAATGTTTTCCCCACTGGTAAATCGACCCGGCAATGGGATAGTGGGAGGCCACCTCAGCCATGGCCAGGGCCACCAGCAACTGACCGGTGAACACGATGGGCCAACTCCAAATAAACGCAGGACCCCCGGTGGTCAGGCCATATCCGAAGAGGCTGAAGATGCCGGTGGTGGCCGAGATAAAGGAAAAGGCGATGGCGAAATTGGAGAAAAGAGACAAATTGCGGCTCAGTTCCTGGCGATACCCGAGTTGTTCGAGATCTTTGGCGTCTTCATCCGACAGACTTGACGTCTGCAAACGGGTTTGGTCATTCAATTTTCCGTCACCTCCGCAAAAGGCTGGGGTATTTTTGTCGGTCCCTTTCGCCCGCCACCCAGTGAACTTTAGCAAAAATCATACCGAAACCAGGCGTAGTTTTCGGAATTAAAATAGGCGCGATTTAGGCTCGGTGTTCAGACGTGGCCGGGAAGCGGCATGCATTCGTGCATACCCTCCTTTCTGGATGATTCATATGTGGATTAAAGCCGGGGGATCCGTACGGCACAGTCTTTTAAGACAAATTGTCTTGGATCTGGGCGGACAGCTCTTGCTTTTGAGTGGACATTATGGTAAAGTGAAAACGAACAAATGTTTGAGAGTTGGTGTGGCAATGGGGCGTCGGACCCTGGAGCGAGTTGTGACGAAGCAAACGTTAAACCGGGTGCGGTCGGCGTACATGCCATTTTCGTGGTCGATCAATCCGTATCGGGGATGTTCCCACGGCTGTTCCTATTGTTATGCCCGGGCCACTCATACGTATCTGGGGATGGACGCCGATGATACGTTCCAGAGCCACATTCTTGTGAAGGAGAATGCCGCGGAGGCCTTGGATAGGCAGTTGGCCGAGATGGTGCGGAAGGGCGGGGAGAGGGCGCTTCGCGGATTAGGCCTGGTGACCGTGGGGACGGCCACTGACCCCTATCAGCCCGCCGAGGCCAAGATGAAGATCACCCGGGGCTGCCTGGAGGTTTTGGCGAAGTATGGGGTGCCGTTCACGCTGACCACCCGGTCTCCGCTGATCCTTCGGGATCTCGATGTTTTGGTGAGGGCGAGGGTCCGGGCGATTCACATGAGCATCAACACCCTTGATCCGGTGTTGTGGCGCCGCTTGGAGCCGGAGAGCCCATCTCCCTTGAAGCGCCTGGAGGCGGTGGCAACTCTCGTGGGACAGGGAATCCGTGCGGGCATTTTCCTGGCACCGATCCTGCCGGGGCTCACCGATAGCGATGAAGTGATGGCATCGGTGTTGCGCGCGGCGAAAAAACATGACGCCCAGTTTGCAGTGGCCTCTATGTTGCGTTTGGCTCCAGATGTGAAACAATGGTATATGAGAACGATTCAGGCCCACTACCCGGAACTGGTTCCCTTATATGAGGAACTGTATCGGCGCACAAACCCGCCGGCAGCTTTTGCGGCGAAAACCTTGGCCCGGGCTCACGCCTGGATTCGCCGGATGGGGATCCCGTTTTACCGGGAGGCGGCGGAGAAAGACGGGATGAGATCTTCTCTGGCTGCGGATCAATCGGACGAGCCCGGGGGGTATGGCTCGGAAGGAATAGGAGAGGGCGGCGAAAAAACCACGGAATCGGTGCAACTTCAGCTCCACTTTTGAGAGTGACTCTCGATAGCGGGGCATCTCGGCGAATAGCGGCGGCATTCAGACGTAACCGGTGGGGAGCAGCTTGGCGTCGACAAAACGGGGCGTAGCGCCGGTTGACGGACATGGCCCGTTGGAGTACATATACGGTACGGGGGTACAGTTCTCACGTCGATAAGGAGGCGAGTGGCCGTGGCCACAGAGATAAAGGAACACGCGGCATCGGGCTCTGCGGAGAAGCGCCGGCCCGATCGGACGAAGGTTACTCTGGCCATTCAGGGGATGACCTGTGCGACCTGCGCCAATCGGATTGAAAAGGGGCTGAGTAAACTGCCGGGCATCGAGGAGGCATTTGTCAACCTCGCCCTGGAAAAGGCCACGGTGGAGTTCGATCCGCGGCAGGTGTCGGTGAAAGATATAGAGGACAAAGTCAGAAGCCTCGGTTACAAAGTGGCCAAACAGCGCTTGGAGCTGGATTTGTCCGGCATGACCTGTGCGGCCTGCGCCAATCGCATTGAAAAGGGCCTCAATAAACTGCCCGGTGTGGAGGCGACGGTGAATTTCGCCTTGGAAAGGGCAACGTTGACCTATTACCCGGGGGCCGTCGAAATCGACGATATCATAAAAAAGGTTCGGGACCTTGGTTACGATGCCAAGGTGCACGAGGAACAAGATGCAGCGGCCGACGATCTTCGCCGTAAGGAGGCGGTGGAGAAGCGCAATCGTCTTCTGATCTCCACCTTGCTATCGTTGCCCCTTCTCTACACGATGGTGGGGCATATCCCGGGGCTGCACGGCATTCCTGTGCCCGGGCTGCTCATGAACCCTTGGTTTCAATTTGCTTTGGCAACGCCGGTGCAATTTTTGATCGGATGGGTTTTTTATCGCGGAGCGTACAAGTCGTTGCGCAACGGAAGCGCCAATATGGACGTCCTCGTGGCCCTGGGCACATCGGCGGCATATTTTTACAGCCTGTGGGGGACGTTGCGCTGGGTGGCCGCGGGGGCGACGGGTCATTATCCCGCCCTGTACTATGAAACCAGCGCTATCCTGATCACGCTGATCCTCGTAGGCAAGTGGCTGGAGTCAGCGGCGAAAGGCCGGACATCGGAAGCGATCCGCCATTTGATGGGCATGCAGGCAAAGACGGCGACCCGGGTTCGGGATGGCCAGGAAGAACAGGTGCCGGTCGACGCGGTGGTTCCCGGTGATTGGCTGCGGGTGCGCCCCGGCGAAAAGATCCCGGTGGACGGACGGGTGCTGGAAGGACTGTCCACGGTAGATGAATCGATGCTGACCGGGGAGAGCGTACCGGTGGATAAGAAGCCGGGCGACGCGGTGATCGGGGCGACGGTCAACGGGAACGGCACGTTGTTGATCGAGGCCGTGAAGGTGGGGAAAGAAACCGCCCTCGCCCAGATCGTCCGGGCCGTGGAAGAGGCTCAAGGGACGAAGGCGCCAATCCAGCGGATCGCCGATACGATTTCGGGAGTTTTCGTACCCGTCGTGGTAGGCATTGCCGTGGTTGTCTTTCTTTTATGGTTCGGGCTGATTGATCCGGGCAACTTTACCCGGGCTTTGGAGAACGGGATTGCGGTGTTGGTGATTGCCTGCCCGTGCGCCCTGGGCCTCGCGACGCCCACGTCGATCATGGTCGGGACCGGGAAGGCGGCAGAGTTGGGGATCCTGTTCCGAGGTGGGGAACATTTGGAGCGGGCCCAGAAAATCAACGCTGTGATTCTCGATAAGACGGGGACACTGACCACCGGCAAGCCGGCTCTGACCGATATCGTGGTCAAGAACGGAGACGAAGCGGAGCTGCTGCGATTGGCGGCCTCCGCGGAGGGGCCGTCGGAACATCCCTTGGCCCAGGCGATTGTTCGGGGCGCGATGGAACGCGGCATGACCACTGAGTCGGCGGACTCCTTTGAGGCGATTCCGGGATACGGGGTTCGGGCGGTCGTTGCGGGGCATAAGGTCCTGGTCGGCACCCGGGCGCTTCTCCGCCAGGAAGGGATTGAGATCTCGGCGGTGGAAGGTGCCGCCCAGGAATTGGAGGGGCTTGGAAAAACGGCGATGTTCGTCGGTATCGACGGAAAAGTTGCCGGTGTGCTCGCCGTGGCGGATACTGTCAAGGAAAGGGCGGCCGAAGCGGTTCGCCGACTGAAAGATCTTGGCGTCCAGGTGGTCATGGCTACCGGGGACAACCGGCGGACGGCCGAAGCGGTGGCCCGGCAGGTGGGGATCGACGAAGTCTGGGCGGAAGTCCTCCCCCAAGGTAAAGCGGACCGGGTGAAGGCGCTGCGCAACCAGGGCAAGGTCGTTGCCATGGTGGGGGACGGGATCAATGATGCGCCTGCCCTGGCGGCGGCAGATCTCGGCATTGCCATGGGCACGGGGACCGATGTGGCCATCGAGACGGCGGACATTACCCTGGTAGGCGGCGATGTTACGGGTGTGGCCCGGGCCGTGGAATTGAGCCGGAAAACGATGCGCAACATCCGCCAAAACCTGTTCTGGGCCCTTGCCTACAATACTGTGGGCATCCCGGTAGCGGCGGCCGGACTTCTCGCGCCGTGGGTGGCCGGTGCCGCCATGGCTTTTAGTTCGGTATCCGTGGTGCTGAATGCCCTGAGGCTCAAAAGGGTGAAGGTGGCTTAATGGGGAGAGAAGCTGGTGCGGTAGATCGCGCGTTGCATTGTGAGGCCTAGGGTCAAGGCCAGTGGCGGTCCACGCCATGCGGGACTTGCCCGAGATCCAAAGGGCCTGGTTGTGAAATTCGGGACCGGGAGAGGAGGGCGCAAATGGCGGTTGCCTCTCCCGGTCTTTCATGCGTTCATGTACACTTTACAAATGCGGGGATCCCGAGCCGTGGAGGCCGATGGATTCATCGTGTTTTTGCTTCGGTCTGGGTCGAGCTGTTGCCGGGACTGGTCAACTCCGGGTCCGATCGGTAAAGAATGTTGAGATCGTTGATGCGACTGGCATAATCGGCAATCTCCCAGTACAGTTTACAGACCTGATCCCAGTCGTCCTCTACGGCTGCGCGCTCTTGGAGAGTGGCGATGACTTTCTCGAAACGGGCGATGACATCGGGGATCCCAGCCCGGATTCGCTCCCAGTGGACAATCACGGCCTCTTGCAGGTCGGAAGGGTATTCGTCCCAGTCCCGATCCAGAGATGGGACCTCGACCTCCAGGCGTGAATCATATTGAAAGAAACGCTCGGTGACACAGGTCATTGGACATCCTTCTATCCCATGGAATTTTGCTTGGGTGCGGCACCCGGCACAGTAAGGGTTGGCGCCGCATTGGCACGGCCTTCTTCATCATAGCGCGACAGGGCCCGGAATGCCAGGGGTGACGCGGGAAACGGGAGTGCGAGAGGTGGGTGAGAATGTGGAGAGATCAAGACAGGGGGAAGCGGGGCAGCCGACCTGGGTTCGCACGTCGCCGGAACACCGATTTGAGCTCCAGTTAGCATATTTGTCCACCCACCCCGGGGCCTTTGTGGAGCGGGTGGACGCGGGAGGTTGTGCCACGGCCGTTCGCTGGCGAGATCGCCCAACCTTTGTGGAGGTTCGCGTCGATGGCGAGGGTTCGGTTGGCGACGTTTCTGTGAAGTCTCCGAAGTCGGTAAAGGCCTCGTCGCCAGTAGAGCCGGCACCGCTCTCCGGTATCCGGGAATCGCAATCCCCGACCCGCGGGGTGTGGGTACGCGGCCCGGTGGAAGTGGCCGATCGGATGTTTCAATTGGAAGCGGACATTCGCGGCTTCGATAATGCGGTTGCCGGTTCACCGCTGGAACCTCTTCACCAGTTGTATCGAGGTTTCAAACCTGTATGCATGGCTGACCCATTTCAGGGCATGTGTTGGGTAATCGTTGGGCAACAGGTCAACGTCACCTTTGCCGCGAAGCTCAAACGGACGTTGGTAGAGAAATTTGGCGATACTCTCCAGGTCGGCGAAGCGGTGTACCGGGTGTTCCCCTCTCCGGAGCGAATTGCGGGCTTGGAGCCAGAAGATCTGCGACCTTTTCAATTCAGCAGGCAGAAGGCAAGCTATCTGATTTCTTTGGCCCGGCGGATCGTAAACGGTTGGGACACCTCCGTGTATGAAGGCATGGAGGCCGAAGAGGCCATTGCGCACCTGACTCAAGTAAAAGGAGTGGGGCGGTGGTCGGCGGAATGTTTTCTACTGTTTGTGTTCCGGCATCCCGATGTCTTGCCTGCCGCAGATATTGGGTTGCGGCGGGCACTGGGGAAACTGCTGGGCTTGGGTCGCAATGCCACCGAGGCGGAGTTGCGGGAGTTTGGCAGGATGTTTGCCGGGTGGCGAAGTTATGTGTCTCAGTATCTTTGGCTGGCCCTGCGGGAGGGGCGATGGGAAAAAGAAGCTGTGGACTGAAACAAAAGAGGGATGGGTCATGGTGGTGATCGTGGAGGTCTGTGACATCAATCCTGCGGCGACGTTGGATTGGGAGGAGTTGGAAAGAAAATATCCCGGCACTTCGGTCATTCTCCATTCGTGTCTCAGCCAGTGTGAACTCTGTGCTGAGTATCCCTATGCCTTTGTGGACGGCGACATTCTCGTGGCCGATTCCGCCGAGCAGCTGTACAAGGATGTTCTGGCCCGGGTGGAAGGGGTCTGGAAAGCTTGGCATCAGGCCGATTAAAGAGATGGGGCGATGGGGGTGCCGCGGCGGTGAAGCTCCTGGAAGGGCTGTTGATGCCGGAGTCGGGCGCAGGATGAACTGAACATGGCCCGGGTTGGCGGGCATCACGGTTCGGAGCTGTGGAGCCCCGTGTGCCCGACTCGGCCACGGCATCATGTCTCCTTGACCTTGGCCACCAATCCGTCCGTCCAGTTCACTAAAGATCCGGGATGGCAGGCAAAGATCGCCCGGGGACTACCCGCCGCCGCATAAACAATTTCGTGATGAAACAGGTCCTCGTCGATGATGGTGCGCAGGGGTGAACGGTGCCCCAAGGGTGGTACCCCGCCGATCTCAAACCCAGTGAGATCCAGGACCGTTGCCGGATCCGCCAATTTGACGGGCCGTCCCATGATGGCCGCGAGTTTTTCTGGGTCCACCCGGTGGTCGCCCGCGGCGATGACGAGGATCGGTTCCTCTCCTGCCAAAAAAACGATGCTTTTGGCAATTTGAGCTGTGGTTACGCCAAGGGCTTGGGCCGCATCCGCTGCGGTGCGGGTGCTCGCCTCCATTTCCACCACCCGGATTCCGGGGTCGATAGATTCCATGATTTTCTGAAACCGGGCTACTCCTTCATGCATATTCATCGCCTGCCTCTCGTACCCTTGCCATCCTTGCGCAGAGTCGGGGTGATCCCTCTGGCTCTTCGGCCCGGAATCCCCCGTCCCCACTGTCAAGCCATCAGTTGTGTACGGCATTGATTATACCGAAAATACACGCGGCCGGCACTGACAATGATTCGATGCCGTCTTCAGGCCCTGCAGGCTAAGAAGACTTCTTCTGCCCGGCGATCGGCAGGCTGACCGTGAAAGTCGTTCCCACTCCGACCTCGCTGTCGACATGGATCGTGCCCTCGTGGAGCTCGGCGATCTCTTTGGCAATGGAGAGGCCGAGGCCCGAACCTGGGATTCGTTCTTTTTGAACGACAGAGCCCCGATAGAACCGGTCAAAAATATGGGGCAACTCCTCCCGGGCGATACCGATGCCCGTATCCCGCACGGTGAAAACGGCCTCCGGACCATTCTGGCGGTAGGAAAAATACACATGTCCACCTTCCGGCGTATATTTTATCGCATTTTCCAATAGGACCGTTAAAAGTTGCCAAATGCGATGTTGGTCGCCGACCAGACGGTCTTCACCTACTTCGGGAGCGTGGAAGGTTACCCCTTTTTCCCTGGCCACGGGCTCGATATGGGCCGCCACTTCCTCCACCAAATCCCGGACCGAGAAGGGGCTGCGTTTCACCGCTCCCTCCTGGTAGTCCATCCTGGCCAGGGTGGCCAGGGATTCGACCGTGCGGGACATATGATGTGTTTCCGCCACGGCGGTCTCCAGCGCGTCCCGCCACTCCGCGGGATCGTCCGTCCCCAGGGCCAGTTCCGCGGTAGTCCGGATCACGGTCAACGGGGTACGCAACTGGTGGGAGGCGTCCGCCGTGAAAGACTGCTGTCGCTTGGCCATTTGGGCAATGGGGCGCAATGCCCGACCGGCCAGAATGTATCCACCGATCACAGCGGCGGCGGAAGCGAGAATGATAAAAGTTGTCAGCAGCATGTTAAAATGCCGCAGGACGTCCAATGGCAAGGTGGCGTCCATGGCCGATTGGCGTATCGAGGTCAGGGTGCCGTCGTGAAAGGTGGGCATGCTGTACACGTAAAAAGGGGTCCCGTCTGAAGCTGTGATCAGCTGTAATTCCGGATTCCCCGTCGCACTAACCCGGTCGGCCCCGGCTTGATAGGGGAGCACCCCACTTGTATAAGGCGTGTACCAGCGCTTGTCGGCGACCACGTAGTAGCCCACTTCGTAAGCCGGGCGGTCGTCTCCGATCGGTGGCATCGGTATTGTATTGTGTTTATGGTCGTGACCTTCGTTCCATTCGTGGTTTTCCTCTTTCGGCAGATGGTCTTGCAGGACATGTTCCACGTCCCGAACCACCTGATGGTGCAAAAGCACCCCGACAAAGAGGCCGATAATGAGTTCCACGACCAACAAAATCCCCACATAGCTGGCGGTCAGTCGCCAGCGGGTCGTTTTGAGATACGCTTGGATCCCGGTTTGTCGCAGTTTCCGCCGGGTTGGTTGGGGAGTGAAGCCCGTCATGACCGATCCGCCAGGCGATAGCCGACGCCCCGCACTGTTTGAATGACTACTCCGGGATGCATGCCGCGTTCCCGGTAAAACCCTTCAATTTTTTGGCGCAAGCGCCCAATGGTGACCTCCACCACGTTGGTGACCGCGTCCGGGGCAAATCCCCACACCTGCTCTAAAATCTGGATCTTGCTCAAGGTGTACCGAGGATATTGCATCAACAGTTCGAGCAACTGAAATTCTTTGCTGGTCAACTCCACCTCTTGACCGGCGATGGAAAAGGTGTGGGTTTTTGGATCAAGTTCCCATTCACCTACTTTTAGGCGTTCAGGCTGGAGGGGGCGATTGGCCCGTTTGAGCAACGCCCGAATGCGCGCCACCAGTTCGGCAAAAGCGAAAGGCTTGACCAAGTAATCGTCTCCGCCCCGGTCAAATCCCGTCAGTTTATCCGCCAGGCTGTCCCTGGCGGTCAAAAATAACACGGGTGCGTCGTATCCCCTTCGGCGGAGGATGTCGCACAAGGCAAAGCCGTCCGTAGAGCCGGGAAGCCCGACGTCGATGATGAACAAGTCGTACTGGTTCATCTCCACCATCAATTGTGCGGTTTGGGCGTCCGGCGCGTGATCGGTGGCCATGTGTTCCCGCTCAAGGCCTTTGACCACGAGTCCGGCGATTCGCGGATCGTCTTCCACCAGAAGAATCTTCAACGACTCTCTCTCCTTTACCGGCTCCAGGTGACCCACCGCTGTCCAGAGGGTGTGGCGAGAAGCCGGACATCCGTCGTCACCCACCAAATATAATCGGGCCAAGGCCAGATGCGCAAGGATTGCGCAGGCCGTATAAATAATACCTTTGTGATAATCTCTGCCGTGATGGGGTCCGGATACGCGCAGGTGACGCTCAAATAGGGCGACTCCGCCGGCTGCCCCGTGGCGGGGTCGATCAGATGGTGCACCGGGCGGCCGTCGTGAATCCAGCGGCGCCGGGCGATGGAGGACGTACAGACGGCTGTGGATAGAGGCAGATCCAGGGCCGCCAAAATGGTGGCGGGGGCGGTGGGATCTTCGATTCCCACCCGCCAATGATCCCCGTCCTCCCGGGTTCCCCACGCATAAAGATCGCCGCCGGCATTGACCAGAAATCCCTTCATCTGCCTGGCTGCGGGGTGGCTCAAAATACCTTCGCGCACCCGATCCACGGCCAGGCTTTTCCCGAGACCACCGAGGTCCAGGGGTGCTTCGATCCGGACCCGATCGCCGTCAAATTCCACCCAATGTGCGGGGTCTGCCCAAGGTTCCGGGAATTTTTCCCCGTCCGAATCAAAACTGGTGGGGACTCCCCGCACACTGTCCGTGCCGTCCCGCCTCCCACCGGTTGAGAGGGGGGCGACCGGCGCACCTGTGTATCCCAGCGCTTCCAGAGACCGCAAAATCCTGGGATCAAAGACCCCGCCCGTATATTCGTAGGCTTCCCAGGCCTTCTGCAAGGCTTCCCGAAGCAGGGGGGAGACGGCCACCCACTGCCCGGGACTTCGGTTGAGTCGGGAAAGTTCACTGGCCGGATCGAACCGGGACAGAGCTTTCACCACGGACGCAAACTCGCTTTTTGCCATGTCCCAAATTTCGGTTGCGGCCTCAGCGTACTCCCGTTGGTGATTTCCCGGGAAATCGAGGCGGATGCGGATGGGCGAGGCCATGGATTGAAATGCGTGTTCATAAATGGCCATCCTCGCTCCTCCATTCCTGCGATTAACTGGCGCCCGTGATACCGTCCACCGGAGGGCTCATTGCCGGTGGGCCGTACGCAGGTGGCCCATAAGACCCGGGGGGAGTCTGGGAGGGACCGTAATCGGGCACAAAACCGGGATTGCTTCCCTGACCGTTGTCACCGGGGGCGTTCCAGCTCCCGTCCCCACCGGAGCTCCCCGACACCGATGGATCGCCTGCTCCCCCAAAGCCTGGCGCGCTTCCGGATCCGTCCGGGCCGGGGGGAAGAGTCCCGGGGTCTATCCCGGTTCCGCCGGTACCGGGTGTAGGCGTGCCGGGGGTTGAGGGCGCTTCCCCCGGTCCGGATTGCCCGGGGGCCAAACCCGCGTGAACCGTTGCCGAGGACGGCGCCTGACCGGAGGCGTTCCAGTCAGTATTGGCCGCCACCGGTCCCGCTGCGACCATCCGGCCCAATAAGACGGTGAAAAAGGCCGTGGCTGCTGCGAAGCCGATGAACCCCGATCGGTCCCGGCGGTTCTTTCCCCCTCCGTCAGGGCGTGTGCCGCCTTTTCGCGGCTCAACTTGTCGGTTTGTCCCTTCCGGATTGGCCATACTCTTCTTGTCCAAGGTCGAAGGTCCGCGCCGATCAGTCATCGTTTTGCTCCGATTCATGGGAGCCGCCGTGTTCATAGGCGTCGTGGTCCTCCCCGTGTTCATGAGACTCGCCTCCCGATGCCCCTGTCACCCCTTGGGCGGCAGGTGGAGTCTGGACAGCGGCGTTATTGCCGGCGGTCCCGGCACTGGTGAAAGTTCCGGTTGTGATAACGTTGCGGGTTCTGTGTCCCGATGCCCCGGTGACGGTGTCCACCGCCGGTGCGGTGACCGGAGGCTGGGTGACGGCCGGCCCGGTGGCTCCACCGGGATTATACCCGCTCGAATCAACCACCCCGGGGGTGGAAGCCGAAACTCCTCCCGGTGCCGTGCTATCGAACTGGAGGGCGGGCCCGGCCGCTGACCCCGCTGCTGAAGGGGTTGCACTGGGCTGTCCGGCGTTTACCCGGGCATCGGCCATAGACTGGGCGGTGCGCAGGGCGTACCAACCGCCGCCGAGAAGCACCACACTGCTCAATACGGCAATGACATTGCGCGGGTTCACAATTCATTCCTCCTTTTCTGTCCGGCTGGAACGGGGTCGGCCACCGGCCAATAACGCAAGAACAAGAGGACGACGAGCACAAACCCGCTCACCTGGTACAATCCGCCGATGGTCGGTGTATCGGTGCCGGCGAGAATTCCGTGGAACCAGGCCGCCACCCAGGCGGCCGCGGCGATCCGATGGATCCGCAGCCAGCCGCCCTTTGGCAGAAGGCGCGGCATGTGGGCGGTGACCAGAGTGATGATCAACAGGTAGAAGGAGCCGATTCCAAAGGCTACGGCGATGGGCCGGTACCCCGAGGCCATCGGCACGAACAATTCGCGCCAACCGAACCCCGATTGGTGGTCGAGCAAAAGCATGGTCAAATGAGTGAGCAGAAAGCTCAGGGTGACCATGGCGAGTGAACGGTGCCACGGCATGAGCCGGGGGGTCAGACGCCACTGGGTTTTATTCCTCGGATTCGCCATGAGCAGTCCCATCCCCACCACGGCAGTCAGCAGGGCAAAGGCGGTGATGCCGCTGGCCCGGACGATCAGCCAGTCAATTTGCCCGGCCAACTGTGGATGTTTCAGGACCAGCCAGGCGCCGGCCAGAAAACTCCAGGCGGTGGCCGAGACCAGCACCAGGACGGCCGGCACGGTGCCGCGTCCGGATGACCGGTTTTTCTGCACGTCCGATCCCTCCTTTACTTTCTGCTACTCATTCTAGCCCGCTGTCCTGACAGAAGACTGACGAGAGCCTAACAAACGCATAACAAGTCCTGAAAAATGTTCTCAATAAGATCTTTCGGGTGGCGAAGGACTTCGGCAAAGGCGACGATGGTCAACAATCTCATGGTGGCCATCGTGTCCGAGCGCGCGGCCCAACCGGTGATCAACACCGGGAGTTTGTACTGAGAAGATGGGCGGCCATGGCGGGTCGTTCCGGGAAGAAACAGTTTCCGCTCCGATTGGATCCAGAACTGTAAAGCGGGGAGGCACCGTTGGTGCTGGGGATTGGGGCGTTGGAGGCGAGAGTCCCGGGGATGAACGGATGCCGGAAGCGCCCAGAGACAGCGAAGGGGACTGGGCGTGTGGGACCCGAAAGGGGCTCCGTGACCCCCATTCATTCCCATGGCGCCGTCATCTGCTCCAACCCTTTGGCGGTGGTGGGGCCAATGACGTGTTGTCGGATGATGCCTTGCCGATCGATAATAAAAGTTTCCGGTTGGCCGGTGACGCCAAAGGCTTGAGAGGCCCGGTTGTCCGGATCCATGACGACGTGGGCGTCGATGCCATATTTCTGGATGAAGCGGCGGACCGGGCCCTCGGCTTCTCCCCGATCCACCATGACCAGGACAGTGCCCGGGCTTGCCGATCGCGCGAACCGGGCGAGCTCCGGGGCTTCCTGCTGACATGGCGGGCACCAGGATGTGAAAAAATTCAATACGATCACCCGTCCCCGGTAGTTGGACAGGTGGAAGGTTTGCCCGTCCAAATCCGCCAGGGTTAACTCAGGTGCCGATTGTCCCACCGTCGCCTTGGGGCCATCGCCGCGGGCCAGATGCCACGCCGCGTAGGCCAGGGCGGCGCCGAGCAGGAGGACCGGGATGAGCAGTGCCCATTTAAATGCCTGCCGCGGGGGCGAGCCGGAGCCACCCGATGTCGATGATCTTTCCCCCGCTCTGTTCATCAGCTTTCATCCTCCAGACTCTTTTGCAGTTGCTCAATCATTCGCAGGGTGCGGTTTTGGCGCCGCATCAAGGAAAGGACATAAAGCAACGTTCCGATCCACACCACTGCCGTCCCCAGAAACAGAAATTGCATGTTGGACATGGACTGTTCCTCCTTTCCTCTAGCTCCTCACTCCGGGCTCACCGACGAAGTGTGGCGGTCAGGCAGAGCGGTTTGAATACCTTCGTCATCTCCGAGGCACCACGTCGCGACCATGGCGCCAAGACGGGACGAGCTCAAGAGATGTCCGCACCAGAACCCCCATGCCCTTCCACAGTTCTGTCGCTCGCCCGTTCATACACCCGGTGCTGCAGTCGGGCCACTTCCTCCCGGGCGGCCTCGAGCCGGGCCCGGAGCCATGTGAGAAGAACGTAGAGCAGGACGAAAGCGATGCCGTTCACCATGAGAGCCTGGGTCATCGCCGGGGCCATGTTGATGGTGCCACCCGTGATGACATTGGGATGGATCGAACGCCACCAAGTCACCGAAAAATGCACAATGGGGACGTCCAAAAAGCCGATGATGCCGAAAATGGACGCCACCACTCGACGCCTCGTGTCATCGGCGATACTGCTCCGGAGCAACAAATAAGCAATGTAGATAAACCATAGGATGAGGGTCGTGGTCAACCGCGGATCCCAGGTCCACCACGTGTTCCACACCGGCCTCGCCCAAATCGGCCCGGTGATGAGGACCAACGTGGTGAAAAACACTCCCACTTCCGCCGACGCCAAGGCCAATCGGTCAAAAGAAGGCCGCCGGGTGAAGAGATACCCGACGCCGTAGACGAATACCATAAAAAAAGCGAGCATCGCTGCCCAGGCGCTGCCGATATGAAAATACATCAATCGTTGCAAATCCCCCATGAAACGTTCCGGGGGCGCATAGATGAACGCGGCATAAATCGCCGCCAGCCCGGCGATGAAAACGACTCCCGTTAGAACAGTGAGCCCTTTATCCCGCACCCGTCACACCTCCACCAGGAGCTCGAATAACAACCAGGGTAAAAGCCCGAACAAAACCAAGTATCCCCCGGCGATCGCATACCACACGAACAAATCGCCGCCTCCGCCCCACGCCCCGGCGGTCAATCGAGTGACCGCTAAAAGGAGCGGGATGGTGAGCGGGATCATGGAGACCGGGAACAAGATCTCCCGTCCTTCGCTGGAGGATGTGAGGAAAAGCAAAAACGTCCCCACGGCCGCAAGACCCAGGGCACCCGCCACAAGCCCCGCCAGCAGCGGGACCCAGGAGTTTGGAGCTGGCACGCCCAAAATGAGCCAAAAGGATGGCGTCACCGCCAGCTCGACCAAAAAGAGAAACAAGATGTTTGCCACCAGCTTACCATAAAAGATGGCACTCCGGTCCACCGGTGCCATGAGAAGGGCGTACCAAGCCTTGCGCTCTTCCTCGAAGGAGCTCGTCCGCAGCAGGATGGTGACGCAGGAGAACAGGAGGACCATCCAAAGTGCTCCCGCCGCGGCGTCTGTGGGCAAGGGCTTGCCGTTATAGGCAATGCCCAGGACCACCACGAACAAAAATCCGAACAGAACCGCCGAGGCGAGCAGCCATCTTCGTCGGTATTCCAAAGTGACATCTTTTCTCACTATGGCCCAAATTGCGGTCCACAACGGTGTCCCGCCCCCTTCGATCCATTTCCCTGAGGCCGATCGGACAGACCCAAAAGAGTTCCCGGGTCGGCACGGTCGTCTGATCGCGCCCGGTGCGCCCATCTCAAGCACCGGTTGAGGGCCCGGATCACCGGGCTCGATCCCGCGAGGCCCTTGTCTCGGAGGAAACGACGGTCACCCGCCCCCGGTTGACAAGAATCTGCATATCCGCGTTCGGCATCAATTCCGGGTCATGGGTGACCACCACCACCGTGGTGCCTTCCGCCACCCGGAGGGCCAGTACGTCCTTGACCAGTCCCCGTACGCCCGGATCGAGGCCATCAAAAGGCTCGTCCAAAAGGAGCAGCCGGGGGTTGGGGAGAAGGGCCCGGGCCAGGGTCACCCGTTGGGTGTAGCCCTTTGATAAGACAGATACGGGATCGCCCAGTCGCCGTTCAAAATGGAGTTCCTTCGCCAATTGCCGGATGCGATCGTCAAGATCCCTCACCCGGTACAGCCCTCCGAAAAAACGGAGGTTCTCCTGGACGGTGAGCCTTCCGTAGAGCATCGATTCCTGCAGAACCAGGCCGATCTGTCCCCGGTGTTGGACCGAAGGACGCTGCCCGTCGAAAAGGATCTCCCCTTCACTGGGCCGCCACAGTCCCGCCATCAGCCGGAGGAGGGTCGTCTTGCCCGCGCCGTTTGGCCCCGTCACCATCGCCAGAACGCCGCATTCAAGGGTCAGGTTGACGGGATATAAAAGGATGCGGCCGTTTCGAATGATCGAAGCCCGGCGAAGTTCAATCACTGTGTCCCATACTCCGTTTCTGGCGCTCGACGGCCAACAGCCGACGCAAAAGATTGCCCCTCCTGCGCCGGTATTCCTCCTCGGGCACCGCCCCGCGTCTGCGGTCGATTTCCAGACTGGCCCATTGGTCCACCAGTTGTTTATGCATTTCCGAAAGGCGGCCGGCCAAGCGCTCCTGCCTTCGCCGCAGTCCGATCACCCCGAGAATGACGACAAACGCCACCAACAAAAGATTGATCAGTGCTTTAAATTCGGTGTACTTGTATCCGGCTCCGATCACCGGCAGCCCGGGCGGGACCGCAATACTGCCCGGAGCCACTTCCCCGGCCTGGGGGATGGCCTGGATGCTGGCGGTCCAAGGCACACCGGCAGGAAGATCCGGTTTTGTGAAGCGGCGAAACTTCATCCCCTGCAAATCCACCACCTGGGTGACGGGGTAAAGTCCCTGGGCGATAAGCGCCGCCCGACCCTGAGGAATGAGAAGCGACAGGTTATCCACGTTATAAGGCTGAGAAAATTCAATGTCCCCTTTACCGTTGTCAAAAGGCAGAGCATACGTGATCGCCAAGGACTGAACCCCCGGGGGCAGACCCCGGGGCCAAGAGACCCCTTCCGCGGTCTTGGTGTAAGACGTGGCCGTGTCCGTGGCGACCTGGACGTCGCTGTGCCCCCGGGGAAGGTGGAGGTTGACCGGGGTTCCGGCCGACGCATCGAGGGTAAAGGAATCGAACACTTTCAACTGGTTGCCCACAGGGACGGCCACCACTTCTTCGGCTCGGATGTGCACCGGGCTGTCGGCCGCTTGGACGGGGGGCTCGGCGATGATGATCTCTCCGAGGAACCCTGCTGCAGCGATCCACATTGTCGCCGCGCCGAGGAGCGGGCGTAATTGACGCCGTCGCCCGGACCGCTCGTCAGGGCGTCCTCGCGTGACGAGGCCTTGCAGTGGTGGAATCCATCGGTCGATCAACGTCGTTTCCCTCCTGTCCCCCGGACGTCCGGCTTGGCGATCGCCCTTCCCGGGCATCCAGCGCCTGTATTCGCTCCTGCAGCTCCTGCTCCAGCCGGCGGAGAAACCCCGTGTTCCCGTGATCTTCACCGAGTCTCCGAATATCCGCTTCCCACAGATCTGTCAACCGGCGGTATTCCTCGTAGGTCAATTTGCCCATCTGGTAGTCGTACTCCAAATCCAGACGTTCAGCGAGCAACATTTCCTCGCGTTCCAACGTTTCGTCGGCGCCAGGGCGACTGTCCCCTGCCTCCGGGGACTGCTTGCGGAAGGGTGATACGACGAGAGCCAGTGCAGCTGCAATCAGGATGACGGGAATGAGAATCGTCACATCATCACCCCCCGACGGGCGGTCGGCGCCCGCGTACAATCAGAATGAAAATGCCGAGGCCCAAGATGATCACAACGGCGGGCACTGCCCACACAAGGGCTCCCACTCCTTGGGCGGGCGGTGCGGCCAAAATGTCGTTTCCGTATTCGGATACGAGAATCTGCCGAATTTCGGCCGGGGTCTTTCCCTGCTCAAGAAGGCGGAAAATCTCGATACGGAGGTCATAAGCCTGCCTTTCTTGGCACGTGGCCCCGGTGAGGCTCGGGGGACAGCCTGGCGGATGGTACTGGGAGGCGATATCGAGCACGTCTTGCCATGTCACCGTCTGCCCCGCGGCCAAGACGGGGGTGACCAGCAACAGGGTCGAAAGCAAAGCTGTGATGGCGATCAGCCGCTGAAACATGGTCACGGCCGAACCTCCACTCCGGGCATCTCCACCCGCCCCACTTCCTGAAACGCAGACCTCGCCGGCCATAGACTGATCAGCGTTCCTGCGACCAGGAGATATCCCCCGTACCAGATCCAACTCAGCATGGGGTTGCGATGAATTTCAAAGAGCACCTTGCCCTGGGTGGCGTCCATCCCGGCCATGACCACGTACAGGTCATCGATGGGTGTACTGCGGATGGCCACCTGGGGCGCGGGCTGGGAGCCGTTTAGAAAATACCAGTCCTCGGGTTGCAGGATACCCAGGGATTGGTCGCTTTTTTGCACCAAGAGTTGACTGTAGACCACCGCCCGTCCCGGCTCGTCCCGGGTGGCCGATCCGAGGAGTGTGAGCTGGTACGGGCCGATGGTCACCATATCCCCGGGCTTCATGACCACCTGTTTCTGCTCACTGTAGGAGCCCGAAACCACGATGCCCAGCACGATCAGTAAAACCGCCAGGTGGACGAGATAGCCTCCATAACGCCGGCGCTGCTGCCCCACCAGGCGCACCAACGCCCTCGGGGCGCTTTCGCCGGTCAGCCTCATCCGCGCCGCGGTCCCGGAGGTGAACTCTCTGAGGGTAATGGCGCCGACAAATACGATACTCCCCAGAGCAGCGAGCACCGCGCCTTCTCGAATCCCCAGGGCGATGAAGACGGCCAGGGCGGGCAAGGTCAGGAAAAAAGGCGTCATCAGGCTCGCCGCCACCCGGCGCACCGTCGAATGGCGCCACGCCACCACGGTGCCGATGCCCATCAACAGCACCAGAGCCACCGCCAACGGGGCGGCCACGGTGTTGAAGAAGGGCGGCCCGACCACCATCTGCCGGCCGATCAACCCTTGGCTGATCACCGGGAAAACGGTGCCCCATAACACCGCGAAGGTCAGGGAGACAAACAGGACGTTATTCAACACAAAACTACTTTCCTTCGACACCGGAGCAATGGGCGCAGCTGTGGATTTTAGCAGTGGCCACCGCCAGGCCAACAGTCCAAAGGCCGCCACGAGTACAAAGGCGACGAAGGTGAGAAATACCGCGCCGAGCGGGCCGTTGGAGAAGGCGTGCACCGACCAGAAAATGCCGCTCCGGGTCAGGAACGTCCCGAAAATCGTCAACGTGAAGGTGAGGATCACCAGGGCGACGTTCCAGATTTTGAGCGTGCCTTTGCGCTCTTGAACGATGCTCGAGTGGATGAACGCCGTGGCCGTCAACCACGGGAGCAACGAGGCATTTTCCACCGGGTCCCAACTCCAATAGCCTCCCCAGCCGAGAACCTCGTAAGCCCACCGGGCCCCGTACAGAATTCCCATACTGAGGAACAGCCACGCCACCAAACTCCAGCGCCGCGTGACCCGCAGCCAAGCCGCGTCGGCCCGGCCGGTGAACACCGCGGCCATCCCGTAGGCGAAGGGCACCGAAAAGCCGATGTAGCCCAAGTACAGGGTGAGCGGGTGGATCGTCATGCCCGGGTTTTGCAACAAAGGATTGAGCCCGGCACCGTCGACGCTGGTGAAAGGCAGGAGTTGAAAGGGCTTGGCGACGGTGTTGAGCACCACGCTGAAAAAGAGGGACACGACGCCGAGAGTTGCCGTTACATAAGGCTGAAAATGCTCATGCCCTTCGGAACGGGCAAAAGTGACCACGACGGTGTAAAGGGTGAGCACCCAGAGCCACAACAAGAGCGACCCCTGATTCCCCCCCCAAAAGGCTGAAATCCGATACAGAATCCCCAGATCCCGGCTGGTGTAGTCGGCCACGTACTCGTAACGGAAGTCTCCGGTGACCAAAAGTCCGATGAGGGACAGGGAAGCGAGGCTGGCCAGTCCCGCTGCGGCCACGGCAGCCCGGCGGCCGCTCATGATCCAGCGTCGATTCCCCTTCCAGGCCCCATAGGCACTGGCTGCGATCATGTACAATAAGACGACGGCGGACAAAAGGAGTGACCAGCGACCGAGTTCACCCATTGAGGCAGCCGCCCTTCATTGCGCCGGGATGCCGGCCGGATGCTGCCCCGCGGATCCCGGAGGGGTGCTCCCCGGCTGTTCCGGCTGCTGCGCTTCATATTTGGACGGACATTTCACCAACAGTTGATCGGCGTGGAGGACTCCGTCAGAGCCCAGTTTGCCCTCGGCCACCACGGGCCAACCGTTGGAGAAATCCGAAGGCTTTACGCCGTGATACACAACGGGCATGGTATGGCTCGGATCTGTGCCTTGAATGCGGAACGCCAAGGTGAGGGTATCCGGATTCCACTGGACGCTGTCCGGTGCGATGTTGCCGCTCACTTTGAGAGAACGGCCGATCAGTGACTGACCTTTTGCCGCCGCTTCATCCACGGTCAGGTAGTAACTGGCCGCCCGGGTCACCCCGACCCAGATCAGGCCCCCGATGACCGCAAGAACCACGATCAATGCCGCCACGGCTTTGGTGCGGGTGGACATATCGCAAACCTCCTTGCCTTGGCCGGGAAGATGATTTTTAACGTAAGAATTACATTATACTCATCGTACCATGTCGGCGGGATATCTTCATCCCTCTTCACCGAATTGTCGGTTGTTGTCCACAGGCGCCACCGGGCCGCTTGGATCTGCGGGGTATCCCGGGCCGGGTCGTGGTACAATGCTTCAAGAGACGCTAAACGGGAGGGTCCGCCGGTGAACGCAAAAGGAAATGAAGGAAGCGCAAGTGGAATTGAGCAATTGGCTGTCAACACCATTCGCACCCTGGCCATCGACGCCGTGGAGCGGGCGAACTCCGGTCACCCCGGCATGCCCATGGGAGCTGCGCCGATGGCCTTTGTGCTGTGGACGCGTTTTCTGCGCCACAACCCGGACGATCCCCGGTGGCCCGACCGGGACCGATTCGTGCTTTCGGCCGGACATGGATCGATGCTATTATACAGCCTGTTGCATCTTTCGGGATATGATCTCACGTTGGAGGATCTGAAGCAGTTTCGACAATGGGGCAGTCGGACTCCCGGACACCCGGAGTACGGTGTGACTCCCGGGGTGGAGGTGACCACCGGCCCTTTGGGCCAGGGTCTGGCCACTGCGGTGGGCATGGCCATGGCCGAACGATTCTTGGCCGCGCGGTTCAACCGTCCCGAGCATCAGGTGGTGGACCACTACACCTATGTGTTGTGTGGGGACGGGGATCTCATGGAAGGGGTGTCGGCGGAGGCGGCCTCCTTGGCCGGACACCTCAAGCTCGGAAAATTGATCGTCCTGTACGACTCCAATGACATCTCACTGGACGGGGAGACGAGCTTCGCCTTCACCGAAGATGTGAGGGGACGCTTTGCGGCCTATGGGTGGCAGGTCCTTCGGGTGGAGGATGGGAATGATTTGGTGCAGGTGGCTCAGGCAATCGCGACCGCCCGGGAGGAGGACAGCCGTCCCAGTTTGATTGAGGTGAAGACCACCATCGGCTACGGCAGTCCGGAGAAGGCGGGCTCGGCCAAAGCCCACGGGTCGCCCTTGGGAGCCCAGGAGGCTGCAGGGGCAAAACGGGCCTACGGCTGGCCTGAGGACGCCCAATTCTGGGTGCCTGGGGAAGTCCGGGAGTATTTTTCCAGGGTGAAGGAGAAGGGTGCGGCGGCCCAGCGGCGGTGGCTGGAAAGACTGGATGGGTACCGCAAGGCGTATCCCGAACTGGCCCGGGAGTTCGAGAAGGCCCTGGCCGGGGATCTGCCCGAAGGTTGGGATCGGGATCTTCCGGTGTTTCGGCCAGAAGAGGGGCCGCTGGCGACCCGGCAGGCCTCGGGCAAGGCCATTCAAGCCTTGGCAGGCCAGATCCCCTTTTTCCTCGGAGGGTCTGCGGATCTTGCGTCGTCTAACGAAACGGCGATTCAGGGGGAAGGGGCTTTTCAACCCGGCCGGTACGACGGGCGGAATCTCTGGTTTGGGGTGCGGGAGCACGCCATGGGGGCAGCGCTCAACGGGATGGCCCTGCACGGAGGTCTTCGGGTATACGGGGGCACGTTCCTGGTGTTTTCGGATTACATGCGACCGGCGATCCGATTGGCGGCGCTGATGGAGCAACCGGTGGTCTACGTGTTCACCCATGATTCCATCGCCGTGGGAGAGGATGGGCCGACCCATCAGCCCATCGAACACATCCCAGCCCTCCGGCTGATTCCCGGACTGCGGGTGTACCGGCCGGCGGACGCCAACGAGACGGTGGCCGCGTGGCGGGATGTATTGGCCCGGCCCGAGGGGCCGGCGGCCCTGGTGCTGACCCGGCAGAAGTTGCCGGTGCTGCCCGAGACCGGGCGTCTAGCTCCCGAGGGGGTGGCCCGGGGCGGGTATGTTCTCGCCGATGCCGAGAGGCCTCAGGCGATCATTATCGCCACAGGGTCGGAGGTGAGTTTGGCGATGGATGCAAAAAAACGGCTCGATGCCGACGGGATCCCCGTCCGGGTGGTGAGCATGCCCTGCCGGGAGTTGTTCGAACGTCAGCCCGCTGGATACAGAGACACCGTCCTTCCGCCCTCGATCAAGGCTCGGGTTGCCGTGGAGATGGCCCATCCCATGGGCTGGGACCGATATGTCGGCGACCGGGGCCGGGCGATCGGGATCGATCACTTTGGCGCCAGCGCTCCGGGAGCGCGAGTGCAACAGGAGTTCGGCTTTACTGTTGACCGGGTCTGCGAAGTGGTGCGGGAAGTGCTCGAGGGATAGTTCGGCGGGTGGGAATTGCTCCACGATGAGCACGTCAAAGCGGCGTATCTCGGAGTGTAGAGGCTGGCCTGGGAGCGCCCGGCTTTAGGCCCTGGCGCTCCCGGGTGGCAACGGGCAGCGGGTGCCCGCGCCCGCTCAGCCCCTCCCCAATACCCGGTCGAGATAAGCCCGGGCGGCATCGGGGTTGCCGAGGACGCCCTCTTCCCTCTCGCGGTCTTTTTCAAGTTTCTCCCTGGCCTTGGCGAGAACCTCTTCCGCTTGATGGGCGGGGACGACCACCACGCCGTCCGCGTCTCCCACGACGATATCCCCCGGGTGCACCGTGACCCCGGCGCAGGAGATGGGTACCCCGGCCTCCCCCGCCCCCGATTTGCCGCCGGCCGCCACGGTGGTGCCCCGGCAGAAAACGGGAAAATCGAGCTCTTGAATACCCGAGACGTCTCGAACGGCGCCGTCCACCACAAACCCGGCGAGACCCAGGGTTTTCATGAGGCCGATGACAAAATCCCCGGCGACGGCGTTATACAGATACCCCTTGGCATCGGCGATGAGCACGTCGCCCGGCTGGGCGTCCCGGATGCCCTGCAGGAGCTTCAGGTTGTCTGCAGCCCGGAGTTTCACCGGATAGGCCCGGCCGCAGACCGTCCATTCTTTCTTCAACGGTTTGATGGCGGGGTCGAGGTTGGTCAGCCCTGCCAAAGCATCGGAGATGCAAGTCGTCGGCAATTCTGCGAATTGGGTGATGAGGGAATCAAGGTGAGATGAGCTCATGTACAGTCCGCCTGGCCCAAGGCCGGACGGGTTCGCCTCCTTTGCGTCGATTTCATCCAAAAAAGACCTGTTTCCACGGTGCTTCAAAACTGGGCAACAAGTGATCCGGCCGATGAGCCGCCAGCTGCTCCGCCGTGAAGGGGCCGGTGGCCACCGAAACGGTCTGCACGCCGAGGTGACGCCCGGCCTCAATGTCCCGGGGCGTGTCGCCGATGACGTAGATGTCGTCCGCAGGCAAGCTGCCCAGACCGTGGTGATCCCGGGCGCGGTCGATGGCCGCCTGGATGACCTTCCACCTGGGCACCGGCTCATCTCCGAACCCCCCGGTGCGAAAATATCCGTCCAGTCCGTGCCGCCTCAGTTTAATCCAGGCCCCGGCTTCGATATTGCCCGTGCCCAAGACTTGCACCACATCCTGGCGCCCCGAGAGGGTATCCAGCGCTTCGACGATTCCCGGCGTCGGCCCCCCGGGGTGGGGGGCGGCCAACATCCGGTCCAGCACCTGCACATAATGGGCAAAATACTCCCCTCTCCGCTCTTCGGGGAGCCCGTGGCGCTCAAAGGCCTGCCGGACGATCTCCACATCCAGTCCACCGGCCATGTCGATTCCCTCCAAGGCGTCCCGGATGCCAAATTTTTCTTCGAAAGCCACCTCCATGGCCCTGCGTCCCACCCCCGGGGTGTAGGTTAAGGTCCCATCGATATCCCAGATCAAAAGTTTCACAGCCAAACCTCCTCGGTTGACGCCGCGGCGATTTACCCGTATGGTCGAAGTTGGTTCCATTATTCTCATCATACCACGGTTTGCCTGCGGGAGGCGCGACGGACCGGGCAATGAAGGCGGAGGAGTTGGCTTGAATGTCAGGTTACCTCAATACCATGGCGGAGGTGTCGCTGCCGATTCTCTTGGCAGTACTGGGCGGGGCGTGGTTGGATCGACGCCGGCGTTTGGATACCCGGTCCTTGGCGGAAGTCAGTCTGTATCTTTTGGCACCGAGCCTGGTGTTGTTCGCCCTCCCGGAAGGGTCGGGGGGCGGCGGGGAGATCGGGGCGATCGCCGCTTTCACGTTCTTGAACACCGGGCTGATGTGGTTGGTGGGGGAGGGGGCGGGGCTGTGGCTCGGCCTGGGCCGGGCAGGGAGATCGGCGCTGTCGATGACGAGTGTTTTTGGGAATTCAAACAACTACGGGTTGCCGGTGGTGCTTCTCGCCTATGGGACGGCAGGGTTTTCCCGGGCGGCGGTTTATGTGGTGGGGCAGATTCTGCTCATGTACACCTTGGGGATTTATCTGGCCAGCCGGGCGACGGCCGGCGGGAAGGGGGCCTGGCAGGCGGTGTTCCGCATGCCGGTGTTGTACGCGGCGCTGGTGGGCGGCGCTGTAGCTTTTCTCGGCTTGGGGTGGCCCAAGGGTCTGAATGAAGCCCTTCACCTGCTCGGGAACGCCTACCCCGCCGTGGTGCTGTTGATTCTCGGGGTGCAATTGGGTCGGGCGAACTGGCGGGGGATCGGGGGGAAAGAGTTGTGGGCGGCGATTCTCATTCGCTTGCTCGGCGCCCCGGCGGTTGCTTTTTTTTGTTTGTGGATATTGCACATCCAAGGGCTGCTCGCGTCGGTGCTCTTCGTGGAGGCCAGCATGCCGGCGGCAGTGAACACCGCAGTTTTGGTGGAGCAGTTCGGGGGTGACCGGGAATTGGTGGCGAAGACGGTGGCCGTCACCACCGCCGCCAGCTTTGTATTACTCCCTCTTTTTGTGGTGATCGGCCGGGCCCTTTAAGCGGGCCCGGCCTGCTCGCAGCTGCTCCTTATGCCCCCTTATTCCCGCCCGGGGTCGATGGACTTCCTGGGGGCCGCCTCTTCATCATCCGGGGTGTTGATCATGTGGTGGGCGGTCATGGTGAGGCGCTCAAACAAAAAACCCCGTATGGGTTCCTCAATCCCCGCCTCTTCCAGGGCTTCGGACATGCAGGACAACCACGCCCTGGCCCGTTTTGGGGTGATGGGAAAGGGCATGTGACGGGCCCGGAGCATGGGGGGGCCGTATTCTTGAGAATACAAGGGGGGACCGCCGAAAAATTGCGTGAGGAATTTATACTGCCGCCTGGCCACGGGGGTGAGGTCTTCCGGGAAAATGGGCTTTAAGTCCGGGTGTTGTCCGACCCGTTTATAAAAAGCGTTCACCAGACGCTGAACGGTCTCGGCGCCGCCGATCAACTCATAGGGCGTTTGATCCGGGGCGAAGGGCTGTAACATCGTATATGCCTCCTCTCGAGGAATTGCCTGGGGATACCCGGTTTCGTACCGGGATGGATGATCCGATCTTCATTGTATCAAATTCCGGAGTAGATCCGGCATTTCCCGACCATTCCCACTGTTACTCTGTCGATGTTCAATTTTTTATGATTTCGAAACGGCGTTCCGTTTGGTATATTGGTAGTGCGAAACGAATGGTTGGTTGAAGTGCGATCATGAAGGCGTGAAGGAGCGTGAAGGACCGTGACAGAAACCTGGGTGCATCGGGCGAGAAGGCACACCATCGGAGATACCCTTCGCCGGAGCCGAATGCGCCATCCGGACAAACCGGCGCTCAAATGGAGAGACGAGGAGGTCACTTACAGGGAGTTGGACGAGCGGGCCAACCGGCTGGCCAACGGGCTTTTGGCCGCCGGGGTCAAAAAAGGCGACCGGATCGCCATGCTTTCGAAAAACTGTCTCGATTTTGCCGTGGTGTGGTTTGCCGTAGCCCGGGCCGGGGCGGTGTTTGTGCCCATCAATTTTATGCTGGGTGCCGCAGAAGTTCGATATATTCTCGAGCATAGCCAATCGGCGGGATTTTTTGTCGCTCCTGACCTGTTAGAAACTGCGGAAAAAGCGGTGGAAGGGCTGGATTTCGTCCGGTACCGGGGGCTGGTGGACACTCCGGAATCCCGGGGCCCGTGGCGGTCTGTGGCCGAGTGGTCTGCCGGCCAGCCGGAGACGGAGCCCGATGTGGATATCGACGACGGGGATGTGGTGAACATCCTGTATACCAGCGGCACCGAGTCCCGGCCCAAAGGGGCCATGCTCACCCACCGCAGCCTGATTGCCGAGTACGTGAGCGGCATAATTGACTGCGAGTTGACGGCGGAAGATCGGATCATCCACGCCCTGCCCCTTTTTCACAGCGCTCAATTTCACGTCCTGCTTGGCCCGCAGATTTATCTCGGCGCTTGGGGGGTGATCGTCGAGGGTCCGGCGCCGGAGTTGGTGATGGAAACGGTCAGCCGGGAACGAGTGACCCAGTTGTTTTGCCCGCCGACGGTCTGGATTTCTCTTTTGCGGCATCCGAAGTTCGACGAGTACGATCTGTCCTCTCTGCAAAAATGTTACTACGGCGCGGCGATTATGCCGGTGGAGGTCCTGAAGGAACTCACCCGCCGGCTGCCGGGTGCTCGGTTCTGGAACGCCTACGGTCAGACGGAGGTGGCGCCCCTGGCGATGATCCTGCGCCCGGAGGATCAGCTTCGTAAACCCGGGGCGGCGGGGAAGCCGTGCATCAACGTGGAGAGCAAGATCGTGGACGACGAGGGCCGGGAAGTGCCTCCGGGGACGGTGGGAGAGATCGTCCACCGGACGCCCCACGCCATGATCGGGTACTACAACGATCCGGAAAAGACGGCGGCGGCCTTTGAGAACGGGTGGTTCCACAGCGGCGACCTCGGCGTGATGGACGAAGAAGGGTATGTCACCGTGGTGGACCGCAAGAAGGACATGATCAAGACCGGCGGGGAGAACGTGGCGAGCCGGGAAGTGGAAGAAGTGATCTACCAACACCCGGGGGTGGCGGAGGTGGCGGTGATCGGGGTGCCCCATCCGTACTGGATCGAGGCGGTCACGGCCGTGGTGGTCCCGAAAGCCGGATCCCAGCTCACGGAAGAGGAGCTAATCACTTTCTGCCGGGAACGCCTGGCGGGATTCAAGGTGCCGAAATTCGTCGTCATCACCGACGCATTGCCTAAAAATCCCAGCGGGAAGATTTTGAAGCGGCAATTGCGGGATGTTTATCAACACCTCGGCGAGCGGCCGGTATCCTGATCCTGTGGCCACAGCAGGTTCAGGGCCGCCTGATCGGGCTCTCTCCGTGATGACGCCGGATATCCGGCTGGGCTTCGGGGGTTCCGTGGGGCGGCCCTTGCCCCGCCCGTTCGAAGGTCCCCCAGACGATGGGCTGGCCGTTCCGGACCATTTGGCGGCCCCGGGCAAAGACATGAGCGATGTTCAGGCCAGAATCCACGGCGATCAAATCCGCGTCGTACCCCGGGCGGATTCGCCCTTTGCCCTGAAGGCGGAGGACCCGGGCCACGTGGGCGGTGGACAGGGAGACGGCTTGCTCCGGAGCGAGGCCCTCTTTTTCGATCATGTCCCGAATTTCCTCCCACAAGGTGGTCGCCGAGCCGATGGACATGGCCACGAGGTGGCCCTTGTCGTCGAAAATCGGGGAGCTGCCGTTGCTGTCTGAACTCATGGTGATCTGCTCGATGCGTACCCCCTCCCCCAGGAGTTCCGCCACGGCTTTACTCGGTTTGACCGAAACTTTGTCGTGGGCTTCGGGGCGGATCCCCGACGTGATGTCCACCACTCCGCCCCGGGATGCGAACTCGACCGCGTCGTTCAAAAGCTCCGGCCGGCGATTGAGGTGGGTGGGGGTAAACTGGGTGGGCGGAAGGTAAGATTGATCCAAAGCTTCGAACAGAGGTTTCAGGCCGCTTGGGTCGTCGCCGATATGCAGGTGGACCACCCCGGCTTTTCCGGCCAGCATGCCGCCGACCCGGGCTTCACTGGCGAGATAAATCAAATCGTGTACCGTGGGGTGGGTGGACCGCTGGTCGGAGATGGCGATTTCCCCCACTCCGATCACTTTGTCGATGAGGACGATGTCCGAGCGGGGGTTGTCGGTGATGGTCCGGGTGGGAACCTGGTAGGCGCCGCTATAAATATATGTGGAGATGCCCTCCGCCTCCAAAGCCCGGGCTTTGGCCAAAAGCCCGGAGACCGTGCGGGTGGTGCCGTCGGTGCCGAGGACGCCCACCACCGTGGTGACTCCGGCGGTGGTCAGGTGGCTGAGGGCCACCTCCGGCGTGCGGTTTTGGAAACCCCCTTCTCCTCCACCGCCGGCGATGTGGACGTGCTGGTCGATTAACCCGGGAAACAAAATCAATCCCGACAGGTCCACCACCGCCGTCGGTAAACTGGAGGGCGGCTCGATGTGCTCGGCGATGTGGGCCACGGATTTGCCAAAAAGAAGCACGTCCCGGCGGCCGAGGGGTTCCGGGGCGTACACCTCGGCCCCCGTCAACAGAGTGAAGTGTGGATGTTTTTTGGAAGATGCTTCGGAAGTGCTCACGGGATCTCCCCCCCTGCCTCGTCAAGGCCGGCTAGGCCGGGCGGCCAGGGAAGCCGTCCATTCTCCGCCACCTGATCCAAATTCTGTCGACCATGGATTAGCGTTGGGAGACGCTGGGGATTTTATGCGCCGGGCGCCAGTCGTCCAATTCCAGTTGCACCGTTTTCGCGCCGTTCCATTCGTTGATCTGCACCCGGCCCACCAGGTGGACAGCCCGGACGCCCTGGGCCAAACAGCGAATATCGTCCCCCCTACGCCAGGCCAAGGCCGTCAGGGGGTGTTCGGGGCTGCCGATCCGGAGTCTCAGATGGGCCGCCGAGGCTCCCAGGGTTCGGGACTCGAGGAGGGGGGCGGACCGGACAAATAGTTTGGGCGCCGGATTGCCGAGGCCGTGGGGCTCCAGGGCGGCCATGGACTCGGCCAGGCGGAGATCGATCTGGTCCAGGCGGATCTCTGCGTCGCACACAATCCGGGGGCGAAGGTCTTCGGGGGTGAGCCGGGAGGCGGCCACTTCGGCAAACCGGCGGCGCAAATCTTCCACCCGCCCGGCGGGCAGGGAGAATCCGGCGGCCATGGTGTGGCCCCCAAAGCGATCAAAAAGGTCGGCGATTTCTTTCAGACCGCTGTAGAGATCGAACCCCGGAATGCTTCGGGCGGATCCTTTGGCCGTATCCCCGTCCAGGGCGATGACGAGCGTAGGGCGATAGTGTTGTTCCACCATTCTCGAAGCCACGATCCCGATGACGCCGGGGTTCCAGCCTTCGCCGGCCAGGACCAGGGAAGGCTGTGTCTGCCATTCCGGGTGCCGGTCGATTTCCTCCGAGGCGGCGGCGGCGATCTCGTCGCAAAGCTGCTGCCGTGCCCGATTAAGCGTTTCCAACTGCTCGGCCCACTTCCGGGCTTCTTCGGGGTCGGCGGTGGTGAGAAGCCGGAACGCGGCGTTCGCCGTCTCCAGGCGCCCGGCTGCGTTTAACCGGGGGCCGAGTTGAAAGCCGAGGTGGCCGGAGGTCAGAGGACGCCCGTCAAGTCCCGCGGATTTTATCAGAGCAGCTACCCCCGGTCGGCGGGGATTTTGTAACTGTTTGAGGCCAAAGTGAACGAGGATGCGATTTTCCCCCATGAGTGGAACCAGGTCCGCCACCGTGGCGATGGCTGCGAGGTCCAGGAACTCCTCGGGAACCCGTCCGAGGAGACCATGAACCATTTTAAACGCGATCCCCGCTCCGCAAAGGTTTTTGTCGGGGTACGGACACCCGGGTTGCTTCGGGTTGACCACCGCCAGGGCCCTGGGGAGTTCCGGCGGCGGTTGGTGATGGTCGGTGATGATCAGGTCCATCCCGAGGCTGCGGGCGGTCTCCGCCTGGCGGAGGGCCGTGATTCCCGTGTCCACGGTGATGATGAGCCGCACTCCCCGGGCGTACAGCTCCCGTATGGCTTCTTCATGAAGGCCGTATCCTTCTTGAAATCGGTCGGGTATGTAGGCCTGTACCCGGGCGCCGAGATCTCGGAGTGCCAGGTACAGAATGGAAGTCGCACAGACCCCGTCGCAATCATAATCCCCGTACACGGCGATGGACTCCCGGTTCTCGAGGGCCTTTCGGATGCGGGCCAGGGCCGGGACCATTCCTTTCATCATCACCGGGTCTTCGAGGTCTTCGAGGCGCGGGTTCAGGAACCGCTTGGCTTCCTCCCCGGTTCGGATGTTGCGCGCGGCGAGGATTCGCGCCATAAATGAAGAGAAGCCCTCCCGCTCTAAGGTGGCGACAGCGCCGGGGTCGGCGGGGGCCGCGATCCATCGTTTCAATGTCAACCCCTTCTCTCTGCGAGCCTATCGAGATTCCAAACCTACGGTAAAGGATTTGAGCACATCATGCAAGGGACGGGCATTGAATTTCCCCCGCTGGTGGAGGGGGTATTTTTACGTCGATTAAATCGCTTTGAAGCGGAAGCCGAGGTGGAGGGGGAGACGGTCCGGGTGCACGTGCCGAGCCCCGGCCGGTTGACCACCGCGGTTGACCCGGGAATGCCGTGTTTTCTGGCGCCGACGCCCGGCGCCGGGCGAAAGCTGCCTTATCGCCTGTTCATGACCCGGCCGGGGGGGCACTGGGTGGTCATCGACTCCCTGGTGGCCAATCGGATGATCAAGCAAATGCTGGACCGGGAGGGACTGCCCGGGCTGCCGGCCGGTCGAATCCGAGAGTGGCATTCTGAACCTCGATGGGGGCATGGACGGTTTGATTTTGAGGTGATCGATGAGGAAGGCATCCAGCATTTGATTGAAGTGAAGTCGGTGAATGACGCCGAGGATGGGGTGGCGCGGTTTCCGGATGCCCCCACGGTCCGGGGAGCCCGGCACCTTCGCGAACTGGCGGAGTTTCAACGCTGCGGGGATGGGCGGGGGTGGGTGTTGTTTGTGGTGTTGCGGGAGGATGCGGCCGTTTTTGCCCCTCATCGGGCGATCGATCCCGATTTTGCCGAGGCGCTGGGGGACGCCGCGAGGGCCGGGGTGGAGGTGTGGGCGATCTGGAGCGACATCGGGCCCAAGGGGATGTGGTTGAAAGGTTGGACGCCCTGGCGGCCCGGGTAGGGAGGGGGGCTGGGGTTCGAAACGGTGCTGCGTTCCGGAGGGCCCCGTCCCCGGGGATCGCAACGGTCAGTGTGCGGCTGTCCGCCGGGTGAAGTTCCGGAGCACCGCCGCGGCAGCCAGGAGCAGGACGAGGCTGTAGGCGATCATCACGGCCAGCAATCCCAGGTTGTCCGCCAAGGCGGTGGCCGCGGGCGGGCCCACGGCCAGGCCCAGGGAGTAGGCGGTGTTCACGATGCCGAAGGCCACCCCGTATCCGCCGGAGCCAAAAGTGCGGTCGGCCGCGGCGGTCATCATGGGCATGCAGGGGATCATCAGGATGCCCCCGGCGATGCTGAAGATGGTGAGTGCGGCCACAGTGGCGGATACCGTGGGGGCGAGGGCGACGGTGGGAGCGAGAACGGCGGCAAACAGGGCGCCGGTCAGGATCATGGCCCGGTGGTTCCGGCGGTCGGCCAGCCACCCCAGGACGGGTTGTACAGCGGTGTACACGGCGCTCATGATCCCGAAGACGATTCCCACCCCGGCCATGTCGAGCCCGAAACGGGCGTGGAGATCCCCGGGCAACAGCGGTTCCAGAATGCCGTAACCGAAGGCGGCCACGGTGATGATAACGGCTCCCAGGCGGATTTCGGGAACACTCAGGACCACCCGGGTGGGCGGCGCCTCTTCCCGGGCGATCCCTTTACCCTTTGGCAGGGCGAAGACGGCGAAAAAGAGGACGGCCGCCGCGGCGGCAATGACGTAAAAAGGGGCGGAACGGCCAAACCAGCCGGCCACGGTGCCCCCGAAGACCGGGCCGACGATGGTGCCGAGGTTCGTCCCCATCATGGCGAGGGAGAGGTACCGCCCCCGCCACTCCGGGGGTGCCACATCGGTCACCAGAGCCGGGCCCGCGCTCCAGATCGCCGCCGCAGCCAGTCCTTGAAGGAGGCGGCTGAGGATCAGCGGCCACACCGAGGCGCTCCAGGCGAAGGCCAGGGTGGTGACCACGAGTCCGGCGAGGCCGAGGAGGAGCACCGGGCGCCGCCCCCAACGGTCGGCGAGAAGGCCGAAGGGCACTCCGCCGGCCAGCAGCCCGGCGGAATAGGTGGCGAACACAGCCCCCAGAGCCCAACCCGGGGCGCCGATTTCGGCCAGGTACAGGGGCACGATGGGGACGATGGCCCCGTAGACCACAGTGTCAAGGAACACGGAAGCCGCCACAATCAACAGGGCGGTCCATTTCATGGTATGACCTCCAAAAGTGCAGAATTGGCGACTGGTGAACTGCGAAACCCGTTGGGGAGCCCCTGCGGCGGGGTGGGCCGCGCGGCCGTGCTCAAAAGGCCAGCACGATCATAATGGAGAAACGAGGCTTTTTGCAACGGCGGCGAATTGGCGGGAGAGGATAAGGGCTTGAAGTGGGGGGAATAGGTTATGGAGAAGGAGAGGAGTTCAGGTGTTGTCATAAGTTCGTGGGGGAATCTGCGCCATCGAGCAGGAAGCTTTCATCCGTGGCTGATTCAGGTCCTGCCGGAGCCTATCGTTTTGCTCTTGTACGCAGTGATCATCGGCACCGTTGGAGGGTATGGAGCGGTCGGTTTTCGGATGCTGATCGATGGGTTTACTCGACTGTTTTTTGAAGATGGCCGTCGTTGGCTCGCATGGCTAGGGGGCCCGGAGGTTTTCTTCTTTCCCGTTATCGGACTGGTGTTTGTGAGCGCGATCGTGAAATTTTTTGCACCCGAGGCCAAAGGACACGGCGTTCCGGAAGTCATGGCGGCCATCGCGGAACGGGGAGGCAAAATTCGACCCCGGGTGGTTCTTGTCAAAGCCGTGGCATCGGCGCTGTGCATTGGGTCCGGGGGCTCGGTGGGCCGGGAGGGGCCGATTGTCCAAATCGGCTCGGCCTTCGGTTCGACCTTTGGCCAACTTCTCGGCCTGCCCGAGCGGTATCTGCGGCTCCTGGTGGCCTGCGGCGCGGGCGCCGGCATTGCGGCGACGTTCAATGCCCCCGTTGGCGGGGTTATGTTCGCCACCGAGGTCATATTGGGCAGTTTTGCCCTCCAAAATTTTGCCGCCATCGTCATCGCCAGCGTGGTGAGCGCCGCCATTGGGCGCACGTATCTCGGGGATCATCCCTCCTTTCCCATGCCCCTCTATCAAGTTGGGCATTTTTCCGTATATTGGGTTTACGTGATCATCGGCCTACTCGCCGGGTTTTGGGGGTATGCGTATATCCGGGTGTTGTATCGGATCGAGGATTGGTTTGATGACCGTTCGTGGCCGTTCTGGGGGAAAGCGCTTGTGGGCGGTGCGTTGATCGGGGCCATCGGAATCCGGTTTCCACAAATTTTTGGTGTCGGCTATGAATGGGTGAATCTCGCGCTCACGGATCAGTTGCCTTTGCACCTCTTGTTGATCCTGTTGATCCTTAAGCTCTTGGCGACATCGATCACCATCGCCGCCGGAGGTTCCGGCGGGGTGTTTTCCCCCGGTTTGTACCAGGGAGCAATGCTGGGCGGTGCCGCGGGGGTTCTTTTTTCCGCCCTCTTTCCGAATAGTGGGATTAGTCCTGGTGCATTGGCGGCGATGGCCATGGCCGGGGTATTCGCTGGCAGCGCCCGGGCTCCGGTCACGGCGATTATGATGTTGTTTGAAATGACGGGTGATTACAATTTGATCCTCCCCCTGATGATCTCCTCGGTGCTGGCTGCCACCATCACCGGCCTGTTGTCCAGGGAGTCCATCTATACCTTGAAGCTGGTGCGCCGAGGGTTGGACATCATGCGCCTGCGGCACCCGGATCGGTTGAAAGCTGTGTGTGTGGGGGAAGCGCTGCCGCAAAACCACCTCACACTTCCCGGCGATCTCACCATCGCCGAGGCGTGGGAACAGTTTGCGGGATCTCGGGAATGGTTCGCGTGGGTGCGGGACGCGTCCGGGAGTCTTATCGGATCCGTGGCCCGGGCTCAGGTATTGGAAGCGCTCAATCAGCGGCGGTTTCTTGAACCTGTGGTCGTCCTGTTGCCAAAAACGGTGCACCGAATCGATGAACAGGAAACCCTCGCAGCGGCTGCCACCAAAATGAAAGCCCTCGGAGTCACTTATCTGCTCGTATGTCGTCGCGATGAGCCGGTGGGCGTGATCGGCAGTTCTGACATTGTTCGCGCCTACAGGAGCCTTGACTAAAGAGGGCCGGGAGAGGCCGACCGCGGCTCGAGGGGGTTGTTCATGAGCGATACCATCCGGGCGTTTCTCCTCATCTTGTCGGGATCTTTTTTCTTCAGCGCGGTGGTGAGTCGCATTCCAGCGCACAATCCTCCCCGTCAATGCGGCGAGCGCCGGGGTCTGGGAGGGAGGTCTTAAACGACCGGCCGATCGCATATCATAAACCGGCGCCGGGGAGAAAACGGCGAGGTGAAGGGGACCCCGCCGGGCGCGGTAACGCCGGGCGGACGGTGATGCGGCGCCACACATTGAGGAGGGCGAGGTTGACCGACTCGTTTTTTTGCGCGGCCTCCTCCTCTTGTCGGGTGGGGAGGCCGGGGAGGGCCGGGGACAACTCGCCGCACACATCGGCCCCTATGACGGAGCGCCGGAGGGCAACAGTTTCAAACAGGTGAATCAGCGATTGGGCGTCCAGCCCACCTTGGTCCCAATTGGTATGGGCCGCCCCGGTGTCGAGGACATCTTTATCGATGCTGACATACACGCCTGCAGTTGGGATCTGGGCCAGAAGGGGGGCTGGGTTGCCGGTGAGGGGGTGGGACAGTGGTATCTTTGTCCACAGGAACCTCTTTGGACTGGGTTCTGCGATCGACAGGCCTGCGCCGTCGATGTAGACGATCCGCTTCAAGGACCGGTGCCGTTCGGTGAAGCGGACCCAGTTTCCACAGGTCAGCCACTCGTTTGTCGCGTCGGCGGCGTCATCGTGGTGATCGATCAAAACTAATGTGAAGGGCCGGGAAATTTGACGGAGGAAAAAGTTCGTCAGGTAGTGGTAATCGCCACTCCCGATGAAGGTCAGTCTCCCGGGGGGTAGATGGGACAGATTTCGTTCCAGCGCCCGCCCGCGGTCGGGTGGGCACAGCCATTTCGGCGGCGAGGGCAAGGGGACCACCTGATCCACCGCCTGGCGCAGCCGGGGTTGAATTTCGAAAGCCGCATCGAAATCGAGCAAAATCGCGGGGCGCCGAGGTGATGCGGTTGGTCCTGGGGACATCCGCGGTCACATCCTAGCCGTGAGATTTTACAAAAATTTTACCATGGTACCCGGGGCAAGTCCAATGGCGGGAAAAAGGACGACGTCCGGGGTGACCTCGTCGGCGTCCGATTGAGGTTGTTCTAATGTGCAATATTACTTGTCTACTTGAATTAGATCTCGAAATCTGGTAATTTGATTATGTAGTAATGTCTGGCATCTTGAGTTCGATCAATCCGGCAAAGGGGGAGCGGGCTCTTGCGCGTCGAATACCGGTATACATACGAAACAACGCCGGAGGAGTTGTGGCCGATTCTGAACGATCCAGATGTGCTGAAGCGTCGGCTCCCAGGATGCAAACGCCTGGAGGAAGTGGGAGAGGGGAAGTACACCTCGGAGTTGGGGCTCGACGTGGGGCCTGTCAAAGGCACGTTCACCGGAGAGGTGGAGGTCCTGGATCCCGATCCGCCGAAAGAGTACAAGCTGCATCTCAAAGGGAGCGGGAAGCCGGGGGAAATCGATGCCGTGGCCCAGATCCGCCTGGAGGAACAGGAGGGGAAAACCGTCCTGACGTGCTCCGCCGATGCCCATGTGACCGGAATCATGGCCTCGGTGGGCCAGCGCATCATGGGTGGGGTGGCCAAGTTGTTGCTGGGGCAATTTTTTAAAGGTGTCGAACAGGAGATGAAGCGGGCAAAGTCGTAGAATCATCAACGATGTGAGGAGGGGCCGGGATGGCGGCGACGAAAACGGTGGTGACTGTCAAGGTCAATGGCGTGGAACGGACGGCGGAAGTGGAGCCCCGGTTGTTGTTGGTGCATCTTCTCCGGGATGTGTTGGGGCTGACGGGAACTCACATCGGATGCGATACCAGCCAATGCGGGGCGTGCACGGTGCTGATGGATGGCCGAGCGGTCAAGTCCTGCACGGTGCTGGCAGTCCAGGCGGATGGGCACGAGATCACGACGGTGGAAGGCTTGGCCCAGAACGGTCAGCTTCACCCGGTGCAGGAAGGGTTTTGGGAAAAGCACGGTCTCCAGTGCGGGTATTGCACGCCCGGGGCCATGATGACGGCGGTGGAGATCCTGAGGCAAAACCCCAACCCCACCGATGAGGAGATTCGCGAAGGTCTGGAAGGGGTCATCTGTCGGTGCACGGGGTACGAGAACATCGTCCGCGCGGTCAAATATGCCGCTGAGCGGATGCGGGGTTAAGGAGGGGAAGAGCCTATGGCAAGCGTGTTCGGCACGGCCATCAAACGGCGGGAAGATCCCAGGCTCATTACCGGCAACGGCCGGTACACGGATGACGTACAGTTGCCCGGTATGTTGTATGCGGCGATCTTGCGCAGCCCCCATGCCCATGCGAGGATTCGCCGGTTGGATGTGGAGAAGGCCAAAAGGGCTCCCGGGGTGGTGGCGGTGTTCACCGGCCAGGATGTGGCCGGGAAAGTGGCGCCGATTCCCACGGCGTGGCTCCCCCCGGGTTCGGACATCAAGACCACGGCCCATCCGGCCCTGGCGGTGGAAAAGGTGCGTTATGTCGGGGACGGCGTGGCGATGGTGGTGGCGGAGAGCCGCTACGCGGCCCGGGATGCTCTGGAGTTGATCGAGGTCGACTATGAGGTTTTACCGGCGGTGGTGGATGCGGAGAAGGCGATGGAAGAAGGGGCGCCAGTGTTGCACGACGACGCGCCTGGGAACGTGGCGTTCCACTGGCAGGCCGGGGAAGATCCGGCGGCGGAATTCGAGGGGGCCGATGTGGTGGTGCGCCATCGGTTTCGCCAACAACGGCTGATTCCGAACGCTATGGAGCCGCGTTCGGCGGTGGCTCAATACAACGCCGGAAGCGGTGAGATGACCATGTGGCTCACTTCCCAAAACCCGCACATTCACCGTTTTCTTTTGTCGAATATTCTAGGGATTCCGGAACATAAACTCCGGGTTGTCGCGGTGGATGTAGGGGGGGGATTCGGCAGTAAGATTGCCTGTTATGCCGATGAGGCTTTAGTGGGTTTTGCCGCGCGGGAATTGGGGCGGCCGGTGAAATGGACCGAAGATCGCCGGGAGAATTTTCTCGTTACGACCCATGGCCGGGATGAGGTAATCTACGCCGAGTTGGCCGGCAAGCGGGATGGAACCATGGTGGGACTTCGGATTCGCATGGTGGCCAACATGGGGGCTTACCTGTCCACGGCAGCGCCGGGGGTGCCGACGATCCTCTTCGGGTTGATCACGGTGGGACCATACCGGATCCCCAAGGCGCATGTCGACGTGTTCGGGGTCTTTACGAACACCACGCCGACGGATGCGTACCGTGGGGCAGGGCGACCGGAGGCGACGTATGTAATCGAGCGGATGGCCGATCTGTTCGCCAAAGAGATCGGAAAAGATCCCGTGGAGATTCGGGAGAAGAATTTCATTCCGTCGGATGCGTTTCCCTACACGACGCCCCTGGGGCTGCAATATGACAGCGGGAACTACGAGGGAACCCTGCGAAAAGCCATGGATATGCTGAATTACGAAGAGTTCCGGAAGGAGCAAGAGAGGCTCCGCGCCCAGGGCCGGTACGTCGGCATCGGGTGGTCGACCTATGTCGAGATTTGCGGACTCGGGCCCTCACAGGTGGCCGGTGCTGTGGGATTCCAGGGCGGCCTGTGGGAGAGCGCCACGGTGCGGGTGCACCCAGGCGGCAAAGTGACGGTGTTCACCGGCGCCTCGCCCCACGGTCAAGGGGAAGAGACCACCTTCGCCCAGATTGTGGCAGATCGGTTCGGGATTCCGGTGGAAGATGTGGAGGTGGTTCACGGCGACACCGATCGGATCTCCATGGGGTGGGGAACCTACGGATCCCGGACAACGCCGGTGGGTGGCAGTGCCATTGCCATGGCGGCCGATCGGGTGCTGGAAAAGGCCAGGAAGATCGCTGCCCATATGCTCGAGGTGTCCGAAGAGGATGTTGAATTCGCCGACGGAACTTTTCAGGTCAAAGGGGTGCCCAGCCGTCAGGCGAAATTCCAGGATGTGGTTCTTCAGGCCCACTTGGCGTGGAACCTCCCGCCCGGAGTGGAGCCGGGCCTTGAGGCCCAAGCGTTTTATGATCCGGTGAATTTCTGCTATCCCTTTGGCGCCCACGCCTGTGTAGTGGAAGTGGACCCGGAAACGGGGAAGATCGAGATTCTCCGCTACGTGGCGGTGGATGATTGCGGGCCGGTGATCAATCCGATGATCGTCGAAGGCCAGGTGCATGGCGGGATCGTGCAGGGAGTGGGCCAGGCACTGTGGGAAGGGGCGGTGTACGACGAGCAGGGGCAGCTGGTGACGGGCTCTTTCATGGACTACGCAATGCCTAAAGCGAAATTCTTCCCGGCCTTTGAGACCGCCCACACCGTCACGCCCGCTCCGCACAATCCCCTCGGGGTCAAAGGGATCGGAGAAACGGGTACCATCGCCGCAACGCCTGCCGTGGTCAACGCGGTGGTCGATGCTCTGGCGCCTTTCGGAGTCACCGACCTCGAGATGCCGTTGACGCCGGAGAAGATCTGGAAGGTCATCCATGGGAGGGAAGCCTGATGATTCCAGCAGCTTTTGCGTACGAACGGGCGCGATCGGTTCAGGAGGCGGTGCAATTGCTCGAAGCCCATCAAGGGGAGGCTAAGGTCCTCTCCGGGGGGCACAGCCTGATTCCGCTGTTGAAACTGCGGCTCACCTCTCCCGGGGTGCTGGTCGATATCGGCGGTATCTCTGAGCTTCGGGGCATATCGGTGGAAGGGGATCGGGTGGTGGTCGGCGCCCTGACCACCCACGGCGAAGTGGCATCGAGCGATCTCGTTCGCGACAAGTTGCCAGTGCTGGCCGAAGCAGCGAAGCAGGTGGGAGATCTGCAGGTGCGCAACCGGGGCACAGTGGGGGGCAACATCGCCCATGCCGATCCGGCCTCGGATCTGCCTGCGGTGGCATTGGCCCTGGATGCGGTGGTGGCGGTGGAGGGGCCTAGCGGGCCAAGTGAGGTGCCGGTGGCGGACTTTATTCTCGGCCCCCTGCTCACGTCTCTCGGGGCAAGCGACGTGGTGGTGTCCGTGGCTTTCCCAATCCCACAAGGTTCTTGGAAGGGTGCGTATGAAAAATATCCTCACCCGGCCTCTGGCTACGCGGTGGCGGGGGTGGCAGCGGTTCTCGGAGTGGAGAACGGTATAATCCGCGATGCACGGGTAGGGATAACCGGAGTGGCGGATACTCCGTACCGGGCCCGGGAGGTGGAAGCAGCCTTGATCGGCCAGCCCGCCGGGGAGGAGGCGGTGCGCCGTGCCTCAGAACGGGCTGATGCCGAGGGCAGTTTTTCCGGAGATCTCTTTGCATCGGAGGATTACCGCCGGCATCTGAGCCGGGTCTACACCCGAAAGGCTTTGCTGCGGTGCCTCCCGTGATGTTGACTCTTGAAAATCTCGCAAGAGGCCATTTCACGGGCGGGATAAACGTAGTATAATAGATCAAACTGTTCAATAAGTCGGTGGAAACAGAAGTGCGTGCGGGAAGGGAGGGATCCTGGTTACGTCTCAACTTGTAACCAGGGGATGATCTGCGCAGTCCATTTACCGATTTGGAGGCCGTCCGGTCGGCTCTTCGCCGGGAAGGGTATATTGCCGATCATTCCCTTGCCGTCGCGGTGTTTTTGACCTTGCGGTTAGAACGGCCTCTTTTTCTCGAGGGAGAACCGGGGGTGGGCAAGACGGAGGTGGCGAAGGTGATCGCCGCAGCCGTCGGCCGCCCCCTTGTCCGCCTTCAGTGCTACGAAGGAATCGACCGGGAGAGCGCCCTGTACGAGTGGGATTTTCCCCGCCAGATGCTGCACATCCGTCTGGCGGAGGCGGCTGGGATGCCCGGCGGTGGGCAGGGGGAAACGGAGAAAGTTTGGAGAGAACGACTCGAAGGGGAGCTGTTTTCCCGCCGCTTCTTGTTGCGGCGGCCGTTGCTCGCGGCCGTGGATCCCCAAGGGCCCGCACCGGTTTTGTTGATCGATGAGGTGGACCGGAGCGATGAGGAATTTGAGGCGTTTCTTTTGGAACTGCTCGGAGAGTTTCAAGTGACTATTCCGGAGATTGGCACTCTGAGGGCCGAGGAGAAGCCCGTGGTCATTCTCACGTCCAACCGAACCCGGGAAATTCACGATGCGTTGAAGCGTCGTTGCTTGTATCATTGGATCGACTATCCGGATTTTTCGAAGGAGTTGGAGATCCTGCGTCTCAAGGTGCCCGGGGTTCCCCGGGAGTTGGCGATACGGATCTGTCAATTCGTCCAGCGCCTGCGCCGGGAACCCCTTTATAAAAGGCCCGGGGTGGCGGAGACGATCCATTGGGCCGAGGCGCTCTCCGCCCTTGGAGCCCGGTCATTGGATCCCGATCTGGTGGAGGAAACCCTCGGGTGCTTGGTCAAGTACCGGGATGACGTGGAAGTTCTCACGGCGGTGCGGGAAGATCGGCCCTACTTTGCAGATCTGCTTGGCGAGATCGAGGCGATGCCGGGATGAGCACGGACAGGGGGGATCATCTGCTCTCGGAGCGGGCGCTTCTTGAGAGCGGGAATCGGATCCTGGCCAACTGCGCGGTGTTTTTTCGGGGGCTGCGGCGAATGGGGATCCCCGTGAGCGCAGAACAAGAGGCGCTTGCCCTTGAGGTCTTGGCCTGTCTCCCGCCGGGGGACGAAACGGCGATTCGGGAGGGCTGGCGGGCGATCTTGGCCCACAATCCAACGGAGCGGCAATGGTTTGACACCGCGTGGCGGCAGTTTGTCCTGATGCTGATCGGGGTCCGGGAACCCCTTGTTGCCACCCAGACGCTCATGGCGAGTGTCGCGAGGCTCCGGGCGTCTTGGCGGAATCCGCCGCAGGTGATCTGGCTGGGGGCCGGTCGCGACGACTCCGAACAATCACAGGCCGAGGCGCAGGTGCCCCTCGTGGTGCGGGGCGGCCGGAGTGTCGAGGAAACGCTGCGCGATCGGGATGCCGCCCGGCTGACGCCTGAGGAACTCCGGCAATTGGAAAAGGTGGATGTGGCTCCTCTGTGGCGCTCCAGCCGAAGGGAGCGAACTGGGCGAAAGGGGCGGCACTGGGACCCGTCGGCTACCCTCCGGAGTGCCGCCCGGTGCGGGGAGTGTTTGGAACTCAAACGCCGCCGGCGGGTGGTGCGCAAGCGAAGAGCTGTCTGGGTCTGTGATGTCAGTGGCTCGATGGAGCCCTATAGCCGGATGGTGCTGCGGTTCGTGTACGCGGTGGCCAGGGCGGGAAACCCGGTGGAACTCTTTGTCTGCAGCACCCGCTTGACTCGGTTGACTCCGGCTTTAGCGTTGCGGGACGCGGATCGAGCCTTGGCGGAAATGATCGGCGGGGCGCCGGATTGGTCGGGAGGCACCCGGCTGGCGGCCGGCTTGCGGCGATTGCGCTTGGAATGGGGCCGGCGGCTCTTGCCGGGGTCCGCTCTGATTTTGGTCACCGATGGTCTTGAGGCGGAAGATCCGGAGGCGCTTGGCGCGGAGGTGCAGAGACTACGGGGGCTCGCAAGCCGCACTATATGGCTCAACCCGGCCAGATCGGATCCCGCCTATGAGCCTACAGCCCGAGGTGGGGTGAGGTTGGCGGGGGCGGTGGATCACCACTGGCCGGGCTACAGTTGGCGTAATTTTGAAGAGGCATGGGACCGCCTGGGCGACCTGGAGAAACCATCTACTGCGGGAGGAAAACGCGATGCGGGATCTCGAAGATATCTTTGAGGCCGGGTTGGCGGAATCTGAAGCCGGACGCCCGGTGGCCATGGCGTTGGTGGCCGGGGTGGAAGGGTCCGCCTATCGCCATGCCGGGGCGAGGATGTTGGTGCGATCCGGGGGTGCGGCCGAGGGGGCGGTGAGCGGAGGGTGTCTGGAAAATGAGTTAGTGCGGGCGGGTGCCGGTGTGGCGGCGACCGGAGAAGCCCAGTTGATGACCTACGATATGCGGACGGACGAAGATGCGTTCTGGGGATCGGGCAGCGGATGTGCTGGATTGGTGCGGGTGTTGGTGCATCGGCCGGAGCCGGAGATTCTGCGGGGCGTGCTCGATGAGTTGCGGGCGGGGCGCACGGTGTGCCTCGCGACGGTGGTGGATCCAGGGAAATCAGGGATTCCGGCGGGCAGCCAGGCGTTCGGGACGCCATCCGGTGGCGGGGAAGAGGGTCCTATGGGCGAAAAGGCCGCCGGATACCCCGCCCTGGCCGACCTGTGGAACGTGTTGCCCTGGCCCGAGGACGGGCGCAGGGCCGTGTATGGGCGCGTCGAAACCCCTTCCGGGGACATGGCGGTGCTGGTGGAGCGGTTGACTCCGGCCCCCGTGATCCTAATTCTCGGTGCCGGCCACGACGCGCCAGCGATGGCCGATCTCGCTCGAACGGCGGGTTTTCGGGTGCTCGTGGCGGACCACCGGCCGGGCTACGCGGCCGCTTCTCGGTTTCCTTCTGCGGACCATGTCTTTGCCGTGGCCCCGGAGAAGGCCCCGGACTCATTGTTCACTCCCAACACCTATGTGGTGGTGATGACTCACCAACTCGAATGGGATGCACGATGGTTAAAGCGTCTCCTGGTGGCCGACGTTCCCTACATCGGACTCTTGGGGCCCCGCGATCGAGCTCGGAGGCTATTGGCGCAGTTTTCCGATTGGACGGGTTCTCCACTTCCCCCTGCAGAAAAGTGGGAACACCGGCTGTACAACCCCGTGGGATTAGATCTGGGGGGTGAGGGACCCGGCCCGGTGGCGTTGTCCGCGGTGGCCCAAATCGCGGCGGTGGCCAACGGCCGGGACCCTCAACATTTGTCCGCCCGATGGGGGGCACTTCAGGTGGGGGCCCCATGATCGGGCCGGGGGATTTAGAACGCCGGGTGGGCGCCGTGATCTTAGCGGCCGGGCTGTCCACCCGCATGGGGCGGCCGAAGTGTTGGCTGCCGGTGGGAGGAAGGCCGCTTTTTTTGTACAGCGTGGAAGCCGCGGTTCGGGCGCGTCTTCACCCGGTGATTCTCGTTGGGAGCGAAGACCCGCGGCCGTTCCGCGATGTGGTGAAAGATTGGGCTGTGGAGGTGGTGCCCAACCCGGAACGCCATCGAGGGATGTCTACGTCATTGATCCGAGGTCTGGCGAAGCTGCAGGGACGTGTGCAGGCCGTCATGATCCTACTCGCTGACCAACCGTTGGTGACGGAATCACTGATTTTGGTGTTGCTTCAGGAATACCGAATGGGTTATAAGGCTGGGGTGCGCATTGTTCGCCCGACCTTTGAGGGATTGCCCGGTCACCCGGTTCTGATCGATGAAGAACTGTTTTCCGAGATGATGGCGGTCACCGGGGACGAAGGCGGCCGGTCGGTTCTCGCTCGTCACCGCGACCGCATGAAGATGGTACCTTGGGGGGATGAACGGGTGGGTTTGGATATTGATACGCCCCATGCCTATCAGCAACTGCTGAAAATGTTGCCGCTGGTCCAACAAGGTCGCGGCGTCCATTCCCGCTTGGAAGGAGAACGGGGCGGCCCCGAAGCGCCCTCGACCGGGGCCCTATAGATTGACTCCGGCGGTTTATCATAGAAAGAAAGTGGGGGAACACCCATGGAACCCTTGATTTGTCTGGATGATTCGGTAGGCACCGGCCGACTGGTGGACCGGTTCGGACGGGTTCACGATTATCTGCGCATTTCCGTGACCGACCGCTGCAATCTTCGCTGCCTGTACTGTATGCCGGCGCATGGGGTTCAATTCATGGACTCCCGGCGGTTGATGACCTATGACGAGATCGTCACCGTGGTTCGGGTGGCGGCCCGCCTCGGGGTCAAGCGCCTGCGGATCACCGGGGGGGAACCCTTAGTTCGGCCAGACATCGACAGCTTGATTGAAGCCCTCGGGGCGATCCCGGGGATTGAAGATATGGCCATGACCACCAATGCTCTTCTCTTGGCTGGCCGTGCCGAACGGCTGTTCCGGGCGGGCCTTCGGCGGATCAACATCAGCATCGATTCATTAAAACCGGATCGCTTTGCCAAAATTACCCGGGGTGGAGATCTCGCCAGGGTGTTGCGGGGGCTGGAGGAGGCGGAGCGGGTTGGCATGTCTCCCATCAAGATCAACGTGGTTCTGATGAAGGGGCTCAATGAGGAGGAGATCGACGATTTCCTGCGCCTTTCGGTGGAAAAACCGTATGTGGTGCGGTTTATCGAATATATGCCCATCGGGCACGAGGATGAGACGTGGAAACAAGCGTACCTGCCCTTGAACCGGGTGTTGGAACGGGCTGCGGAGCTGGGGTATGAGATCGAACCGACGGCGGTGCCAGGCAACGGCCCCGCGGAAAATTGGCGCATTCGGGGCGGGGAGGGGGCCTTTGGACTCATCCATCCAGTGAGTGCACATTTTTGCTCAGCCTGCAACCGACTACGCCTGACCGCGGACGGCTATCTAAAACCGTGCCTCTATTGGCAGGAAGAACTGAACGTCCGACGCTGTAATGGCGACGAAGCAGCCTTAGAAGCCATGTTTTACCGAGCTCTGGAGATTAAGCCAGAGCGTCACGAGATGGCGGAAGCCTTGGAAGGGAAAGAGCGGAGCCACCTGCCCACGATTCGCCGAATGTCTCAAATCGGCGGGTAACGACGGGGTGATTTTGTTGCGGGGTCCGGGACTCAATGCGTCGGCGCCCCGGCGGTTATAGTTTTCCATACATGAGCGGTCTGATGACGGGCGATCCTATGTGGTGCGCGGTTGGTTAAGACTTGACCCATCACAAGGGAGGGACCCGGCATGCAGGACCCACTGAGCACCGGCCGCCGATCGGATGCCGTGCGGTCGGATGTTCCGGTCCAACGCGAATCCGATCCAGCGAAAGAAGACATTGAGGAAGGCATGGACCGGATGATGAATGAGGGCGGGGGCGTGGTCGACCATTACCATGAACATGTGCCCGTCCTTCGCAACGACCTGGTAAACGTTGATGAGAACCCCGGTGCCGAATAATGCCGGGGTTTTATCTAAATTCTTCCTACAAGGGGGTCATTCGATGAGCTCATCGGCAACGCTTTCGATCGAACAACGGACTTCCAACAAAGTCCGCATTCGTATCCTCCCGTTCATGTTTGTGCTGTACATCATTTCGTTTCTCGACCGAGTGAACTTGGGGTACGCGGCTTTGGACATGAATAAAGCCTTAGCCATTACCAGCGAGCAATTCGGTTTGATTGCCGGAATCTTCTTTTTTGGATATTTTATTTTCGAAATTCCCAGCAATGTTTTGATGCATCGGATTGGCGCTCGGATCTGGATTGCGCGAATTCTGCTTAGCTGGGGTTCGGTGGCGATGTTGACCGCCGTAGCCCAAAACGCCGTGCATCTGTATATCCTTCGGTTTCTTCTCGGCGTGACGGAAGCGGGTTTTTTCCCCGGCATGATTCTTTATCTGACGTACTGGTTTCGGGGTCGGGAATTGGCCCACGTCGTGGCCCTGTTCATGACGGCGGTGGCGGTATCTAACATTATCGGAGCCCCGGTTTCCGGGGTTATCCTTGACTATGTGGATTGGTTTGGGCTTCCCGGATGGCGGTGGCTCTTCATCCTGGAAGGAGCGCCGGCGGTGATTTTTGGTATTCTGACGTTCTTCGTTTTGCCGAACCGTCCCCGGGATGCGGCCTGGCTGACCGAAGAGGAGAAATCCTGGCTTCAGGGGGAGTTGGACCGGGAAGCGGCTCAAAAATTGCATCAGGAAAAAATGAGCTTGGGGCGGGTGTTCGCCAGTGGCCGGGTGTGGTTGCTCGCCTTGATTTATTTTGCCGACGTTGTCGGTTTATACGGGATTGGGTTCTGGATGCCCCAGATCATCAAAGGGTTGTCCCAGTATCTTTCCAACACGGCGGTGGGGCTGTTGGCGATGATCCCCTATCTGGTGGGCGTCGTGGCCATGGTATGGAGCGGCCGGGACTCGGACCGCAAAGGGGAGCGCCGATGGCACGTGGCGGTGCCTTTACTTATTGCCGGGGCGGGGATGGCGGTACTCGGTCCCGTGAGCAATCCATTTTGGGCGATCGTCTTGCTCAGCATCACCACCGCGGCGATTTACAGTGTCGTGGGGCCGTTTTGGGCACTGCCCAATCTGTTTCTCGCTGAATCGACGGCGGCGGTGGGGATTGCCATCATTAATTCCGTCGGTAACTTGGGTGGGTTTGTGGGGCCGTATATCATTGGCGCGCTCAAAGCCTCCACAGGTTCGGTGGCGAGTGGACTCTATTTTCTTGCCGCCTGTCTCTTGGCGGGAATGATCCTCGTCCTGCTTTTGCCCCTTCGCCGGTCTGTTTCCAGCCGTTCGGAATGAACGGGTTGGCCAAAGACGCGGGGCCGCCGGTTGCCTATGACCCTTTATAAAGCGATTGACAATTTTCTTGGGAAATTTGTATGATGAGAAGTGAAGTATGTATCGGAACAATGTTCCGTATTATAGAACACCGTCGGGCACGGACGGGAAGGGGGATGGCGGTGGACCAAAGTGGAAAGCAAGCGGCGACGGTCGACGCCCGGCGGGAGGAACTGCGGACCGCCTTCGGCCGGGACGCCGTGACGGTCAGAGCCTTTGCGGGAACACCCGACGGGCCGTCGGCGGATCTGGATGAATTGCGGCCCCGGGATGAACGGGAGGCGGCGGAGATCGTTCGGTGGGCGGCGGACAGAGGGGTGCAACTCTTGCCCCTTGGGGCGGGGACCCAGTGGATTCCGAGTCTGCAGGAGGGCGCGGAGCCGCTGGTCGTGTCTGCGACTGCCCTGTCCGGTGTTGTGGAGTACGATCCCGGAGACTTGGTCATGGTCGTCCGGTCCGGAACACCGCTGGCTGAAATAGAGCGGGTCGCCGGTGAACACGGGCAATGGCTGCCCGTCGATCCCCTGGTGAGCGAAAGGGCCACCTTGGGGGGCGTCATCGGTACCGCGGCGGCGGGGCCGCATCGCCTCGGTTACGGACCTCTGCGGGACTGGGTCATCGGGCTCCGAGCGGTGACCGCAGACGGACCGATCCGGGCAGGCGGCAAAGTAGTGAAGAATGTGGCCGGGTATGACGTGACGAAGCTTTTTATCGGATCCCAGGGCAGCCTCGGCCTGGTGACCGAGGTGGCGATCAAACTCCGCCCCCTTCCGCCGGAGCGGCGGCTTCTCGCTTTCAAGGCCCCGGATGTCGAACCACTGCAATCTTTTGCCCGGGAGCTGATGGACCGCTCCTGGAGTCTATCGGCGGCGGAGTGGATCAACCCGGCCCTGGCGGAGGCTTGCGGTCTGCCCAAGGAGTGGATCGCCCTTCTTGGCACGGATGAGTTACCCAAGGCGGCCCAGGGCGCGGTGGAGGGGTGGCGCCGGCTGGCGAGGGAACACGGTTTGGAGGAGATTGGGGCATGGGCGGGCCGGGACGCGGACGACCTTTGGAGTCGCTATGGTAACGCTTTGGGCGGCACCCCGGCTTTGCGGTTGCGATGGGTGATGTGGCCAAGCCAGGTTCCCGGAACGGCGTTGCACCTTCACGCCGGACGCGCTGGGGGAAAGGTGAAGGATGGCCCCGGAACGGCCGGCGAACTCGCGAGTTCTTTGCGCGAAGAATCGACCGATCGTTTGTTCGTGTCCGGAGGACTGGGCACCGGAGAGGTCCGGGCGGCCTGGATCTTGGGGGACGCTGTCCCTGAGGAGGCCGGCCATCACATCCTTTGCCGGATCGCGGCGGTGACTGAGGCGGTGCGATCAGACATGGGGCGGGTGCGGGTGGAACGCGTGCCTTTTGCGTGGAGAAAATCGCTCCTCGGGACCCTCGGATCCGCCGCGGAGTCCCCACTTAGCCGCCGGGTGAAGGAAGTCCTGGATCCTGGAAACGTCTTTGTCTCCGCAGATTTTGTGGGAGGTGTATGATCGATGCCGTCGGTAGGGGCAGAGTCGGCCCGGGAGGATTACTCCCCAGGGCCTGCGGCCGGGCAGCCCGGCTCCTTGGAGGGGACCACGGTTTTTCGATGGGACGATCCGCCGGACCCTGATAAATATTCCGTGTGCGTTCATTGTGGACTTTGTTTGGAAGCATGTCCAACGTATCAAGAGCTGGGCATTGAGAACCAATCTCCCCGGGGGCGGGTGTACCTCATCCGGGCGGCCTCTGAAGGGCGGCTTCCCTTGGACGAGGCATTGATCGACCCGGTTTTCCGGTGCCTCGACTGCCGGGCTTGCGAATCGGTCTGCCCATCGGGGGTTCAGGTCGGGACGCTGATCGAACAAGCCCGGGGACAGGTGTTCGCCGCCCGGCCGGCCCGGGGCTGGCAAGGTTTTGTTCAACGCTTGTTTTTGCAGCGGATTTTTCCGCGCCCAAAGCGCCTGCGCAGGTTGGCCCGGATTGGCCGATTTTATCAGCGAAGCGGCCTGGCCCGCCTCGCCCGGAGCACCGGGGTTCTGAATCTTTTTCCGTCCCACTTGAGGGAGATGGAGGCGGCCCTTCCGCAGATTCCCGCCACCAGCTCCAGAGAGCTGCTCCCGGCCCAGGTGCCCGCGCAGCGGCAACGCCGGGGGCGAGTTGCCCTGGTCACCGGCTGTGTGATGGACGTCCTGTTCACCGACACCAACTTGGCCACGGCCCGGGTGCTGGCCCGAAACGGCTACGAGGTGAGGGTGCCCGAGGGGCAGGTTTGCTGCGGCGCCCTGCAGGTGCACGCCGGGGATCGGGAGACGGCCAAAGCCATGGCCAGGCAGAACATCGATGCGTTTCTGGCCGAAGACGTCGATGCGGTGATCATCAATGCGGCGGGCTGCGGTGCGGCGATGAAAGAATACGGGGAACTTTTGCGGAACGACCCGGCCTACCGCGAGAAGGCGGAGCGGTTCAGCCGCAAAGTCAAAGATGTCGCGGAGTTTCTCGCCGAAGTGGGATTCGATCCTCCCAAGGGCAGGGTGGAAATGACGGTGACCTATCATGATGCATGCCATCTGAGCCACGCCCAGGGGGTTCGCCAGCAGCCCCGGGAAATTCTCGCCTCGATTCCGGGTCTGCGCGTAGTGGAGATGCCCGATTCGGACCGCTGCTGCGGGAGCGCGGGAATCTACAATCTCACCCACCCGGAGATCGCCAGCCCCTTGCTCGATCGGAAAATGGCCGACGTCCCCGAAGAGGCCGAGGCGATTGTCATGGGCAATCCCGGGTGCATGATGCAAATCCGGGCAGGCGTCCAGCGAACCGGGGCCACGCGCAAGGTGCTGCATACCGTGGATATCCTGGATGCGGCCTACCAGGCGGAGGAGGAAAATCGATGAGCGCGGCGCGGGAGAAGTTGGTGGAGGAACTGGCGCGGATCGTCGGCCCCAGGAATGTGATCTCAGACAGGCACCAGCTCATGGCTTATGAGTGCGATGGCTACACCATCCAGCGGGGCGTCCCCGCCGCCGTGGTATTCCCGGCGGACACCGATCAGGTGGCGGCGGTGGTGAAATATCTCCATCGGGAGAAGATCCCCTTTGTTCCGAGGGGGGCGGGCACCGGGCTCAGTGGCGGGGCTATCCCGCTGCATGGTGAGGTGGTGGTGAATCTGGTGCGGATGAATCGGATTCTTCACATCGATTATGAGAACCGCTACGCCGTGGTTCAGCCCGGGGTGGTGAACCGCCGGTTGTCCCAGGTGGTGGCGGGCCGGGGCTACTACTATGCCCCGGACCCGTCGAGCCAGCAGGCCTGTACTTTGGGAGGGAATGTCGGCGAAAACGCCGGGGGGCCCCATTGTCTCAAATACGGGGTGACGACCAACCATGTCCTTGCCCTGGAATGGGTGCTTCCGGACGGGCAGGTGGTGATGGTCGGCGGCCCGAATGGTGACGATGTCGGCTACGATCTTCGGGGGTTGTTCATCGGGACGGAGGGGACCCTCGGAATCGTGACCCGGATTTGGGTGAGGCTACTAAAAAAACAGATCGGGGTCAAGACGATCCTGGCGCTGTTTGACCGGGTGGAAGACGCAAGCCGGGCAGTCTCCGGAATCATCGCGAAAGGGATCCTGCCCGGGGCTTTGGAAATGATGGACCGGCTGGCCATGCGGGCGGTGGAGGCCGGAGCGTATCCGGTGGGGTATCCCGAGGACATCGAAGCCGTTTTGCTCCTCGAGTTGGACGGCTCGGCTGAAGGTCTGGAGGATCAGGCCGAAGATGCCGTGAAGGTGTGCAAAGAACACGGGGTGCGGGACGTCCGGGTGGCGGCCAGTGAACCCGAGCGAACCCTTTGGTGGAACAATCGGAAAACAGCTTTTGGGGCGATGGGGAACATCTCCCCGGATTATCTCGTGCAGGATGGAGTGATTCCCAGATCCACCCTTCCCGAGGTCCTCACCCGAATCGCCGAGATCAGTAAAGATTCTGGCCTGCGTATCGCCAACGTGTTTCACGCCGGGGACGGCAATCTGCATCCATTGGTGCTCTTTGACTCCGGGGTGCCGGGGGAAACCCAACGGGCGGTGGAGACGGGCTCCCGGGTCCTTCAGGTCTGCGCCGACGTGGGAGGGTCGATCACCGGCGAGCACGGGGTGGGGCTCGAAAAAATGTACGACATGGAGAAGATTTTCAGCCCTGCGGACATCGATTACCAACTCAAGATCCGGGGAATCTGGAATGCGGAAGAACTGTGTAACCCGGGGAAACTCTTTCCGCGGCCCGCCAAATGTATCGATGCCAAGGCCATGGCTGCGGCCGGGAGGGGGTGAGGCAGGCACGGAGATCGGATTGACGGGGCCGGGCCGGCCCCGACTGCCCGCCTGCGGCTATTGCGGTGCGTGAAAGAGAGAGGAAACTGCTTAATAAGGAGGGGTCTGGTTGAGTCCCTGGCATCAAGTGTATTATCCCGTAGGGGGAAGCCTTTGGTTGTCCGCCCTGGTGGCGGTCATCCCCATCGCCTTCTTCTTCTGGGCGCTGGCCGTGCGCCGGATGAAAGGCCATGTGGCGGGGCTGTTGACTCTTTTGCTCGCCGTGATTCTCGCCATCATTGTCAATGGCATGCCAATTCCCATGGCCGTCTCCACGGCGATCTACGGGATGTTGAGTGGACTGTGGCCGATCGGTTGGATCGTGTTTACTGCCGTATTTTTGTATAACATTACAGAAGAATCCGGTTATTTTCGCGTCATTCGCGACTCGATCACCGGGCTCACCGGAGACCGGCGGATGCAGGCCTTGTTGATCGCGTTCTCGTTCAGTGCATTCATGGAAGGTTCGGCGGGGTTTGGGACGCCGGTGGCTATCGCCGCCGCCATCCTGGCAGGTCTTGGGTTTAACCCGTTGTACGCTGCGGGGATATGCTTGGTCGCGAACAGTGCGCCAGTGGCCTTTGGCGCCATCGGGATTCCCATTACCACCGCCGCCCAGGTCACCGGGATGGATGCCCACACGATCAGCCAGGTGGTGGGGCGTCAGCTTCCGATTCTTTCCCTGTTTCTACCTTTTTGGCTGGTGCTCATTATGAGCGGGTGGAAACGGACCATCGAGGTGTTGCCGGCGATTCTCATCTCCGGGGGTTCCTTTGCCATCACGCAATTTTTGGTCTCCAATTTTGTGGGACCGGAGCTACCGGACATCGCTTCTGCTTTTGTCAGCTTGATCGCTCTGGCCCTGTTCCTCCGGGTGTGGCGCCCGAAGGAAGAATTTCATTTTGCCGATGAAAAGGCAGATGCGATTCTCAACCAAGCGGCGGCGGCCCGGCAGCAGCACAGTTCCGGGGACATGGTTCGGGCCTGGGCGCCCTGGGTGATTCTCACCGTGATGATTATTATCTGGTCCCTGCCCGCCTTTAAATCGGCCGTCGCCGGGACCACGATTGCGGTGAATTGGCCCTGGCTGAACAAACTGGTAGTCTCGGTTCCTCCTGTAGCTGCAAAAAACACCCCCATGGCTGCGGTGTGGAAGTTCGACTGGCTGGGAGCCACGGGGACGTCTATTCTGATCGCCTCGATTCTGTCGATGTTTGTGGTGGGCATGTCGGTGGGGACTTGGTTCAAGGTGCTCGTCCGCACCTTCCGGCAGTTGTTGTGGCCGTTGGTCACCATTGCCGCGGTGCTGGGGTTCGGCCACGTGACGAACTACTCCTCCATGAGCGCCACCATCGCTTTGGCCCTGGCCGGAACCGGCGTACTGTTTCCGCTTTTCTCGCCGGTTCTCGGTTGGCTGGGCGTCTTTCTCACCGGTAGTGACACGTCGTCGAATGTGTTGTTTGGCAACCTGCAGAAAATTACCGCGCAGCAGTTGGGGCTCAATCCGTACCTGATGGTGGGGGCGAACAGTTCCGGGGGTGTGACCGGCAAAATGATCTCTCCCCAGTCCATCGCCGTGGGGGCTTCGGCGACGGGGTTGGCCGGCCGGGAAGGTGAGATTTATCGATTCACCCTTAAACATAGTATACTGTTTGTATTAATCGTTTCGGTGATTACCATGATTGAGGCTTATGTGTTCCCGGGATTGATCCCTAAGTAGGGCGCGTCTCGGCACCCGGGGGACATCCGGGCATTAGTCTAGCGAGGTATGGTGATGGAGATGGCCTCTTCGGGCGAGGATACGGTAAAATCGGTGGATCGGGCATTGGTGATCCTGGAGCGGGTGAGTCGATACAAAGAAGGGGTCGGCATTACCGAGTTGGCCGCCGAGGTGTCGATGTACAAAAGTACTGTGCACAGGTTGTTGACGACCCTAGCTCGTCGGGGATACGTGGAGCAGGATCCGGAGACCGGGAGGTACAAACTCGGGTATGCAATTCTGGATATGGCCTCCCGGTTGTTGGGCAGCCTTGATTTGCGCCGCGAAGCCCGGCCGTATCTCGAGGAGTTGGCCGATTACTCCCACGAAGTGGTCCATCTCGTGGTGCTCGACCATGGGGAAGTGGTCTATATTGAGAAGGTGGAGGGCGACGAAACGATCCGCATGCACTCCCGGGTTGGCGCCCGGGCGCCGGTGCATTGTACGGGTGTGGGGAAGGCCATTCTCGCGTATCTGCCAGAGGAGGACGTAAAGTCCATCGTCGAGCGGCACGGGCTTCCGGCCCATACGCCCCACACGATCACCCGGTGGCTGGACCTGCGGGACGAGCTGCAGCGGGTGAAAGAACGGGGTGTGGCGATGGACCTCGAAGAAAACGAGCTCGGCATCATCTGTGTGGCTGCCCCGATCTGGGATCATACAGGCCGGGTGTGTGCTTCCCTGAGCATCTCCGCTCCGAAGATGCGCATGCCTGAGGAGAGAATCAAAGATTTGGCGGATCGGGTGCGCCGGGCGGGGCTCGCCATCTCCGCTCGGCTGGGTTTTCCCTCGGCGGTGGCGTCGCGATAATCTAGCGGATCCTCTATAATAGACGGTGGAATGCCGCGGGGCGCTCACTTATGAGGAAGAAGGGAATTCGAGGATGGATCGATTCACAGAAAGTATTTATACCTTGATTGTCGAGACGTCCACCAATCTGCCCGATGATGTGCGCCGGGCTATTGCCCGGGCCAAGCTGACGGAGGAGATGGGGACCCGGGCGTCTCTCGCTTTGTCCACCATCGGGGAGAACATCATCATGGCCCAGGATGACCAGGCGCCGATCTGCCAAGATACCGGGATGCCGACATTTTTCGTCCGCTGCCCGGTGGGAGCCAACCAGATCGAGATGGCTCGACAGATCCGGGAGGCGGTGGTGGCGGCCACGCGAGAGGGCAAACTTCGCCCGAATTCCGTGGACTCGGTCACGGGCAAGAATAGCGGGAACAACCTAGGCCCCGGGACTCCGGTGATTCATTTTGAGCAGTGGGAAAAGGATGAGATCGAGGTCAAACTGCTCCTGAAAGGCGGCGGCTGCGAAAACAAGAACATTCAATACAGCTTGCCGACGGAGTTGGAGGGCCTTGGCCGGGCGGGCCGAGATTTGGACGGGGTGCGAAAATGCATCCTCCATGCGGTGTACCAAGCCCAGGGGCAAGGGTGCAGCGCCGGGTTCCTCGGGGTGGCCATCGGCGGCGACCGCACCACGGGGTACGAGGCGGCAAAAGAGCAGCTCCTGCGCCGAGTGGATGACGTGAATCCCGACCCCCGCCTCGCTGAATTGGAAGCGTATATCATGGAGAATGCCAACCGTTTGGACATCGGCACCATGGGCTTCGGTGGTCGGGTGACGCTGCTCGGGTGCAAAATCGGCGCGATCAACCGTCTTCCGGCGAGCTTTTTCGTGTCTGTCGCCTACAACTGTTGGGCGTTCCGGCGCCTCGGGGTGATCATCGACCCGGTTACCGGCGGGATCACCCAGTGGCTGTACAGGGACGGAGGGGAGCTGCCGGAACTCGGGGCTGCGGAAGGAATCGCGGGCTCCGAAGGCAGTCGTCGGGTGGTTTTGCAGGCGCCGGTCAGTGAAGAACAGATTCGGGAGCTGAAGGTCGGCGATGTGGTGATTATTGACGGACTTATCCACACTGGCCGGGACGCCCTGCATAAATACCTGATGGACCACGACAGCCCGGTGGACCTGCGAGGCGGAATTCTTTACCACTGCGGCCCGGTGATGCTCCAGGATGACAAGGGCGAATGGCATGTAAAAGCCGCCGGGCCCACCACAAGCAGCCGGGAAGAGCCGTACCAGGCGGACATCATCAAGAAGTTTGGGATCCGGGCGGTGATCGGCAAAGGGGGCATGGGGCCGAAAACCCTTGCCGGTTTGAAGGAATTCGGGGCGGTGTACCTGAATGCCATCGGTGGGGCGGCCCAATACTATGCGAGATGCGTCAAAAAGGTCGAGGGGGTCGATTTCTTGGAATTCGGCATTCCCGAAGCGATGTGGCACCTCCAGGTGGAGGGATTCGCGGCCATCGTGACCATGGACGCCCACGGCAACAGCCTCCACGCCGAGGTGCAGCAACGGTCCCTGGCGAAGCTGGCGGAATTTGCCGATCCGGTATTCGTATGATGGAGGCCGGCGAGAGGCGATTTTCAGGGTCCGGACGGGTGCCGGGCCCTTTTTTGTGGGGGGACGAGGATGAGGGTGGCCAGGGCTTTGACCATCGCCGGTTCGGATAGCGGCGGCGGAGCGGGGATTCAAGCGGATCTAAAAACCTTTCAGATGCTCGGGGTATACGGGATGACGGCCATCACCGCGATCACGGTACAAAACACAAAAGGGGTGTTTGGATCCCATCTTGTGCCGCCTGAGTTGGTGGCCGCCCAGATCGATGCTGTGGTGCGGGACATCGGCACGGATGCGGCAAAGACCGGGATGTTGGCCACGGCGGAGATTATCGAGGCGGTGGCGGCCAAGATCCGGGAATTGGGCATCACTCCCCTGGTGGTGGACCCGGTCATGGTGGCCAAAGGTGGGGCGCCACTTTTGGAAGAGGACGCCCGTTCGACGTTAATTCGCGAACTGTTCCCTTTGGCGGCGGTGGTGACCCCGAATATCTCCGAAGCCGAGGCGTTGACCGGGATGACAATTCGCACCCGGGATGAGATGGTGGAGGCGGCGAAGCGGATTGCGGCACTAGGTCCCGGGGCGGTGGTGGTCAAAGGCGGGCATTTAGCGGGAGATCCGCTGGACATTCTGTACGATGGGCAGGCTGTCGTGGAGTTTCCGGGAGTCCGGGTCCGCACCCCGCACACCCATGGGACGGGATGCACCTTTTCGGCGGCAATTACCGCCGAGTTGGCGAAAGGGGCCTCTCTGCTTGACGCCCTGGGGACGGCCAAAGCTTTCATCTCGGCGGGCATTCGGGAAGCGCCGGGGCTGGGGGAGGGTCACGGGCCTACGAATCATTGGGCTTACAGCCGCCAGCATGCGGGTTCCGATCAACCCCGGGATGCCGCCCAGGCGTCCGAGGATGCGGAGGGGGGCCGGGAAGCACGGTAAACGCGTTCGTGCCCGGTTGACTATCGTACACGGCCAGAAACCTGGTATACTGAAAAGGAATCACTCCTCAGGGAAAGGCGGTGGGCGGGGTGAGATTCGTCGACGATCTTTACGCACTGTACAAAGACCAGTTGACCGGAGACGAGGACGACGCGGTGATCATCGTGTCCGGCGTTCTCCAGGAGCTGTCCCGCGCCGAACTGTTGGAGTTGGTCTCTCAATTGGATCGAGACGAACTGTTTCAGATGGTCGGCCGATACCTCATCGACCGGCTTCGGGAGAAGATTGATCGCGAAGGCACGGGCTCTCCCACGATTCCCGAATACGGCGGAGAGGTTCATTAAGGAGGTTTTTCCAAGATGATGGGGCAGCCGAGGGGCTGGCGACCTACCCGGGTACAGGCCCTTTGGATGATTGGGCTGGGGGCGTCCTGTTACGGGCTCATCTCTCCGGTCATGAAAACTGCATTCGCCCAGGGTTATACCATGGAAGGGGTAACGGCAGCTCAGTACTTCGTTGCCCTTCTTTTCTGGGCTGTGGCGGGTCTTGCGGTGCGAACCGGGAATCGGCCTAAGGGGCGAGAAGTGATCCAGCTTTTCATTTTGGGTCTCATCGGTTCGGGGGGAACCACAGTTCTTTATTACCGATCTCTTATCCATCTTCCGGCTTCCCTTGCGATCGTACTTTTGTTTCAATTCACGTGGATTACGATTTTACTGGAAGTTGCGTTGGAGAGAAAACCTTTGACTGCCCGGCGGTGGCAGGCGCTGTTGATGATCCTTTTGGGGACCGGACTTGCGGTGGGGTTGTTGCACGACCAGTGGGAAGGCGGAATTTCGTGGGTTGCTGCGGCCATGGCCCTGGGAGGCGCGGTGACGTATTCCATCCTTTTGTACGGGACAGGTCGGATTGCCGTACAAACGTCCCCTGTGAGACGAAGCCTGTTTATGTCCTTGGGGTCAGGAGTTCCCATTCTTCTGACCACTCCGCTGACGGCTTATTATACAGCGCCATCGATGGCCGGGTTGTATGGCTGGGGTGTTCTTGTGGCGCTTCTCGCCCAGATTACGCCGCCACTTTTGTTTGCTGTGGCGATCCCGGCGGTGGGCGGGGGAGCTGCTGCGGTGCTGGGATCGATGGAGCTGCCCGTGGCTGTCGTGGCGGCTGCACTAATCTTGAAAGAGCCGGTGGGGTGGGATCGATGGCTTGGGGTGGCCCTGATCCTGGCGGGGGTCATCTGGTCTGAACGGGTAAACCGCAGAGGGCGAGAAAGCCCCGGAACATAGCGTCAAGAAGAATGTCCGGAGCTTTCTTGTTCGGCGCCCTCCGGCGCAACAGCGTGCAACACTTGATCGGCCAGCCGATCCAACTCCGCCCCGTCCCGGTCCACGGGTTTTTCCCCGGATTTCCGCATCCATTCCCATAGGGCGATGCCGACTCCGGCGCCCACTAGAGCGGCGGTCCAGGTATTGCGGTTTGAACGGCGGGGCCTGAGGTTGGTCCAGAGTCGAACCACGTCGCCCACCTCCCCGCTATAGTCTACGCATTTCCACCTGGATCATCCGGGGGATTCAGCTTGGGGTTGGACGGATTGTGACCTCCGGAATTGCGAAACACGATGGGGCTTCGTACATATTCAATATCTCCAGTGCCTGTTCGCGCATTGATCGCCCGGGCGGCGGCAAAGAAAAAATCGGACAACCGGTTGAGATATCGCAGGACTTCGGGGTTGATCTCCTCCCGGTGGCTGAGTGTCACCACCCGGCGTTCGGCCCGGCGGACCAGCACCCTGCACACATGAAGGGCGGCGGCGGCCGGGTGCCCCCCGGGGATGATGAATCGCTGGACAGGGAGGGCTTCCGCGAGATAGGAATCAATGAGCGGTTCCAGCCGGTCGGTCATTTCAGCGTGCACCTTGTAGGGGCGTTTGCCCGGCAGGGCCGCGAGATCTGCCCCACAGTCGAACAATTCCTGCTGGATCTCCAGAAGGTGCGCGGCGAGGTCGCGGTCTCGGATGGGATCCAGGCGACTGATGGCGTCGCCGACAAAAGCGTTTGCCTCGTCCAAGGTGCCGTAGGCTTCGATGCGAATATCATCCTTGTCCCGGACACCTCCGACGAGGCGGGTGCGGCCTCGGTCGCCACCACGGGTGTAAATGGACATGGGCAAACCTCCTTTCCCATGTTGTATCATTGGGGATGAACTCCTGTAAATCTTTCCGGGGGCCGATGGGATGGAACGAGAACGCGAGTTGGCGGTGCGAGTGGGCCAGATCTTGGTGGAGTGGTACGAAAGGCAGCACAGGGACCTCCCCTGGAGAAAGACCCGGGATCCCTATCGAATTTGGGTCTCTGAGACGATGCTTCAGCAAACCCGGGTGGAGACGGTGATCCCTTATTACGAGAGATTTCTTGAGGAATTTCCCTCGGTGCGTGATCTGGCCCAGGCGGCCGAGGAGGAGGTCCTGAAACAGTGGGAGGGGCTGGGCTATTATTCTCGGGCGCAAAATCTCCTTCGGGGCGCCCAGGTGGTGATGGAGCGCTTTGGCGGCCGGGTACCCGACGATCCCGAGGTGATTCGAGAAATTCCCGGAGTGGGGCCGTACACCGCCGGGGCGATCCTGAGCATCGCTTACGGACGTGATGTACCAGCTGTTGACGGCAACGGATTGCGTGTGTTCGCGCGGATTTTTCTCGTGGACGAACCTGTGGACAAGCCGGCGGGGCGCCGAAAGATTTCCTCGTTGATGCAGGCGGCCATTCCGCCGGGCCACGGGGGTGCTCTCAATCAAGCGGTGATGGATCTCGGATCCGGTGTCTGCCTGCCGAGGGCTCCAAGATGTCGCGACTGCCCTGTGCTTCGATGGTGTCGGGCGGCGGAGGAAGGCGTCTGGGCAGAATATCCGGTTAAAACGAAGAAAAAACCGCCTAGACCCACCCGGGTCGCGGCAGGCCTGGCGAGCTGGCAGGGGTATCTATTTGTCCGCCGACGTCCAGATCAAGGGCTTCTGGCAGGTCTCTGGGAATTTCCTTCTGTAGAGGTGCGCTCCGGGGAATCCTGGGAGGAGGCGGCCTCCCGGGCGATGGCGGAGGCTGGGCTGGATGTTGAGGCGGCGGAGCCCCTGGCCCGGGCGGAACATGTCTTTAGCCATCTCAAATGGGATTTTCGGGTGTATCGGTGCACCGCTCGGCCGGAGCAAATGTCGCGGGATGTCTTGCAAGTGTTGTCGGTGGCGGAGAGGACTTCCGGGGGTGTCGGCAAAGATCAGGTGCCTTGGCCCGGCGATTCGGCTGCCGCCTGGGTGTCGGCACAGGCACTGGGGCACCTGCCTTTCCCGGCGGTCTACCGCAAAATTTGGCCCTTGCTGAAGGAGAAAGGGGTTTGGTGATGTGGAAGGTGTACATCGAATACCGGGTGGCCGATGATCGGGAACGCGCCTTTCGGGCGGCTCTTCCATCCCTCAAGAAAGAGATGAAAGAGTTGCCCGGCGGCGCGGTCTCCAGCTGGAGTCTCTGGGAAGGGTGGGACCAACCGAATCTGTTTGTCGAAGAGGTCTTGTGTGGTTCTTTACAGGCGGCCCAGGGTGTGGCGGCCACCGTCGATTCGCCGGCCCCGACCGGCGAAAGGGTTGAAATCGTGAGCCCCGCCGAGGGGCGCGGGGCGATGGCTGAAGGTGATGCTCATCACGAGGAGGGTGACAAAGAAAGGTTTTTGTTGCCACCGCAACTCAACCTGCTCCGGCAGTGGGCCGCCCGCCGAGCAGATCTGGGGGCTCACCGATTTCACGTGTGGATCTTTGAGGAGCGGTGACTGTTATCTCGGCTTACGGAGCCACCTGACCCGATGCGCAAGGTGAAAGGACCAGGCGGCGGTAGAGCTGCGCGTAGCGGTCCCGCTCGACAACCGGCGAGAACTCCCGGGCTACTCGTGTGGCGGCCCGCTGCCCGAGAGATTCCCGCCACTCGGGATCCAGGGCCAACTGCCGGGCCGATGCCAGAAATTCCTCCGCATCTTCATACAGCAGGCCGTCTTCTCCGTGGCGGATCAAATCGCGGTTTCCCGGTACCCGGGAGGCCATCACCGCTCTCCCCGCAGCCATCGCTTCAAGGAGCGCGTGGGAGAGACCTTCCGAGGTGGAGGTGTTGAGGACCACATCGGCGCATCGATAGAGGTCCCCCACCTCCCGGTGGGGCACGGCGCCCAGCCACTGAAACCACGGCCTCATCTCCGCTTCTGTTTCCACCTGCCTTAACAGATCGAGGTCAAACACCGCCCCCGCCAAGCAAAGGCGAACGGGTAAGCCTTCCCGGTAAAGCCGGGCTAAAGGCTTCAAGGCGTATAAGGGCCTCTTGACCGGCCGCAGTCCAGCCGGGAGAAAAAACACCACTTCTTCTTCCCGCCATCCCCACCTAGACCTGTCGTACCCCCGGCCGGGCGGCACGTCGATCCCCAGGGGGATATGCACACAATGGTTCTTTAGTTCCGGGCATTGTATACAAAACCCTTGCAGGGCGTCGGCGGTGAGAAAAATGAGCTGCCGAGCCCGGCAGGCGACCTCTACAATCTTTCTGCGCTCCCGGGGTCGTTTCATCTCTTCATTGACATCCGTTCCGGTGAAAGTGATGACCATCGGTTTCTCCGGAACGCCGAACTTTTCGACAAACGGAACGGCGGTGCGGGATGCGTTGAAAATATGGACGATATCGCACTGCTCGATATCTTCGGTTGTCACCGAATCCAGGGTGGTCACGCGAACATGGAGGTTCACCTCGGCCAAATGCCGGCGCAGGCGATCGGAGAATACCCAGTTTCCGCCGGCCGGTGGAGACGGTACGGGCAGTACGATCAGAATACTCATTCTATCATGAAACTCCTTCCAACGTTCATGTTGTTCGAGGCTCCGCCGGGCGCCCTTTGAACCGGCGCCAGACTCTGCTATCATGGACGAGAAGCCAACCTTTGAGAGGAGACGGACGTCTTGACCCAGCCTTCGAATCACTCGTCTGACGGGGTCCCGCGGAAGTACCGGCCGATCTTCTTCGTCATGGCCTTGGTTGCAATCTTTTGCTTTGCCCTGGTGGGGCAAAGTTTGTCGGACGGCAACGTCCCAAGGGCCATGGCGGCCCTCATTGCAGCCGTGGTCATTGTCGGGGCCGGTTTTATCTGGAGAGGTCGGTTACTCCGATAAGGCCAGTCGCACTTATTGTCCGGGATGTACTTACTTTTGTCAAGTGAGGGGATCCCATTGAGCCGATGGCGCCCGGGTTCTATGTGGCCGCCAGAGTTGCTGCGGTATTTTCGCAAATTGGCCGAAACGGCCCTGTTGGTTCTGTTCATGATCGTCGTATCCTGGGCGTTCTTGCAGACGCTCCCCTACACGATGCCCTTTGTGATCGGCCTGGTCATCGCCGTCCTCCTGCAGCCGATCGTCCGCCTGCTGGAGAGGTGGCGGGTATCCCGAACTGCCGCGATCCTGACGGCCATGGTCGTGATACTGGGGGTGATCTCCCTCGGACTGGTTTATGTGATTGTCCAAATCGCCCAGGAAGTCGCGGTGTTATCGGGTCAGTTGCCGCAAATTTACGCGTCGGTGCGGGATTGGATCAGCTATCAGTTTCAACACGGCCGGGAGATCGTACCTCCGTCCATGAGCGCTGAGATGGAAGCGATGCTCCAACATTTTACGCAACTTGGTTCGACGGAGGTCTCCCGGCTCTTGGACTACGTCCTCAGCTGGCTCCACGGATTGACGGGGCTTCCTGAGTGGATTACGGTTTTGGTGCTCGCCATCATCAGCACGTATTTTTTTCTTAGAGACCGGGAGCGGATTGCCCGTGGGCTGGTTTCCGTGTTGCCGCCCAGCTGGGATCTGAAATTAACCGCGGTGTTTCGGGATGTGGCCCATGCGATGACCGGGATGGTGCGGGCCCAGCTGATCCTGACGCTGATAACCATGGTCATGTCGATCATCGGCCTGTTGGTTTTTCGCGTGGAATATGCGATCACCATCGGAACGCTGATCGGTTTGACGGGACTCGTGCCCATCGTGGGATCCTTGATTGTGACAATCCCGTGGGCCGGGTGGTGTCTGATCACCGGGCAATACACCCTGGGGCTGGAGATTCTGGCGCTGCAGGGGGTAATCTCCTTGGTGCGCCACATTATCGAACCAAAGATCCTCGCGGACAACATGGGGCTGGATACCTTTTCCGCGTTGATTGCCGTGTACGTGGGCTGGAAGATCCTTGGTGTGCTTGGGCTATTTGTAGGCCCCATCCTGTGGGTGGGGATCGAATCTTTGGTACGGGCGCAAATTTTCCAGGATTTTATTCCCCATTCCCCAAGTGTACCCCCGGACGGTGGTGCAGGGGCGGAATCCTCGGGATCGGGCCCTCCGGAATCTGGGCCACCCCCATCCGGCACAGGGGAAGGACGCCCGGATTCTCAGGAACGGGGCCGACGACCCGAGGGGCCGGGGGATGAATCCGGTTTATGATGCGGCGGTCATGGGCAGAGTACGCGGGTCCGAGGGGGGCGAAGGATGGGGTTGTGGGGGGATGTTCCGGAAGTCGCTCCTTATGGGCGGGTGTGTTTGGAGAGTGTGAAGCGCGGGGATTCCCCGGGGACATGGAAAGCACACCGGCGGTGGCCCGAAGCGCAGTGGCTCCAAGGCCGATCTCCAGTGTTGTGGTTTGCTCCCGGGACTCCAGTGGTGGAAGGGAATGGCCGGAGGTGGAGCAGTCCTTACCCGGTGATCTGTTGGCTGTGGGAGGACAAGTGGTTTCACGTGATGGCCCTGTGTCGCGAAGACGGGACGGGTTATTATTGCAATATAGCCAGTCCGCCCGTATGGTTGCCGGAACGAAAGACCCTGCGGGTGATGGATCTGGAGCTCGACGTGCGCATAGAACCCCGAGGTCGGCCTAAGGTGGTGGATCGGGATGAATTCGAGATGGCGGTGAGGCGCGGCCGGATCACCCGGATAGAGGCGGCAGCAGCGGAGCGGGCCGTGGAAGAGCTGCTCGGGTGGATCAAGGACCGGAGTGGACCGTTTGATCCCGCGGAAGTCATCCGTTGGCGGCGGGTCGGCGAAGGGCAGGTTCCTGAGTAAGCTTTCGAGGAGGCGCAGTAGTCATGGGCGATCGACCGTTGATGGGAAAAGTGGCCCTGGTGACCGGAGGTTCCCGGGGCTTGGGGAAAGCCGTATCCCGGCGGTTGGCCGAGGCCGGGGCGGATGTGGCGGTGAATTATTTCCGCAACCGTGAGGCGGCGGAACACACCTGCGCGGAGATTCGGGAGCTCGGCGTCAAAGCGGAGCCGGTCAAGGCCAATGTGGCGGATCCGCAGAAACTGCACTTGTTATTTGATGAAATCGCAGAGAAATTCGGAGGGTTGGATATTCTCATTGCCAATGCGGCCTCCGGGGTCATTCGACCGGCCATGGAGCTGGAGGTTAAGCATTGGGATTGGACCTTGAACGTCAATGCCCGGTCCCTGCTGCTGATGGCCCAGCTCGCCTTGCCCTTGATGCAAAAGCGGGGTGGCGGACGAATTGTGTCGATCTCCAGCCTCGGGTCGCATCGGGTCCTGGACAACTATACGGCGGTGGGGGTTTCCAAAGCGGCCCTGGAGGCGCTCACCCGGTACTTGGCGGTGGAGTTAGCGCCACACGACGTCGTGGTCAACGCCGTTTCTGCTGGGGCTATGGACACCGACGCCCTGCGTTTTTTTCCGAATCGCGAGGATATCCTCCAAACGGCCGAGCGCCGCAACCCGGCGGGACGGCTGGTCACGGTGGGGGATGTGGCCGAGGTGGTGGCTTTTCTCTGCAGTGACGCGTCCTGGATGATTCGCGGCCAGACCGTTGTGGTGGACGGCGGGCAGTCACTGCTGATTTGACCCGGGACGGCAATCAGTGGGATACTGCCCAGCACTGAGGTGGTGACATGATCCCCGGGTGATCCGTGGAGAAAAAGGGCACGCTATTGTCCAAGATTTGACACAGGCAGTGTCTACCTGTATCTTTTATGTGGAAACTCACTTATAGATAGTATCGACCAAGCTGGCGGGTACCGGAATGGCTCTTGTAGACCCATTGTCGATCAAACGGGTTCAAAAGGGGTTGATCAGGTTGATCCAAAAACTCGAACCGACCGCCACCACCGACGGAATGGGCGCTTCGGTAAAGCGGCTGATGCCCACCCGGGCGCTGTTCACGGTCGACCCATTCTTGCTGATGGATCACTTTGCCGTAAAGCCACCGGCTGGCTTTCCTCCCCATCCGCATCGCGGGTTTGAAATCATCACGTACATGCTGACCGGCGCTTTTCGCCATGAGGATGACGCCGGGAATCGAGGAATCATTCCCGCTGGAGGATTGCAGCGAATTACGGCCGGGGCGGGGATTGTCCACTCCGAGATGCCGGCCACGGAAGATGTGAACGAAGGGATTCAGCTCTGGATCAATTTGCCGCGAAGCGACAAAGGTGTGGTGCCGAGCTATCAGGATGTCGCCGGAGATCAATTGCCGACAAAACGCATCGACGGTGCCATCGTGAAAACGATTGTGGGAGACGGTTCACCGGTTGACATCCGCCGGCCGATGAGATATGAAGATGTCACAGTTTTTCCGGGCATACAGTTCCAACTTTCGGGAATTGAAGGCTTTCAAGGATTGGTCTACGTGTTGGAGGGCAGAGGCCGGTTTGTTTTCGACACCGATTCTTCAGGCCAGGCGCCGGTAGAAGCGGGCGCCGGGGAAGCGCTGGTGTTTTCTCAGGAAACCATCCGGTCGATCCGCATTGTTGCCCACGAAGACTCGGCATCATCCGCTCTGCGCCTGATTTGGTTTGCCGGAGAACCCATCGGCGAACGACCGATCTTCCGCGGCAGTTTTGTCGACTGAAGGTGGGTTAAGCGCTGAGTCCACTGCGGACTTCCACCACCGGATGATCCGAACTTACGTGGAAAGATTCGGAGATATACACAATATCCGGAGAGGATTATTTTTAGCGTGACGTTTAAGAAATTCTGGGATTGGTCGGTCCGGGCCAGTGGGACCGGTTTGCCCGGGGAATCGAGGAAGCGCTGTCGGCCTTGGCCGCGGCCTGAGCTGATTTCGGTGTCATCGCGGCGAATACACCGCATATCGTTTTCGATGAAGTGCAGGTTCGAACCTGCCTCGAAAAACACGGGATAGAGTGCATTGTGCCCGATAGAGGCGCTCAAGAAACAATCCAGCACATTCTCGAGTCGGAGCTTTTGTGGGCATTCGGACGAAGAGATCGCAGCAGCACATGATCGACATCGTGAAATCTTTGCAATCCAAAGGGGCGCAGGCGGTAATTCTTGGTTGCACTGAGCCCCCGATGTTGTTAAACGGCGACAACAGCCCCCTGCCGCTGTTGGATTCCGAGGAGTTGCTTATCCAAGCGGCATTGGAGACCGCATTATAGGCCCATTGACGGAGTGTCTCCAATCGCATATAATTTTCCAAAAAGGCGATGTTTACTGCGGCGATGAAGCCGGAACCGCATCGGGAGATGGTCATTCCCGGGTGCTCCGGCTTTTTGCGTTTCCAAGGGGAGGGGCGGAAGGATGTCTGAAGAGAAGAAGCGGTTTATTCAAGAGTTTGTGCCGGGTAAGCAAGTGACGTTGTCTCACCTCATCGCCAATCCCAATGCGGATCTGCACACGAAACTCGGACTGGCCGAGCGCGGTGCCCTCGGCATCATGACGCTGACCCCCAGTGAGACGGTGATCATCGCCGGCGATCTTGCCGCGAAGGCAGCAAATGTGACCATTGGATTTCTCGACCGGTTTACAGGAAGTTTGGTATTGGTCGGAGCCGTGTCTGAAGTGGAGATGGCCATGGAAGCGATCAACCGTTTCTTGCGGGATCAACTCGGTTTTACTCCGGCAGCCATCACCCGTTCTTAGGTGGTGCGTATGGGGAAGGTCATGATCATCGGGGCGGTCGGCAGCGGGAAATCGACTCTGGTGGATGCTCTGCTGGGCGGCGGGACTCAGGTGATGAAAACCCAGGCCATACAGTATCGCGACTGGATTGTCGACACACCGGGTGAATATATGGAGAACCCCTTGTATTACCGTGCCCTGATGGCCACTGCCCTGGAGGTGACGGACGTATTGCTCATTCAAGACGCCACCCGGGATCGGACCGTTTTCCCTCCGGGTTTTGCCACAGGACTTCCAAAACGGGCCATCGGGGTGGTAACCAAAGCGGATCATCCCCAGGCCGATACAGATCGGGCAAAAGCATTGTTGCGCTTGGCCATGCCATTTGGGCCCATTGTTGTGACATCGGCCGTTACCGGGGAGGGTCTCAAAGAGTTGCTGGAATTATTGTAGCTGAAAGTCCTATCAAAATTATAGCTTGACGTTGAGCACCCGACGTACTAAAATTTAAAACAAACAGGAGAGCCCGGGGCAACGGCGCCCGACAACAGTTGCATCGGCTGTTGCCATGGGCGCCTTTTCGTTTAGGGAGGCCCAGGTGAACGGAATGGATGCACTTGACCAAGTTTGTCGTTTGCGCACCGATCTCAGCGACGACGATGTCGCCCGAATCCGGGATGTTGCTCGTCATTTGCAATTAATTGCAGACCTGACGCAAGCGAATGTGTTCGTGGACTGCCCTCTGCCCAGTGGAGACGACGCAGTTGTGGTTGCCGAAGCGAGCCCGGTTTCGGGCCATTCGCTGTATAGTGAATCTGTGGTTGGCAAGATAGCTTTCGCCGCGTACGAACCCGCGGTGGCTCGTACACACCGAACCGGCGAAGTGACCACTTACAATCGAGCGATTACCCAAGAAGGAAAACACGTGAAACAAAGTGTGGTTCCGATCAAGAACGACAAGGGGGAAACGATCGGGTCATTGATATTGGAACAGGACATCAGTGAGTGGATTGATAATGCTGCTCGGGTTCGGGTTCTTAGTGAAGCCGTCGAACAACTCAGTCACGTATTTTTCGATATTCCCGGTCGTTCTCCATTATCGGATGTTATTCAGGATGCGCTATTCCTGACAGATGACCAAGGCCGGATCACCTATGTGAACGCCTGTGGAATTACATTGATTACCGAATTTCAACCCTCTACCCACTTGATCGGGGAACGACTTGATAAAGTCCTCCCTTTTATCCGGGGTCTGCAATTTTTAGAAGGTGAAGCAGTGCGTTACGAAACCGAGGTGGGCAAGCGCGTTTTCCAGGTGCACGCGGTGGGGTTGTGGGATCCATCGGGGACTCGCTCCGGCTTGGTCATGATTCGCGAGGTGAGCGAGCTGCGGGAAAAGGAGCGGCAACTTCAGATTCAATCCGCCATGATCAAGGAAATCCACCACCGGGTCAAGAACAACCTTCAAGCGGTGGCAAGTCTTTTGCGGCTGCAAATGCGGCGGTGTCCCGAAGACCAGCAGGCGCATTACCGGCAGACCCTCAATCGAATCATGAGCATCGCCGCAGTTCACGAGGTTCTGTCCGGATCCCGGGTGGAGATGGTGGATTTTCATGATGTGGTTCGTAAGATCGGTTGGATGCAGATTCACAGTATGACGGCGGATCCGCCCAGGATCCGATACGAGGTGCGGGGCGCGCGGTTGGTTCTGCCGTCCGGAAGGGCGGTTTCCTTGGCCCTGGTGGCCAATGAACTGATACAAAACAGTTTGGAACATGCGTATCGCGATCGAACGGAAGGGTTGCTCGCTGTAGAGATTGGCGATCAGGAGTCCTGGGCCTTGTTGCAGGTGGTGGACGATGGTTGTGGTTTTCAGGAAGGGCAGGTCCGCGAGAGTTTAGGATTGCAGATTGTCCGGACTCTGACAGAGTGCGACCTCGGCGGGGTTTTTCACATCCAGGTTCGACCGGAAGGCGGCACCGTGGCGACCGTGATGTTTCCGAAAGGGGAGACCAGTGATGAGCAGGGCCCGAATTATGATCGTGGACGATGAGTCGATCCTGAGGATGGACATCCGGGAGATATTGCAAGAGCACGGTTACGAGGTGGTGGCCGAGGCGGGGAACGGAGAATCGGCGGTCGAACTCGCCCATCGTCACCGTCCAGATCTCGTTCTCATGGATGTGAAGATGCCAAAGATTAACGGGGTCAAAGCCGGCCGAATCATTCACCAAAAACTCGGGATCCCCATTGTTCTGTTGACTGCGTACAGCGATGGGGCATTGATCGAAGAGGCCAAGAACTCCGGCGTGCTCGGTTATCTCGTGAAACCGGTCGGCGAGTCCGACCTCATCCCCGCCGTCGAGATCGCCTTGGCCCAAGGAGACCGTCTTCACCGACTCTCGTGCAATGTTCATCGGCTTGAGAAACAACTGGAAATCCGAAAGTTGGTCGAGCGGGCCAAGGGGATCCTGATGCAAGAACACGGACTATCGGAACAGAGTGCGTATCAAATGTTGCGATCGGAAAGCATGAATCAGCGGGTTTCCCTGGAGCGCATGGCCCAGGATGTGATCGCGGGACGACTGCGGTTCGACAGACGGTCGGCAAATCCCTGAACACCCGGATTTCTCGTTGGGCGGCGGTGAAGGGAAAGAACGGCAATACCAGGTGGATATTCGTTTGGGCAATGGCGCCCCGGAAGGTTCATCCGAACCGCTTGGGGCGCTTTTTGCTGTGTTGAGGAAGGGACGGCTTATGAAACGGAAAGATGCGATGACCACGGTGGGGATTGATTTGGGGACCAGCACGACGAAATTGGTCGTGAGCCGCCTGCGTCTCGCCAATACCGCCGGCCACTCCCGCATCCCTCGAATCGAAATTGTCGACCGGCAGGTTGTATACCGCAGCCCTTTATACCGAACGCCTTTATTAAATGATTCCCTGATTGACATGGCAGGGGTGGGGGAGATCCTGAACGCGGAATATCGCCGGGCCGGCATCACTTTCGCGGACATCGACACCGGGGCGGTGATCATCACCGGAGAAACGGCTACCCGGGACAATGCCCGGGAAGTGGTCATGTCCCTGGCCGATCGGGCCGGAGATTTTGTGGTGGCCACCGCGGGGCCGGATCTCGAAGGGATTCTTGCCGGAAAGGGTTCCGGAGCCCTGGAATGGTCCAAACGAATGAACCGAACGGTCGCCAATGTTGATATCGGCGGCGGCACCGCGAACATCGCTTTGTTCTCCCGGGGAGAGGTGCGGGGGACCTGTACCCTGGCGATCGGCGGTCGAGTGATTGAATTTGAACGAGGAGTCGTGCGGAGGGTGTCGCCTGTGCTGAAAAAGTGGATGCAGGTAACGGACATGCGGCTTGAACCCGGGTGGAGGGTGGATCACTCGGTTGAAATGTTGTGCCGGATCTCAGACCGACTGGCCGGGTGTCTGGCGGGTGTGCTGCACCAGCGCGTTGGTCCGCCGGAGCGTGAACTTTTGGTGGGCCATCCGCCCAACTGGGTCGAACTGCCGGATGCCTGGATGGTTTCCGGCGGCGTCGGAGGGATGATAGCCGCGCTTCTCGACGGATCCCGGTCGGCATCGAGTTGTAAGGAATTGGTGATTGAACGTGCCTGGGCGGAGGACGGTTTTGCCGATATGGGGTTGCCCTTGGCGTACAGCCTTCTGCACGAACAGAGCTTTGCCGACTTGGAGCGGATTCCGGCCCGGGAAACGATGCGGGCCACGGTGATTGGGGCGGGAACGCAATCAATGGAGATCAGCGGAGCGACGGTTCATGTCGAGGCCGGACGGCTGCCCCTGCGCAATGTGCCGGTGATGGCGTTTACCTATGACCCGGAAGGTGTACCCGAAGAGGATTTGCGTCAAGTGCTTGCTCGGGGAAAACGGATCTATGATCCCGGCGGGGAAAATCCGCCGCTGGCGCTGGCGGTGCGGGGGTTATCCGGAAGACATTTTTCGGATCTCCAGGAGGCGGCGCAGGTTTTTTCCCGGGTGCTTGGGGAAGGTCTGTCGGGCGGGGAACCGGCCGTCCTCATCATGGACGGCGATGTGGGAAAAGCCTTTGGGCAGTGTCTGTCGGCGGCGGGGCTGAAGTCCTTGGTCTGTATTGATCAGATTCAGGCCGGCGACGGCGATTACGTCGACATCGGCGAACCCGTGATGGAGAGCGGTGCGGTGCCGGTGGCGGTCAAGACCCTGGTTCTCGATGGGCCGAGGGAGGTGAAAAAACGGTGAAACTGACAGCACAAGTACAGGGGCAAAGTTACGGATTCAGGGATCTTAAAGAAGTATTCGCCAAGGCCAATGAAGAACGATCCGGCGATCGCCTGGCGGGAATCGGGGCCGAATCCGCCCAAGAACGGATCGCGGCGAAGCGCGTTCTGGCGGAAACCACGCTCGAACAGATCCGCAACAATCCGCTCATCCCGCCGGAGGACGACGAGGTGTCCAGAATCATCGACGAGGGGGTCAATGAGCGAATTTACCGGGAAGTCCGCGGTTGGACCGTGGCGGAGCTTCGGGAATACATTCTGTCCGACGGCGCGTCGGGGACCGATCTTCTCCGCTTGTCCCGGGGATTGACCAGTGAAATGATTGCAGCGGCGGCAAAGTTGATGTCGAACCTGGATTTGATCTATGCGGCGAAAAAAATTGAAGTGATCACCCGCTGCAACGGGTCCATCGGCCATCGTGGGACGCTTTCTTCCCGACTGCAGCCGAACCATCCCACCGACAGTGCGGACGGTGTGGTCGCGTCCATTCGCGAGGGGTTGTCCTACGGGGTCGGGGATGCGGTAATCGGCATCAACCCGGTGGACGACTCCGTGGAGAGTGTGAAGCGCCTCATGCATGCTTCGCACGATTGTATCCGGGCCTGGGGCATTCCAACCCAGAATTGCGTTTTGGCGCATGTGACCACCCAGATGAAGGCGGTGGAGCAGGGAGCTCCGGTTGACCTGATCTTCCAGAGTATCGCCGGCACCGAAGAAGCGAATCGTTCTTTCGGCATCAGCGCGGCGCTCTTAGATGAAGCCCACGAGTTGATCCGGCGGGAGGGTGCCAGCCCGGGGCCCAATCTGATGTATTTCGAAACCGGCCAAGGAACCGAGTTGTCGGCGGACGCACACCACGGAGTGGACCAAGTGACCCTTGAAGCCCGGAAATACGGCTTTGCCCGGCGTTGGAATCCGTTCATTTTGAATACCGTGGTGGGGTTTATCGGGCCGGAGTATCTGTACGATGCGAAACAAGTGATCCGGGCGGGGCTTGAAGATCATTTCATGGGCAAGATGCACGGTATTCCCATGGGGGTCGACGTGTGTTACACGAATCACACCAGGGCGGACCAGAATGACATCGAAGGACTGGGAGTGCTCTTGGCGGCGGCCGGGGTGAATTTTGTGATTGCCGTGCCCATGGGCGACGACTGTATGTTGAATTACCAATCTCTCAGTTATCACGATATTCCCGCCCTGCGGCAGACCTTCGGACTTCGCCCGGCTCCGGAATTCGAAGCGTGGCTGGAGCAGCGGGGGATCTTACGGCACGGCGCCTTGACGGAGCGGGCCGGCGATCCGACGCTTTTCGTGTTCGATTAGGAGGGTGGCGTATGTCCCGGAACGTTCAGGATGAGGTGCAGGAGATCGTACGACGAGTTCTCCATCGGCTTCAAGACGGATCCACGGACGGGGCAATCTCCCGGAGGCCGTATCCCGAAAGAACTGAGGCGGCTTCCGCTTCAAAGGAGGCGCAGGTCTTGCGGGCGAGGTTGGTGCCTTATGAGACGGGCCGTGTGGATGGTGGGTCTTCCGAGGTGTGCGGGATGGAAAACGAGGGCGGGAGTCGCATCCGGCTGAATACAGGAGAAGTCGCTGCTCTGTCCGAAGAAGATGTCGATCCCGCCTTTCAGGGGCAAATCAAAGGATGTACAGTGTCCGGGGTTGCAATCAGGGATCAAAGACTCCTCCGAGACCTGCTGCGCACCACTCCGGCTCGGATCGGTGTGGGGCGGTCGGGACCAAGGCCGTGCACCGAAACTCTGCTCACCTTTCGGGAAGACCACGCGGCTGCGGTGGATGCCGTCTACGGGGAAGTGGATGAAGCGGTACTGGAGGAGTTTGGGTTGTTTGTGGTCGACACCATGGCCGCCGACAAGGACACCTATATTCGACGTCCGGATCTTGGAAGGAAGTTGACGCCGCAGAGTGTTCATTTGATCCAGCACAAATGCGTCAGGCGTCCGCAGGTGCAGGTTGTGGTGTCGGACGGCCTCAGTTCCCAGGCGGTGATGACGAACCTGAAGGATGTCTATCCGGCCCTTTGCCAATCGTTAAAACAATATGGGCTTTCGATGGGAACGCCGTTTTACGTTCGCCGAGGGCGCGTGGCCATTATGGACGAGATCGGGGAACTGCTTCAGCCCGAGGCTTTCGTCCTGCTCATCGGCGAGCGGCCGGGGTTGGCCGCCGCCGATTCGATGAGTGCGTACCTGTGTTATCGACCGCGACGAGGCACCATAGAAGCGGATCGGATGGTGGTATCCAACATTCACGACGCCGGTACGCCTCCTGTTGAAGCGGGCGCCCATCTGGGCGCCGTGGTCAAGACCATGATCGAAAAGAAGGCCAGTGGAGTGAAACTGATGTCTGTGGAGTGAAAGAGGGGACGATGGTGCTAGAACCTGTACGCGCCCAAGTCTTGGCGACCAGGATTATTGCAAACGTCGACGGGGCTCTGGCCAGACAGTTCCGGCTCTCGCCCCGACACCGGTCGATCGGCATGCTGACGGTGACCATTGACGATGTCGGCTATACCGCCGTAGATGAAGCCACAAAGAGGGCGGAGGTGGATGTGGTGTATGCCAAATCGTTTTATGCCGGAGCGGCCCATTCGTCCGGCCCGCTGTCGGGAGAGTTCATCGGTGTGCTGGCCGGACCGACCCCGGATGAAGTCCGGAGCGGTTTGGAGGCGGCCGCCCAAGTGGTTGATCGGGGCGCCTGCTTTTACGCGTTGGATGCCAAGGGAGAGCATACGGTCTATCCTCACGTGATTTCCCGAACAGGCCGCTATCTTTCCAAGGTGGCCGGAATTGCCGAAGGGGAGCCGCTCGCGTACTTGATCGCTCCGCCTCTTGAAGCGATGTTTGGCCTTGATGCCGCACTGAAGGCGGCCACCGTACGGTTGGCCAAATTTTACGGACCGCCGACGGAAACCAATTTTGCCGGGGGATTGTTGACCGGCAGTCAGTCCGCCTGTACGGCCGCGGCCGCGGCGTTTCTCGAGGCCGTGATTGCGGTTGCCGAGAGTCCGCTTGCGGTGAGGTAGACGCGAGACAGTGGGCAACGTGGCGATCGGACTCATCGAAACCCAGGGACTGGCCGCTGTCATTGCGGCTGCCGATGCGGCGGTCAAAGGGGCCGATGTCGTGGTGGTGGGTTGCGAACCGATCCATCACGGCATAGTGACGCTGACGGTGGCCGGCGAGGCGGCTGCGGTGGCTGAGGCGGTGGAATCGGCGGTGCGGGCCGCGTCGGCAATCGGGCGGGTACTTCGGTTTTCTGTACTGCCCGGTCCTTGGGAGGAGGTCGTGGAAATGGTAACAGGAAGTCCGCTCCGAGCGCGCTTCCCGGAGGGGCCGGAAATCGTCGAGAACCGCTGTGACGAGGTCGTCGGTTCCGCGGAGTCCGACGGGGGTGACCCATGGTCAGGCTATACGGTGGTGGAGTTGCGGCGCCTGGTCAGGGCTTTGAAGGCCTCGGGTCTGTCCGGACGGGAGATTTCAAAAGCCAATCGGCGGACGCTGGTGGAGATCCTGCGCCGGCATGGAGAGGAGAGAGAGGAGGAATGAGCGGGTGATTGCCCGGATCGATCAGGATTTGGTGGCTCTTCAGTTGCTTCGGGACGCGGTGGCGTCCGCCAAAGCGGCGCAAGAGGAATTCGCCCGGTTCAATCAAGAACAGGTCGATCGGGTGGTTCAAGCGGCGGCGGAGGCTGCGGAGGCCGAGGCTGAAACACTGGCCCGGGAGGCCGTGGAAGAAACGGGGTTCGGAGTGGTTGAACACAAGACGATGAAGAATCTGTTTGCGGCTCGAGACGTTTATGACTCGATCCGCGATGTGAAAACGGTCGGGATCATCCGGGAAGATCCCCGCCGCAAGGTCGTTGAGGCCGCCGATCCTTACGGTGTCATCGCCGCCGTCATTCCTTCCACGAACCCGACGTCCACAGCTATTTTCAAGTGTCTGATTGCATTGAAAACCCGCAATGCGATTGTGATCAGCCCCCATCCGTCGGCCTCCCGTTGTACGATCCGGGCGGCGGAAATCTGTGCCAAGGCGGCCTACGGAGCGGGCGCACCCAGGGGACTGATCGGTTGGGTGGAGAAACCCACGGTGGAGTTGACCGAAGCATTGATGAAACATCCCGATATACAACTGATCCTGGCCACGGGCGGAGCCGGATTGGTGCGCGCCGCCTACAGTTCCGGGAAACCGGCCTATGGAGTCGGACCGGGTAACGTTCCCGCGTACATCGAAGAAAGTGCGGATGTTCCCCGGGCGGTGCAGGACATCTTCACCAGCAAAACGTTCGACAACGGCACGATCTGCGCTTCGGAGCAGGCGGTGGTTGTCGACCGTCGGGTTCGCGAAGAGGTCATACGCGAGTTCAGAAGGCATGGGGCCTATATGCTGTCGCCCGAGGAAAAAGAGGCGGTGGCCAAGGTTCTTTTCCCGTCGCCCAGAAAACTGAACAGCGGCATTGTCGGGAAATCCGCTGTGTACATCGCGTCTCAGGCCGGGATCACAGTGCCGCCCGGAACGAAGCTGCTCATCGGCGAGGAAACGCGGGTCGCCGCGGATGTGCCGTTTGCTCTGGAAAAGCTGTCCCCGGTTCTGGCTTTTTACACGGTGGAGAATTGGGAGGAGGGCTGCCGGTGCTGCATTGATCTGTTGGCATTGGGGGGGCGCGGACATTCGTTGGTGATTCACTCCGGGAATGAAGAGATCATTCGTGAGTTCCTTCTTCAGAAGCCGGTTTCCAGGGTGTTGGTCAATACTCCGGCTGCTTTGGGAGCGATCGGCGCGACAACCGGGCTGCGACCGTCCATGACGCTGGGATGCGGGTCCTTCGGCGGCAATATCACATCGGACAACATTACCGTCGAGCACCTGATGAACATCAAACGCCTGGCTTATGGCACGAAGGAGGTGATCATCGGGGGATCGGCGGCAGCGTCCTCGGAGGAAGAATTGGTCAAGGCGGTGGTTCAAGAGGTGGGACCACTTGTCCCCCATGTGAATGAACAAGAAATCAGTGAGGTGGTTCGGGAGGTGATGGGGCGGATGAAAGCGGGATACAGGACCTGAGCCGGCGGAATGAAGTCTGGGATTCATGATCAGGACAAATCGATCCAAAAGGAGTGTTGAACGATGGCCGGAGAGTTGACGGCACTCGGCATGATCGAAACCCGGGGATTGGTGGCGTCCGTGGAAGCGGCGGACGCGATGGTGAAAGCGGCGGACGTGCGCCTGATCGGAAAGGTGCATGTCGGCGGCGGTTTGGTTACGGTGATGGTTCGCGGAGACGTGGGAGCGGTCAAGGCGGCCACCGAAGCGGGCGCCGAAGCGGCCCGCAGAGTCGGGGAGTTGGTTTCGGTTCATGTGATTCCTCGGCCGCACGGGGAGCTGGAGGCGATTTTGCCCAAAGTGACTCAGACCTGATTGAAGTGATCACATATGGTTGATCGCCGCGATTTGATCAACCTCGTAATCGAGGCGTTGCAACGTCGAGGCTTCCCCGGGGATTCAGCAGACGGGAGTTTACAGATTGTTTGGTTGCCGGGACAGGCGCCAAGCCCGGAAGAGCAGGAGTTGTCGGCTGAAATCAAGTCTGTGCTTCAGAAGTCCGGGGAAGCGGTCATCGTCGACGGTCGGGATCCCGACGCGGAATCCTTGCTGAAACAAGCCGAATGTCTGGTCGTCGGCCCGTGCGATCAATCGATTCTGGTCCGCGGAGCGTTGGGATTGACGACGGATCGCGCCGGCGCACTGTTGGCGAAAGCACTTCTGGCCTCCATGCCGGTCAGCATGGTTCTGAATCCGCAGCTGTCGGTCATCTTTCGGCCCGAGGCTTCCGTCCGTCCCTACCTGAAATTGTTGCGGGATTACGCTGAAGCGTTGCAGCACTACGGTGTGGACGTGGTTTGCTGGGAGGAGTTCGTTACGGGCTGGCGTCCCCCAGCCGACCGGTTCGGACGCATGAACATATCTGACCTCTCCGCCGAATCCCGAAGTATCGAATCTGTTCAATATCGGGTGAGCCGGGCGACATATTGGACGGTCAAGGACTTGGCCAGGAGGCGGTTGCAGCCGGGGGACGAACTGGTGCTCCCGCAAGGTGTGAGGCTGACTCCGGGTGCACGGGAATGGCTACGGGATCAGAGTGTGGCACTGAAGATTATGGAAGGTGGAGAGAGGGCGGATCGATGATTATCGGGCGTGTGGTCGGAAACGTATGGGCGACCCGGAAGGAAGAAGTTCTCGTGGGGATCAAGTTCCTCGTGGTACAGCCCCACGGGCCCGATGGACAAGGACGGGGGGAACCCGTGGTGGCGGCCGACCGGGTGGGGGCAGGGTTGGGCGACATGGTGATCGTGACTCAGGGAAGCTCCGCCCGGCTTGTGTACGGGGAACAGTGGCCCATTGACGCCGCTGTCATCGGGATCGTGGATTCGGTGGAAAAAGGGGGCTGAATGTGCCGTGGTGGCGTTGGGGCTGGTGGAAACACGGGGATTCGTGGGGGCGGTGGAGGCGGCGGACGCCATGGCAAAAGCGGCGGATGTACGGCTGATCGGCCGGGAACAGGTGGATGCGGCATTGGTGACGGTGATGGTGGAGGGGGATGTGGGTGCGGTGAAGGCCGCGGTGCAAGCCGGAGCGGCCGCGGCGGCTCGGGTCGGGCACTTGGTGGCCGCCCACGTCATTCCCCGTCCCCATGAGGAAGTGGCCACGGTGTATCCACGACGAGGGTAAATCGCGGGGAACGGTCGAGTTCCGGGGGATTTCAAAAAAGGAAGGGATGAGTGATGGTCCTTGGTGTGTTGTTGGTGGTGATTGCCCTGGTCGTTATGCTGGGTATCGGTTATAGGGCCAATCGAAGTGTACAGGAATCCCGCCGTTCGGGAAACGGTGACGGGGAGCTGGCTTCCTTTGGATATAAACAGGAACTTCTGAGGGATATGGGTGGTTTTTCCAACTTCGCCATTTCATTCTCCATCATCTCGATTCTGACCGGGGCGGTGACTTTGTACGGGTATGGTTTTAACCAGGGCGGCCCAGCCGTCATGGGCATCGGCTGGCCCTTGGTGACGATTTTCGTCCTCATGGTGGCCGCTTCGATGGCGGAGTTGGCGTCCGCCATTCCCACCTCGGGTGCCATTTATCATTGGGCCTCCATTTTGGGTGGTCCCGGGTGGGGGTGGTATGCGGCCTGGTTCAACATGGTGGGTCAAGTGACCATTGTGGCGGGGATTGATTTCGGGTGCGCGACTTTCGCGTCGACGCTTCTGTTTGGCGAGCCGACCAAGGCACAGATGCTGGCGGTGTATGCGGTGATTCTGCTCAGTCACGCCGTTTTGAATCATGTGGGGATTCGGGTGGTGGCCAAACTGAATGACGTGTCGGCTTTGTACCACATGATCGGCGTCGGGGCGTTGATTGCGGCCTTGGTGTATTTTGGACCCGATCGAAATGTCTCGTATATGTTTGAAACGGGATTCTCGACCGCAACAGGTCCTGGGGTGCCTTACTGGCTCGCCTTTCTATTCGGCCTTCTCCAGGCTCAATGGACCTACACCGGATACGATGCGTCGGCCCATACCAGTGAAGAGACGGTGGAGTCCCGGGTCAAATCCCCTTGGGGCGTGTACCTGTCGGTGGCCGTGTCCAGTATATTCGGCTATCTGATGTTGGTTTTGGTCACTCTTTCGATCAAAGATCCGAATGCCGTGGCGGCCGCCGGCGGAAACGGATTCATGACGGTCATCGAACAGGCCATGGGCGGCGCTTTCGGGAAGGCTGTGCTTTGGATGGTCACCCTCGCCATGTGGTTCTGCGGCCTTTCTTCGGTGACGTCGATTTCAAGAATGATGTATGCCTTCTCCCGAGACAACGGGATGCCGTTTGCCTATCTGTGGTCGCGGGTCAGTCCGAAGTTTCGCACACCGGCTGCGGCCATCTGGCTGAGCGTGGTCCTGGCGTTCTGTTGCGCTCTGGCCGACAATGTGTATGCTGTGGTGACATCGATCAGCACGATCGGCTTGTACGGCTCCTACGCCATTCCTCTGTTGCTCAAATTGCGGGCCCAGTGGAGAGGTGCGTGGAGCATGGAAGACAATGGCCCCTGGCATCTCGGACGCTGGAGTCCCATTGTGAATACCCTGGCCGTTCTTTGGGTCGCTTTTATCACGGTGCTTTTCGTGATCGCTCCCAGCGATGTACAATTAACGGATAATTTTACACTGCATTACGCGACCGGAACGACTTTTGCGACGGTGTTCGCCCTGTTGACGATTTGGTACGTGGTGAGTATCAGGAAGCAATTTGCAGGCCCGCATCTCGGTACTTATGCGAAAGTGCGCGAACGCATTCGCCAGTCGGCTTAGCCCGCTGAGGGGGGTGGGCCAATGAGACGGAGGAAAATCACAGTAATTGGTGCCGGGAATGTGGGGGCCGCGGTGGCTCACGGCCTGTTGGTCAAAGGGCTGGGAAATGTGGTTCTGATGGATGTCGTGGAAGGTCTTGCGGCGGGGAAGGCTCTTGATCTTCTTCAGTCGGGCCCGGTGGAAGGATGGGCGTATGACGTAAAAGGCACCGCCCACTACAGAGATACGGCCGATTCCGATGTGGTGGTGATCACGGCGGGCGTGGCCCGCAGGCCCGGCATGAGCCGAGAGGATCTCACGGCAACCAACGCTCGGATTGTCTGGGAGGCGGCAAAACAGGCAGCCGCTTATTCTCCGCGGGCTCACATTGTCGTGGTGAGCAACCCTCTGGATGTCATGTGTTACATAGCTCTTCGGGCGTCGGGTTTTCCCCCTAACCGAGTCTACGGCCAGTCCGGGGTGTTGGATTCGTCCCGGTTTCGTACTTTCATTGCCCAGGAGCTGGGAGTTGCCGGGGAAGACGTTCACGCGTACGTACTGGGTGGTCACGGGGACGAAATGGTTCCTTTGGTTCGATACGCCTATGTCGGCTGTGTCCCGGTGGATCACCTGATTCCGCAGACTCGGCTGAGGGAGATTGTGGAACGCACCAAGCGGGGCGGGGCGGAGATCGTCTCCCTCTTGAAACAAGGGAGCGCTTATTATGCTCCGGCCGCTTCCACCGTTCAAATGGTTCAATCGGTGCTTGAGGACCGCAAGCGCATCTTGCCCATGTCCGTTTACCTCAACGGGCAATATGGACTGTCCGATATCTACTTCGGCGTTCCCGCGGTGCTTGGCGGCGACGGAGTCGAGCGGATGATCGAACTGAATCTGGATGACGGGGAGCTTGCGGCCTTGAACCGATCGGCGGAGACCATTCGCAGGGCCGTGGCCGCGGCCCGGGATCATCTCAAAAGTGAAGGAGTTTGGTGTTAAGCATGCGGGAGGAAACGCAGCGTCCCAGGCTCTTACAATCGCTGCCGGGGTCAACAGAGATATCCGAAGAAGACCGGAGGCGCCTGGAAGCGCTGGTTGATTGGTTACCTCTTATTGCGGACGCTGTACAGGCAGACATCTTTATCGATATGCCGTTGGATGCGGAAACGGCACTGGTGGTCGCCCACGGTCGTCCAAGTGTGACTCGGTCCTTGTATCGGGAGTCTCCCGTGGGTCAGACGGCCCGGATGGAACAGGAGCCGGCGGTCATTGAGGTCCACCGGACCGGGCGGCCGGCCTACGGCATTGAGGCGGTCAGTCAAGAAGGCACCCGCGTTCGCCAGGATGTTGTGCCGCTCACGGGGGGAGACGGGCGAACCATCGGTAGCCTCATCGTCGAGCGGGACATGGAAAAGGTCCTCCGTGAAGCTGAAGCCCGGCGGGCTGCGGAGGAAAGCCGGGCGCACCTGCAGAGGGTATTGGTCCAGGTTCAGTCGATCGGCGGCCGGGTTGCCGAAGTCAGTGCGGCTCTCGCTTCAGCCACGGCGGATCTCAGCCGTGCCCACGACGCCTTCATCGGCCGGTATAAACAGCTTGAAGCGTCGTCTGAAGATGTGCAACACCGCCTTCGGGGAGTTCAGGAACTCACCCAATTCGTACAAAAGGTGGCGAATCAGACGAAAATCCTGGGCCTTAACGCGGGTCTGGAAGCTGCCCGGGCCGGATCGTCCGGTCTGGGATTCCGGGTCATTGCCGACGAAATCCGCCGTTTATCCGAACAGGTGCACGAATCCGCCGGCCACATTCGGGATGAGTTGCACTCCCTTGTCGGTGCGGTCTCCCAAAGTATCGGGGACATGAGCGTTGTTCTCGAGGCCGCCGCCGGTCAGGACCGGCGAATTCGCGAGGTGGCCGGCATGACGGACGCGCTGGTTCAATCCATGGAATCTCTCCGGGAAAGTCTTCGGATGGAGTGACAAGAACACCCATGAAATCAGCGACAAAATAGTTGCGAGTTTGCTCCGTTCTCGGTATACTTTTAATAAAAGTGAATCGATGATTTCCCTGAGAACAGAGAGGGAGTTGGAGCCTTCAGGAAGCGGGCCTCAACTCTCTTTTTGTTTACAGGAAAATGTATCCATGGCGCGGAGGGATTTCTTTTGGAAGATGTATCGTTTACTGTCTGGGCACACAGAGGGGATTCAGCCCACTGTCCGGAGAATACCCTGACGTCGGTGCGCCGAGCGCAATTTTGTTGAGACGAGAACTGTGTTTTATCTACTTCATGTGGATTACAGGATTCTGGGGTTTTGGGTTTTGGATGCCAACGGTGCTCAAATCGGTGTCCGGTTGGTCCAACGCCAGCATCGGTTGGCTCATCGTCATCCCCATGGCCGTGGCGCTGATCGGCTTCATCGTCACCGGCAATTCTTCGGCCCGAACCGGTGAGAAACGGTGGCACGTGGCGATTCCCATGTTTATCGGCACCGTGGGGATGGGACTCGGGCCCTTTGTTGCAAACCCGTTGCTCAGCTTTATTTTGGTCTGCGTCAGCGCCGTCGGTGTGTATGTGGGAATGGGAGTCTGGTGGACGTATCCCACGTCTTTCTTGTCAGGGGCCGCCGCTGCTGGCGCCGTGGGCCTGATCAATTCCGTGGGAAATCTGGGGGGATGGGTCGGTCCTTATCTCGTGGGATTCGTCAAAGACCGGACGGGTTCCTTTACGGGAGCGTATCTATATCTCGCATTTTCTCTTCTTGTGGCGGGCCTTTTGATTCTCACCCTGCGAAAAAAGTTGCCGGTGGATCACCCAGCCTCCGTTCAGCAGTCCGAGTTGAACTGAGGGGGGCTGCCCGCCGTCCGCTTACTGCAGGGCTTAAGGTGTCCTGTGGTGCGAGTATTTTTTCATTCCCGTCCTTAGCTTGATCTGAAAAAACGCGCCTTATCCTCTTCCTTCAGGAAGAGGATAAGGCGCGTCATTGAGCGGACAGAGGAAGAGCGGCTCTTTTGGCGAATATGCGTTTGCGAGACTCGAACATTCGGGGTATCCTAGAACCATGAAAATTCTCAAGTCCTTTCGATTCCGTTTGGAACCCACAACCGAACAATCCCAGTGCCTCACCCGTTACCGGGGATGTGCGCGGTTGGTCTGGAACAAGGCGCTGGCCTTGCAAAAGGGGCGGCTGGAGGCCGGGTACCCTTTACTCTCGTATGAGGAGCTTGCCCGGCTCCTGACACTCTGGAGACACAGCGAGGAATACGGTTTTTTGGCCAACGCCCCTGTGCACCCTTTGCAATGGACGCTCAAGTTCCTGGATCGGGCAATCCGGGCGGCGTTTGACAAGTCCAACCCGGCGCGCTTCCCGACCTTCAAGAAAAAGAACGGGGACGAGGCGGGCCTGCGCTTTCCGGACCCGAAACAGATCAAGCTCAACCTGTCGACTAAGGATGCAGACGGGCGGTGTGTCTTGCCAAAGGTTTTCCTGCCCAAGATCGGGTGGGTGAAGTTCCGCAAGTCCCGGACCATCGATGGGACGATTCGGAATGCCACGGTAACATGGCAAGCCGGGCACTGGTTCATCTCTTTCCAGACGGAGATCGACGTGCCGGAGCCGGTTCACCCGTCGGAGTCGGCTGTGGGGATCGACCGGGGAATTGTGCATTTTGCGGCGTTGTCGGACGGCACGTTTGTCGATGCGCCGGGATGGTTCCGTCGGCACGAAACGAAACTGGCTTGGGAAATGCGGAAGTTGTCGCGGAAGAAACGGTTCTCGCGAAACTGGCAAAAGCAAAAAGCAAGGATTCAGCGTCTTCATGCGCATATCGCGAATGCCCGGCGGGATTTTCTGCACAAGACCTCCACGGCCATCAGCAAAACCCACGCGATGGTGTTTGTGGAGGATTTGCGGATCCAGAACATGAGCAAGTCGGCCAAGGGGACGAGGGAGAATCCGGGAAAGAACGTGCGGGCGAAGAGCGGGCTGAACAAAGCGATCCTGGACCAAGGGTGGTTCATGTTTCAAACGTTCTTGGGCTACAAGCTCCACTGGTTGGGAGGCTGGCTGGGGGCCGTACCGGCCCCGTACACGAGCCAGACTTGTCCGGTTCCGGAATGTGGGCACAAAAGCCCGGCGAATCGGCCGACGCAATCGACATTCCGATGCGAGAGGTGCGGGTATGAGGGCAATGCCGACACAGTGGGAGCGATGAACATATTAAGGGCTGGACTGGCCCGGATCGCCTGTTCTCCGGTGTAGAGCCGGGGAGTCGGTCGTTCGACCGATCCAAGGGGTGCAACAAGGCCTCTGGTGGCAGGAAGGAATCCCCCGCCAAAAGGGGTGAGGAGGTCAACGAAAAACAGGTACATGTCTTGATCCTCCTGTCCCATACACGAGCCGGCCCAGCCTCATATCGTGGCAAGGGCTATCAGAAGTGTCATGGGAGGGGTCGGGAAAATGAGCTGGTGGAATGCGTTCATTACGGCAAATCTCATTGGCATCGGAGCGAATTTTGACAACTGTGGTGTGGGAATCGCGTACGGAAGTCAAAAAATCAAATTTCCTCACCGGGTTAATGCGGTCGTCAATGGCGTTGGTTTTTGCACCGCATTTCTCGGTGCGTACGCCGGTAAGCTGATCTCTCATTACTTCACTGCCGAACAAGCTGGGTGGGCATCCTGTATCGCACTCGCTTGTATAGGGTTGTTTTTCTGGTATTCCGGATACGTTCATCCGCGTATCTCCCGACACACTGGAAAAGTCAAGATTCAAACACGACCAAACTGGAAGCAGGGAGCACTGCTCGGTCTTGCATTGTCTTTCACAAATGTTGTCAGTGCTTTTGGTGGGACGGTTTCAAACGCCACGACCATTTGGACGACAACCGCGGTCATTTCGATGTGGGGATATATCATGATCTGGTTTGGGAACCTGATTGGCGTGGGGGTCTTCGCACGACTGCTCGGTAAATATTCCTCTCTGGTCGCCGGATTCTTGCTCATTCTCGTCGGCGTTCATCAAGTCCTCGGTTGAAACGGACGATAATCACGATGGAAAACCCATTCTGCAGAAATCGACACCGATCCTGTTTCGATGTGGCACTGGAGTATGGTATCCTCGTCATAGTCGGCGCCTTTGGCAGCGTTTTCTTATAACTACCTTTGGCGGGTTTCATGACAATGATGTTTGGCCGCGGGTGAACTTGTTGGAAGGAGGAATTGAGATATGAGCCATCGGAGGCCTCAAAAAGAGGGGCTTTCCAGTGCCGCCGCACTCAGGTTTGTAGTTCTGATCGGTGTCTTGAGCTTGTTTGCGGATCTGACTTATGAGGGTGCCCGCGGAATCAATGGTCCCTTTCTCGCCGTGCTGGGGGCTTCCGGTGCTGCGGTGGGGTTCATTTCGGGGCTTGGAGAGCTTCTCGGCTACGGGATCAGGTTTTTGTCCGGGTATGTGAGCAGCCGCACAGGCCGATACTGGCTCATGACGGGAATCGGATATGTGGTGAACCTTTTGGCCGTGCCTCTTCTGGCTCTTGCCGGAAGTTGGCAGCTGGCGGCGGTCCTCATCATTATGGAGAGAATAGGCAAGGGGTTGCGTAACCCTCCGCGCGACGCGATGCTTTCCCATGCTGGGACGGTGATCGGTCAGGGTTGGGCTTTTGCGCTGCGGGAGGCACTGGACCAGATTGGGGCGATGGCGGGGCCTCTGGCGGTCGCTGGAATTCTCTATGTGAAGGGCAGCTATCATACTGCTTTCGCCTTTCTGGCGTTGCCTGCGTTGATTTCGCTAATTGTGCTGATGACGGCCAGACTCCAATACCCCAATCCCCACGAGTTGGAACGGGTTGCGGAGACAACCCCTCCACAGCCCCAGCGATTGCCGCGTTCCTTCTGGGTCTATCTGAGTGCCATGTCCCTTGTTGCTATCGGATATGCGGACTTCAACATCATCTCCTATCATCTGACTCACGTGATTCCACCGAGCGCCATTCCCATTTTTTACGCGGTGGCTATGGCGACGGCCGGTGGTTCAGCGCTCATCTTCGGGAGGTGGTATGATCGGAGTGGGATGCCCGTTCTCACATTAGCGATCGCACTTTCCGCCTTTTTTGCTCCACTCTCGTTTTTAGGTGGATGGGTTGCGGCCGCAGCGGGTGTTATACTCTGGGGGATCGGCATGGGCATTCAAGATTCGCTCATGAGTGCCCCAGTGGCAACGATGATCTCGCCAGAACGCCGGGCGTATGCTTACGGGGTGTTTAACGCCGTCTATGGGGTCGCATGGTTTGGGGGTAGTTGGTTACTGGGTGTACTCTATGATACGTCGATTGTGGCTCTCGTGGCTTTTTCGGTGGTCGTACAGCTTGTGGCCATTCCCGTGTTGCTCCTCACGAAAAAGAGAGGGGGGAACGGCTCGTCATCGTGAGCCGAGGAAAGCATGGCCGGCCCCCGGCTATGATCACCACCCGCAGATCCTCTGTTGCAAAATGCTCGGGTACAACCCCGGAGGCACCTGTCCGAAATACGGGCCGTTCTGATAGGCCCGCATCTCGGCGTGGAGACTGCCCATGACAACCAATGTGGCTGCGAGAAGGATCCCAAGGGTCCCCACCACACCGCGGGCGCGATTCAATCGGCTGAGCAGCCAGGAAGCAGCGGCGATCCCGACGAGGAAAAGAGCGGCGGCGGCGAACAGGCCGGTTTGGACGATGTTCCCGCCGGTCAGCGCCGCCTGGGCGTTCGGAGATAACGAAGCGACGGTGACGGCCCCGGACAATACCAAAAGGGCTGCGGAAACCATGGTACCCCGTAATCCGGATTCCATGGCCCAGCGATAAAATCGGCGAACTGGCGAATCGGCAGCCATCCGGCGCAAACGGCGGTAAGCGATACTGACCACCAGGAATCCACCGATCAGCCCGGTGGTGATCGTCAGGTCCAGCGCCCGCCAAAGCACCGACGGCTGCAACATGGCCAGTATCAAAGTGATGAACCCGCCGAACAGATCCGGCTGGGCGGCGAATTCCCCGGTGACCATGAACACCGCCGGAACTGGAAGGAGAAGAACCACCGCGGCGATGCCGAAGGGAATGAAAAGCTTCGGAGACCGCGGATATTTATACAAGAGAATTTTAAACACCTGAAGTGCTCCCCAACCCGTAAAAAGGAGGAAAACGGTCGTCAGCCAACCTTGGGTCAACATGTATGCCGTGGCATCGGCCAATCGGACGAAAACCCCGATGATGATCGGGGGAACGACTCCGAGGAGAAAAACCAGCCATTCCCGGACCGCTGTTTTTCGCACCACCAGACGGGCCAAACGGAGGCCGCGCGCGTCGTGCTTGCGGGCTCCGTATCCGGCTGCGGCCAATGAAGCCAGTGCACCGCCGGCGAGGTAAAACACGAAGAGAAGAAAAAGGGTACCTAGTACGGCGTGAATCCATGCGGATGCAGTCGCCACGCACCCCGCCCTCCTTTACGTCCAAATCCGGAATCGCTCATTTTTATTGTATCCCGTTTCGATTCTTTGGGCGGGCAGATCCCGGCGAAATTATGACGATCCAGTGGAGATTGTGGGTAGGAATGGAGAACGCCAAGGCCGCCGCCTTCTTGCGCCACTGTCGAGGAAAGGCGGCGGTTGGCATGATCAGGCGACCCGGAGGCCGCCCGCACGGGTGCCGTGGGGAATTCAATTCCAGTGCCTCGAGGTGGCGGTGAGGTTGCGCGGAGTCGACCACCGATCCACCGGGAGGTCTTACTCTTGGGCTTTCACCCCTAATGGCGGCTGTTTTTCGCCGATTTCCTGGAAAAGCTTCCGAGCCCGATCCACCAGGGCCAGGAATTCCCGGGAGTCGTGTCGTAATTGTTCAGCTTGCGACAGAGCTCCTCCCTCGCGAAGTTGGCGGTTCTCCTGTTCCAGAGAACGGACTTTATCCTCCAAATGGGTGACGGTACGCCGGAGCTCCGCGTTCTCCTGCTCCATTTTTTGGAATACCTCTTCCCAGGCTCGGAGGGACTGGATCACCGCATCAATGTTCCACTGGTGCCCTACCTGACGCCGGCGCCCCCTGCGGCCCCGGGTTTGGGCCAGGCGCTCCTTTTTCATCCGCTTCGCCTCTTGAATTGCTTCCTCATAATTTTTCCGAATGATCCCATTCCAGCGATAGCCGCAGGCGGCGGGGGTCCTGCCCAATTCGCTGGCCGCTTCGACAAAGGCGCTCAGCTGGGTGCTGCCCTCGCGAATGTGGCGCAATACAATGTCCGCCAATTTTTTGTCATCTTCGGGCGCCCAAGCGTCAGAGCGCGTAGTCCACCGTTCTACCGTTTCCATGGTTTCGCCTCCATATCTTTCCTTTTCGTTACTATTGGTATAGCCATTCCCGGTCGATCGCATACGGAACCTATCGCCGATGTTCCGATTTCTTTGAGAAAATGCCCCACTTCTTTCTCTATATCTATGAAACAGCCAATGAAAATGTCACCCCGGATTGCGCGTGAACTCGACAATCTGGTATCATAAGCCTGGGATGTTAACCAGTATGGTTATTTGAGTTAACAATAGGGGGCGATGGGGTGGAACGATATCTCGGCTTATTAGAGAAAAGTAGGCGGTACGTGTGGAATCCTTTCACCCAGATGAAAGATTTTTTTGATCAGGAGCCGGTGATCGTGGAGCGCGGGGAGGGGGTGTGGCTGGAAGATGTGAGGGGAAGGAGGTATTACGACGGCGTGTCCTCCCTGTGGCTCAACGTCCACGGCCACCGGGTGCCGGAACTCGATCGGGCGATCGCCGATCAGCTCGGGAAAATCGCCCATTGCACGATGCTTGGGCAGCTCAACGTGCCGGCGGTGGAATTGGCGGAAAGGTTGATCGAGATCTCTCCTCCGGGCTTGAATAAAGTATTTTACTCGGACAGCGGGGCCGAGGCGGTGGAGATCGCCATCAAGATGGCATACCAGTTCTGGCAACACATGGGCCATCCCGAAAAGCGAAAATTTATCACCATGACCGGGGCGTATCACGGGGACACCCTGGGCGCGGTGAGTGTGGGCGCCATTGATTTATATCACCGGGCGTACGGTGCACTTTTATTTGAAACGGTTCGCGTTCCTTACCCTTACTGTTACCGATGTCCCCTGAACCAAGAGCCAAAAACGTGCGGCTTTGCCTGCCTTCACCTGCTTCACCAGGCCCTGGAGGCGCACGGCGGGGAAACCGCCGCCCTGATCGTGGAGCCCGAAATGCAGGGGGCAGGTGGGATGATTGCCATGCCCGACGGTTTTCTGCGGGAGGTTCGGGACTTGTGCACCCGGTGGGACGTGCTCATGATCGCCGACGAGGTGGCGGTGGGGTTCGGGCGGACCGGGAAGATGTTCGCCTGCGAGCACACCGGGGTATCCCCAGATTTTCTCACCTGCGGCAAAGGGCTGACGGGGGGTTATCTCCCCGTGGCGGCCACCCTGACCACCGACCGGGTCTACGAAGCTTTTCTCGGTGAACCCTGGGAGGAAAAAACTTTTTATCACGGTCATTCTTATACCGGCAACCCGCTGGGATGTGCCGCAGCCCTGGCCAATCTCGATTTATTTGACGAAACGCAGTTGGTGGACCGGGCCCAGAAGAATGAAGCGTATCTCCGGAAGCGCCTTCAGAAACTGATCGACCATCCCCACGTCGGGGACATTCGGATAAAGGGCATGATGGTCGGGATCGAGCTCGTAGCGGACCGGGCCACCAAGGAGCCCTTTCCCGCCCGCAGGCTCATGGGGGCTGCCGTATGCCGGAAGGCCAGGGACGAGGGGATGATCATCCGTCCCCTCGGGGACGTGGTGGTGTTTATGCCGCCTCTCGCCACCCCGGAAGGGGACCTGGAGGCGATGACGGATATCCTGATCCGGGCGGTGGAAGAAGGGGCTGTGTCGTGATGGACTCTACCGGCCTTGAGGCAGAACTTCAAAACCTGGAGGATGCGGGACTTCGCAGGCGGTTGCGGAGGGTCGAGTCAGCTCCAGGGCCCGAGGTGACGGTGGAAGGGCGCCGGATGTTGATGTGTGCCTCGAACAATTACCTGGGTCTGGCCCAGGATCCGCGCCTGATCGAGGCGGCTCACCGGGCCATGATCCGGTACGGCGCGGGAAGCACCGGATCTCGCTTGATCAGCGGCGACACGGAACTGCACGAAGCCCTGGAGAAGCGGATCGCCCGGTGGAAGGGCACCGAGGCGGCGCTGGTTTTCGCCACGGGCTACATGGCTAACGTCGCCTTGGCCACCACCCTCGCCGGTGAAGAAGATGTGATTTTTAGTGATGAGTGGAACCACGCGAGTATCATCGACGGTTGCCGGTTGAGCCGGGCCAGGGTCTCGGTGTACCGCCACGCGGATCCCGGGGACTTAGAGTCGAAAATCATCGCGGCCGGCCCCGCCCGCCGGCGTCTGATCTATACCGACGGGGTGTTCAGCATGGACGGGGATGTGGCCCCGCTGCCCCGGCTCTTGGAGGTGGCGGGAAAATACGACGCTTTTGTGGTGGTGGATGATGCCCATGCCGGAGGAGTGCTGGGAAAGCGCGGGCGGGGGACGATGGAATATTACGGATTGTCCCCAGCACCTCGAATCATTCAAATGGGGACGCTCAGCAAGGCGGCGGGGGTAGAGGGGGCATATGTGGCAGGGGCGAAAGCGGTCATCGACTACCTGATCAATCGCGCCAGGCCTTTTATTTTTTCCACGGCCCCTTCTCCGGCAGCGGTGGGCGCCGCCCTCGTGGCGGTGGAAATCATGGAGCAGGAGCAGTGGCGCAGGGACCATTTGCGCGCCTTGGTATCCCGACTGCGCACGGGTCTTCGGGAACGAGGCTGGCGGGTCCCCGAGGGTTCGACCCCTATCATTCCGGTCATCATCGGGGAAGTGGGAGAGACCCTGCGTCTGGCCGCCCGGCTGGACGACGCCGGAATCTTTGCTCCGGCCATTCGCCCGCCCACGGTCCCACCCGAATCTTGCCGGATTCGTTTGACGGTGACCGCCGCCCACCGGATGGAAGATGTGGATCGGATCCTGGCAGTGTTTACAACGGAGGGATGATCGGTGAGCGGAGCTGTGGTGATCGGGACGGATACGGAGGTTGGAAAAACATGGATTACCGGGGCGTTGGTGGGCCTCTATCGAGAGGTCGGGCTCCGAGCGACGGCCTGGAAACCGGTGCAAAGCGGCTGCAGACCGGGAGATCCGGGCTCCGATTCCGCCCGGTTGAAATGGCTCGGCGGTCTGGAGGAAGAGGAATCGTCCATCTGTCCGTACACCCTGGCGGAGCCCCTGGCCCCTGCCCTGGCGGCCCGGCGGGCAGGGGTGGCGCTGGATCCCCAGAAGTGGCGGGAGATCTTGAATGTGAGGCTTCAGCGCCACGACCTGGTCCTCGTGGAAGGAGCGGGGGGAATCACGGTCCCCCTGGCGGATGGTTTTACCGCCGTCGAGCTGGCGAAGGGTGCGGACCTGCCGGTGTTGGTCGTGGCCCGGGCCGGGCTCGGAACGGTCAACCATATTCTGCTCACCGTGGCCTACGCCAGGCAGGCGGGACTCCGGGTGGCGGGAGTGATTCTAAACGGCGGGGGCCGGGATGGAGGCACGGTCGCTGAGCAAACAAACCCAGAACTGATCCGGGAATATTCCGATGTCCCGATCCTCGGCCGGGTACCCTGGTTGCCCGGGCGCCCGGGGAGGGAGGAAATATTGGGCACTGTCAAGGCGCACGTGGATCTGGAAGCGATACTTCAATCGATACGTGGAGGGGATCGATGATGACTCGGGGAGAGGCGAATGTTGCGGTGACACCTTTGAAAGGAATGCGGGACTGGGCGGGCCTGGCCCGGGAGGTGCTGAGCGGACGAGCCGTGACCAGGGAGGAGGCCCTGGCTATTCTACTCGCGCCCGATGAAGACGTGCCCGCCCTGTTAGACGGGGCGTTTCGGCTTAGGCAACGGTATTTTGGAAAAAAAGTAAAGTTGAACATGATCCTCAATGCGAAAAGCGGCCTGTGTCCCGAAGATTGCGGGTACTGCTCCCAGTCCGCCATTTCCACGGCGGACGTGGCCAAATACCCCCTCCTTTCAAAAGAGACGATCCTGGAAGGGGCCCGGGAGGCGGTGCGGCGCAAAGCCGGCACCTACTGCATCGTGACCAGTGGCAGACGGCCGGCCCCCTCAGAGGTGGAGCGAATCGTTGAAGCGGTTCGAGAGATTCGGGCCACCACCGATCTAAAAATCTGCTGTTGCCTCGGATTTCTCACCCCGGAACAAGCCCAGCAACTCGCCGACGCCGGGGTGCACCGCTACAATCACAATCTGAACACCAGTGCGAACCAGTACCAGGCGATTTGTTCAACGCACACCTACGGCGACCGGGTGGAAACGGTGGAGACGGCAAAAGCCGCCGGTATCTCGGCGTGCTCGGGCTGTATCGTCGGCATGGGAGAATCCCCAGAGGACGTGGTGGATGTGGCCTTCTCCCTCAAAGATTTGGACGTGGACTCCATTCCGATTAATTTTCTCAACCCCATTCCGGGAACGCCCCTGGAAGGCCGAAAGGAACTGAATCCCCGGTACTGCCTGAAGGTACTGGCCATGTTCCGTTACGTCCACCCGGCAAAAGAGATCCGCATCGCCGGCGGCCGGGAAGTGAACCTGGGGACGCTGCAGCCTCTGGGACTCTATGCCGCCAATTCGATTTTTGTCGGCGACTACCTGACAACGGAAGGGCAGTTGCCCGAGGCGGATTGGAAGATGATCGAAGATCTCGGTTTTGAGATTGAGACCTGTGCCCTGTAATTCCCGGCGCCCGGGGTGATGTTCCGCACATGGGAAGCGACATCGCCCCCCGCCTTTGAAGCACGAGGGCGGCCACCTTTGCGGCCAAGCCCAGAAGAACCAGCAGTCCAAAAGCGCCGAGTACCGAGGCAGTCGCAGATATGCCCATACCATGCCCGCCTCCTCATGCTCTCTTCAATTCCCGTCCGCTCGATGTTCAGATTTCGCCAGTCACTGAACTGTGTGAGCTGGAAGAACTCGGACATCACTGCCCAGACGGGCTTTTTTTGTGCTGTCCTTGAAATTCGGACGGAGTGGTCTAGCTTGGTCCATCTGGCGAATACACATAGACTGGCTTTTCGAGGGAGGCGGCGGGATGGAAAAGGAGAAAGCGACCCTGCGGATCACGGGCATGCACTGTGCCGCCTGCGCCACCCGGATTGAGCGGGTGGTGAAACGGCAGGAAGGGGTTCTCGATGTGAACGTCAATCTCGCCTTGGAGCGGGCCACGGTGACGTACATCCCCGGGGCTGTGGATCTGGAAGAGCTCATCGATCGTGTAGAAAAATTGGGATACGGCGCCCACCCTGATCAACAGACGAAAGACTCGGCCGGGGATCGGCGCCGTCAATGGGAAATGTTTGTTTTTTCCCTGATTTTGTCTCTGCCGTTTTTGTGGGTGATGGCCCATATGGCCGGTTTTCCGTATATCCCGAGGGCGTTTCTCAATCCCCGGGTGCAATGGGTTTTGGCCACCGAGATTCAATTCGTCGCCGGTTGGGCCTTTTACGTGGGAGCGTGGAAATCCCTTCGCAGCGGTTCGGCCAACATGGACGTCCTGGTGGCCTTGGGCACTTCGGCAGCTTATGGTTACAGCGTGTGGATGATCCTCCGGGGGTCGGGACATTTGTATTTTGAAACTGGAGCTTTGATTATCACACTGGTCCGACTCGGCAAAATTCTCGAATCTCACGCAAAAAACCGCACCGCCGACGCCCTGGCCGAGCTCGTTTCCCTCCAGGTCAAATTTGCCCACCTGTGGACCCCCCAGGGAGAGCGGGACGTTCCGGTCCAGCAACTCCAGGTGGGGGACGTGGTGGTGGTCAGACCCGGGGAGCAAATCCCGGCGGACGGTCGGGTGGTGGCCGGAGAATCGGATGTGGATGAATCGATGATGACGGGGGAAATGCTCCCCGTCGTCAAGAGGGCGGGGGATCTGGTGTACGGGGCGACGCTCAATCAACAGGGGACCCTCCGGATCCAGTTGAAGCGGGTCGGCGCAGACTCTGCCTTGGGGCGGATCATCGGGCTCATTGAAGAGGCCCAGGCGTCGAAGGCCCCGGTCCAGCGGTTGGCGGATGCGATTTGTAATGTGTTTGTTCCGGCGGTGATCGCCATCTCCGCCGGGACGTTTGGCGTGTGGTTTTTTGCGGGCGGCGGCACGACTAGCGCACTCCCCACCGCCCTCATGAACGCCGTGGCCGTTCTTCTGATCGCTTGCCCGTGCCCTTTCGGCTTGGCGACCCCCACCGCGGTGATGGTGGGAACCGGGCGGGCGGCGAAGATGGGAATTTTTTTTAAGGGCGGGGAGGCGCTGGAGCAGTTGCACCGGGTTCAGGTGATGCTGCTGGACAAAACCGGGACTCTTACCCGGGGGCGACCTGCGGTGACAGATGTGCGGGTGATTCGACCGGGCCCCCTTCGCTCGCGGAATGACCTCATTCGCCTCGCTGCTTCGGCCGAAGGGCCTTCGGAACATCCCCTTGGGCGAATCCTGGCAGAAGGGGCTACTGGATTGGGGCCGCTCCCGGAGCCTGAGGGTTTTGTGTCCTCGGGAGGCGGGGGAGTGCGGGCCGTCGTGGAAGGGCGGCCGGTGGTAATCGGGAACGGGCGGTTCCTGGAGGAATGCGGTGTGGAAGGAGTTGTCCCCCCTGAGAAAGATCTCTGGGAGTCAGAAGGCAAGACTGTGATCCAGGTGGGGGTGGATGGCCGATTGGCCGGTTTAATCGCCGTTTCCGATGTTCTATTGGAGGAGTCCCGTCGGGCGGTGAAAGCGCTGCAAGAAATGGGGATCGAGTTGGTCATGGTCACCGGGGACAACCGGCATACCGCCGAGGTCGTCGCCCGGCAGGTCGGGATTCGCCACGTTCTGGCCGAACTCTCTCCCGAGGATAAGGTCCGGGTGATCCGGAAGTATCAAAAAAGAGGTCGGAAAGTGGCCATGGTGGGGGATGGCATCAACGACGCGCCGGCCCTGGCGGCGGCCGATGTGGGCATCGCCGTGGGGACGGGAGCGGACGTGGCCCTGGACGCCGCCGACGTAGCCCTCATTGGAACCGGTTTGGAGGGGGTGGTTCGCGCCGTCCTCCTCTCCCGGGCGACCTTGCGCAACATTCGCCAAAGCCTGTTCTGGGCCCTGGGGTACAACATCATCGGCATCCCCGCTGCGGCTGCGGGTTGGTTGAGCCCCCTCATCGCCGGAGCCTCCATGGCTTTCAGTTCCGTGATGGTGGTGCTGGGTGCCCTGCGCCTCAAACGGGTGCGAATTTGAATCGGGGCGGCATGAGGTGACATGCCCCAGCTCGAGGTAACAGTGATGGTCACCGGGCCGTCGGACACTTTAGGGCGATTTTGCTATAATGGATCTGTGGTAAGACCGTGAATTTCACCGGGGAGGTCAGCATCATGAGTGCTCTTGAGCAAGAGCTGGAACAATTGATCAAGCATTTGAACGATAAAAATAAATTGGTTGCAAAAAGTTTTTTGTCTTGGCTATTGGAAAATCAGCTTGACGAAGAAGACGATCTGTTGACGCCAGAGGATATTCGAGCCATTGAACAAGGCAGGCAAGAATTGATGAAACGTGAAGCCGTACCGTTGGAGGACCTGAAGCGTGACCTCGGGTTATGAATTGCTGTTCGCGAAAGAGGCCAGCAAGGTTATTAGAAAGTTGGATAAAGTCACGGCAAAACGAATCCTACAAGCGATCGAATCATTAAGCGTGAACCCCTGTCATCATCCCAAGACCAAGCCGATGAAGGGATATGAAGGACAATTTTATCGTTTGAAGGTTGGGAATTGGGTACATGGGCCATTTCGTAAGATTGGCGAACTGCCAAATGTTGACTCGGTGGCGCGAGGGGACGGGTGACGCCCGCCCCCTCTGACCGACGAACTATCCCTGCAAAGCGGCCACCAGGGCGGACTCCACTTGGTTCTCGTACTGTCCGAGATCCATCTGGTAATGATCTCGGAAGCTCTGGTCCACACCTTTAGTGGCAACGTCCTGCAGGAACGACCGGAACTTCTCCATTCCTCCGTCTTTAAGCAGCTGGCGCACCGCCAGATAGTCTTGCCACTCCACATTATAGGGAGCCTGGATGATCTGCCCTTCCCCGGCCGAGAGGGGCAACAGTGCCCCCCGGCGAGCCACAGTCCGGAGTTGCTGGATCATTGCCTCATCCTGAGCGGTCACCTTTTGCGGATCCAGTTGGGCCTGGGCCTGGGTCCCATCATACCAAGCGATGCCCTCATTGATCCACACCGGCAGTTGATCGCCAATTCCCATCTCGTTGAGGGTGACGTGGGTCAACTCGTGGGTGAGGACGTTGGCGAGATCCGATTCCGCCTGAACGGGGTACAGGGGCAGCCAGATGTCGTTTCCCACGGTGACACCTCCGGTATGGGCCACCATCTGGGGAATCATGTTCGGGTCGACTCCGGCCCGGGCCAAGGCACTACCATAAGTGCGAGGGGTGGAAAACAGTACGACCTGCGCCCTCTGGGGTTGTTGGCCCAATTCGTTTTTCAAGATCGGCAGAGAGACGTTTTTCACGAGATCTGCCGCAGCTTGCAACGCTCCCCGGGAGACCCTGGCATCCCCGGGAATGATATTGATTCCCGATACAGATTGCGGGGATCCTGCCCGCTCGGGCGGCAATCGGTGGATCCCGATCTGTCTGGCCAGTGACTGGTCGACTAATGCCTGGTGCAGCTGGTTGAGTTCCTGGGAGAGTTGGTCGAGCTGTTGATTGATCTGATCGGGAGTGGCCTGGCCGCTTTCCAGCATATTAGAGATGGTAATCCATGTCTCATCGACTTGCTGTGCAAGATCTTCAATGTGCTGAATGACCTGGGCTACCGCCGGAGGAACCTCGACATTCTGCAGGTTCGCCCCCACCTGTTGAAATGGACTCAATAACAGGATGATTCCCCCTAGCCACAGTCCTTTCAACGGGCCCACCTCCTAACCGAACACCTTTGCCCTACGTGAAACTTGTTCTTGGCTCTATTCTACCAGGTGACGACCACTTGTGAGAAGAAAGTGTCCTAGGGGAAAAGGATAAAATTCTTATGGTGAATTTGTGGTGATGGTGTCTTGCCAGGTTCATTCCGGGGTGAGATCTCCGGGTCCAGGATCGCAGCGGTGCACCGTTCGGATGTGTTCCAATAATCCCCGGCATCCGGCCTCCACCAACCGGTAGACGTATTCGAACGTCCCGGTAAAAAAGGGATCCGGGACTTCGCGCACCTCTGTTTCCGGTGCCCAGTCGAGCAGCAGTGACGCCTTGTGGAGATACTCGCCCGCGGGATCCAGCCGTCTCAATCCTGCGAGGTTATCCTCATCCATGGCGACGATATAGTCGAACCGGCCCAGATCGGACCGGGACACCTTCCGCGCCCGGTGGCCTTCCCAAGAGATGCCCCGGGCATCCAGGACCCGGCGGGTACCGGGGTGGGGCGGATCCCCGACGTTCCAAGTGCCCAGCCCGGCAGAATCTACGGAGATGCACCCGGACAGACCTTCTTCCTCGACCTGCCGGCGGAAAACGGCTTCGGCCATCGGCGAGCGACAGATGTTCCCAAGACACACGAATAAAACCCGGATCAAGCCTCCACCTCTTCTCGCCCCTCGGCGGTGTTTTTGCTATTCTTATTTCATGGTAACAAGTTCAAGACCCGTAGGGAAGAGCTTCTTCGCGTCGGTCCCCCGGGAGCGGGGTGGCGTCGGGTCGGGACGGGCAACACTGTGGTGGGGAGACCGGAAAGGAGGCGGAGGCGATGGGGCAAAGCGGAACGGAATCGAGCACTCACAGGCGACTGAACGTGGTGAGCACTGTGCCGTTAAAAACCAAGCATGGCGAGCGGGTGAAACAGGTTTTTCCCGGGGTGGAAATCCGGACAGTGCAGGGCTTGGAAGAGATGGGGAATGATCTGGCCGAGATAGAAGTCCTGATTACGTACGGGATGGATTTGGATGATCGTCGGGTGGAGCAGATGAAGAGCCTGCGGTGGATCCAGGTGTTTTCCGCCGGAGTGGACCGGATGCCCTTGGCGGCACTGGATCGTCGGGGGGTCGTGGTGACCAATGCCCGGGGGGTTCACGGCCCTCAAATGGCCGAGCACGCCCTGGGCATCATGCTCATGCACAGCCGCCGGCTCCTGGAGTTCGCCCGCCTCCAGAGGGAGCGGGTCTGGGATCGCAAGCTTCGCGTGGACGAGCTGGGAGGCAAGGTACTCGGGGTGCTGGGGACCGGAGCGATTGCCCAAGATTTGGCGACGCGATCCCGGGCCTTCGGGTTGACGGTATGGGGCCATAACCGGAGCGGGCGGGCCGTGGATGGTTTCGATCGTGTATTTTCCGGAAAAGATGGATTGGATGAACTTTTGGGCGGGGCGGATTATCTCGTGGTGCTCGTCCCTTTCACAGCCCAGACCCGGGGCATGATCGGGGAGGCGGAATTGAGGCGAATGAAATCGACGGCGTTTTTGATCAACATGGCCCGGGGCGGCGTCGTGGATGAACCGGCTCTTCTGCGGGCATTGACCGAAGGGTGGATTGCCGGGGCAGCCCTGGATGTGTTTGAACAGGAACCGCTTCCTTCGGACCATCCCTTTTGGGGACTGGAGAATTGCCTGCTCACCCCTCATATCTCGGGTCTCTCGCCTTATTACAACGACCGGGCACTGGAAATTTTCCTAAAGAATCTCCTGGTGTACTTGTCCGGGGCCGGGGAATGGGTCAACCGGGTGGATTCCCGCAAAGGGTATTGACCCGTCACCACGAGGCCAGGCGTGGTCGCCGGATGGAGCCTGGACACGGAAAAGGAGGGTTGACGGTGGCGTTCAACGGCTTTGAAGCGGAAGATTTTGCCGTCTTTTCGATCGCGGAGTTCGAGGAGCGGATGGAGGCGATTCGTTCCCGGGTGCGGCCGAAGTTGACGGCGCTGGCTGACGAGTTGGCCCCTCGGCTTTCCCGGGAGACCGGGGTGCCTTTTTACCCCCATGTTGCAGCTCATGCCCGGCGCAAGGTTAACCCTCCCGACGAGACGTGGATGGCACTCTCCCGTTCGCCCCGGGGGTATAAACGATATGCACATTTTGAAGTGGGAATTGGGGCTGAAGAGGTGTTTGTGCGGCTGGTGATCAAACCCGAAGCGGAGGACAAGCCGGGGGCCGCCCGGTGGTTGCGGGAGCACGGGGAGGAGGCTGCCGCGCTCGTGCCTTCTTCTTACTTGTGGGCCCTGCACCGGGACGGGGCGGCGGACCGGCCCTGGCCTCGGCTCGACGGAGGTGGCCTCCAAGAGCTCGGCGTGGCCTTGGAGAAAAAAGCAGCCGGTTTGGCAGTGGGCCGTCGGTTCGACCGACAGGAGCCGGCTCTAGTGAAAGGCGAGTCGTTTCTCAGCCTCGCCCAAACTGTGCTGTTGGAACTATTCCCACTTTATGAAGCCGTGATTCCGGGCGCCCATTCCGCCGGGGAACCATCATCCCGGACGGGGTCGGCCCGATAAAGGAGGCACATACGATGTCACTTGATCGCGAGGCAGCGTGGGAACTGTTGAACGAGTACACGAAAAACCCGAATCTCATCAAACACGCCTTGGCCGTAGAGGCGGCCATGAGAGCCTATGCCCGCAAGTATGGGGAAGATGAGGAAAAATGGGGGATTGTGGGTCTATTGCACGACTTTGATTACGACCGCTGGCCATCTCCCGAGGACCATCCCACCCGGGGCGCCGAGATCCTGAGGCAGAGAGGCTACCCGGAGGATGTCATCCATGCGATTCTCAGCCACGCGGATTATCTCGGCGTGCCCCGGGACCACTTGATGGACAAGTGTCTGTACGCCTGTGATGAGCTGTCCGGGTTTATCACCGCCGTGGCTTTGGTCCGACCGACGAAAAGTATTTACGATGTGGATGTTCGGGCCGTGAAAAAGAAATTGAAGGACAAGGCCTTCGCCAAAGGGGTCAACCGAGAGGATGTGCGCCGGGGCGCCGAGGAGTTGGGGGTGGATCTCGATGAACACATCGGGTTTGTCATCGAGGCTCTCAAGGGCGCGGCACGCGAACTGGGACTGGAGGGCACCCAGGCTTCCGGAACGGGGAGTTGACACGGCGGCGGCCGGGGTGGGTCCCGGCCGCACTCGTTTCGGGTTGCGAACGACTTCGCATCACGAGGAACTGCGCAGCCTTGATGTCCGGAATATACTGGGAATGGATCGCGGGCGAAAAAGCGCCCATGTCATTCAAGGGCTTTGACGTCCTGGACGATCTGGTCGATGGGGGGCTTCATGCCGTCGTACATCTTGACGATTTGGCCGTTGCGATTGATCAGGAAAAATTGAGTCGTGTGGTTGTACATGGTGATGCCTCCGGATACCTCCGGGGGATTTTTTGTCAAAGATGTATGGAAGCTTTTGAACACGAAATCCTTGGTGATATCAAATCCTGGACTCGTCACAAAATGCCACATCTTTAAATCGGCGTTGTAGCGTTCGGCGTATTTTTTCAAGACCTCGGGTTTGTCCGTATCGGGGTCGCAGCTGAAGGATACAATTTCCGCCGAGGCTCCCGCCGCTTTTAATTTTTTCTGCACCTGGGCCATGTTCGGCGTCATCACCGGACACATGGTGGGGCAGTTGGTGTAAATGACGTCCGCTAACCAGATCTTTCCTTTCATCTGATCGGTGTTAAACGGTTTTCCGTCCTGATCGGTCGCTTGGTACGGTTGAATGTGCCAGTTGGCTTGGCGCAGGTCCTGGGCCTGGGGAGTGTTTTGAATGACTCCAGCCTGGCCCCCGGCTCCACCCTGCCCCTGGGCCGCCGTGCCGCTGTCGGGGCCCGCGGTGGCGCCACACCCCGCAAGGACGGTGGCAGCCACAGAACCAGCCGCCCACCACAGGGCCGCACGACGAACCCTGGGACGTTTTGAAATCGATCTTTTCACGGTCACCGACCCTTTCCGTCATCAAATTCAGGATCCGGCTACATCTTCCAAGTCCGATGGTATCAAGTCTCACCTGGGCCGGCGTGGCTCAAACGGGCTATTTTTGTTTCAATTTCGTGGCAGGGTTCTCGCACCCCGTGCCATTGTCTTCCCGTGGAGAAAATCGATATCCAAATCCTCGCACGGTCCGGATGTAGATGGGGCGGCTGGGATCCGGTTCGATTTTTTTCCGCAGGTTGCTGATGTGGACCGGCACCGTCCGCTCGTCGCTTGGCGCATCCCATCCCCAAACGTGGTGATGGAGCTGGGTCGGACTAAACACTTGGTCTGGATGCCGGGCCAAGAAAAACAGTAGCTGCCGTTCTTTTGTGAATAACTCCACAGGTCGGCCGTCGACCCGGACGGTGTAGGAGCGGAAGTCGATTTCCACATTTCCGAAGCATAAGGTATGAGGCCGTGGGGTTTCTTCCCGTTCAACCTTCGCCCTCCGCAGCCGGGCTTTGACCCGGGCCACCAAGACCATCGGGTCGAAGGGTTTGGTCACGTAGTCATCCCCGCCTTTGTCGAGGCCGGCAATGATGTCGTCTGGAGTGCCTTTCCAACTGAGGAATAGTACAGGTACGTCCGAATACCGGCGGATGGCCCGGCACAACTCCACGCCGTTGACATCCGGGAGCACGACGTCGAGGATGAGGAGGTCGGGACTTTCCCACTTCAAGAAGTCCACAGCATGGCGGCCCGCTTCCGCCGTACTCGTGGTATCAACAGTTGCCGGAATATCTATCCAAACCTATCCGACGACCGCTGTCGGCCTGACCTTTGTCTCCTTCCATCCGGAAGGGAGCCGCCCCTGGGGCGGGCGCGCTTCTCGGCGTGTGCTTCCTCCCGCGTCCGGCAAACCGGTCCCCAAGGAAAGAAGCTCAGAGCCATCCCGTACCACACGGGCAATCACGAAAGGCATCTCGTCCAGGCGGTTAGCCTCCCGCGAGACCAGAGGGATATTTTGCCCTCAGGCAACCTCTGGCTTTGGGTCATCCCCTTTGCGGGGATACACGAATGTCTTCGTCCATTTCCTGTACAGGTTCATCATCCCCACAAAATCCGCGTCCGCGCTGTACCGGTGGTTCGGGTTCTTGCATGTGAACCGTGAGCCGTTGCGTTCCCCGAGCACCTTGCAGTGCGGACAGACCTGGGAGGTATAGGCCGGGTTGCGCTCCACCGTCAGAATCCCCTCACGAAACGCCAGGTCCCGGACCCATTCCATGATCTGTCCGCGCAACCAGTACGCCCGTTTGTGGTTCTTCCGACCGCTCCGGCTCATCTTCTCTTTCGGCGGCCGGTACCGGCGCAGGTGCTCGAACACGATCACCCTTGCGCCGTGCTCCCTCGCGAACCGGACAATGGTTACGGCCGTCTGCTTGGCCGCATTCTCGTCCAGGTTCCGGATCTTGTCCCACAGCGCGGCGTTGTCCTGGACGCCCGGCTGGAGCCGTCCGCTTTGTTTCCGCTTGCGGTGAATGACGGTCAACAGCCGGTGCCGGCGATGGTTGAGGGCCTGGCCGTCCACGAACCTCGTGGCCGCCAGCCGCCCTTCCACGAACGCTCCCATCACCGCCAGCCTGCCCACGCCCAGGTCCACCGTGACCACCGGCATCTGTGGGTTTGCCTGGCGCTGTTCCTCTGCCTTCCGGGGTTTGTCGACGGATTTCTCCATCGGGACGTGCAGCGCATACCGCACCCCGCCCGGGTACCGTTTGTCCCGCTTCCCGTACACCGTCAGGGATTTCGCCACCCATGTCCGGTCCCCTTTTTCTTCGCCGGAACCGGTCTGGGCCGTCTTTGAACGTTTCCTTCCACGAGCGATGCGCTCTTTCTCCAGGGCGGACCCGGCGAGAAGCGATTCGGCCTGGGCGTGAACCACAACCGGCAGCGACACCTTTTCCCACTTCTGCCCCGTGTGCAGTTTCAGGCTGATGAACGTGTGCCGCTTTTTCTTCTGCGGGTTTAGGTCATACGCGGGGTGCTCGACCATCCCCGCATAAAACGTCACCGGTTCGTTCGGTGCGCCGGGTCGTGGTTCCCGCCCGCGCTGGTCCGGTGCCGTTTCCTCCCAAGTTTTCAGGTGACTCCACCAGGACCGCACCTTGCCAATAGCCCGGTTGATCGCCGCCCGCCGCAACTCCGTCGGCATCCCCTCCGCCGCCGGAACGTGTTCGTCGAGCGGCCACCCCGGGTTCGGGTGGGCTTTGGTCGCCAGGGTGTGAAACTCCGCGAAGGTCAACAGTTCTTGGTTGGTGCGCGTTCGTTCTTTGATAGACCCGTCCTTCTTCCGAACCTGGACCGGCTCGTCCAACACGTTCAGATGTGCGGCGAAAAAGTCCATGTAAAACGCAATCACCTGGTTATAGATGTCCTTGGTTCTCTCCAACGCCTCCGTCTTACACCGATGGACCTCCCTGTGAATCCCGATCCGGATCGTCTTGATGACCGCGGCCAGTGCCCTCACCTCCCATCTCGTTCATGACTTTTTGGACCTTGTCACGGAATTCCTGGGACCGCTTGCCGTACATCCGGGCTGAAAACACGGTGATGATCGTCAACAGATCCTCCACCAGCTCCTGCTGGGATGTCTTCGGCTCGGTCTTGTGGGTGGACTCGACCGTCACCCCGTGACTCTCGAAAAACCGCTCCAGATACCGATAGCCGAACCGGGCCAGCCTGTCCGGGTATTCGATCAGCACCCGGTCGATCTCCCCGTCTTCGGCGAGTTTGAGCAGGGCCGCCAGTTGTTTCCGGTTGTCGCTCACTCCTGACGCCTGTTCGGAAAATACCCGGACCACATCGTACCCGCGTTCTTCCGCGTACCGCTCCAGCCGTTCCCGTTGCCGCTGGAGATTGCCGTCCGCCTTTTGCTTGGCCGAAGATACCCGGGCGTAGATCGCCGTCCGGTCCCCGGCCGCTTTTCCCAAAAGCCGCTTCACCTCCTCGATGTCGAACAGCCTGTGGTTCCCCGGCGAACGAATGGAATGAATCTTCCCGGCCTTTTCCCAGCGACGGATCGTCTGCACGCTCAGTCCCAGCATCTTTGCCACTTTCCCAATAGGAAGATACTGTGTGTCTTTCATGACTATATATTACCATGAAACAAGGTTAATGTATATCTATTTTTAACCTCCGGTAACCGTGGCGGTTGAGGTACAACTCCACCAGTGCCCTGACTTCCGGGTCGTCATCGACGACCAGTACCGAAGGACTCGACTTCATCCTGGGATCCCTCCCTTCGCCCTTTGCCCCTGCCAGGTCCGGGGTACTTGTATGTAGGCGGGTACAAGGGAAAGATGGCCCGGTTCAAAATCCGCCGGGGTCAGCAATTGCTTCCAGTAAAACTCCCATTCCCCATTCAGAGGAACGGAACCTCGTTGGAGCCAGGTTCGGCCCGTATAGATCGAGGATGCCTTGAAAGGCTGTGGCTTGATCCGTTTTATATAATGAAATCAGTCCACCGGCCGCTACCATCACGGCCGCGACGACCACAAGCAGGGCCAGAATAGGCTGAATCTTCACAACTCAGATCACCTTTATGGCACGACATGAGGAGAGTCACCCATCCGTAATTGTACGTTATCGTATTCAAAAATGAGGTGTCAATGAAAAGTTCGACGCCACTTGGCGTGGATCAGCGCCGCGGGTGAACGAGGGGTCGGCTTGACGACCGCGGTCAAGTGGCGTTTCATAAAAAGGAAGGTGAAATTGACCGGGATCTTCGCCTAAAGCCGGTGAAACCCGGGATGGAGGGACGTGCATGCGGGGGCCGATGGTTCCGCCTCATGAGGAAATGCGCCGGGCGCTGGAGGAGAAAGACTGGATCAAAGTCGAGCGACTCGGATTCAAGGCACTCCGGGCTGACCCGGCGGATACGACGGCATGGGAGATCCTGGGGGAAGCCCTGTTGCGCCAAGGATACGGCACCTCCGCACGAAAGGCGTTTCGCAGGGCTTACTTGTTTCATCCGCAAAAACAACTGGCCCGCTGGAATGCTCCGGCTGAAGAAGGAGACCCGATCTTGGATAACGGTCGCAGTCACCCTCTCGTGGAGCAACTTTTGGCCTGGCCGCGGGTTCCGACGGTTGCGGCGGTGATTGTGGCGAAGAATGAGTCCCGGAGCATCGGCCGTTGCCTGGAAAGTTTGAAGGGGGCGGTGGACGAAATCCTGGTGGTGGATACGGGTTCCACCGATGATACGGCCGCTGTTGCCGAGACTTTTCCGGGCGTGCGGGTCCTGTTTTATGCGTGGAACGATGATTTTGCCGCAGCGCGGAATTTTGGCCTTGACAACATTGCTGCCGATTGGGTGCTTTGGATCGATGCCGACGAATGGGTGCACCCCGATGATAAACCGTTGATCCGGGAAGCTGCTGCCATGCTGGATGCCGTCACCCCAACCCCGGTTCTTCATCCGATGATTATCAACCGCCTGGGCTCCACGACTTCCATCGCCATGAACGTTCCCCGCCTGTTCCCCCGGCGAGGGGATCTGCGCTTTCACGGTCGGATTCACGAACAGATTGCTCCTGTGAAAGGCAACCGCTACACAGACTTGAGAACCCGGGACTACCTGGTGACGATTCGAATCCTGCACGACGGCTACGATCCGGCAAATACAGATATTCGCGCCAAGCTGCAGAGGAATATTCGCCTCTTGAACCAAATGGTGCAAGAAGAACCCGCAGACCCGACCTGGTTGATGTACCTGGGGCGGGAAGTCCTTTCCGCCGGCGACGTTAAAAAAGGGACGAGCCTTCTCCTGGCTGCGGAGGAACGGGCCAAGACCACGCCGGGATTCGGGGCGCTTCTGGAGATCCAGAGGTTGTTGGTTCAGGCGTATCTGTTTCAGTCCGCCTACGACGAAGCGGAGAGGGTGGCCGAGCGGATGCAGGAAACAGACCCCCAGTTTCCGGATTCGCACTACTACTTGGCCCATGTTCGGGTGGAAAAGGCGAAGCAGCTTCTCCAGGCTGCCGAAGAGGATCTGCGCCGCCTTCGGGCCCAAGGGGACAACTACGCCGGGTTGGTCAACTTAGATGCGGATATTCACGCCTGGAAAGCCGATCTCCTCCAGGCGAACATATGCGGGCTGACCGGGCGGATCGCCGAGGCGAAGGCCCGGTACACAGATTTGTACGGCCAGTGCCCGGGTTACGATGAAGCCATTGCCCAGCAGATCGCCCTCATTCACCAGCAGGCCCGACAGATCCTGCAGCCCGATAATCCTCCCCAGAATCGGTGAAAGCAGGTTGCTTGAAACCGCGGATTTCCATGCGCCAGGGCCAGCGATAAGGAACGCTGGTCCTCCTGTGAGCCGCGTTACCACGACCTTAATGGGCGTCCGTTATCCTGATGGTGACGTGAAACCGAGGGGGGAGTGGCATGGAACACCATCGTTTTCAAATGGCCGAGGAGCTCACCAGGCGAGTCGCCCAAGGCGGACCGGCCCGGGTGATACAACTCAGCTTGCCCGCCGGACGAGTTTTAGACAAACACCGGGTGGATGCTCACTTGCTCGCCTTTGTTCTGCGGGGCCGAGTGGTTTTTGAGGCTTTTGAACCGGGGGGAGGGCCGCTGACACTGGGGCCGGCCGAAATGATCGCCGTCGGACCCGGAGTGCCGCACCGCGTGGAGTCCTTGGAAGACGCAGTACTCGCTCTGGTTCTCGTACCTCCCCGGGTCGGAGAAAAGTGACGGTTTTGGTTTCCTGGGCGGGGCCCGTTACTCCCGTTTGCCCGGGTCAAGGGGGATTTCATCGAGCTGAATAAAAGATTTCCGAGCGCTGTTTTGAAATTGGCCCGCACTTTGGCCAAGGGCGCAGCCGTTGCACTGGTCACATCCTGCGGCGCATCCACCGGAGCGGGTCCGGTGAAAGAGGCGGACCAACTGCCAGGCCGCATATCCAAGGACGGCGGCGATCACGATATAGACCATTGACTCTCCACCTTTCTGTGATTCTACCTACACATGGAACCGCCTTTCAGACTGTGCGGCCGGCCTTTTTGTGTCTCATATCCACCACCTGGCGATATGGTAGACCCCCAGCGAAACTACCCAAGCCAGACTTACACTGTACACCACCGAGGCGGCCGTCCATTTCCAGGACCCTGTTTCCCGGCGTATCACCGCCACGGTGGAGAGACACGGCGTGTACAACAGGACGAAAAATAAAAACGCCAGCGCCGATGCCGGGGTGAACGCTCCTTGCAACAGCGCCGTGAGTCCCCCCGCCGCCTCTCCCGCGCCGTAGGCCACTCCCATCGTGGCCACCACCAATTCTTTCGCTAAAAATCCCGTGATCAAGGCCACGCCGGCCTGCCAGGTGGCAAAATCCATCGGCGCGAACAAGGGGGCGATCCATCCCCCGAGCCCGGCGAGAAAACTGTGCTCCACGGGCACGGTTCCCTGAAACGAAAACCTCCCGAGAAACCACAACAACACCGACACGGAAAAAATAATCGTTCCCGCCTTGCGCAAGAACCCCTTCACCTTGTCCCACGTATGCAAAGTGAGGTTTCGGGCGGTGGGGGCGTGGTAAGGCGGCAGCTCCATGACAAAGAGCGAGTCGCCGGTTCCAACCAGCCTCCCCAACAGCCACGCTGTCCCCAGGGCTGCCGCCACGCCGACCAAGTACAACAAGAACACGACCTCCGCCTGGTGCCGGGCAAAGAAGGCCGGGACAAGGAGGGCGTAGACGGACAACCGGGCCGAGCAGGACATGAACGGAATGGCCAGGACCGTCACCAGCCGCGCCCGGGGGTCCTCCAAGGTGCGGGTGGCCATGATGGCGGGGACGTTACACCCGAAACCGAGTACCATGGGAATGAAGGACCGCCCTCCCAACCCCACGGCTTGCATGACCCGGTCGGTAATCACCGCCGCCCGGGCCATGTAACCGGAATCCTCCAAAAAGGACAGACCGAGAAACAGTACGGCGATCTGGGGAATGAACACCAACACCGCTCCCACGCCCCCCAGGATGCCTTGGATCATGAGATCCGTAAACCACCCGGGGCTTCCCATGGCTTCCAAAGCGGCTTGAAGTCCCGCCGCTATAGGGCCGCTGATTGCACTGTCCATGGCATCCGACAGGGGGGTTCCCACCCAGCTAAAAGTCACTTGGAACAAAAGAAAGAGAACTGCCAGGAACAACGGGACCCCGAGAATCGGGTGCAAGAGCCAGCGATCGAGCCGATCACTCCACGTCCGCTCTCCTTGCAATTGTCCCCCGCTTGCCACGACTTCCCGGGCCGTCTGGGCCGCCCATTCGTGCCGGGCCTGGCGGATTCGCTCTCCGCTCTCTGTAAACTCCTTGCGAAGGTTCGCCAGGGTTGCCACCGCGGTCGGGGGCAGCGCCTGTTCCAAAGCCGCTATTACGGCTGGGTTTCCTTCCAGGGCCATGACGGCCAGGGCCCGGCGGCGTCCGGCCAAAGGTTCTGGCAGGGCCGCCAGGGCGGCTTCCGCCCGGGCCACCACCGCTGCCACAGACCGCGGGTAGGGCAGGACGAAGGCAGCAGGCGTGACTTCGCTCTGTAGGCGACGAATCAACTGCTCTTTTCCAATCCCCCGCCGGGCGGTCATTGGCACCACAGGGGCCCCCAGGCGCTGTTCCAGCAGAGAAACGTCGATGTTGAAACCCCGGGCGGCCGCCGTGTCCATCATGTTGAGGACGACCACCACGGGCAACCCCATCTCCAACAGCTGGGCAGTAAAATACAAATGTCGTTCTAAACTTGAGGCGTCCACCACGTTGACGACCGCCGAAGGACCTTGGTACAACAGGTATTCCACCGCCACCCGCTCCTCCGGGGACCGGGCTGCGAGGCTGTACGTTCCCGGCAGGTCCACCACCCAACATCCCGGCAAATCTTTGCACAGGCCCTCTTTTTTCTCCACCGTCACCCCGGGCCAGTTCCCGACGTACTGGCGGGTTCCTGTCAAAAGGTTGAACAGTGAGGTTTTCCCGGTGTTGGGATTCCCCGCCAGGGCAATGGTGGAGAGAGCCACCGGGCCGCGAACCTCCGCAGGCTGCTGCGCGGATTTCACGGCCGTCGCTCCGTCTCCACTTGTATGAACCGGGCATCTTTTCGGCGGATCCCCAGCTGAACGCCGCGGACGTGAATCACCAGCGGATCGCCGAACGGGGCCCGGCGCACCACCCTCAGGTCGGTGCCGGGTACGAGGCCGAGTTCCATGAGGCGGTGGCGGTGTCCGTCCTTAGGAGCGAGGACATCGATCACTGTACAAAGTGTTCCGGGTGGGCAGTCGTTCAATGTCATTGGGAACCACCTCAATTGAGAAACGTTATCATTAACCCTATCATGAGTATACAGGATTGGGCGGCGGCGAATTGTGAAAAATAAGTGAACGTTGTAGAGCCTATTATAACACGGAAGTGACTGAGTTGTATGTGAGGAGTTTCATCCATTGGCACGATCCAGACAAAAAACCCGGCTCGGGTGGCCGGGCAGGCATCAAAGCACTCGGGAGTTCATGGCCTCCTGCGCGATCGGCAGATCATTGGGCGTGAACGAGTACCTCCATAGAGGCTTTGCCTTCCGGGACTTCGCACTGGTACAAAAGCCGTTTATTCGCCCCGGACCGGGAGCGGATGTCCCCGGCGGAGTAGGCGCTCCATATAAGATGGCTCGGGCTGATCCACTGAATCATCTTTGGATCAAAATTCGTAGCGCTCACTCCTTGAGCCACTGTGGGGACCACCCGGGTCCACAAAATCGCTCCGGTACTTGTGGGATCTCCCGAAGCCACGGATTGAGGAAACCCGAATCCCGGGGTGAATTGGGGACGAACCCGAGATCTGCCCCTTGGGTCGCTTCAGCGGCTTAAGCAAGCCTTGAAATACCTAAAATTTCCGTTAATATGTACGCGGAACCGGCCAAAGGAGCCTTTAGAAATCCGCGCCTTGTGGGATCCATGCGCACAATCCATCCCTCGAAAATCTCTTCGATTTCACGATAAAGAGACTTCGCAAAAAAGGCTTAAAGGCGGGTTCGCGCTTGTCCAAATCCTTTCCAAAGTTTCCGTGTGCTTGAATGGGTAAGAGAAAGGCGGTGGAATGCACCCGGCTATTGGACAATCAGGTCTGTAGATGGGATGATAGAGTTAATCGCAAAAACAGGTTCGAGATGCGAACTGTCGTGGGGGATATGAACATGAAAGCCTTCTATGCGCAGATCCTTCAATTGGACCCTATCCTGTGGCGAGCCGTTTTCAGCCTACTCGTTGTAGGTGCAGCTTTAGTTTTTCAGAAGGTGTTCGGCAAACTCGTTGTCCGCACGCTGATGAGATTCGCCCGAAAGACCAGCAACACGTATGATGATGGTCTGCTTGCGGCTTTGGAAAAGCCTCTCCGATGGTTTTTGGTGGGGGTGGGGCTCTACCTGGCCGTTCTGATTTTTTATGAACCGCAACCTCGCTGGCTCGGTCAAGCCCTTCATACGTTCATCATCATTGTCGTGGCCCACGCATTGTTTCAGGTGACACCGTTGTTCTTGCATCTGGGCGGACACCTTCGCGTCCAGTTCGACCGAATTGTCGCACCTTTTTTAACCCGGGTGATTCGTTTTTTCATTGTGGCCCTGGCGGTCATGATGGTCGCCCAAGAGTGGGGATTTCAGGTAAGCAGCTTTCTGGCGGGGCTGGGATTGGGAGGGCTCGCTCTGGCGTTGGCAGCCAAAGACTCCCTGGCCAACCTTTTTGCCGGGTTTGTGATCATTACAGAGCGGCCCTTCAGCATCGGGGATTGGATTAAGACGCCTTCCGTAGAAGGAACGGTGGAGGACATCACCTTTCGGAGCACGAAGGTCCGCACTTTTGCCCAGGCGCTGGTCACTGTACCCAACTCCTTGTTAGCCGGTGAGCCCATTACCAACTGGGCTCGGATGGGGAAGCGCCAGGTGAGCTTTCATCTCGGCCTATCCTATCGAACCCCCAGAAAGAAACTGGAACAATGTGTGAAGGAGATTCGCGCCTTATTGCACGAGCATCCCGAAACCCACAATGAAACGATCTTGGTGAACTTTGACCAGTTCGGGGCGAGCAGTTTGGATATCTTTGTGTACTATTTCACCACAACCACCGTTTGGTCCGAGTATTTGCAGGTAAAAGAGGAAATCAATTTGAAGATCATGGAAATTCTCGAACGCCACGGAGTGGAGATCGCCTTCCCATCGCAATCGGTGTATTTTGAGACGCCACTCCAGATGAAACTGCCGGACCCCGAGGAATCTTCCTCCACTCCCTCCCCCGATGTCTCCTCTACATCGGTAGATCCCTCCGAGGCAGAGAGCACAGAAGAAAGGCGTACTCCCCTGCGGGGATAGTTCAGTGGACTCCCGATTACGCGGGAGAAACGATGTCTATCCTTGTCTATTCAACAACTTTATGTTAATATGAAGTTGTCGCCACGCCATGGACTATATGGAAGTTGCCTGGCGAAAAGGGCTTGTTGAAGGCTGTGCGGCATCGACATGAGGCATAAAGGGGTGTGAAGATGTTATCACGGGGTCTGAAACGGATAATGGGTCAACGGTTATTGCGGAGGATGGCTGCGGGCATGTTCAGCATAGCGGCTCTCCTCTCGCTGACTGCCTGTGGTGCCTCCAGTTCGCCGCAGGGCTCGGGGACAGGGGATCTGCTCGATAAGGTGAAGTCGTCCAAGGTTTTGAGCGTGGCAGTGGCCAGCTTTCCACCCTTGGAGTATCAGGATCCGGCAACTCAGCAGTGGTCCGGCGTGGATATTGACATCCTCAGCAAATTCGCTTCGACACTGGGGGCAAAACTGGAGGTTCATTCCATGGCTTTTCCTGCCACCATCCAGTCGGTGGCCTCGAAGCGAGATGACATCACTGCGAACATCTTTAAAACGCCGGAGCGCGAAGATGTGCTGACTTTCTCGAATCCTGTGATTAAATATGTAGAAGGAATTATTGTAAATTCCGACTTTCCGCGAATTCCGGCGGCCACGGTGGAAGGGCTACAGGGGAAAAAGATCGCCACCGCCACCGGCACGGCTGAACAGGCCTTCGTCCCGAGGATTCCCGGAGCGGTGAATCAGTCCTACAACAGTGTCAACGAAGCGTTTCTTGCCCTGTCTTCCGGGCGGGTGGACGCGACGTTTCAACCGGTGATGTACGCCGAGTGGGCGGTGAAAAAGAATCCTTCTTTGCACATTAAGGTTCTGGGACCCGTTCCGGAATCGATTACAGGAAAGGGGAACCAGGCACCGGCCGGGTACTATGGCGTGGCGAAGGGAGATTATTCGAAGCGATTTTTGGATGAACTCAACAAGTTTCTGGTTCAAGAACAATCGAATGGAGGCTTGAAACAAATTCTTGAAAAATACGGCTTGACGGATCCTTCGTATCTCGCAGGACTAGGAAATCAGTCAGGAAGTTGATCGCGCCATCCGCGAAGGCCGCCCAAGCCGTCCTGATGGAAAAGGCGTTTTCGGGAGGGAGTCATGCAATCGCTTTTCGGGCTTTGGCAGCGTTACGGGGAATCTTTTTTGCACGGCATGCTGGTCACCTTGGAGTTAACGGTGGCCTCCCTGGTCGTCGGGCTGGTGGTGGGCGGGGTCCTGGCCTTCATGAGGATGAGCAAGATCGCTCCCCTCCGGGCGATCGGGGCCGTGTATGTAGAAATCGTCCGGTCGACGCCGGTGATTGTGGAGTTGTTCTTTGTCTATTACAGCTTGGCACAGATCGGGATTATCATTCCGGGCGTTGAAGCGGCGGTGATCGTACTGGGGGGATTTTATGGGGCGCTGTATTCCGAGATCTTTCGCAGCGGCCTCATGAGCGTGGATTTCGGTCAGCGCGAAGCCGCCGAGGCTTTGGGACTCCGCCGGAGAACCACGCTGTTGCGGGTGATCGTCCCCCAGTCCCTCCTCGCGATCTTGCCGCCGGGCACCAGTGCGGCGATCGATTTGGTGAAAGACACGGCCTTGGTGATCACCATCGGGGTGGGGGAACTCATGTATCAAGCGTACCAGGCGGGCAGCGAAACCTTTCAGTATACGAACGTCTTTTTGATCGCTGGGGTGCTGTATTTTATCGTCTGCTATGGATTGTCCCTGACAGTAAGGAGGTGGGAGCGCCGTGTCAAGGCAGCGGGTGCTTGAGATTCGAGGTCTGACAAAGCGATTTGGGGATCACACGATCCTCAAGGATATCGACCTTGATGTCGAGGTGGGCGAAGTGGTGGCGATCATCGGCCCCAGCGGGGCCGGAAAGAGCACGCTCCTCCGTTGTGTGAACTATTTACAGCCCTTTGAATCCGGCACCATCCGGGTGCTCGGCCATATGCTCAAGGGCTCGGACAGCGGTTGGAGCCCCAGTCACCGGGAGTTGACGGAGATCCGGAAGAAAGTGGGCATGGTGTTTCAACGGTTTAATCTGTTTCCTCACCTGACCGTTCTAGAGAATATCATCCTCGCGCCCATGGACGTGAACAAAGTGTCCAAGCAGGAAGCCATCCAGGAAGCCCGGCGCCTCTTAGACTTGGTGGGTCTCGGCGATAAAGAAAATGCCTATCCGCGCAACCTGTCCGGCGGACAGCAACAGCGGGTGGCGATTTGTCGGGCTCTGGCCATGCACCCGCAAATGATGCTCTTCGACGAGCCCACGTCCGCTTTGGATCCGGAGTTGGTGGGCGATGTCCTGTCGGTCATTCGGCAATTGGCCGCCGACGGTATGACGATGTTGTTGGTGACCCATGAAATGGCTTTCGCCCGGGATGTAGCGGACACCATCGTGGTGATGGCCGACCAGCAGATCATTGAGTCCGGCCCGGCGCGGAAATTGTTATCCAACCCTGAACACGAACGGACGCGCACCTTCCTGCGGCGGGTATTGGATCACAGCCCAGCTGACGACGCCGAGCCGGCCCTCGTGAACTCCTACCAACTCAGTCCCCAGAGGTGATGCCGGTGGAAGTGGTTCTTCAATACCTTGGCCCCATTGGGCAGGGAATGCTCGTCACCGTGGCGCTTACCGTCTTAGGGACGGTGTTGGCGCTGATCATCGGCCTCTTCGGGGCGCTGGCGCGCCTGTACGGTCCTTGGCCCCTGCGGGCGGTGGTGGGCGCTTACGTGGAAGTGATCCGTGGTACGCCACAGATCTTACAGTTGTTTGCGGTCTTTTTCGGACTGACCCAATACGGGATCCAATTGGACGCTTTCACTGCCGCGGCGATTTGGTTATCGGCCTACGGAGGTGCTTATGCAGTGGAGCTGTTTCGGGCGGGGCTTCACAGTATCCCCCACGAGCAGCGGGAGGCTTCAGCGGCCCTGGGGATCAGCCGCTGGACAACCTTGCGAAAGGTCATTCTGCCCCAGGCTTTGGCGACGATCCTGCCGGCGATGGTGAGCTTTCTCGTCCTGCAAGTGAAAAACTCATCCCTCGCCTTTACCATCGGCGTGATGGATATCATGCGCCGGGCAGAGCTCGGGGTGAATGCCACCAGCCAGGCCACGTTGCTCTATCTGATGGCCGTTACGGCGTACTTTATCTTGAATTTTCCTTTGTCCCGGCTGGGGATCGCTCTGGAGCGGCGGGTGGCCCAGTACCGGTGACGGCGGCGGAGCTCTTCGGGGCTCGGACCGCCATTTTTTCGCCCGGATTCGTTTACTTCCCGGGCCGTCCTTTGCCCGCCTCTTTGAGTCCGCCCGCCAAAGATTCCAACACGTCTGGTTGCAGGATGCGGAGCTGCTCCCCCTGCACCTGGATCACCCCCTGTTTTCTGAGCAAACTCATGGCCCGGTTTGCCGATTCCCGGGTGGTGCCCACCCATTTGGCCAGTTCATAGTGGGTGAGGGGAAAGGACATCACATATCCTTCTGGGTCGACCCGCCCCCATTCCAAGACCTGTTGCCATAAAGTCCACGCCACCCGCTCCAGAACGGAATGCTGAGTCAAATTCTGAAGTCTCGCCTGAAGCTCGCGGATCTTGCGGCCCTGAACCCGGATGAGGGCCATGGCGGCATCGGGGGAATCGAGCACCAAACGTTCCAACTTTTGGCGGGTCAGGGCCACCAAATCGGTATCCCGAATGGCCTGGGCGTGGGCCGGGTAGGTCGTCTCGTCAAAAAAACCCGTATGGGGGAACATTTCGCCGGCCCCGAGGACCGCCATGATCTGCTCCCGCCCGTCCACGTCATAGATATAAATTTTCACAAGCCCCCGGGACAAGAAAAACACGCGCTCCAATGGGTCGCCCTGGTGAAAAATCATGCCCCGGGAGGGAATGCTCAAAGGTGTGCAGAAATTCTCCACTGTCTGAAGTTGGTTTTCAGGCAGGTGTGCAAACAGTGGGATTCGCTGAGTGATGCTCATGGTGATCACCGCCTTTGCCCTCACGATACCGAAAATCAGTCGCAGGCACAACGGCCGGAAGGCCCATCGTCTCTGGAGCTGTGACGCGGGTCACGGAACGCCGGTGCTCCCTCCGTTATCTTCGAGGCAGACAATGGGGAGGGGTGGGGGCGATCCACAAAGTCTTGGGTCGGACGGTGTCCGCCCGGGAAGTAAAATGTAACGTCAACGGCGATGACCGGTGCGAGTATGCGCTTCACATTCATCGGAACCCGTGAGCGGCGGACGGAGTGTGGCGGCCTGCGGCGCGGCGCCGGCCGCGCTCCATGTGTTGCGTGTGCCCGGCATGGGCGTTGACTTGGTGGTGAAAGTCCACTGCAGGCGAGGCAGCACGAGTCTGCTAGCCAAAGGCAAGGGTGTCCGCTGCGAGGCGGAATCCGAAGGAAGCCGGAGGCAAACCCACGGTCCGATGAACAAGAACCTCATACGAGGCTGCGCCGTTCGGATGAGCTGGCGCAACACAGCGAAATCCAAGGCTGCCAAGGAGCGGTGGAGTATATGAGGCGGGCGCGGGGGGAAGGTCAGCGTTCTTACCCGGGGAGGCCTGCCGGACACGCCAGAGAAACTGGCAACCCGAACCGAGAGGTTCGGCTGAACCGGCAGGAGTCAGCAGAGGGCATAGTACTCCGGGGATCATGAACCTGAGAGGAAGGCCCGAACATCAAGTCAGAGGTGAGACCGGTGCGTTCGCGAGAAGGACGAAGACAGCCGAAAACCCTGAACAGGGACTGCCCACGGGAGGAAGTGGTGAAGCCACGGGGGATCGTGGGAGAGCCGAGCCCTTCTCCGGCACAAAGCGGAACCTCACCTCGCGGGGATCAAGGTGACAGCCTGATGGAGAAGGTGGTGGCCAGGGATAACATGCTGGCCGCCCTGAAGCGGGTGGAGCAGAACAAGGGTGCCCCCGGCGTGGACGGCATTCCCACGGAAAACCTCCGGGAACAGATCCGAGCCGAGTGGCCGCGCATCCGGGAAGAACTGCTCGCGGGGACCTACCGACCGCAGCCCGTGCGCCGGGTCGAAATCCCGAAACCCGGGGGAGGCAAGCGGATGCTGGGGATCCCCACCGTGATGGACCGCCTGATCCAACAGGCCCTCCTGCAAGTGCTGACGCCGATCTTTGATCCGCAATTTTCGGAGGCCAGCTACGGTTTCCGCCCCGGAAGAAGGGCCCACGACGCGGTCAAGAAAGCGAGGCAGTATGTGGAAGAAGGATACGAATGGGGCGTGGACATGGACCTGGAAAAGTTCTTTGACCGGGTGAATCATGACATCCTTATGGCCCGGGTAGCCCGGAAGGTCACGGACAAACGAGTGCTCAAGGTTATTCGCCGGTACCTCCAGGCAGGGATCATGGTGAACGGGGTGGTCATGGAAAGGGAGGAAGGGACGCCCCAGGGTGGGCCGTTGAGTCCACTGTTGGCGAATATCCTTCTGGATGACCTGGATAAAGAACTGGAAAAGAGGGGCCACAAGTTCGTCCGGTATGCAGATGATGCCAACATCTACGTTCGAAGCAGACGGGCGGGGGAGAGAGTCTTGGCCGGTGTCCGGAAATTCCTGCAGGAGAGGTTAAAACTCAAGCTCAACGAGCAGAAGAGCACGGTGGACCGACCGTGGAAACTCAAGTTTCTGGGGTTCAGCATGTATAAACCCAAAGCCGGGGAAATCCGAATCCGCCTAGCGAGGCAGTCGATCGACCGGGTCAAGACCAAGATCCGAACCCTCACGGCGAGGAACACACCGATCGCCATGGAGGAACGAATCCGACGGCTGAACACGTATCTGGGTGGATGGATCGGGTATTTTGCCCTGGCGGAAACGCCGAGCATCTTCGAAGAAATCGATGGATGGATACGGCGGAGGCTGCGGATGTGTCTCTGGAAACAGTGGAAACGGGTGCGGACGCGATACCGTGAACTGCGCGCACTGGGGTTGCCGGAGTGGGTGGTACACCCATTCGCCAACGCCCGCAAAGGGCCGTGGCGAATGGCCCATGGGCCGATGAACAGAGCCCTGGGCAACGCCTACTGGCAGGCTCAAGGTCTGATGAGTTTAACCGAACGTTACCGAAGGCTTCGTCAAGCTTGGTGAACCGCCGGATGCGGATCCGCATGTCCGGTGGTGTGAGAGGACGGGGGCTAGCCGCCCCCTCCTACTCGATGGGCGTGAGCGTCGGGTGGGCTTTGGGAGGCGAGAGAAATGGAATCCAAGCTGCCGATGCCGGGGGGCGGGGCCGCCGGAGGGTTGGGCCCGCGGTTTCGCATCACCCGGGTGTACATGGTCACGGGGCTTGCCTTTCTCGGGCCGGCTTGGTGGTGCTTGATCCGGGCGGCGCCGGCCATCGCACGGGGGGCGTGGGCCGATCCGCTCCTTCTGGCCGCCGTTCACCTTTTTGTGGTGGGGTATGCATTGACCACCGTTCACGGAGCGCTGCTGCAGATCACTCCGGTGGCGTTTCAGGGACATTTGTACTCCGTCCGCCTGGGTTATGTTCAGTATGTCCTCATGGTGCTCGGGGCCGCCGCTTTTCCCGTCGGCTTTTTGTCCGGCCGGTGGGCGGTGGCGGCGACAGGGGGGATTCTGGTTTTTGCAGCCTACGGGCTTTTGCTTTGGAACTTGGGCCGCACGGCCTTGACGCTGAAAAAGCGCGGAGAGGCACTCCGGTCGGCGCCGGTGTTTGTCTTTTTGTTCGCCGCCCTGCTTTTTGGAATCGGAATGGCCCTGGGGGTGCCTCTCTTGGGTCGGGCGAGCCTTCTCCTCCACATGGTGGCGGGAGTGACCGGCTGGTTCACCACCCTGATTCTCGTTTTGAGTCCCCGCCTGATTCGCGTTTTCGTTTCCTCCCGCCACCCGGGGTTCGAGCGAAGGGGACCGGAGCTTGTGCTGATGGCCGGGGCCGTGTTGATCGCTGCAGGGGTATCTCTTGTGCCCGCCCCCGGGCAAGGGGTGTCCACAGGTCTGTGGGGCCCGGGGAGCCTCCTGGTCGGGGTCGGATGGGTCCTGTACCTGGTGGCTTACGGATTGTTACTATTTCACTTATTTCAGCACCTTCGGTACAGGCGGCGTCGAGATCTCGAATGGGTGATCCCTTGGATAGCGGCGGGGCTCGCGGCTGGCTGGCCCGTTACGTTAGCCTGGGGGGCTGTGGCTTTGGGGGCGGAGGCGTCGGGGCGCACGGTGGGGCCGGCGTTTATGGGCATGATGCTGCTTGTGGTTTTCGGCTTTCTCGGGTGGGTGATTGCTGCATATATGGCCAAAATCCTGCCATTCCTGCGGTGGATGAGCAAGTACGGCCACGGGCTCACTCCGGTAACTCGCCGGGCACCCGGGCAGCGCCTGGTGGGCGTCCGGGACATGATGCCGCAGGTTCCCACCGGAGTGGCCTTGTTGGGTTTTGCCGGCGGTGCCGTTTTACTTGCCGTGGGCGCCTGGAGTGGCCGGGAGGAGTTGGCCTGGATCGGGGCGGGGGCCGGGGTATCGGCGTGGCTGGTCTACGCCGGGGCGATGTGGGTGATGTACCGGCGATGATCGCAAGGCCACGGCGATGCTGCCCACGGAAGCTTATGTGCCATAAAATCGTCCGGTTCTGTTCAAGATTTTCTCGCCATCCCGGCGGTGATCCCTCTGTATGAAAAAGACCTGGGCGATAGACTGGAGAAAGAAGGACATGACGCGCGGTGCAGACCGCGTCGGGAGGGATACGGATGCTGGGGTTGACGAGTTTGTTGACGGAAGAGCCGGCGTTTGGGGATGGACTGCGCTATGTGGAGGGCGCCCGGCGGTCGCGCACCGGGGTACGCCCCGGGGCAGGGCCCGTGGTGGTGTGGGAGATCACCCGGACGTGTAACTTGCAATGCCAGCACTGCTATGCCAATGCCGGGCCAGGGCGGTTTGAAGGAGAGATGACCCACGAGGAGGGCCGGGCGTTTATCGATGATTTGGCGGCGTTCAAGGTCCCGGTCTTGTTAGTTTCCGGGGGCGAGCCTCTTTCCCGGCCGGATGCCCTGGAGCTGATGGAATACGCGACCTCCAAGGGGATTCGGGTGACCCTGTCCACCAATGGCACGCTCATCACTCCGGAAGTGGCCCTGGAGTTAAAGCGCATTGGAGTGGGATATGTCGGTATCAGCATCGATGGGACACCGGATGTGCACGATCGGGTTCGGCGCCGGGCCGGGGCTTTTGCCCGGGCCATGCGCGGGGTGCGGAACTGCGCCGAGGCGGGGATTCGGGTGGGCATCCGTTTTACGATTCACAAGGATAATGTCCACACCCTGCCCTTTGTGCTGCAGCTTTTGGAGGATGAGCCTTTTGACCGGGCTTGCTTTTACCACTTGGTGTACAGCGGCCGGGGGGCGGCGGAGCAAGACATTTCGCCGGAGGTCACCCGGAAGGTGGTCGGGCAATTGATCGACCAGGTGGAGGATTGGCACCAGAGGGGAATTGACAAAGAAATCCTCACCGTGGACAACCACGCCGACGGGGCGTATCTCTATTTGCACATGCGGGAGAAAGATCCGGCCCGGGCTGAGGCCATCCGCCGGAGGTTGCGCATGAACGGGGGCAACCGATCGGGGATCGCCATCTGTCACGTGGATTATCAAGGGAACGTCCACCCGGATCAGTTCACCCAGCATTATACGTTTGGAAACGTTCGGGAGCGTTCCTTCGGAGAAATTTGGTCAGACGAGAGCCACGATCTGCTCAAGGGACTCAGGGATCGGGGAGAACGGCTTCACGGGCGGTGTAAAGATTGCGTGTTTTACGACGTGTGCGGGGGCAATTTTCGCACCCGGGCCGAGGCGGTTTACGGGGACTTTTGGGCTTCGGATCCGGCGTGTTATTTGACTGATGAAGAGATTCACGACCAGGCGCTGCGGGGGGAGAGTGCATGAGGGGAAGCCGGGGAGAGGAAGGGGAGAGTTGGAAGGTGCGGGATGGCGTGGGGTTTGGGACCGAGGAATCCAGGATTCCCGGTCCCGCCCCGCGGCCCTTTTCGCTGGATTATGCCACAACGCCCTTTCTGGTGATCTGGGAGGTGACCCGGGCGTGCAGTCTGCATTGCCTGCATTGCCGGGCGGATGCGCAGTTTCGTCGGGACCCCCGGGAGTTGACCACGGAAGAGGGGTTTCGGCTTCTGGACGAGTTGGCCGAGTGGAAGGTCCCGTTGGTGGTGCTGACCGGGGGAGACCCGTTTGAGCGGCCGGATGTGTTCGACCTTGTGCGGTACGGGGCTGAGCGGGGGCTGCGCATGTCGGTGACCCCGAGCGCCACGCCCCGGGTGACCCGGGAGGCTTTGGAGCGGTTGAAGGAGGCCGGGGTGATGCGGCTGGCCGTGAGCCTGGACGGGGCACGGGCGGAAACCCACGACCGGTTCCGGGGCACGTCCGGTTCCTTCGCCCAGACGATGCGGATTCTAAAAATCGCGGCGGAGCTAGGGATCGAGCGGCAGGTCAACACCACGGTGTCCCGGTATAATGTCGGGGAGATGGAAAAGCTGGCCGGGCTGGTGGCGGAGAGCGGAGCGGTTCTGTGGAGTGTCTTTTTCCTCGTGCCCACCGGGCGGGGGCGCAAGGAGGACGCTGTAGATTACGCCACCCAGGAAGGTCTCTACCGTTGGCTGGCGGAGCTCGCGGACCGGGCTCCCTTCGACATCAAGACCACCGAGGCCCAGCCCTATCGGCGGGTTTTGGTGCAAAGGCGCCAGATGATGCGAGGAATGGAAGGCGGGTTTGGGACCGGTGGGGGGAAACCGGGTGGAACCGAGGCGCGGCGGGGTGTGTTCGGCGGATCCGGGAGGGCGCCCCGTGGCGTCAATGACGGGAATGGTTTTGTGTTTGTGTCACACATAGGCGAGGTGTATCCCAGCGGGTTTCTGCCGATCCGGGTTGGCGATGTCCACCAGACTTCGCTGCGCGAGATTTACCGGGATTCATCGGTGCTTCGGGCATTAAGGGACCCCGACGGTTACGAGGGTAAGTGCGGGGTGTGTGAGTTTCGCCGGGTGTGTGGAGGATCCCGGGCCCGGGCGTACGCGTTGACCGGGGATTATTTGGAGAGTGATCCCAGCTGCCCCTGGGTGCCCGCTGTCCTGAGGGACGCGGCGGAAGCCGGTGGCGGGGTATGACGGCCGAAGGTGGAGGGCGGCTGGCTCTGATACGCGGGGTTGGTCGTGGCGGCAAGGCAGCATTATCGTTGGGAAAGGAGTAGGGCAATGGACCGGGAGGAATGGGAGGCGGTGATGGAGTTGACCGCCCCGGAGTTCCATACGTTTTTATTGGAACATCGGGTACTGGCTGAGCGGATGGAGGTGGTGCGCCGGGATCGGTCCCCGGAGTTGTACCGCTTGGCCCTCGGGGAACTCGGGCGGGAAATCGATCATCATTTTGTCTATGAGGAAACATTAGTTTTGCCCAAGGTGGAACGGTATTTTCCCTCGGCGGTGGCCGGGCCGGCGGTGAGGCTGCGGGAGGAGCACGATTTAATCCGCAGGCGGCACCGGGAAGTGCTGGCGGGGATGCACTCCCGGGCGGGGACCGGGGATGTGGCCGGGCCCTGGGGGGAAGCTGTGCGTTTACTAGCATATTTGGTTCTGCGGCATATTGAGAAGGAGGATCATTATTTTTTCCCGATGATCAGCCGAATCCTGACGCCGGAGGAGCGGGCGGAGGTGGCGGAGGCGCTCGCCCGGGCGAACCGCAAGATGGAAAAGGCGCCCTGAGGGGAACCCAGGGCGCCTTCGGTCGGGGGACTGTAAAGGCTCCTCGACTGCCTTACCCTCTCGACCTAAAGACGATATTGTTCTTGTATTAGCGGCAAGAGGCCTACTTTGGCCAGTCGATCGACTGGCACCAAGAATGTGGCCGTCACGACACCAGGGTGCCGGCCGATCTCGATCGAACCGGTGATGGTGGCGCGGTTCTTGACCTCGGGAACAGACATGCCGAACAAGCGGGCCGCTCGTTCGAGCGCGTTGTCCGTAGCGGCGTTCAACGTTGCACCGCTGCCGACAACGGAGACCGGGGCCGTTTCCTCAATCGCGTCGAATCCCCACTTGGTCGCCTGGGCTTTCGCCAGCGCCTTTTCCGATTCAGTTAACGGTCGGGCGAGATAAGGCAGGTCTTCTTCGTTAGGGATCAGGATCGGCCCCTCAAGATTTGCGCCTTTGATCACGTGAACTTGTAGGGTGACCACCCCCGACACATCACACGTATGACCTGCGATTTCACCGTCGCCTTGTAAGGCGTGCATATCACCCAGATAGACTCCGCCACCGGGGACTTTAACCGGGCAAACCAGGATGGCACCTTCCCGAACCCTGGCGATGTCCATGTGTCCATCGGTTCGGGCCTCATCCAGTTCTTCTTGTGTCAGGGCATATTGGTGAGGGGCGCCGAGCAAAAATGATCCAAAATCCCCGGCATTGTGAGAGTCGGGCATCGGCCGGGACGGCGTGGTCCCCAACTGCCCGAGAAACGGTCTGACTCGGGCCACCGCCCCAACAATGTCGTGGGGTGCAAAGGTTACGATAGGATTTTGAATCGAATGTTCCGGGGTGGCCATGAATTGCCGTCCATCTGCTGCGATCCGTTCAGCCGCACCACGGGGTAGGGTGACGCCAAGTTCGTAGTTTTCGTCGAAGGCGATCGTATATCCGTTGGTGAATTGAAATGGTGAGGCGTCAGCCCCACAGTTCGTACAGCGGATCGAATGAGGGCCGATACCTTCGATGCGTGTTTCCGGATACATCGTGCCACACACCGGACATTTGGCTGCGCAGAACGGGTCCCCGAGGAAACTGCCTTCCACCGTACGGTCGTTTCCGGACGCGGTTGCTATGGAGGTGACTCGGATGGACTGGATACGGATTGCGATAGCGTCTCCGACCTCGGCTCCAGCAACAAAAACTGGCTGGGTCACCTCATGGCCACCTCGGATGGCCGGCGTGATCATGGGTCCCCAACATCCCGGGGTTGTGTTGGCCACAATGTGTCCGCCGTCCCGTACAGGCCCCAACATCGGCTGGTTTGGGTCGAGCACTCCATTCGTAAATGTGTTCACGAACACGGTCGGACTACCCTTTGAGTCGTTCATCGGCGTGTCCCCTCTCGTGGAACCAATTTATGATACTTCCTGTCTTGTACTTTATCACAAAAATATAAGACGTAGGGGCCTTTGGATTCCGATCTCCAAAGGGCAATATGGTAGAGTAAACTCACCGGAATTTATGATATGCACCGAGGAGGCGACGGATGTGGAGGTGCTGGAGGCGATTCGGCAGCGCCGCGAAGTAACGCAGTTTCTGGATGCGCGGGTGGAACCGGCGGTGCTCCGGGCGGTGGTGGAGGCGGGATATCGGGCTCCCACGGGGAATCACCTGATTTCCAGAGAACTGATTGTAATCCAAGATCGCGGAATTTTGACTCGGTTGACCCAAACCACGCCGTATATGCCCTGGTTGGCCGGCGCTGCGGCGGGAATTGTGGTGACCGGACGGCCGGATGTGAGCAAATATTGGGTGCAGGATGGCTCCATCGCCTGTGCCTTTATGTGGCTCGTGGCGGTGGAGCAGGGGCTGGGGATGGCTTTTGGTGCCGTGTACCACGCCCAGGACGCCGAGGAATCGGCCCGCCGGGAGGGCTATGCCCGGGAAGTTCTCCACCTGCCGGATGATCGGCGGGTTTTGGCGATCCTCGGGGTGGGCCGGCCGGCGGCATGGCCGGAGGGGAAACCGCCTCATGCCAAAGAGCAGGTGATTTTCCTTGATCGCTTCGGGCAGCCCTGGCAAGAGTAGAGAACTGCGGTAAAAGGGCAATGGGTGTAAAAGATGGGAACGATCCGTTTGAAACGCGCATACGAACCGGCGGATCTGGGAGACGAATTCTGGTGGATCGCCTGTGGCCCCGGGGCCTGTCCAAAGCCGAGGCGAGGATCGATCAGTGGATGCGGGAGGTGGCCCCAAACCCTGAGCTCCGCAAGTGGTTTGGCCATAGGCCCGATCGATTCCCTGAGTTCCGCCGTCGGTACGAGGAGGAGTTACGGAGCGATCCCGCACATCGCAGGTGTGTCGAGGAGATTCTGCAGGCGGCGGAGCGGGAGACGGTCACCCTGGTTTATGCGGCCAAGGACGAGGTCCATAACCACGCGGTGGTCTTGCTGAATTGTTTGCACCATTGGCGAGAATAAAAAGGATTCGCGGCTTCGGTGTCGAACTAATTAAAGAGGCCAAAGGCAGTGGGAAGGCCGGGGTTCTGGCTGAGGCAACGGTGAAAACCAGCCGGAATAAAACGACCATTTGGTTGAGGTTGGGGGGAGGTTTGGGTGGTACACGCCCGGGATTTGTTTGATTTAACGGGGAAAGTGGCGATCATCACCGGTGGGGGTCGGGGATTGGGCCGGGAGATCGCACTGGGGTACGCGGAGATGGGGGCCGATGTGGTGCTGTGTTCCCGAAGGGTGGAGAATTGTGAGCAGGTGGCCGAAGAGGTGCGGGCTTTGGGACGAAAGGCCCTGCCCTTGGCGTGTAACGTGGCGGAACCTGAGAATGTGCGCCGGGTGGTGGATGAGTCCCTGAGGACCTTCGGCCACATCGATATTCTTGTGAATAATAGTGGCGCATCCTGGGGAGCGCCAGCGGTGGATATGCCCCTGGATGCCTGGCACAAAGTCATGGAAACCAACGTCACCGGCACGTTTTTGATGTCCCAGGCGGTGGGGAGGCACATGATTGAGCGGGGGCAAGGCGGGCGGATCGTCAACATTGCCTCGGTGGCGGGCCTTGTCGGGTCTCCTCCGGAGGTGCTCGATGCCGTGGGATACAGTGCCAGTAAAGGGGCGATCATCAGTTTAACCCGGGATTTGGCTGTAAAATGGGCCCGGTACAACATTCTGGTGAACGCCATTGCCCCGGGATTTTTCCCGACCAAGATGAGCCGGGTGATCCTCGAACGAAACGGAGACACCATTCTGCGGGGGACGCCTCTGGGGCGATTTGGCGAGGAAGGTGAATTAAAGGGTGTGGCCATCTTCTTGGCCTCATCGGCATCGAGCTATGTGACCGGCCATGTCCTGACAGTGGACGGGGGCTCCACTGTGATGTGACCTGTCGAACCGGGTGGCCGTGTCTGGAGGCGGCAACAAACAAGGGCGAGCTTGGGATCGAACCGATCTGCTCACGGGCTTTACCCAATCACCAAAGTCATGTCAATGAATAGGATACGAAGGGGAGACGCAAAGGTGTCCATCGATGCGGTGAACCGAATCAGCGTGGTGGGTTCCGGAGCGATGGGAACCCAGATTGCGGCAGTGTGCGCTTTGGCCGGGTACCCGGTCAAGGTGCAGGACATCGCGACCGAGAGCCTCGAACGGGCCCGGCAGGTGCTGACCGAGCAGTTGGAGAAACGGGTACAGAAGGGAAAATTATCCCGGGAACAGGTGGACGGAGCCTGGAGCCGGTTGTCATGGACGACGGATCTCGCCGAAGCGGTGGGGGATGCGGACTACGTGATTGAGGCGATCGTGGAGAAGCTCGATGCAAAACGGGAGCTGTTCGCTCGGTTGGATGAGCTGGCACCGGCCCACGCCATCCTCGCCACCAACAGTTCCACCATTGTCAGTTCAAAAATCGCCGATGCCACCCGGCGGCCGGAGAACGTATGCAATATGCATTTTTTCAATCCGGTCCTGGTCATGGAACTCGTCGAAGTGGTGATGAACCCCCAAACTTCTGAGGATACGGCGGATACGGCCGTGGAGCTGTGCCGGCGCATCGGCAAAACCCCGATCCTCCTAAAAAAAGAGATCTCGGGATTTGTTGCGAATCGGCTGCTCATGGCTTTGTTCAAGGAAGCGATGTATCTCTATGAACAGGGGATCGCTGAGTTTAAAGACATCGACTTGGCGGCGACCAAGGCCCTGAACCACCCCATGGGTCCCTTTACGCTCATGGATTTTACGGGGCTTGATGTCAATTATCATGTCATGCAGCAACAATACGCCGAAACCGGGGACCCGGCCATGAAGCCGCCCGAAATCCTGCGAGAGAAGTTCGAGCGGGGAGAATTCGGGAGAAAATCCGGCAAAGGGTTTTATACGTACGAGTAGGCGGGCGTGTCAACTCACGTAAAAATCTTACCGAAGGGATATAGCTCACTCACATAAATATCTAACCCAATCCCTATCCCTTTGGAGGAGGAGCGGGAGGGGTGAATGGCCGTAAGGCCAGAGGGGAGGAGCGAAGCGGCCTCCCCTGAATAGGGCCTGTGGAGCTTGTGGACAACCCGCTTTTGGTTGTCCATCAAATCCACAGGCCGGGTCTTCATGATCCCACTGTGGCAAAGGCTTTGTGGCGAACAGACATGGGGCCGGGTGTGGGAGGTACAGCTAGGTTCACCACGTCTGGCCCCTGTTCCAGCAGGGTCGTGAGCTGTCGATGGAGTTGCAGCGGGTTGAGGGAATCGGCCCATCGTTCCCAGTGTTCCCGGTCTTCTGCACAGATGATGCCCGCGTCAAGCGCCCGTTGCAGGGGGGTCCTGGCGACGTCGTACTTCTTGCGTACGTGGCTACCCTCCCACTTCTTGCTGACCACCTTGCGCAGCGGCAGGCAGGCGTTGGCGTAGACGTCGAGCCATGCGTATACCGTGTTCAGCCATGCCACCTGTTCGGGTGTGTCGTACCGGCCGTAGCCGACGATGTCCCGCACCAAAAACCGATTCTTCTGTTCCACGTGCGCGTTGTCATTTTTCTTGTACGGACGACTTCTGGTAAATGACAGGCCATGTGCCTTGGTGAAGCGAATGAGGTGTGCGCTGATAAACTCGCTCCCGTTGTCACTGTGGATTCCCCAGACGGGGTAGGGCCACTCCGTCAGAATGCGCTCCAGCGCCTTGGCTATACCTGCCTGTCCGCGACCGAGCACGGCCAGGCGTCGACTGTATCCCGTGACGATGTCGACGACTGAGAGGGTGTACGCGTAATGGCCGGACGAAGAACCTCCGTTATGCTCCACCAAGTCGATTTCCAGTGCGCCGGGCCTGGATTCATCCCAATTGTAGCGTTCCACCGGGATCTCGGACTGTAAGCGTGCGACGGGTCTTTTGTCGGCCGGTACGTGCTTGGCCCTAGGCCGATCCCACTTCGCCATGCGGCGGGCCAGGGTTGCACGGCTGATCTGCCGCAGCTCATCGGACACCTCCGGCGTGAGACAAATCTCCCCGTGCCGGGCCAGCTGCTCGGCTGTGCGCACCAGTACAGGGTGCAGCCGCTCTGCGCAAGGATAATCAAGGGCTTCCCACACCACTTGAATGACCGGCATCGCCGCTTGATAACGCAGTGGGCGGGTCCGGCGCTGGCGCCGCCGGGTCTCTTTGGGTGGGACATTCAGGGTGGCGATGGCGTATTTCCGGGCATATCCCAGTGTCTTTTGCAACTCGTCCAGGATCTGTGATTTTTCCGATCGGCTACGTGCTTGCCGATAGCGCGTCCTCATGGTGTTCAAGTATTCTCGCCGACTCTGCATGGACATCCGCACCGCGATCCCTTCGGTAAGATTTCTTCATGAGTGAGCCAACCCCCTTTCGGTAAGATTTTAACTGAGTGATTGCGGCGGGTTGCAGGGACAAGCCTTTCTGCGTACACTGGGGATGAGAGAACTCCAGGGTGATGGAGCTCACCGATGGCTGCGCTACGCAGATGATGGCTCCTACTGACAGTGGTCAGTAGGAGTTTCTTTTTGAAAGAGCCCGGGCGTTTGCCGGGTCTAGGAGCGGGAGGCGGTAGAAAAATGTTGTGGTGGGCTCTGGCGGCAGGCGGCATCCTGGGAAGTCTGGCGCGCTACGGGTTATCGTTGCTACAGCCCTTCATGGGCTGGCCCTGGGCGACATTTGGAATCAATCTTTCCGGGGCGTACGTACTAGCCCTTTTCCTCACCCTGGCTCTAGAACGGTGGTCACTGCCCGCGGCGGTGCGCCTGGGAGTCGGGACGGGATTCGTGGGCTCGTATACCACCTTTTCCACCCTCGTGCTTGAAACCTTGCATTTGGTGGTAAGGGGGCATCCTTGGGAAGCCCTGCTCTATCTTCACGCCAGTGTAGCGGGGGGCTTGTTGTTAGCCTATGCCGGCCATCAGACGGCGATGGGCTGGATACATCGGAGGGGTCAAATATGATGTCGTTGTGGGTGGCGATCGGCGGGGTTCTCGGCACCTGGGCCCGGTTTGCCCTCGGGAATTGGGTGGCTCGGAAGTGGATGCCGCTGTTCCCGTATGGCACGTGGATCATTAACCTGACCGGGGCGTTTTTCCTCGGCTGGCTGGCCGGGCGGGAAGCCGCGGGCACCCTGTCCGCGACCTGGTATGCGCTACTCGGAACGGGGTTTTGCGGGGCATATACGACGTTTTCGACGTTTTGTTATGAGGCGTTTTTTCTCTGGTGGGAAGGAAATCGAAAAAAGGCCGTGGTATATGTGGCCACATCGCTGTATCTCGGGCTTTTGGCGGGTGGCCTCGGGCTGTGGATCGGGGTCGGGAGGATCTGACCGGGGGTGAGGGAGAGGGCGGGGCCGACCGGGAAATGGGCCTGTCTCTCGATCGAATATTTTAGTTCGTGATATAATGGATCTGAAAGGAAGGGGCTCAGGTGAAGCAGATGGGACCCGATCCAGCGGGGTTAGAGCGCTTTTTTGAACATTTGCAGGCGGTGAATCGATACGTTCGGGCGGGATGGTTCGGCGAGCCCCGCCGGCAACCCACCCGGGTGCAGTGGATGATTCTCAGGAAGCTCCAGCGGACTGGCGGGTGTTCGGTGGGGGAGTTGGCCCAGAGAGTGGATGTCGGCCCCAGCGCCATGTCCCAGATGTTGGACCGTCTGGAACGGGTGGGATGGCTCAGCCGGGAGCCGGATCCCCGGGATGCCCGGGGCCGGACCGTCCGCCTGACGCGCCAAGGGGAAGACGTGGTTCGGGCGGTGGAGCAGGAGTGGATTCGGCGGCTCGCAAGGCCCTTTGCCCGACTGGAGCCCGACGAGCAAAAACAACTTTTGGCGTTGATGGATAAATTGGCCCAGTTCGTCAGGGAAGAGGGGCGATGAGGATGACCTCGGATTTTGGGGGGGCGGGGTGGACGGTGGAGGTGCGCGGTTTGCGCAAGCGATTTGGCGAGGTGTGCGCTGTGGACGGGGTGGATTTTGCCGTGGCGGAAGGGGAGTGTTTTGGCCTTCTCGGCCCCAATGGTGCGGGAAAATCCACGACGATCAAGATGTTGATCACCCTCTTGCGCCCGGATGAAGGGGAGGCCTTTGTAGCGGGATACTCCGTGCGTCGGGCGGCGGGCCGGGTGCGGGGGGCCATCGGGTACGTGCCCCAGATGCTGAGCGTGGACGCCACCCTCACCGGTTATGAGAATCTGTTGCTATTTTCTCGCTTTTTTGGTCTCCCCCGCCGGGTGCGCCGGGAGCGGGTGGAGGAAACGCTGGAATCGATGGGGCTGGCCGAAGCGGCCCATCGGCCGGTGAGGACGTATTCCGGGGGGATGATCCGACGGCTGGAGATCGGTCAAGCGGTGATGCACCGCCCCAAGGTGCTGTTTCTCGATGAACCCACGGTGGGGCTGGACCCCGTCGCCCGGCAGGGGGTCTGGGATCACATCCGCCGGCTTCAGCAGGAGGAAGGGATGACCGTGGTGATGACCACTCATTATATGGAGGAAGCCGAATCTCTCTGCCATCGCGTGGCGATGATGAGCCGGGGGCGCATCGCCGCCCAGGGCACGCTGGAGGAGCTGCGGGTGGCCGCCGGCAAGCCGGAGGGTACATTAGAGGACGTGTTTGTCCATTATGCCGGCGCCTTTGAGGAGCAGGGGGGAGGGATGCGGGATGTTCTCCGAAGCCGACGTACGGCCCGGCGCCTCGGTTAAACGATCCGGGGCTCCGGGGTTGTACCCGCTTCACGTCTGGACGCTGATCGAACTGGAGATCCGCAAGCTGCGCAAAGATCCCACCGAGCTGTTCATGCGGGCGGTGCAGCCGGCGTTATGGCTGCTGGTGTTCGGGCAGGCTTTTAGCCGCATCGGGATGATTCCTACAGGCAAGACCACATACCTCGCTTTTCTCACCCCGGGGATCCTCGCCCAATCTGTCACTTTTATAGCGATTTTTTACGGGATTTCGATCATCTGGGAGCGAGAGACCGGACAATTGCAAAAATTTCTCACGACGCCGATGCGGCGTTCGGCGATGTTTTTGGGCAAAATGCTCGGTGCCTCGGTCCGCTCCATCGCCCAGGCGGTGATGGTGCTCATCCTCGCTTTGTTGCTCGGGGTGCACATCTTGTGGGGCCCTTGGCGGATTCTGGGCGCTCTGGCCACGGTGGTCCTCGGCGCGGCCTTTTTCTCCGGGATGTCGATGGTGCTGGCGGCGCTGCTCCGCACCCGGGAGCGGATGATGGGCATCGGCCAGGTCATCACCATGCCGCTCTTTTTCTCATCCAATGCCCTTTACCCCACGACCATCATGCCGGATTGGCTCCGGGTGATTGCGACGATCAATCCGATGAGTTATCTGGTGGACGGCCTGCGGGGACTGCTCCTTGGGACTCCGGCGCACCTCGGGGTGGATTGGGCGGTTCTGGCCGGGGCGGGTGCGGTGATGCTCATTCTTAGTACAGTTCTCTTTCCCCGGCGGATGGCGGCGTAAGGGGGTGCCTGGGGTGGAACAAGTCTGTGAGGGTTCGATGATCCGGGAAGGTTCCGGCGGTCGGGCGCCGGTTCCCCGGGTACATAAATGGTGGGTTTTGGCCAACGTTGCCGTGGGAACATTCATGGCCACGCTGGATGGGAGCATTGTGAACGTTGGGCTGCCGACGATCTCGAATACGTTTCACGTACGGTTGGCGTCGGTTCAGTGGGTGATCACGGCCTATCTGTTAACGATTTGTGCCCTTTTGCCCTCCATGGGCAAATTGTCCGATCAGCTTGGGCGTGGGCGGCTGTACAACCTTGGTTTTGCCCTTTTCGCGGCCGGATCGGCCTTGTGCGCCGTGTCCGGATCGGTGGAGATGCTGATTGGGATGCGGGTGGTGCAGGCGGTTGGAGCCTCGCTTTTGATGGCCAACAGTCAGGGGCTGGTGGCGACCACCTTCGGATCGCGGGAGAGGGGGCGAGCGCTGGGAATTATCGGTACGACAGTTTCTCTTGGGACGCTCAGCGGTCCGGCGATCGGCGGGCTGTTGATCGAGCATTTCGGCTGGCCGGCGATTTTCTGGGTGAACGTACCCATCGGTGTGGCGGCGTTTTTCGCGGGTTGGCGGATTCTTCCCAAGGAGCGGAGTCGTGTCACGGAGCCCTTCGATGTACCCGGTGCCGCGATGTTTGCGGTAGGCATCACTGGGCTGTTGTATGCGGTTTTCGGGGCTGAAAGCCGTGGCTGGACTTCTTTTCCGACGGTGGGGGGTATTGTGGCTGCCCTGGTGATCTTGTTGTTTTTTTACTTGCGTGAGGTGCGTATCCCCCATCCGATGCTGGATTTCAGCTTGTACCGAATTCGCATGTTTTCCACTGGAAGCGCCGCGGCGTTTTTGTCGTTTGTTTCATTGTTCTGCGTCAATGTGATGATGCCCTTCTTTATCCAGACAGTGATGCACCAGTCGCCGGCTGTGACTGGGTATGTCATGGCGGCGAACCCGGTGGTGATGGCGGTGACGGCGCCTCTCGCCGGGTGGCTGTCCGATCGTATTGGGCCCTACGTCCTGACCACCGGTGGACTGGCGTTGAATGCTTTGGGGTTTGTCGCCCTCAACCAACTGACGGCGGAGGTAAGCCCCTGGGTGGTCGCGGTACATCTCGCTGTGTTCGGGTTTGGGCAAGGGCTCTTTCAGTCACCGAACAATTCGAGTATCATGGGCTCGGTTCCCCGGGCGAAGGTGGGGCTGGCCGGGGGGTTGAACGCGCTGACGCGTAATCTGGGGATGGTCTTCGGGATCTCCCTGTCGGTGTCGTTATTCACCTACCGGCTGCGGGTTTTATCGGGTGCAACGGGCGCAGGTCCCGGGGCTGTCGGCCCCGTGGGGGCGGGCGGAGTTGCGCAGCCGTCTCCGGAGGTGTTTATGGGTGCGATGCACACGGTGTTCTGGGCCGCGGCGATGGCTTGTGCTCTGGGGGCAGCCGTATCGTCGTTGCGCAACAGGCCACGGGGGGAGCAAGGTTCGGCCTGAACGATATCCTTACCCGGTGCGGCCCAGTTCATTTTACGGGCGGGCCAAAATGTTGGCCGAACAGGTCCTTTTGATGCACGCGGGACAGATGAAAGTCGTCATTCTAAGGCCGACCTTTATCTGGGGAGAGGATTCCTTGCAACTTCACGACCTCATCGATCGAGCCCGAAAAGGAAATCTTCCCTGGTTTGATGACGGGGAAGCCCTGTTCGAGCACGTTTATGTCGACAAGGTAGAATTGAGGTATAAGCCGTCGGTGATGTTCCAGCAAGGGCTGAGTCTTTTGGCGGTGGACGGTGCGGCCGGAAGGTCGGGGCTCTGTGTCGACCGGGATCGGGGTTTCATGGGCTTTTCCCAAACTCGGGAAAACCCGCTATCATAGGGAGAGAGGAGAATGGGAGGGGTTTCGGTGCGGGTGCCTGTGAAGCGAATCTTGGAAGTGTTGGAACAAACGTATCCCGGTGCCAAGTGTGCCCTCGACCACCGGAATCCCTTTGAGCTGTTGGTGGCCACGATCTTGTCCGCCCAGTGCACCGACGAGCGGGTGAACCTCGTCACCGGGCCGCTCTTTGCCAAGTTCCCCACGGCTGAGGATTTTGCCCGGCTTTCCCCCGAGGAGCTCGAGCCCTACATCCAGTCGTGCGGACTATATAAGACCAAATCGAAAAATATCGTCTCGGCTTGCCGGATTCTGGTGGAGGAATACGGCGGCCAAGTGCCGGAAAGCCGTGAAGCGCTCCAGGCGCTGCCAGGAGTGGGGAGAAAGACGGCCAGCGTGGTCCTCAGCAACGCCTTTGGGGTGCCCGCCATCGCTGTGGACACGCACGTGTTTCGGGTGGCCAACCGCTTGGGGCTCGCCGATGCCACAACCCCCGAAGAAACGGAACGCCAACTGATGAAGCGCATCCCAAAGGCGAAATGGTCCGCGGCTCACCACTGGTTGATCCACCACGGGCGCCAGATCTGCTCGGCCCGTTCGCCAGGCTGTGATCGCTGCCCCCTCGCCCCTTACTGCCGCTTTGCGCGGGAAAGGAGTCGGGGAGAGGGGCTGACCCAAGGACGGCGGCCTCAAAGGTCGAGAGCGGGGGCCGGGGGGACAACAGAAGGCTGATGGAGGTGGCGTTCCCCCATGTGACCGGGGAGCCATGACCGGGACTGGGGCGAGGCGGGGCCCGGCCGGACCGGCAGGAGCCAGGCCGCCAAAGCGAACCGAGTGTCGTCTCAACGGGCGCGGGGCCAGAAGTTCGGTTTTCGCCGGGAGGCGCGTCCTGAAGCCTGAATCACCCCCGGATGAGCACGCCTCCTGCCTGACTGCGGTTTTCGCCGCGGAGGTGTACCTGCCCTGGGTCCGCTCGGCCTGGCCCGAGATCGCTTTCTACGCCGGGGATCACTAGGCGGCGTCTGATGCTCCCGGGCCGCGGGCAGACACCAGAAAAAAGTAGACGACAAACAGGATCATAAAGATGACGCCCCACCGCAAGAAGGCCGGCAATGTCACGGGAGTCACCTCCTTAGGTGTGAAATGGCCGGGTCGGACGTGGACGGCAGTCCCGGGAGGCCCTTCCCGTAAATCTGTCACGGCAGAAGGTTGGGCGGTGGCCAGGGTAAGTCATAAATGGACGTTCGCGCCGAGGCAATGCTGGGCTTGGCGCCAGACTTGGGCGTCTGCCCGCGGCCCCCTTTCCCGGCGTCGCCCTGGACGGGTCCTGTCGATGGGCGCCGTTCCCTTTGTGGGGGTGTGGGCATCGGAGGGTAACCGTATCCCGCCCATCCAGGCCCGGGCCAGGCTTCGGCCCCAGGCTGCGGTCCGATGGGCGTGCCGGAGGGACCGAACCCTGGATCGGCTGGGCCAAGGGGCACCGGTGTCCCGGAGGGGCCCGCCCCGTTACCTGGTGATGGGGCGGACGGCCGGCTTTGACCGGAGCCCGGCCCGGGTCCCGACGGTGTCCTCCCGGAGGAAGGCCGGCCGTTCCGGCCGGCCGAGGGGGCCGCGGACGACTGCGGAAGGCCCTGTAGCCCGTCCCCGAATCCGGGCGGAGAAAACCGGGGATAAGCGGAGGGGGTGCCGGGCCCAGGCGGGACCCCGGGCCCAGGTGGCCAGTAGCCGGGCCCAGACGGGTTGCCGAGCCCAGACGGGTTGCCGAGCCCAGGCGGGACGCCGGGCCCCGGCGGCCAATAGCCCGGCCCGGGCGCTCCCGAGGGCATCTGCCCGGGGACAGGCCCCCCCGCGCCGGGGCCGCCGGGCCCAAGGCCATTCGGCGTGCGAGCGTTTGGCCGGGATTTTTTCGCACCGATTCCGCGCAGCCATTCAATCAGCTGTTCGGGAGTTAGGTCTTTCGAACGCCAATCCGGCAGATACTCCTTCACGGCGTCCTTGATCACCGCATGGGCCGTAGATTTCACCATGTCGAGCAGGAGGGGGGTCCCCAAAACTTTTCGCAGGACCTCTGAATTTTCCAGACCTTCCGGGATCAAGGATTGGCGGATCATTTCAGATCCGTGCACAATCAAGGCCATATATTCCCACACATCGAGGTTCAATGCCGCCGCTTCCCGGCGCATGCGGCGCATCAGATCCCCGGGGACGCGAAACTGGTTTCGTGGCGCTTTCGTTTGGCCCTTTCTGGTTGCGCCCGGTTTCGGCCTCATGGCGGACGACTCCCCTTCCTCATCGGGCGTTGCGACTCTCCTTTCTAGAAAATGCACTCGCCCGCCTGGGGGTGACAGAAACGCAAAAAATCGAGGAACCGAGCAGAGTCGATTCCCCGTTCGTAGCCCTTTTCCGCCGGTTTAACGCTGCTCTTGTTGCTCTTCCGGCAGGTGTACCGGTGTCCCGCAGTACATGCACCCATCTTCCCGGCCGATCATCTTGGTTACCCGGTGGCAGTTCGGGCATTCCACTTGGGGGAGCCGCATGGAAACAGCTCCCACGCGAAAATAAATCCCGATGGCCCACATCAGGATTAGAAATCCTGCAGCCAAGGTAAAAGGCAATACGGTGTGAGGCCAGAACACCCCCAGGTACATCACGGCAAAGGAGACGAAGATGAGCAGGAGAGCAATGTTGCGCAGGCGATTCAGTTTCACCGGGTCCATCTCCCTCGTACAAGCGCTTCCTCTCCATTATGAACGCATGGGGCGGGAAAATCCATCCCGCCCCCGAGGGACTCTCGAGAAGGTTGTGAACTTGAACCGCCATCGTCCGGGTTGGCTCAGCCTCCAGTTTTCCAAATGCGGGAGACAGACTGCTGAAAGCGGCCGACAAACCGGGCCGGATTGCCGCCATCCTCAATATAAGCTGCATAACCTTGCAATTCCGCCACCGAGGAGGTGACGGTGGTGATCCGCACCACTTTGACCTCGGGCAGGGCTTGGCGTACGATTTTCTCCACCCGGGCTGCGGTGGGGTGGTCCAATTTTCCCGTGTCCGCCCCTCGGGGCGGGATGACCGGCCGGGTTGGATCGAGCCCCTCCCGGGCGATTCGTTTGGCTTCCGGACTGTCGTCCGGCCCGATCTGGTGAAATCCCACGTAGGCGTTGCGACCCTGAAGCAACACCACGGCTCCCCGAATGCCCGGCAGGCGGTTGAGCTGGTCTGCCACAGCCCGGGCAGACAGGAGGCCGGATCGGGGATCACCGTAGACGCCGCGGTTGTCGTGGGGTACCCGGCTGAGGTTTGGGCTGTCGTTCAAGATCCGGGGCTGACTGGGAATTGCCTGTTCCCGCAACTCCTTGGCCCGCTCGGCACAACCGGTTAACAGGGCTGCGGCCAACGGGGGGATCAGGAGGGTGAGGAACCATTTCATCGGGCAGTCCTCCCTTATCGACGAGTTCAGCAGGATAGGTTTAGTGAAGACAGTCAATGCCGATGGCTGCTCCGGTGGGCGAGCCCGAAAGGCCGGTCGCTCTTTGGCTTCCGAAAAAGGCTCAACCTGCGGGTGAAGTCTGATGGATGCGGTCGATCCCGGCTTTTTGCGCCGGCTCGGCTGACTTTGGCGCTCCTTGGGGCTGCCATCGGCGCAGGGCGGTACAGATGCGGTCCACACCCTTGTGCACATTTTCGTCCGCCGTGGTGAGGGACAGGCGCACATGCCCTTCTCCACTCGGGCCGAAAGCGGTGCCCGGCGCCACCACCACGTGATATTCGTCCAGGAGCTTGTCGGCAAAAGTTTCGGACGTCATGTCGTCGGGGACCGGAACCCACAGGTACACGGTGCCCGGCGGTTTGTCCACCGGCCATCCAATGGCCGCGAACCGAGCCAGGGCGTCGTCCCGCCTCTTTTGGTACATCAGCCGTTGTCGCTCGGGAAAATCCCCCGGCCACACGGTTTCCAGGGCTGTGGCGCCGGCGAACTGGATGGGGGCGAACACGCCGGAATCCACGTGGCTCTGCACCACCAGGAGACTCTCGATCGCTTCCCGGTGCCCCACCGCTGCCCCCAGCCGCCACCCGGCCATGTTGTAGGTTTTCGAAAAGCTGGTGAACTCCACCCCCACCTCCCGGCCGCCGGGATACTGAAGAAGACTTTTGGCCCGGTGTCCATCAAAGGTGATTTCACTGTAGGCGTTGTCATAACAGAGGAGAATTTCCCGCTCCCGGCACCACCGAATCACCTCGGCCATAAAATCGTCCGGTGCCAGCGCCCCGGTGGGATTATGGGGATAATTTAAAAACAGGACTCGGGCCTTGGACGCCTCGAACTCGGGAATGGCCGAGAGATCCGGGGTAAACCCCCGTTTTCGCAAAAGAGGCATTCGCACCACCCGGCCGCCGGCGAACCAGATCCCGTCGTTGTAGGCCGGAAACGCTGGGTCGGGGATGAGCCCCACGTCGCCGGGGCTCACGTAGGCCAATGAAACGTGAAAGAGGCCTTCTTTGGATCCTAACAACACCATCACTTCAGTTTCGGGGTCGACGTTTACCCCGAACCGCCTCTTATACCACTCTGCGATGCGCCGCCGCAAGAACAGCGAACCGCGGAAGGCCGGGTAATGATGATTCTCCGGGTCGGCCGCCGTTTCCTGAAGTCGTCGAACCACGGGGTCCGGGCTCGGATGATCGGGGTCCGCTTTCCCGAGGTCAACGATATCCGCGACCCCTTGCTCCCGCAGGCGGTACACGCGCTCTTCCAGTTGTGCAAAAATATACGGAGATAGGCCGGCCAGTTTCCGGGCACGCGGCATCTCGATTCCCCCTTCTCATCCTTCAGATTTCCCAGCCGGTTGGCCGCCTATGTAAATTTGGCCGTCGCACGGGTAAAGCGGACGGCGGCAGCGGTTTGTTATAATCGGGGATGAGGTGAGGTCGTGAAAGAAGTGACGATTTACACAGATGGCGCCTGTTCGGGAAATCCGGGCCCCGGGGGTTGGGCTGCGGTCCTGTTATACGGGGATCACGTGCGGGAAATGGCCGGCGGGGAAGAGCATACCACCAATCAGCGGATGGAGCTCCTGGCGGCGATCTATGCCCTTCGGGCTCTCAAAGAACCCTGTCGCGTGCGGCTATTCAGCGATTCGGCGTATCTGGTGAATTGTTTCCGCCAAGGGTGGCATCGGCGATGGCGCGCCAATGGGTGGCGCAACAGCCGACAGGAGCCCGTTCAGAATCGGGAGCTGTGGGAAGAACTCCTGCGGCTGACCGACGTGCACCGGGTGGATTTTGAAAAGGTACAAGGCCATGCTGGCGACGCGTGGAACGAGCGGTGTGACGCCTTGGCCCGGGCCGCCACGCCCTCACCGGGAGGAAGCGCCGGCCGCGGTCCTTCACCCCAGCGATGAAGAAAGACCAAGCCCGGGCCCAGCAGGCCTGTCGAGGAGAATGGGAGATTTCTCGCCAGCAGTTGGCAGGGATGGCAACGGACCTGGGTTTGAAGGCGGCGGCCATGCCGGCGCGCCCCCTCAGATCCCTGGGCCGTATTCTCGAAAAACGCCGGCAGGCCGGGTGGATGTGCGAGTTTGAGGCGGAGAATACGGCGGATCGCATCGACCCCTTGAGGAGCCTGCCCGGCGCGCAATCGGTGGTCGCGGTGGCTATGCCCTACCGCAACCGGCGGTGGGATACCCCTCGCCCCCCGGGTCTCAGGGGCGCGCTTTCCAAGTACGCCTGGGGAGAGGACTACCACCGGGTGTTGCGCAGGCGGCTGGGGGCCTTGGCGGACCGGTTGGCAACGACGGCTGGCCGGGAGATCACCGTGCGGGCGGCGGTGGACACCGGCCCTTTGGTGGAGCGGGCCTTCGCGGAAGCGGCGGGTCTCGGGCGGGTTGGCAAGAACGGATGTCTGTACGTGGAACCTTACGGTTCCTGGGTGTTTCTGGGCCTCTTGCTGACGGATTTGCGGATTGAACCTGAACGGACCGATCCACCTGGGGAAGTGGGGCGTTGGGGGAATGAAGGTCCCCGTGTGGACGGTCAGGCTGACCCGGACGTTTTCACTTTGTGCGGGACCTGCGATCGCTGCCTGCGGGCGTGCCCCACCCAGGCCTTTGAGGCGCCGGGGGTTCTGAATCCCAATCGCTGTCTATCGTATGTGACCCAGATGAAAGGCCTTCTCCCGGAGGAATTTCAGGCCCCCATGGGCACGCGAATCTGGGGGTGCGACATTTGCCAGGCGGTCTGCCCAATCAATCGCCGGGCGGCCTGCGCGCCGGAGGTCCTGGAAGAGATCGGTGAACCCGGGCCTGAGTCCGACCGGGAATTCCTCGATCGCGCTTATCCCGACCTGATAGAGCTTCTCACCATGTCCCGGCGATCTTTCGAGCGGAGGTTCGGGGTTACGGCGGTGGCGTGGCGGGGGGTGCACACCCTTCGCCGAAACGCCGCCTCGGCGCTCGGAACCTGGCGGGATCCCCGGGCGGTCCCCCCATTGATCGATCGGTTGGGCGATGGGCGGCCCGAGGTGCGCAGCGCCGCCGCCTGGGCCCTCGCCCGGATCTGCACCCCCGAAGGGTGGGCCGCCCTGGCGGAGGCCGCCGAACGGGAGACGGACTCCCGGGTGCGGGCCCGGATGGAGGCTTTGCTTTCACAACAGGGCTTGTCGGCGAAACCACTCTAAGAATTTTTTCCGGGCCGGCTCCTCCCGGACGCAGCGGCGAAATTCTCTGAGAACCTGGTCGTCGTGCCGGTCCCCCTGCTGCCAGCGGTGGGTTGTGCGCCAGAAGCGGTGGGGAAACGCCAAGAAGGCCTGCAGAAGGCGGTACTCGACCCGGGTCAAGGTGACGGCGGTATTGTATTGCAGGATGCCGGTCAACCCCAGTTCTGGCGCCCAATTGGCTTTTTGTAGGCCCCGTCGCAACAGGTGGGCCAGATCCAGAGTGCGGGGGGCGTAGGCGAGGTAGTCAAAATCCACCAAGTATGCCACCTGACCTTTGCGGATCAGGTTTGATGGAGTCAGATCCATGTGGCACACCGCCGGGCTCTCCCGTTCCTGCTCGAGGCGGCGCTGGCACTCCGGGGCGAGGAGCCGGTCGAGGGCTTCATGGGCCTGGCGGAGGAACACCGGGGCGTGCTCCAGGTAGAAGAGGTCATCGTCCTGCTCTTCATTGACGATTTCGGCGCGTTTTAGCGCCTTTTCCATTTCTTCGGTTCGCCGGGCGAGTCGGCTGACAATGTCGAAAGCCGAGGGGAGGTTACGGCGCTCTTCCCCGGTGCTTTCATCGTTGACCCAGCGATGGGTCAGTTGGTGGAACTTGGAGAGACTTTGCGAGGCTTTTGCCATGTCCGCCGCTGAAGCCAAATCCACCTCCCGGCCGTCGATCCACTCCATGGCGTAGTACAATCCGTCATCCCCCCGGACAAAGGGCGTGTCAGAAGCCCGGGTCGAGCCGGTGTGCCGAGGGGTGATCCAGCGGGGCACCGGGCCGCCCCGGCGAGAGGCGTAATCCAGCGCGCGGTGCATCGCCTCCACATGGAGGGGACTGTGGGGGGAACGCTTTAAGATGAGGGTGGTCCGGGCGCTCTGCAATCGGAGGGCGCTGCCGTGTCTGGACACCCGGGTAAAGACATAGGGATAGGCGGCCAATACGCTGGAGTCGAAGCCCCACCGCTCCAACTCTGTCCGCACCCCCAGGGAGGTAACGGCGATGGATTCCGAAGATTTGGCCGTTGGACGGGGCGTGGGGCGAGGGGGAGAAGAATCCCCGGCGTCGCCGGCCGCCGGGGAGGCGGATTTTTTTGGCTTTCCCGTGGGGGACGGAGGCTTCGAGGGCTTCGGCCGCACGTGGACCTCGGGCAGGTCCCCCTCCCCCTCTTCCTCGTCCCAGGGGCTTTCCGGCTCTGAGGCGGGAGTGGAAGGAGCGGGTTTTGCCCAAGATGGCTTCTTCTTGTCCCCCGTTCCATTCTTGACGGCCTTTGCCTGGTCTTTCGCCGGTTTGCCCTTTTCAGGGGCTTCACTGGCCTTCGCCAGGAAGGCGGGGGGAGTTGTGAATTCTTTCCATAAATGTTTTAGCCAAGGTGGGATGGATTCGGCCATCGAAAGTCACCTCCGAGCATCGGCATCATCGTAGCCTATGAAGCCCGGAGGGCGGCGGTATAGACGGTCGCCCCTCACCGGGCGCCAGCTTCGCCCAAAGTTTCCCAGACCTCCAGTTTGGTGCGCACCCGGCGGATGACCTCGTCGGTGAATTCCGTTGTGCTGGTGCTGCCCCCCAAATCTGCCGTTCGCACTCCGTCCGCCACCGCCTCCAGGGCAGCTTCGTAGATCGCCCGGCTGGCTGCCGTGGCATTCTCCGTGTCGAAGTAGCTCAAAAGGGCTGCCCCAGCCAAGATCATGGCCATGGGGTTGGCGACATTCTTTCCGTACAGAGCGGGCGCTGTGCCATGGGGCGCCTCCGCCATCACCACTTTGGGCCGCAAATGATCATCCACGGATAACAGGAGGGACTCCGACCCCGCGATGGAACCGAACATCTGGAGAACGAGGTCGCTCATGCAATCCCCGTCCCGGTTGAGGGTAGGGATCACCAAGGGTTCTCCACTGGTGGTTAACAGGAGGGCGTAGGTGGCGTCGATCAATTGCGGTTCATAGCGGACCTCCGGGTGCCGCTTTGCCGCCTCATCCAGTTCCTCCTTGAGCATTCCTTCGTACACAGGGCTCACGGTGTATTTGGGCCCACCAAAAACTTTTGCCTTCATCCGTTTGGCCTGCTGGAAGGCGAATTCGGCCACTTGTCGGCAGACCCTTCGGGAGATGTGTTCGGTTCGGTACGCCACCTCATCGAGCCCGTTTCCCTCCCGCCATTCCTTCGCTCCGTAGGCGTCGTCCACCGCCATCCGCACCACGGAGATCGGTGCGTAGACCCCGGTTAAAGGGGCCCGCCCGGGGATCCGGCGACCCGTACGCACGATGACCGTTCCGTCGATCTCTTCCCGTAGAATCGCGTTTGGACTCCCCACGTCTCCTTTCGCTTCCGGGGTGATGGTGGCCGCCTTGATTCCCAGGCCGGTTTCCCGCATCGCCGCTGCAGCCTCGTGGACCACGTGGTTCCGCGTATCCCGGCGGTGTTGAAGACTCAGGTCGAAGCGGCGAAATTCGATCTCAAACCCGATGACCGAGGCATCGAGCACTCGAAGCGCCTCTTCTAACAGCTCTTGCCCGGTCTGGTCTCCTTCCATGACGATCACCGTTTTCTCAGCCACTGTATTACCCCCTGAAATCTGCATAATTTCCAGCCGGTTTTAGCTTGCCCCGGTTTCTGCCGTTCGGGTTAGCCGGCGGTGAGGAGTTGGTGAATCACCCGGGCGGAGGTCATGACGGCGGGAGCAAAACGGTCCATAGCTTCCGGAGTGAACCGATCCGCTGGCCCGGAAACGGACAAGGCGGCAACGAGGGCACCGCCCCGATCGAAAACGGGCGCCGCCACCGCCGCTGCTCCCGCCTCCCGCTCCTCGATACTGACGGCGTACCCATTCTCCCGAACCTGTCGCAATTGGCGAAGGAACTCTTCTCGATCGAAACGGTCCGGGACTCTCGGATCGTTGAGCGTTTCATCCACCACTTCGGGAGGCGACCAGGCCAGAAGGACTTTCCCGGATGCGCCGACGTACAAAGGAAGGCGCTGGCCGATATTGGCCACCCGGCGGACTGGTTGATGGCTTTCCACCGCCTGAATGCGAATCCGTTCCGTGCCAGAGCGAATGTAGAGGCTCACCGTTTCATCCAACAAGTCACGCAGCCGGGTCATCTCCGGCAAAACTAACGTGGACAGATCCCCGGATTGGTGAATATTGCTAACCAGTTCGAGAATGCTCCAACCCAGGCGGTACTTATCTGTACGGGGGTCCCGGCGGATGAACCCCCGGCTTTCCAAGGAGGCCAAAAGCCGGTGAACCGTGCTTTTGTGTAGACCGACCCGCTTTGAAATTTCGCTCAAACCCAGTTCCATCTCGGTACTGGAGAAACAGAGAAGTATGTCTAGCGCTCGCTCCACTGCTCGGACCGTGCCACGTTGTCCCTCCGCCACATCCGCATCCTCCCCGACCCTGTTTCACCGTACAAAACTTCGTTTCATCCAGTAGTTTATCACAGCCTTTTATCAGCTGAAAAGGGATGAACCGTTCCGTTTGCCGCATATGAAAAAAGGAGAGGCGGTCGCGAGGAGGCGGGGGCGGTGAACCACCCGGGGTGGGCCGACGCAATTCGCACGTATTATGAACAGAAAAATCAAATCTGGTTCCAGGGCGGAGCGGGGCTCAGCCGGATGGTGGCGTCTTTTCGCGTCCACGGTTGTCAGGAAGCCCTGCTGTGGTACCAACGATTGGCCCGTCGGCGCCGAACGGTCCTGCAATCCGTTACCCGGGTCGACACTCGCCGGGTTCGCCGACAACTGACAAACGGGCCTGGTGATCCCAAAAGTCAAAAACCGGCGTCTGCGCGCTTATCCACTGAAAAACTGTGGGTGGACGTCTTGGAACACGTGCAACTGTTGTACCGGACCGGGGAAGACGTTGGAGAAGAACGGCGAATCTATCCTTGGCGTCTCGCCCTCCTTCCGGCAGGTGGTACATGGAGAATTGTGGAAGAGCGGCCGCTGAATGATGCGGATCGGGCGGTTTGGGGAACTTCCCCCCAGGAGCAAGAGGGGAAAAGTGCGGACCGGGCTCCGGGATGGTGGCGGGAGCGCTGGCGCAAGTTGTTTTCTTTCCGCCGTTTTGACCGCCTCCAAGTATTCAAATACGCCGAACTGTGGTGGGACGGGTACAATCCGCGTTTTCGCGCCTTTCGGGTCGATTGCACCAACTTTGTTTCCCAATGCCTGTGGCACGGGGGTTTTCCCATGGATCCTGCCGAGCGGCCAGAGCAAGGGTGGTGGTACGCCTGGAAGGAAGGCGGTGAGGACCGCTGGAGTCTGAGTTGGGCTGTCTCCCACAGTCTGTATTGGTATATGGTGCAGAAGGCCAGGGAAGGGAAAGTGCGGTTTGTGGACCTTCCCCAACGCTTATACGTGGGGGACATCATCCTCTACGACTGGAACGGGGATGGAACGTGGCAGCACGCCGCTGTCGTTGTTGATTTTGATCCCGAGGGACAGCCCTTGGTGAACGCCCACACCACCGCGAGTTACCATCGACTTTGGGACTATGGCGACAGCCCGGCTTGGACCCGGGAAACCCGATATGCCTTTATCCACATTGAGGACGGGTAACCCGGAAGAGGGACCGTCCGGTCTCGGGCCCCGGATGCCCCCCATCTACCGGCTTTTACCTGTTGTCGTAAGATCGAGAAAATGTTTCAGGATCCGGGCGGTGAGTCCCCAGATCACTTTCCCTTTGTACTCGTAAAAATACTCCGGTGTCTGTCCCCGGGTCCAGGGGTAGTTGCGTCCGCCGGGAATACGGTGGAAGGGGAAAGTTTCCTCGGGGTGCACGTCCAGGTGGACGTGGTGCACCTCCGGGGGATGACGGAGAAAGTAATCCACGGGGACACAAAATACTTCTTCGACTTCATCGGGGTTTGGACGCAGGGGTTCGGGGGCAATCCGGCACACGTAGGGGTAGACGATGGTCCGCCACGGGTTTACAAGAATGTCGAGCGGCCCCAACACCTTGATGCGATTTTCTGGCAGCCCCAGCTCTTCCCCCATTTCCCGAATGGCCGTCATCGCCGGATCTTCTCCCGGTTCCACTTGTCCGCCGGGGAAACAGATTTCGCCGGGTTGGCGGCGAAGCCGGTGGGAGCGCACTTCAAAGACCAGCTGCCATCCTCCGTCTCCCTCCAGGAGAGGCAGCGCCACGGCCGCTTGCACCATACCTTCGCTGCCCAGAATCCTCGGTTTTCTCTCCTTTAGGAAGTTCTCCAACGCGTCTGTTTCCATGCCATCGTTCCCCATCTTTCGCGAATGCTCGGGATTCTACTCCCAAAATCCATTATAGCTGTGAAGAAGGACCGAGTTGTAAAGATCTCCAAGGTCTGGTCAAAAAGTTTATGACGGAAGGCCCCAAAGGCGCGCTTTTGGGATGATCCGAAGGGCGAATCGACACACTGGGAATAGGCACAGCAGGTCGGGTTCGACGAAACAGCTTGGTAAAACGTTCACGAAAAAGAGGAAATGCGCTACACTATAGCTGTTTGCAACAGGGACACCGATCATGGTAAAAGGCGAGGTGCAAAATGATGGCAAGTCAGGACGTATTTCAAACCCGGCGGACGCTTGAGGCGGGAGGGAAGTCTTACGTTTATTACAGCCTGCCCGCCCTGGACAAACAGGGCGTGGGCCCGATTTCTCGACTCCCCTACTCCATTCGGGTGTTGTTGGAGGCGGCACTGCGGCAGGTGGACGGCAAAGGGGTCACCGAGGAACATGTCAAAAAATTGGCCAATTGGCAGGAGAGTCACCGTCACCCTGTGGAGATCCCCTTTAAGCCGGCCCGCATCGTTCTTCAGGATTTCACCGGCGTGCCTGCGGTGGTGGACCTGACGGCGATGCGGCGGACAGTCAAAGAGATGGGCGGCGATCCGAGCAAAATCAACCCCTTGGTCCCGGTGGACCTGGTGATCGATCATTCCGTTCAAGTCGATTTGTACGGCACCCCCGAGGCCCTGGAGCGCAATATGGAGCTGGAGTTTCAGCGCAATGAAGAGCGCTATCGGTTTTTGCGCTGGGCTCAGGGCGCCTTTGAGAACTTCCGGGTGGTGCCACCGTCGACGGGCATCGTCCACCAGGTGAACCTGGAGTACTTGGCTTCTGTGGTGGGACGGCGGGAAGACGGGGACGAGACGGTCCTTTTTCCCGACTCCTTGGTCGGCACCGACTCCCACACCACCATGATCAATGGCTTGGGCGTTCTCGGTTGGGGCGTTGGCGGCATCGAGGCGGAAGCCGGGATGCTGGGCCAGCCGCTGTATTTTCTCATCCCGGAAGTGATCGGGTTCCGGCTGACCGGCCGCCTGCCCGAGGGGTCGACGGCCACAGATCTGGCGCTCACGGTGACGAACCTTCTGCGCAAAAAGGGTGTGGTGGGGAAATTCGTCGAGTTTTTCGGCCCCGGATTATCCTCTATCACCGTGGCCGACCGGGCGACGGTCGCCAACATGGCGCCGGAATACGGCGCGACGATGGGATATTTTCCTGTCGATGAAAGAACGTTGGATTACCTGCGGTTGACCGGGAGAAAGGCTGAAGATGTCGCTTTGGCGGAGGCGTATCTGAAAGCCCAGGGGCTGCTTCATACCGAAGAGGCGCCCGAGCCGGTATTCAGCGACATCGTGGAACTGGATCTCTCCACCGTAAAACCGACCTTGGCGGGTCCGAAGCGGCCCCAGGACAAGGTGCCGTTGCCGGATTTAAAGGCGTCCTTTGAAAAAGCGGTGGAATCGCCGGTGGATCAGGGCGGCTTTGGATTCGGCAAAGAGGGCCTGGCTCGTACTTCGGATGTAAAATACCCGGACGGCAGCCGGGAGACTCTGCGCACCGGGGCGGTGGTCATCGCCGCCATCACCAGCTGTACTAACACCTCAAATCCCTCGGTGATGATCGGTGCGGGCCTGTTGGCGAAAAAGGCCGTGGAAAAAGGGCTGACAAAGCCGCGCTATGTGAAAAGTTCCCTGGCTCCCGGCTCCCGGGTGGTCACGGCCTATTTGAAGCGGGCAGGACTGTTGCCAGCCCTGGAGCAGCTCGGTTTTGCGGTGGTGGGATACGGGTGCACCACCTGTATCGGGAACAGTGGTCCCCTGGATCCCGAGGTGGCCGAGGCGATCCAGGAGCAGGATATGACCGTGGCGGCGGTACTCAGCGGCAACCGGAACTTTGAGGGCCGGATTCATCCCCTCGTCCGGGCGAACTATCTGGCGTCTCCGCCTTTGGTGGTGGCCTACGCCCTGGCCGGAACGGTGGATATCGACCTGTCAAAAGAACCCCTGGGGACGGATCGCGATGGCAACCCCGTATATCTCAAAGACATTTGGCCGTCTTCCGAAGAGGTCCAAGCCGCGATTCAACAGGCGGTGACGGCGGAATTGTTCTCCGAGGAGTACGCCCATGTGCTCACGGCGAACCAGAGGTGGAACGCCCTGCCCACTCCCGAAGGGGAGTTGTATCATTTTGACGCTGACTCGACCTACATCCAAGAACCGCCCTTCTTTGTCAATCTGAGCCGGGAAGCGGGTCATATCGCGGATATTCGCGGTGCACGGGTTCTGGCTCTGTTGGGGGATTCGGTGACCACCGACCACATTTCCCCGGCGGGGAGTATCGCGCCGAATTCCCCCGCGGCCAAATACCTCATGGAGCACGGCGTGGAACGCCGGGATTTCAACTCCTACGGCTCCCGACGGGGCAACCACGAGGTCATGATGCGGGGAACCTTTGCGAATATCCGGATTCGAAACCTGTTGGCCCCGGGCACCGAGGGCGGAGTGACGGTGTATTTGCCCACCGGCGAGACCATGCCGATTTATGATGCGGCGATGAAATACCAGGCGGACGGCACGCCCCTCGTGGTTTTGGCGGGCAAAGAGTACGGCACCGGAAGTTCCCGGGACTGGGCGGCGAAGGGCACGATGCTCCTCGGTGTCAAAGCGGTCCTGGCCGAGAGCTTTGAGCGGATCCACCGTTCGAATCTGGTGGGGATGGGGGTATTGCCGCTCCAGTTCACCAAGGGAGAGAGCTGGAAGAGCTTGGGGTTGACTGGAAAAGAGCGGTTTGACATTCAAGGTCTCTCCGATGACATCAAGCCCCTGTCCACCGTCCGGGTGACCGCGGTGGGTGAAGACGGCGGGCGCCGGGAGTTCGAAGCTTTGGTGCGCCTGGACTCGGTGGTGGAGATTGAATACTACCGGAATGGCGGGATTCTGCAAACGGTGTTGCGGCAACTGCTGAACGGTTGAACGGCTTGCTCTCGCCCGGGCGGGCGATGCAAGGAATTCAGTGCCATTGAACCTACAAAAAAAGGGCGCTTTCGGGCGCCTTTTTTTCGTAGATGTTTTCCCGTTGTTCCTATTTTCGGCCCCTGCGGGTTCGGGCACCTGTCTTCCTCCTGCGGACGGGAGTTTTTTTTCGTTTTTTGCGGCGCCGGTGTTTTGTGGACGACCTTTCGAGGGCAAACCATATGAAGGAACTCGCCACGCCAAGCAAAACGGCTATGAGCAAGGTTCGAACCGGCGTATCGAAGACATCCCGGCTCCCGGTGGCCGGGGCGAGGATCAGGACCCAAACGGCCGCCAAAAGGGCCGTCCGCAGGAAAAATTGTCGGAAAGTCATGACTCGCCGAGCCCTCGGTTCCGAGAGGACTCAGGACTCGGCGGGCGGGCCGGGTCGCGTGCTTGTATCCCGTCACCATCGGGGGATAGATCCTTTGACAGACTTTTTTCGCGCTCTCCGGTACCGCTGGATTGGACGCCAAGCTGCAGGTCTTCACGTTCCGCAGACCCTGCATCTCGCGAAAAAGTTTCGGCCCATACCATAAGACGCCGCAACGCGTCGGGGTCGCCGGCGGGGATGCGGGCACGGCACTGGACCGCTTTCTCACCGAAGGAGTCTACCCAAAGGTCCGTTCCCGGCCCGGCCAAGGTCCGGAGTTTTTCCCGGGCGGCGGACAGGGGACAATGGTATGGGAGCCCGAGGGTGAAGGTGCTGTAGGCTGTGTCTTCGGAATGAATGGTGACGGCGGCCACCACGGCGGTGGAGTTCGGGAGAACCCGGGTGATCTCCCCATCCCGCAGCACCGTATAAAACAGGTTCAATTCCTCGACGACACCGGTGTACTCTGCGCCGGAGAACATCCAGGAACGGCAGGTAATGCGCTGGCCGAGCGTATAAGGTCTCAAGGTCATGATCACGAGGCCCGCCAGAATATTGGCCAAGGTGGACTGGGCTGCGATTCCGACGATGACGCCGGTCACCGCGCCGCTGACCAACAGACTGCTGACCGAGGTGTTGGCCATGCGGAGGCTGAACACCGCCACGAATAAGTACGCAAATCCCGTCAGGACGTTGACCCCGAGGTTCCACATGCTGGCGTGTCGGGGCGTGTGATAGACGATGCTCATGAGGATGCGCCGCATGCGGTTCACCAGGAGAAAACCGATGACAACCCATAACACCGCCGTCCCTGTGGAAAAGACGGTGCGGTATTCCTTGGCGAGTCGGCTGGTGACGAGATCTGACCCGATTTCCAGCAGGATGGCCAATACAATGAGGAGAAAAAAGGCGACAAAGGTCTGTTTCCAAGGAAATCTAGATTTTTCCTGAGAATCGAGGGTCATCGATCAGGGACCTCCTCTCTCACCCGCAGGGCACCGCACGGCGTTTGAACGGTGGATGCCCGGTACGGCACGGGTCTATTCTAGCAAATCGTCCCGGGGGTTCTCAAAAACCAAAGGGGATTCTACTTGGTGGAAGGGGGGTCAGGGCTTTGATTCTCGTACGAAGGTGGTGCGGTCCTATCGAAGATACACCGTTTTTTGCGAGATTCGGCGAGATCTTTACATAAGTTTTAAAGTGGGTTCATGTTGCGTTTAGATCGGATCGCTATACTTGGGGTCGAAATGATAAGAAGGAGGAGCGCACAGGATGCAAATTGTGAAACGGGTTTGGAAGCCCTTTGGGGTCCTGGCTCTTACGGCCACCCTGTTAGCTGGGTGCGGAAGCAGTGCCACCCCGGGCAACACCAATCAAACCGGTGGCGGTCAGGCCAGGGTTCAGCTGACCGGTGCTGGATCGACCTTCGACTATCCGTATTTTTCTAAGGCCTTCGCGGAATACAAGAACGCCCATCCCAATGTCGAAGTCAACTATCAGTCCATCGGGAGCGGGGGCGGAATCGAGCAGTTCACCAAGAAGTTAGTGGACTTTGGTGCCACTGACGTGCCGCTCAACAAAGATGAATACGCGAAAGCCAAAGCGTCGGGTGGCGATGTGGTGGAGATCCCGGTGGCTCTGGGTGGTGTGGCCCTGGCGTACAATTTGCCGGACGTCACCCAACAACTGAAGATGACCCCGGATGTTGTGGCGAAGATTTTCCTCGGCAAGATCAAAAACTGGAATGATCCTGCGATCCAATCGTTGAATCCCGATGTCCAGTTGCCGAACCTACCGATCACCACGGTTCACCGATCGGACGGCAGTGGGACGAACTATATCGTGACCGACTACCTGAGCACGGTGAGTCCGGAGTGGAAGTCCTCGATTGGCAAAGGTAAATCGGTTCAGTGGCCCGGCGGCCTCGGCGCCAAGGGGAACGAAGGCGTAGCCGGCCAGATCAAGCAGACCACCGGTGCCTTCGGATACGTGGAGCTGGCTTACGCGCTGGAGACCAAGATGAGTTATGTAGCCCTGCAGAACAAGGCGGGCAAATACGTGGCTCCGACCTTGGAATCGGTGACGGCGGCGGCCTCCCAGTTCCCGAATGTCAGCGCGGATAACTTTTCCATCGTGAACGCGCCGGGAGACGGCAGTTATCCCATCGCCGGGTACTCCTGGGTACTGCTCTGGAAAGACCAGCAAGACGCCAACAAAGCCAAGACTTTACTCGACGTGATGAAGTATGTCGTGACGGATGGGCAGAAGCTGGCGACCACCATTCAGTATGCTCCCCTGCCGCAAAATGTGCAGGAGATGGCGGTGGGGCTGTTGAAGCAGATCCAGGCAGGCGGCCAGCCGGTGATGCAATAACGATCGGACGCCTGGGGAGGGTGTCGGCAGCCGTGACCGGTGCCCATGCGGGGCGTGCGGCGGACGGGCGGGAGGACGTTCCCGTTCGTCCGCCGTTTTTTTGGCTGCGAACACCGCTTGGCCTGAAAGTTTTTTCGCTTTGACGTTGACGTCATCTTTGGCGCGGGGTGGTCAGGGTGAAATGGGGTAAGGGGTTTTCGTCGCTACGCTGGCGGTTGTCAGCAGTGACTGGTCTTTTGCTGCTGGTTGCACTGGGATGCTTGGGCGTTCTCTCGGTCATCTTGGTCAAACACGAGGCCCAGCAAAGAGCGGCGGAGGAGACCACACAGATTGTCGGTCTGTTGGTGCAGTCGGGGAGAGAACTTCAAGGTGTGGCGGTACAAAGGGCGAATCAAGGCTATCAGCAAGCCAGCTTTTTGATCTCGCGCCTGCGGGCCGATCAGGGAGCCCCGGCGGCCCGGGATGACGGCCTTTACTTCGGCAAAGAAAAAGTAAGCGGCAATGAACAGTTCTTGGCCCAGCTCACCCAGTTTACGGGTACCGATGTGAGCATCGCCGTGCGACGGGGGGATTCTTTCGTCCGGACGCTTACCTCGTTAAAAGACGGCCAGGGACGGGTGTTGGGAGAGGCGCCCCTGTCTCCCCAGGAACTGCAGTCTCTGAGCAAAGGGGCCTACTACTCCGGAGTCGTCATGATTCAAGGGCGGCTGTATCAAGTGTACGACATGCCCCTGGCGGATGATCGAGGGAATGTGGTGGGCGCCATCGGTATTGAGGTCGCCCTGCAACCGTATATGGACCGGCTGGTCGATCATATCCGGAGTGTACATATCGGTTCCCGGGGATACGCTTTTGCGGTGAAGGCGGGCGATGGGGCCACAGGCGGTCAGGCCCCGACTTTTGCGGTCCCACCCAGCGGCACGCCCACGTCCGGCGGCGATGGTTCATGGTTGCAAAAGATGGTGCAGACCGGTCGCGGAACGATGGAATACCAGTGGGCTGCGCCGGGGGGAGGGGTTGAACCGCATTTTGCGGCCTATGATACGGTTCCCGACTGGGGTTGGGTCATTGCTGCTGGCGGGCCGGTCTCGGACCTGACCCAGGGGGCCGCGGTGTTGGAGAGGACGTTGATCGTTTCCACCGCCATGCTCTTGGTGATTTCGATGGTGCTCAGTGCCTTGACCGCCGGAGGGTTGGCCCGGCCGATTCAGCTGGCCGCCCGGGGGATTCGCCGGGTGGCCCGGGGGGAACTGCGGCTCTCTGATATGGAGAGAACGAGAATGAAGAGGACAGCTCTGCGGAAGGATGAGGTGGGGGACCTTGCTAGGGGGTATCTGGTCATGGTGGAAAAGATGACTCAGGTATCCGGTCGCCTCCGGGAGGCGGCCCACACTCTGGGTACAGGAATCGGTCGGGCGAAGGGCAGTACCTCCACGGCCGAGGAGGTGGCGGTTAGCCTTTCCCTGTCCACGGAACAGATCGCCGCGGGTGCAGCTCATCAGGCGGAGCAGGCGGCCCGGGCCCGGGAGGAACTGGAGGTGCTGGCCCAGCTTTTGGCTGGCTGGGAGGCGCAGTTCCGCGGAGTGGTGAAACAGTCCGTCGAAGCCCGGGGCGTGGCCCAGGACGCCCGAGCGGTCATGGAGGCCTGGGAGCGGAGTTGGGAGAATCTCGTGGCAAAAATGGAAGAAGCGGGAGCTCGGGTGGGCCGTCTGGCCGACCACAGTCTGGTCATCTCCGAGGCGGTGGACCTGGTGAGCAGATTGGCTCGCCGGACGGAACTACTCGCGCTGAATGCCGGGATCGAGGCCGCCCGGGCCGGGGCTGAGGGTCGGGGATTCGCGGTGGTGGCGGAGGAAATTAGAAGTCTCGCCGAACAGAGTCGGGACAACGCTGCCCAGATTCAGCGGCGGGCGGCGGAGGTCGGGGCGGATGCCGCCGAAGCCCGCCAGGCGATGGAGGAGAGCCGTCGGGGTTTGGTTCAAGGGGTGGAGACGGCAGGACGGGCCAAGGGGGCGTTCGATGAGGTGGTGTCAGCCCTCGGCGGGATAGCGACTCGCATCGAAGAGATGGCCGGCGCCCAGGCGCAGATGGCGGTCGCCCGGGAGTCCATGGTGGAAAACATGCGAGGGGTGCTGGAGGTCGCCCGGGAGACGTCGGCGGCCACCCAAGAGCTATCGTCGGGGTTCGGGGAGCAGCACCACTTGTTTCGCTTATTGAAACAGGAGATGAAAAATCTGGAAGGGCTTGGAGAGTCCTTACTCGATGTGATCTCGTTTTGGGGATTGCAGAACACGTCCTTATCGACGCCGTCCGCGTCTCCCCCGGATTCCGAGAACGAGCAACAAACGGGGTCTGAGCCGGACTCCGGGGCGGAGGAGAATGCGGCGGCTTCTCGGGAAGTCCCCTCCGGAGAGATCGAGGTGCCCAAGCCGGGATCAGGAGGGTCCGCCGGGCCCGCCCCGGTTGAGGAGCCGGGAGCGCTCGTGGCTAGAACCTAGCCGGCGAGTGCCGAGGGCCCGGAAAGTGTGGAGGGGCCCCCTTGTCACCTACTCATCCTCCTCCGGGTCATCCCCCGGCATCGCCCTCCCGGTGATCAATTTGTAACCGACCCCGCGGACCGTCTTGATCAATTGGGGGGAAGCGGGGTTCGGCTCGATCTTGTTTCTCAAGTGGCTGATGTGCACATCCACCACCCGGGTGTCGCCCGTGTATTTAAATCCCCAGATATGATCGAGGAGGGTGTCCCGGGTGACCACTTTGTCGGCATGTTCAGCAAGATGGTGCAGCAGTTGAAACTCTTTCAAGGTCAGGGAAACTTCCTGCCCGAATACGGTCACGGTATGTTTGGCCAAATCGATGATAACGGGTCCGGCGTGGAGCACGTCCGCAGTGCGCCGCTCCCCGTTGCCGGACAGTTGGTACCTTCGGAGGACGGCCCGAATCCGGGCCGCCAATTCCCGGGGCCGAAAGGGTTTGGTGATGTAGTCGTCGGCGCCCATCTCCAAGCACAGGACCCGCTCCACTTCGTCGTCCAATGCGGTCAGAAAAATAATCGGGATCGTGATTCCTTCTTGCCGGAGAATTTTACAGATGTCCAATCCACTCATGTCTGGAAGCATATGATCCAGAATAATGAGGTCCACCGGCTCCCCCTCCCGAAGGCGCTGAAACACCTCCTCGGGGTGGGTTGCGGTTTCGGCCACATATCCGGCTTTTTCAAGATGAAACTGCAGGACCGCGAGGATCGCTTCTTCGTCATCGACCACCAGGATTCGCTCCACCTCGGCCAGCCTCCCAGAACGAAACGTGCTTGTGTCTTCTTATTGTAATGGTCTTATGTTGTCTCGTTGTGAGATTTGTATAGATGGTCTGTAAAATTGTATTTACCCAAGGTTCACATTCGGTTCATGATCTATTTACGTTTGTTCGATAGACTAAAAGCAGTGTGCCGCCGGCTGTGCACGGTAGGTGGCGGCGCGGGGAGGAATGGTCATGGACGCCTTGCCGGCTGCGGGTGAGGTCAAAATCGATGTGGAACAATTGAATCTGTTCTATGGATCGGCGCAAGCGTTGTTCAATGTATCGATGGGCGTCCACCGGAGGGCGATCACGGCCCTGATCGGCCCGTCCGGGTGCGGAAAATCGACGTTTCTCCGCACGCTGAACCGAATGAACGACCTGATTGCCGGGGTGCGTATCACCGGAACGGTGCGAATCGACGGGATGGATATCTACGGGCCGCGCATTGATGTGGTGGATTTGCGAAAGCGGGTGGGGATGGTGTTTCAGCGTCCAAACCCGTTTCCGATGTCGGTATACGACAATGTGGCCTACGGGCCGCGCATCCACGGTACCCGGAGCAAGAAAAAGCTGGACGAGATTGTGGAGCGTTCCCTGCGCCGGGCGGCCCTTTGGGACGAGATCAAAGATCGACTCCACGAGCCGGCCCTGGGTCTTTCCGGGGGTCAGCAGCAACGACTGTGCATTGCGCGACTTTTGGCGGTGGAACCGGAGGTGGTGCTCATGGACGAGCCGACGTCCGCCCTGGACCCCATTTCTACTCTTCGAATTGAAGAATTGATTACAGAACTAAAAGAGAGTTATACTATTATGATCGTAACCCATAATATGCAGCAGGCGGCCCGGGTGTCGGACTACACGGCGTTTTTCCTGAATGGTGAACTGGTGGAGGTGAATCGCACGGACGAATTGTTCACGAAACCCCAGGATAAACGTACGGAGGACTACATCACCGGCCGCTTCGGCTAAAGGAGGCGACCGTGGTGGATACGCGCAGCGGGTTTCACGAAGAGTTGGAGTCCCTGGAGCAGAGTCTTTTGGCGATGGGCGGGCTGGTCAGCCAGGCTGTGCGCGATAGTGTAACCGCCTTAAAAGAACTGAACCAGTCTTTGGCGGAGCAGGTGATCGAACGGGATGACCAGCTGGATGACATGCAGGTGGAGATCGAAAACCGCTGTTTGCGCCTCATCGCCCTGCAGCAACCGATGGCCGGTGACCTTCGCACCATCGGGACGGTGCTGAAAATGGTCACCGATCTGGAGCGGATGGGGGACCACGCGGTCGACATTGCCCGGACGGCGCTGAAATTGTCCGGAGAAACGCTGATCAAGCCCCTGATCGACATTCCGCGCCTGGGGGAGATCGCCCAGGAGATGCTGGGCATCGGCCTCCGGGCGTTTGTGGACCGGGATGCCGATCTGGCCCAGACGTTGGCGGACCGGGATGACGATGTGGATCACCTGTATAGCCAGATTTTTCGAGAACTCCTGGTTTTGATGATCGAAGATCCCTCCACGATTCGCCAGGCAACCCAACTCCTGTTTGTGGCCCAGAGCTTGGAGCGGGTGGCTGACCACATCACGAACATCGGGGAATGGACCATCTACATGGTGACGGGGGAGCGTCGAGACCTCAACCTGTGATGGGACGCTAAAGGAAAGGATGTCGAGCGGTGGGACGACTGCGGTTCTTGTCGCGCCAGGCCGACACGTGGTTTCGGATCGGCGTGTCGGCCATGGCGATCCTTTTGCTCTTGACGGCAGCAGCTCTCGTGGTGTTGCTGGCCATCCAGTCGATGCCTTCGTTCCGCGAGTTTGGACTGGGCTTTTTTATCGGGCGGCAGTGGGATCCGGTAAATAATGAATTCGGGGCTCTGCCCTTTGTTTACGGCACCGTGGTTACATCATTGATCGCCCTGGTTTTGGTGATTTTCGTGGGTATCGGATCGGCGATTTTTCTGACCCAGTACCTCAAGGGATGGCTGTCATCGGTGGTGGGCTTTATCATTGAGCTTTTGGCGGCAATCCCGAGCGTGGTATACGGGTTATGGGGGATTTTTGCCATTGCGCCGTGGATGCGCACCAGCGTGGAGCCGTGGCTCGGGGCGCACCTGGGATTCTTGCCCTTGTTTCAGGGGACGCCCTACGGGGTGGGGCTGCTCACGGCCGGGTTTATCCTCGCGATCATGATCCTGCCGACGGTAACCTCCCTATCCCGGGATATCATGGCTGTGGTTCCCTCGGCGATCAAAGAAGGGGCGCTGGCCCTGGGCGCCACCCATTGGGAGATGATTCGTTCCACGGTGTTGCCGTACTCATGGCCGGGGATCATCGGCGCCTTAATGTTGGGGCTCGGAAGGGCTCTCGGGGAGACGATGGCGGTGACGATGGTGATCGGCAACCGCCCGGAGGTATCCGCCTCCCTGTTTGCACCGGGTCACAGTATGGCGAGCGTCATCGCCAACGAGTTCACCGAGGCCACATCCCACCTCTATCTGTCGGCTCTCTCGGAGATCGGGTTTACGCTTTTTATCGTGACGGCCCTGTTTAGCCTGTTGTCCCGTTGGCTGGTGGTCCGGTTGATGGCCCGGGCCGGAAGGGAGGTTTGAATGTGGGGAGGCGCTTGCGACGAAAGGTGGCCAATGTCCTGGCTGCACTCATCAGCGCCCTGATGGTCATTCTGGCGGTCATACCTCTGTTTCACGTGTTGTTTTACGTGCTCGGGAAGGGGTTGCCGGGGTTGTCGTGGACATTTTTCACCAATATCCCCGCACCCACGGGGGTGCCCGGGGGAGGTATGGGCAACGCCATTCTCGGCTCGCTCATTCTGGTGGCCATCGCGTCATTGGTCAGCGTGCCCCTGGGAATTGGGGCGGGCATTTTTCTGTCGGAGTGGGGGAGGGGGCGCCTGGGGGATTTGGTGCGCTGGGTGGCGGACATGCTGTCCGGGGCTCCTTCCATCGTGGTGGGGCTATTCATCTATAGTATTGTCGTGGTCCCCATGCAGGGGTTTTCGGCCCTGTCCGGAGGACTTGCTCTGGCGGTGCTCATGATGCCCACCGTGGCGCGAAGCACGGAGCAGATGCTGCGCATGGTGCCGGTGGCGCTGCGGGAGGGGTCGCTGGCCCTCGGGGCGAACTGGGCACAGACGGTGTGGCGGGTGGTCATGCCCGCGGCCAGGAGGGGAATTTTGACCGGCGTGATGCTGGCGGTGGCCCGGGTGATGGGGGAGACGGCGCCGCTGATCGTCACCGCCTTCGGCAGCGGATTCTGGCCGTCGAGTATTTTCAAACCCATTGCCGCCGTGCCACTTCAAGTGTTCGTGTACGCGATTTCGCCCTATCCGGACTGGCAGCAGCAGGCCTGGACCGGGGCTTTGACCTTGGTGCTGATCGTGCTGGTGATCAACATTGTGGCAAGGGTGGCGCTCAGAGACCGGATGGGTGTCGGACGGTAAAGCGGGGGACAAGCCGCGGCGGCACGTGATACACTAGGATTGAGGAGAGTACCGTGCGGCGAGGAGCGGTGAGCATGGGCACTGTATTGATCGTCGATGACGAGCCGGCCATTGTCGAGCTCGTGTCCTGGCACCTCAAGAAGGCGGGGTATGCGGTGGACACAGCGGAGAGTGGTGAGGAGGCGGATCGAAAGGTCCGGGAGGGAAATGTGGACCTGGTGGTCCTCGATGTAATGCTCCCCGGGATGGACGGCTTGAGTTTGTGCCGCAGTTGGCGAGACGACGGGATTGGAATTCCGGTGATTTTTCTTACAGCCCGAGATGACGAGGTGGACCGGGTGTTGGGGCTGGATCTGGGCGGGGACGATTATGTCACAAAGCCGTTTTTGCCCCGCGAGCTGGTGTCCCGGGTGAAAGCGGTTTTGCGCCGGGCAGCTGCCGGTTCCCATCGCCAAGGGGGGGCGAGCCACGAGATTCGTGTCGGAGATATGGTGATTTGGCCCCAGGAGTACCGGGTGGAGGTGGCGGGGAAGCCGGTGCAGCTCACCGCCCGGGAGTTCACACTGTTGACGGTGATGGCGTCGAAACCGGGGAGGGTGTGGACCCGGGACGAGTTGCTCGATCAGGTGTGGGGCTACACCTATGCCGGCGATACCCGGATTGTCGACGTCATAGTGAGCCACCTTCGGGACAAAATCGAAGAGAATCCCAGAAAGCCACGGTATATCACTACGGTTCGGGGTGTGGGTTACGGGTTCGGAGGGAGCCTGGAATGGGGCGATCGTTAAGTCGCCGGCTGGTGGTGATGGGATTCGTCCTGTCGGCTGTGGCCGGGCTGTGGACGGGCCTTTGGGTGGTGCGCAGTGAGGTGCGGGGCTCGATGATCGAGGTGCAGGGCATCGCCGCCCGGGAGGCGGCACTGGCGGCTCAGGACGCGAGTACGCGCTGGTCCGAGCCGGTGAGGCTGATCGGATGGGCCGAGCAGACTGCTGGGTTGCTCGATGCGATATGCCGGGTGTATGGCCCCGATGGGCGGGTAATCGCGTCTTCCGGGGGAACCGGGGGTTCGGCCGATTCGAACGCAGCCGCCCAGCTCGGGCCTGGGGTGGAACTGAACCGGGCTTTGGCCGGCGAGACGGCCACCGATGTCCAGCAGAATCCCGTGGGCCGGTTGGTGGTGCGGGCGGCGTCGCCAGTCCGGGCGGGGGATCGCATCCTGGGGGTCGTGTGGCTGGAGACACCCTTGGCCGAGGTGGTGGCCCCCTTTGGCGCGTGGTGGGCTTGGCTGCTGGGTTTGGGCGTCAGCGTCGGTTTGGGAGTGGCGTGGTCGGCGGTGGTAGCGAGGGATATCCGGACCGGGTTGCTCCAACTCAGGCGGGCAGCGGTGGATTGGGCCCAGGGGCGATACCACGGGCTGCCCTTTCGACGTAAGGATGAACTTGGCCAAGTGGCCGAGGAGTTGGCCGAGATGGCCTCTGCCTTCCAGCGCTCGACGGAGGATCTGGCCATGAGTGTGGAGAAACTTCACCTGGAAAAGGACCGGCTGGAAATCACGATGCAACATCTGGTCAGCGGGGTCATGGCCCTAGACGGCCGAGGTCGGGTGGAGTGGATTAATCCGGTCATGGCCGAGTTGATCGGGGAGCAGCGGGTGATCGGTCGGCGGTTCTGGGGCATTCAAGCGTTCCAGCCGATCTATGCGATGATTGATCAGGCGGTTCGCAACGGCGAGGGGGGCCGATACGACGGGGTGTTCGGCCCGGCCCGCCGGGAGGTGGAGGTGCACGTGGTGCCGATCCCCCGGATCCCAGGCCAGGGGCAAGAGGCCGGATCGACGAAGGATGTGGGTCGATCTGAAGGGAGGCACTTATCCGGCGGAAGCAGTTTGTCTGGCGGGGCCGTGGTGATCATTCACGATGTGACCGAACGTCGAAGGCTGGAACAGGTGCGCAAAGAATTTGTGACCAATGTTTCCCATGAACTCAAAACCCCGGTGACCGCCATTTGCGGACTGGCAGAGACCGTGGTGGAAGAGGATTTGGCCCCTGAGGAGCGAAAACATTTTCTGGAGTTGATCAATCGGGAGGCCCGGCGACTGGAACAGCTGGTCCGGGATCTGTTGGATCTTTCCCGGCTGGAGTCCCACCTGACCACGCTGCACCGGAGACCGGTGGATCTGGCGGAGATGGCCCGGGATGTGGTGCAGGATTACGGGTATGCGGCGGAGCAAGCCGGGTCCCATCTTTATTTGGACAAAGAGGGCGATTGCCGGGCCGAAGTGGATCCCGACCGGGTGCGGCAGGTATTGAGCAATTTGATTGACAATGCGCTAAAATACACTCCAGCCGGAGGCCGGGTGGATGTCCGGGTCGTGGGCACGGATCCCCGGGAGGTCAAGGTGGAGGTCGCCGACACGGGGGTTGGAATCCCCCCCGAAGACCGGGACCGGGTGTTTGAACGCTTCTACCGGGTGGATAAGGCCCGGTCCCGGGCCACGGGCGGCACAGGGCTGGGGCTCGCCATCGTTAAACATGTGGTACAGCTTCACGGAGGCCGGGTGGGAGTTGAAAGTGAAGTGGGGAAAGGGAGTCGTTTTTTTGTTCAACTCCCCCGCCGGTGGCCTCCGGACAGCTTACCCTGACAATGGCCGAGGAACGGAGTGGGGCCGGGGGTTCGCAACTGCTAAATAAGACTTGTGAACTGATCCGCCGGATCTGTTCCGGCGAAGTGGGCCGGTTGGTGATCACCCACAAGGACCGCCTGCTCCGGTTCGGGTCGGAGTTGGTGTTCTCCTTGTGCGAGCATTTTGGGACGGAGGTGGTGATCATGAACGCCTCGGAAGAGGCGACCTTTGAGGAAGAGCTGGTGCAAGACGTGCTGGAGATCATCACGGTGTTTTCGGCCCGGCTGTACGGGAGCCGGAGCCGGGAAGAACCGGGACATCATGAAAACGTTGAAGGAGGCGGCCGATGCCATCCGTCCTGAAAATGCTTCTGGAAGTGGATGAACACACGGCGGCGATTCTGGACGGGCAGTCGCGAATCGCCAACTGGCTGTACAATCACCTTCTCGAAGAGGCGAACACCCTGCGGGAGAAGTTCCGGAGCACCCAGGACCCGGAAGCGGCCAGGGTGCTGTACACGGAGCGCGGCCTGCGGGACCGGGTTCCGGCGCTCAAACAGGAGTATCCATTCCTGCGGACGGTGTATTCGTCCGTGCTGAAGAACGCGGCCCTGCGGCTGAGCGGAGCGATCCGGAAATACCAGAAGGCCCGTCGCGAAAAGGGGGCGAAGAAGGTCGGCTGGCCGAAGTTCCGGTCGTGGAGGCGGGAATGGTTCTCCCTGCAATATGACGAGCCGTGGAAGGGTTACCGGTTGGAGGGCCGGAAGCTGGAGGTGTCCCTGGGGAAGGTGCTGGACGAAAAGGCGGGCAAGGAGAAGCAAGCCCAGGTGACGGCCCGGCTGGCGGAACCCTTGCCCGATTGGTTCGAGCCGGGAATGGTTCGCCAGCTTCGGATCGTCAAGGAAGGGAAGCTGTTTTACGCGGTCTTCACGGTCAGGCGGCCTGTGCCGGCCCGGCGATCTGTGGGGCGGGTCATTGCGATTGACCCGAACCACAAGAACCTGGGCTACGGAGTGGGGACCGACGGGGTGGCGACGGAAATCCAAAACCCGTGGTTTCTCAAGATCCTGGACCGGCGAATCGACGAGGTGAAATCCCTGCGGGACCGGTGCAAGAGGAAGTCGGTTCGGGTGGTACGGGAAGACAGATCGGAGGTGTGGTTGCCGTCGCGAAGGTGGAAGAAGCTGAACGAGCGGCTGGACGAGCTGTGGCGGGTGCGCCGAGAACAGACGAAGGCGTACCTGCGGACGGTGGCCAACCGGCTGTACCGGGAGTACGACGGGGTGTACGTGGGGGACTATACGCCGCACGGCGGGGGGATCAGCACAGGAATGCGCCGGGCGATGAACAACCAGTCGCTCATTGGGCGGTTCAAGGAAACCCTGGCGTGGGTGGCGACCCGATCCGGGAAAGTGTACGGCGAGTGGGACGAAGACGGGTCGACCCGCACCTGCCACGTGTGCGACTACGAAGTGCCAGGCGGGATTCCGCCGGAGGTTCGGGAGTGGACCTGTCCGGAGTGCGGGACGTACCACATCCGGGACGAGAATTCGTCGATCAACGGACTGGAACAAGTGCTGAAAAACTTGGAGGTGCCTGGCTCGGGCCGTCTGGGAGACAAGATTGTCGTGAGGACCAGGCGGGCTTGGCGGTTCGACGGTATAGGTATCACTGAGATGCCGGGGATTGTCGGCGGGCGGGTGGGGGATCACGCCGCCGGCCGCCAAGAAATCCAATGAGGGACATGACAGTCCCGAACCCAAATTCTGCGCAAAGTGAGATTTGTGTAGGTTTGGGAGAGCGGCGCAGTATAATGGGGGTACAGGGATGGAGAGACGACCTTTTCACGTGGTGCTGGTGGAGCCGGAGATTCCTCCCAACACCGGGAATGTTGCACGCACGTGTGCGGCCACGGGAACGGTCCTTCATCTGGTCCGTCCTTTGGGATTTGAGGTGGATGATCGCCACCTGCGTCGGGCGGGGTTGGATTATTGGCATTTGGTTCACGTTGAGTACCACGATCGGTTTGAAGAACTGCTGGAACGACACCCGGAGGGGCGCTTTTTTTATTTTAGTACCAAGGGGAAGCGTCACTATGCCGAGGTGAGGTATCAGCCCGGGGATTTTCTGGTGTTTGGAAAAGAAACCCGGGGGTTGCCCGATGCTTTGTTGGAGCGATTTCCCGAGCAAACGGTGAGGATCCCCATGCGTCCGGACATTCGCTCATTAAATCTGTCGAACTCTGTGGCTTTGGCGTTGTTTGAGGCGCTTCGGCAGAACGGTTTTCCGGGTCTCGTGTGAATCCGGGTTCACGAAGTGGCAAAAGGGGGGGCGCCTGTGTCTGAAATCGATTTGGCGGAGTTTGCGGTGATCGGGGGCTCCAGCACCTTTTCGTTGCATTTTCCAGAGGATGTCGAGGCGGAAGACGTACAGGTGCTGAAAAGCGGAGTGCGTTTCGACACCCCGTACGGTCCCGGGCCGGAGATGAAATTGTTTACGCTCGGGGACAAGCGAGTTTGGACGGTGAAGATGCACGGCTGGCGCCCCGAGGAGGGGTTACCTAGGGGCCAGGCCTCTCAACGACTGTTTTGGATTCTCGGCCAGGCCGGAGTGCGCAAGGTGTACGCCGAGGGTGGAGTTGGAGCGTGCAATCATTTGCTGGATCTGAGGGATGTGGTCATTCCCGACGACTACATCGACCAGTCCATGCGCAAAGATGTGGGGTTGGGGGGCCCGTATCTATTGGTGATGCGTCAGCCCACTTGTCCCCACGGCCGACGGCGATTGGCCCGAGCTGCCCGGGATGCCGGCCTTGGCCGGGTGTTCGAACGCGGGGTGTACGCCAACACCGATGGGCGTCATTTTGAAAGCGTAGCCGAAGTACGGGCTCTGCAGATGATGGGGGCAGACGTGATCGGGCAGAGCATGTGCCCGGAGGTGTACCTGGCCCGGGAGATCGGTGCCTGCTACGCCCGGGTCGACCTGGTGGTGAATTATGCCGAAGGGGTGGTCCGGGATTGGCGGCACGAGGAATTGCGGGACTTGTTTTTTCAAGAAGCCCGGGCGGTGGGCCGGATTCTGCTCGACGCGCTGCGCGAAACGCCTCTTGATGAAGATTGCGGATGCCGGGACCTGCGAAAGGATACCCTGCTGACGAAGGAAAACATCGGAAAGGGGCGATAGGGGTTGACCCGGAGGGCCCTGTTGTTCGATCTCGATGGGACGCTTTTGCCGCTGGATCTGGAGACCTTTTTGCACGGCTGTTTTTCGGGCATGGCCCGCCGGGTGGGCCGTTGGCTGGCGCCAGACGAACTGGTGAACTTAATTTGGGCGGCGGTCAAAGACACGGTGGAGAACGACGATTCCCATCGCACGAACGACGAAGTATTCCGAGAGGCCTTCATGGCCAGGGCCGGCGCCGGGAAGGACGAAGTCTGGGCCGAGATGGAGGCCTTCTATGAGGAAGAGTTTGCCCAGCTTCGCCATTTGACCCGACCGACGGACTTGGCCCAGGAAATTTGTCGCACAGCTCTGGAGCAAGGTTATGAGTTGGTGGTGGCCACCAATCCGATTTTCCCCGAGAAGGCAATTCATGAGCGACTGCGCTGGGCGGGCCTTGAGGCCATTCCCTTTCGCCTGGTGACGACCATGGAGAATTCCCATTATTGTAAGCCCCGGGTTCATTATTACCGCGAGATTTTGACGAAGATCGGCCGATGTCCAGAGGAGTGCACGATGATCGGCAACGATGTTGTGGAGGACGGGGCAGCGGCCGAGGCGGGAATCGCAGTTGGTCTCGTCACCGACTGTCTCGTGGGATCCGTGCCGGTGGACCGCCCCCCGGCATGGACCGGGACGTTGATGGACGTGCTGGAGTGGGTCAAACACAGGGAAATTTAACGCGAGGAGGCGGGGGAATGCGACGGAGGCGCGTGGCGGTGACGATGGCCTTGTCCCTAACGCTGGCGGGATGTGGGATGGGGGTTGCACAGCCGTCTCCCGGGGCCCAGTCGGGCCCGCAAGCAAGCGGGGCATCGGGAGCCCCTTCGGCGGATCAAGGGCAGCCGGGCGGAGGATTGGCTTCCCCGACGAAACCGGCGGGGGCGGTTCAGGGTCAAGGGGGAAACGCCGGGACTCCCGGACCTGCGCCGGGAGCGGGGCCGGGGGCCGGCCAGGGGCATGGACCCGGGGCCATGCAGCAGACGATGGGGGCCGGTGGAGGCATGCGGGCGGATTCAGAGGATTTTGTGCCCGCGAGCCAACTGACCATGGAAGCCCTGAAACAGCGCAAGAATCTGTGGATCGATTGCAACCTTTCCCAGCAGCGGGTGTATATCAAAGATGGCAATCAGGTGCTGAAGGTTATGGCGACCTCGTCGGGACTGGACACGAATCCGGACAATTCGACTCCTCGGGGAACTTTCCAGATTGGTCAGCGGGATACCTGGTTTTATAACGCCCAAGAAAAAGAAGGCGCGATGTATTGGGTCTCTTTCAAAGGGCTCGAGTTTCTCTTTCATAGTGTTCCCATGGACCAGAATCAGCAGATCATTCAAAGTGAGGCGGACAAGCTGGGGCAAAAAGCGTCTCACGGGTGTCTGCGTCTCTCGGTGCCGGATGCCAAATGGTTTTATGACAATATTCCACCTGGGACGAAGGTAGTTATTCACGATTGAATCCAGGGCGGCCGCCGATCCTGGCCGGGCCGCCTAGGATATCTCAGTGCATGACCGGAAGGCTGACATTCAGGTGATAAAGAAACTCCTCTCCTTCGCCGTACACAGGTTGGACAACAAAGCCCGCGGCTTCCAAGGCGCGAGCCACCTGTTTGCGGGTTTCCACATTATCCGTTTTCACCGTTGCTCCGTAGGACAGCACTTGGACGGAGACCGGCTTTCCCCCGGCGGCTTGTTCGACGATTCGGCGAATATCTTCCACCTCGATCCCTCCGCCTTCAGTATGCCCCAAACCACCGATCCACTTTTCACCCGCTTCATTGAGCTGCATCGACTCCCCTCTGATGATCCGGGCGGTGAGTTGCATAAAAGTCCGGGTTGTCAAAGTAATTCCCCGCCTGTTCCCACGTCGGGTCGCAGGGGATCCATTTTTTCTCGTCCGCCAAATAGACAACATTCCAGGCGTGGGGTCCGCCGCTTCCATCGGGTAACACCGCTGTACCGAATTCTTGTTTGACCTTAAGGCCAACGGCCCTGCCCATGGCGACCATGAGCGCAGAGTAATCGGTGCACACGCCCTTGCCGGTGTTAAACGTCGGTATCGCCCCGAAGGATAGCGATTGAATCTGCCCCTGTTCAATGGCGGCCGCTTTTTGATTATCGTACTGCACGTGTTCCCCGATCCATCGATACAGTCGGTAAGCCTTTTCCCGGTCTGTCCGCGCTCCCTGAACCACCTGTCCGGCCGTGGCATCGATCTGGCTATTCGATTGGAAGCGGGTTTGCCAGGTCAAGAACCCCCGGGCTTCGGGCGGGGCGTTGTTGGCCGCCTCCTGGGTTAACTCGGTCAGCCAGCGATTGGCTTGATCCCCGAGAACAGGAACTTTTTGCGCGATCGGGCTCGACAGAAACGGCGACACCACCCGGGTATCCGCCCACCGGTACAAAGAACTTTCCTTCGCCATCGCCTCTACAGTGGGGGCGTGAATGTAGGGCAGGATGAGATGAATGGCTGCCACAAACACCAACATGTGAAGGGCGCCCCGGGGAACCTGGAGAAGACCACCCAGGGCATGGTTCAACGTTCTGGGCAGCCGAGAGGCCAACCCCTGCAATCGGTGAAGGACGCCCACGGCCAGGCCGATCACCGGTTGGGCCAACAAATCCAAAATCCACGAAAACAAGAACGCGGTCACCGGAACCGCCACGGCCCACGCGATCAAACTTCCGTGAAGCTGACGGCTGATCCACTGCAACTGAGGGATGCCCCAGGCGTTTTGGGCAACCACCGTCCGCAAAAGCCACAGGGCGGCCAGGGACGCCAGAATCCACTGCACAGATCCGAGTGCCGAGCGAATACTGTACTTCATCAATTCCAATTCACCCGGCAACCCGCGCCACAAGCCGATGACAATGGGAGATAGCAGTAAAAAGCCCGCAATGAGAGTGATCCAATTATGGTCCAATGGGCAGCCACCTCCGGTTCGCCGGCAACAGGACTCATCGCGCCGCATATATATGGAATACGTAGGACGTTGTCAACTTTGTGACCCAGGACGACGGGACCGGTGCTACCAGACTAACGGACATGAATATATTTTACAGAATCACAACCCTTCCGGAAAGGATCGGGGCAAGAGCCCGATGAAAAGGGGGAGACATCATGGACATCTTAGACCGCCTGTCGGAATACCGGGCTCGTGAAGAGCAACTCCGTTGGGAGGGCACATTCCGAGACTATCTCGACATCGTCCGAGCCAAACCGCACGTTGCGCAGTCTGCGCACTCCCGTATATATCAGATGATCGCCTCTGCCGGTGTGCAGACCGACGAGCAGGGAAGGAAACACTATAAATTCTTTGAACGAGAAATTTTCGGCTTGGATTCCGCGATCGAACGGTTGGTGGAGGAATATTTTCATTCGGCCGCCCGGCGTCTGGACGTCAGAAAGCGGATCCTGCTTTTGATGGGTCCGGTCAGCGGGGGCAAATCCACCATCGTGACCATGCTCAAGCGCGGCCTGGAGCAATTCTCCCGCACCGAGGAAGGAGAGTTGTATGGAATCAAGGGGTGCCCCATGCATGAGGAACCCCTGCACTTGATCCCTCCGGAACTCCGGTCGGACTTTGAACAGGAGTTCGGGATCAAGATCGAAGGGACCTTGTGCCCCGCGTGCCGCTTGCGGGTCCAGGATGAGTACAACAACCGAGTGGAGGAAGTGCCCGTGGAGCGGGTGCTCCTTTCCGAAGACGATCGGGTGGGAATCGGCACTTTCAGCCCTTCGGACCCAAAGTCCCAGGACATCGCCGATCTCACCGGCAGCATCGACTTTTCCACCATTTCCGAGTACGGGTCCGAGTCCGACCCCCGGGCTTATCGATTCGACGGGGAACTCAACAAAGCCAATCGCGGCCTGATGGAGTTCCAGGAGATGTTGAAATGCGATGAAAAGTTTCTCTGGCATCTGCTTTCTCTCACCCAAGAAGGAAATTTTAAAGCCGGGCGGTTTGCGCTCATTTCCGCGGACGAAATGATCATCGCCCATACCAACGAGGCGGAGTACCGGGCGTTTATCGCGAACAAGAAAAATGAAGCCCTGCAATCCAGGATAATCGTCATGCCGATTCCGTATAACCTGCGCATCTCTGAAGAAGTGCGGATCTACGAAAAACTAGTGCGCCAGAGTGATCTGAGGGATGTGCACATCGCCCCCCACGCCCTGCGGACGGCAGCGATTTTCTCGGTGCTCACGCGGCTCCGGGACTCCAAGAAACAAGGTATGGATCTGGTGAAAAAAATGCGCCTGTACGACGGGGAGACGGTGGAGGGGTTTAAGGAAAAGGATATTGAAGAGCTGCGCCAGGAAGCTCCGGATGAAGGCATGTCCGGCATCGATCCCCGGTATGTCATCAACCGGATCTCCAGTGCGCTGATTCGGCGGGATACTCCATGCATCAATGCTCTGGACGTCCTGCGCGCGCTGAAGGACGGGCTTGACCAGCACCCCTCCATCACCAAGGAAGACCGGGAGCGGCTGCTCAACTTCATCGCCGTGGCCCGCAAAGAGTATGACGACATGGCGAAAAAAGAAGTGCAAAAAGCTTTCGTTTATTCCTATGAAGAATCGGCCAGGACTCTATTTGAAAATTACCTTGACAACGTCGAAGCTTATTGCAATTGGCATAAATTGAAAGATCCTATCACTGGAGAAGAAATCGATCCGGATGAAAAACTGATGCGTTCCATCGAAGAACAAATCGGCATCTCGGAAAACGCCAAAAAAGCGTTCCGGGAGGAAATTCTGATCCGCATGTCCACCTACGCCCGCCGGGGACGGAAGTTCGAGTACCATTCCCACGAGCGCCTGCGGGAAGCCATCGAAAAAAAGCTGTTCGCTGACCTGAAAGATGTGGTGAAGATCACCACTTCCACCAAGACGCCCGATGTCCAGCAACTCAAGAAAATCAACGAAGTCACCAAACAGTTGATCGAGGAACACGGGTATTGTCCGATCTGCGCGAACGAATTGTTGCGGTACACCGGCAGCTTGCTCAATCGATAGCGAAAGGGAGGGGGAGGAACGTGGCACCGGTTCGATTCACCGTTTCCAAGGAAGATTGGTCCCTTCACCGCAAAGGCTATCAGGATCAGCAGCGCCACCGGGACAAAGTACGAGAGGCCATCCGGAAGAATCTCCCGGACCTCATCACGGAGGAGAGCATCATCATGACCGACGGGCGGCAGATCGTCAAGGTGCCGATTCGTTCCCTGGACGAGTACCGTTTCCGATTCAATTACGAAAAACAGGCACATGGCGGCACCGGGGACGGGAACGCCAAACCCGGCGATGTGCTCGGAAGAGACGGCGAACCCGCCCAAGGCCCGGGAACCGGTCCGGGTGCCGGCGATCAGCCGGGAATCGACTATTACGAGGCCGACGTGTCGGTGGAAGATATCGAGGAAGTTCTTTTTAAAGATCTGGAGCTGCCGGAACTCAAGCCCAAGGACGAGTTCGAGACAGAAGTGACCGATATTCGATTTAATGATGTGCGCAAAAAAGGACTGTCCTCGAACATCGATAAGAAACGGACGATCCTCGAAACCCTGAAGCGCAACGCCATGCACGGGAAGCCGGGTATGCACCACATCTCGCCGGACGATCTGCGATATAAGACCTGGGAAGAGATCGAAGAACCGCGCTCCAACGCCGTGGTGCTTGCGATGATGGATACCTCCGGATCCATGGGCGTCTTTGAAAAATACGTGGCCCGGACATTTTTTTTCTGGACGGTGCGGTTTCTCCGCACCAAGTACCAAAAGGTGGACATTGTGTTTATCGCCCACCATACTGAGGCCAAAATCGTGAGTGAGACGGAATTTTTCACCAAAGGCGAGAGCGGAGGGACGATTTGCTCGTCCGCGTACCAACTTGCTTTGGATCTCGTGGATCATGAGTATCCCGTAAAGCGGTGGAACATCTACCCGATCCATTTTTCGGACGGGGATAACCTCTCTTCGGACAATGAGCGGTGTGTCCAGCTGGTCAATGAATTAATGGACAAATGTAACATCTTCGGCTACGGAGAAGTGAACCAGTATCAGCGGACCTCCACGCTGATGAGTGCTTATCGCCACATTCACAATCCGAAGTTCCGGGCGGTTTTGATCCGGGAGAAAGGGGATGTCTACAAGGCTTTAACCACATTTTTCTCGCCGGCGGCGGATCAGCAGGCGTCCTAGGGAGGGGAGAGGGATGAACCGGGAAGAGATACGCCGGCTGGAACAGGCCATCGAACAGATGATGGATCTCGCCCGAGGATTCGGGCTCGATTTTTATGAGATGCGCTTTGAAATTTGCCCGGCGGACATCGTTTACACCTTCGGGGCGTATGGGATGCCGACCCGGTTTTCCCACTGGAGTTTCGGCAAGGCATTTCACCGCATGAAAACGCAGTACGACTTTGGCCTCAGCCGGATCTACGAACTGGTGATCAACTCAGATCCCTGTTACGCGTTTTTACTCGACGGCAACTCGCTGTTGCAAAATAAACTCGTGGCGGCCCACGTTCTCGCCCATTGTGATTTCTTTAAGAATAACGCCCATTTTGCGCATACCTCGCGGTTCATGGTCGAGAGTATGGCATCCAGTGCCGAGCGGATTCGGAGCTACGAACTGCAATATGGCAAAGATGTGGTGGAACAGTTTCTCGATGCCGCCCTCGCCATCCAGGAACACGTCGACCCTTCAGTGACTTTTCGTCGCCGCCCCAGGGACTGGGAGGAGCGCCGGGAGAAAGGGCAGCAAACGGAGAAGCCAGGAAGTCCCTACGACGATCTGTGGGCGCTCGATCAGCCCCCGTCGGCGGCGAAACAGACGGAAATGGCTATACCGCGGAAAGTTCCACCGGAACCGGAGAAGGATCTCGTCCTGTTTCTGATTGAGCACAGCCGGGTATTGGAAGATTGGCAAAGGGATATTCTCTCGGTGCTGCGGGACGAGATGTTGTATTTCTGGCCGCAGATCGAGACGAAGATTATGAACGAAGGCTGGGCGACCTACTGGCATTTGCGCATCATGAGAGAAATGGATCTCACTTCCGACGAAGCGGTGGATTTTTCTCATATGCATTCCGGAGTGGTGCTTCCGTCCAAGACGTCCATCAACCCGTACTATGTGGGGCTCGCCATCTGGGAGGATATCGAGAAACGGTGGAATGATCCGCCTGAGGAGGCCCGCCGGCGCTTTGGAGCGAGGCCCGGCCAAGGGCGGGCGAAGATGTTTGAGGTGCGGGAGACCGAGACAGACACCTCCTTTTTGCGCAACTATTTGACCAAAGAGCTGGTGGAAGAACTGAATCTCTATCTTTACCAGAAGATGGGCAATGAGTGGCGGGTGGTGGAGACGGATTGGGAGAAAGTGCGGGACACTCTGTGCGCCGCCCGGGTCAACGGCGGATTTCCCGTGATTCTCGTGCAGGACGGGGATTACTTGCAAAACGGTGAGCTGTATCTCACGCACCGGTATGAAGGGGTGGAGTTGGACGTCAAGTATGTGGAAAAAACGCTCCCTTATGTGTATCGGTTGTGGGGGCGTCCGGTTCATCTGGAAACAGTGTTGGATAGCCGGGCGATCCTTTTTAGCTATGACGGGAAAAAGAACCATCGAAAATTTCTTTGATCCTGGAACGATCGTCCACTCTGTCCAGTTTCCGGGTGCATAAGATGTAGCAGGGGGAAGGTGGTGATGATAGGTGCGGAAACCGAAGAAGATTTTCATCTGTCTGCATCCAGGTCAGATCTTGGTCGTCAAGTGCAAGAGGCACCATCATCGACATTGCCGTTAACTTGCACATTACACCCCGGGCCCGCTTGTGCGGGCCTTTTTTTGGCTTGCAGCAAACAGTTTCGCCGAACCGAGGGGATGGAAATGTTCTCGATCCGGCGAAAATTGACCTCTCGAAAACGTACACCAATGAGTTTGTGTCTAAAGTGAAGCCATAATGGATCGGGATCGTGTCGGGCCGGCATCCCGCCTCCATGACTTGTGTCGAGATTGAGGGCGTAATCCGTCTATCTTGTGGCTTGCCGGTGAGCTGCAGCCGCTTTGTTTCCGGCGAAAGGGATGTGCAGATAAAACAGATAAGTGAAAAAACAATAAAAAGGGTTGTCGTGACCATAAATGTGCTTTATAATCAAAACCGTGAATAAACAGTGAACCCTACCGGGTATCGTACTCGTACCAAGCGGTACCCACACAGCACCTGGATGTTGCACCTCGATAGAAGCACTTCAATGAAGCACCTCGATGAAACATTTCCCTTCCTGCAAAGGTCGCACCCTTTGACTCACCCTGGACGATGAAACGGTCGCGCTAGAATTTGTTGCCATCAAGAGATGTTGAGCTGTTCAATGGCATCGGTGGAGTCGGAAAAGGAGGTAGAGTTTGAATCAAACCAAAGTCAACCTTATTCATGTACAGATTTCACAGAGGAGGTCGATGTGTGGGATTATACAGTTTCATCACAGAATATCGATGTCCATTTGCACCACCGGCGAACCATTTCGGTTGAGGGGGGACTGCGATTGCCGTCGGCGACCTTGAGCTATACCGAAATTCCACTGGAAGAAAAAGAGAGGCTTTTTGCGGAAGTAAAGGCCGACCCCCGCTTCCATGATTATCTATATGGCTGTTATGAGTGCGGGATTTGTGTGGCGGCCTGCCCATCGGCGCGATTTTACGATTTTTCCCCGCGTAAGATCGCGCAAACCCTGGCCCGAGAGGACGTTGAAACGTTCTACGTCCAGTTGAACGAAGACGTCTGGAACTGCTCCCAATGTTTCTCTTGTACGCGTTGTCCGCGCAAGAATAACCCCGGTGGTTTGATCACGATTATGCGGGAAGTGGCGGTGAAAAACGGCCTGCGGTCGACACAAGAGGCATTGGCGGGATACACCCGGGTCATTTATAAGATTATGACCACCGGCACCCAGGTTTCCCCGGATATGTTGCAGGAAGACGCGTTTCCGGATTGGGGGCCCCAGGTGCGGGAGGTATCCCGGAACCTCGACACGTGGCGCAAGGCGCTCCCGCCGGATACGATGCACACCACGGCGACTTCCTGGGCGGTAGACGAGCGCACCACCCGGGAGTTGTTTGCGATCTGGAAAATGACCGGAGCGCTCGATATGATTGCATCCCTGGATGAGGGGTTGCACGCCATTATCGAAGAGCTGATGGAAGACGAACTGGAGGAGATGGGTCTCGCCTTCGACTGAAGGGAATCGCCAATCACTCTGTCAGGTTACGAGGAGAAAGGAGAAGAGGATCGATGCCTGACCGGGATGCGAAAAGTGGAGGAGTCTTGCAAGTTGACACTCAGCGCGTGTTTGAACCCGATCCCAACGAGGCGCCGGATGAGGACATCCGGGAAGCGGTGTGGGAATTGGGGAGGGCAGGGGAATGGATTGTACAGCCGGTTCCCGAACCTTATGTGGAAGTGCGCACGAAGTTCGGATGGAAGAAGAAGATCCCGCTCCAAAAAACGTGGCACCATAAGAGTTGCGGCCAGTGCGGGCATATCCCGGGCTATTCCACATCTATCTTTTGGCTTAATCGTTTGCTAGGGTACGACTATTTTGATCCCCGGGATCAAACGTCGTGTACGGGGTGGAATTACTACGCTTCTGCCACCTCCAACCAGGCCGCTCAAGCCGCGGTGGCGATGCGGAATTTTGCCGCCGCCTATGAGACAGGATATTATCCCCTCATTCATTGCGGAACCAGCTTTGGCCATTACAAAGAGGTTCGTCACGAGTTGGTCCACGACGCGAATCTGCGCCGGCAGGTTCGGGATATCCTGCACAAGCTCGGGCGGCCCTTCGTGATGCCCGAGGAGATTGTACATTACAGCGAATGGATGTATGCGGTGCGGGATCAATTGGCCGCCCGGCGGGTGCGGGACGTGTCCAATATTACAGTAGCGGTTCATCCAGCCTGTCACTATTACAAACTGCAGCGGGCGGATGCGATCTATGACGCGGAAATTTACAACGGACAGAGGACGGCGGTGGTCACGGCGGTGGTGACGGCCTTGGGCGGGAACGTCGCCGATTATTCAACGTGGTATGACTGCTGTGGATTTGGTTTCCGACACATCCTCGTGGAACGCGATTTCACCCGGAGTTTTGCGACCTTGCGCAAGATTGAAGTGATGAAAGAAGAAGCAAATCCCGATGTGGTGTTGACCCACGACACTGGATGCGTGACGTCGCTCGACAAGAGCCAGTTCGCGGCCCGGGCCCACGACCGGAATGTCGGGGTGCCGGTGATGTCCGAATCCCAGTTCGCCGCCCTGGCTTTGGGTGCTCATCCTTATCGGGTGGCTCAACTGCATTGGCATTCCACCGATACCGCCGCCCTTCTCAACAAGATGGGCATCGACCACGAAGCGGCGTGGGCGGAATTCGAGACAGACCTTGAAAAAATCCGCAGCGGCGCGGTGGAGACGCTAACTTGGGAAGCAGTCATGTAATCCAACTGAGTTCCGATTCCGATGCAGAAAGGGGAACCGGTATGCCGAACGATAGCGTGTTGATTGTGGGGGGCGGGCCCGCGGGCCTGGAGGCGGCGAGGGGCGTCGCCGATCTTGGAAAAAAAGCGATTCTGGTGGAACCGCGGGATGAATTGGGCGGAACTCCCTATGCTTCGAGTTACGCCACCTTGACCCCCGACCTGCGGGATACCGAGGAAGAGATGGCCGGATTACTGGGAGATGTTCGCAAACATCCCTTGGTGGACGTTCGGCTCGGGACCCGGGTTGTCAAAAGCGAAGGGCGAGCCGGGGAGTTTAGAGTGACTCTGGCGGGGGGTGATGGTGCCCAGGTGGAAGAAGAAGTGGGTGCGGTCATCATCGCCACGGGATTTCAACATTTCGATCCCGGCCGGGAGACCCAGATGTACGGCTACTACGAGTACGACGATGTCATTACCCTGGTAGACGCCGAAAAAATGATGAAAAAAGGCAAGATTGTGCGTCCTTCGACGGGTGAACCGCCGGAGCGGGTGGCTTTTATTCAATGTGTGGGCTCCCGGGACCGGCAGATTGGGAACAAATATTGTTCAAAGGTGTGCTGTGGGATCGCCTCCAAACAATCGATCGAGATCAAGCGGATGTTGCCCAACGCAAAAGTCTTTATTTTCTACATCGACATGCGGATGTATGGGTTTTGGGAAGATCAGATTTATTGGAAAGCTCAGGAAGAGTACAAAGTGAACTACGTGCGCGGGATTGTGACCGAGATCATCCGGAAAGGCGATAAGCTGCTGGTCAAAGGGGAAGACACCACGATGGGCCGGCCGGTGGAAGTCCTTATGGACATGGTTATTCTTTCGGTGGGGATGGAACCGTCCCGGGGGACGATCGAGATGAGCCGTATTTTCAACATTCCTCGGGAGGATCATGGCTTTCTGGCGACCCAAGGGGGGCCCTTGGACACCGTTTCCACACCCGTGCCGGGAATTTTTGTCGCCGGGGCGGCCGCTGGGCCAAAGGACCTGGAGGATTCGATTTCAATGGGCGGGGCTGCGGCGATGAAAGCGGTGGCGCTGCTGAACCGGCTGCAACGCGTGTCTGTCGGGTGAACGGCGTGATGATCGATGCGGAGGCGCTCAAGGAGTTTCTGGATAAAGCCGAGCCTTTCATTCCAGAAGATGCCTTTGGGTCGTGGGCCGAACAGCTGGATCAGCGCCTCCGGTCCGCAGATCGACAGTTTGGCCTCGTTCAACAAAGTGGAGGAGACCCTGAGAAGCTGCCGTGGCATCTGATTCCCGCCACCCGACGCCTGCCGGCGGCAGAACGGGAGCGGGGTGCAGAGCGGGCTTATGCCTTGGCTCGGCTGGCGGAAAGCGGGAATGGACAGCAGTTTTGGGAGTTGGTCGATAGCTGGGAGGAGCGGCCAAAGTGGGCCCTGGAATGGGCGACGTATTGGTTTTATCTTGCAAATCCTGAGCGCGCTCCCTGGTGGGCGCGGTGGCTGTATAACCCCGGCAACCAGACCGGCGCCTTCGTTCTCCTGCTGGATGATCCTCGGGTGATGGAACCAAGGGTTCCCCCCAGCCAGCAGTATGGGCAGATTGCACAGGGCATGGGGCTCCTGGGGGCGGTGCTGGAGTCGATTCACCGGCTGCCGCGGGTTCCGGACAGTCACCGTCCGTTGATCTGTTTGTCCATGGTGTATGCGGTTTATATGTTTACCGTGACATCCTGGCGCATGACTACTGAGTTTACCCAGGTGCTGCCGCCGTTCGCGAGAGTCGTGGAAGGCCTACTGGGCATCCGGCACGGGGAGGGAGTGCAACTTGAGCAACGCGAAAGCCAAAAGCTTTGAATTCTTCGAAGTGGTTGTCGACGGCATGCGGCTCACCGGTTCGTTCAACCGGATGTTTGAACCGCGACCTATCACAGAGTACGACCTATCCGCCTTGGAGACGGTCACCTCCATCGAAGGGGCGGAGTCCCTTGGATATTGTTACCAGTGCGGCAAATGCACGGGGGTCTGCCCCATCGACACGGTGGGCGATTTCTCGCCTCGCAAGGTGTTTCGCCGTACCCAACTCGGCGCCTCCTTGTTAGACAGCCCGGACCTCTGGCTCTGTACGACCTGCCGGAACTGCCTGCGGGTATGTCCGAAAGAAGTCAACATGATCAAAATCATGCCGGCGGTGCGGGAGAAAGCCGTGCTGGAGGGGAAAGCCCCGAAAGAGTTGCTCGATGCCTTTGAAGCCACAGCCCGTTACGGCAACCCCCTGGGCGAGTCCCCCCGGAAAAGGGCGGACTGGACGAAACAAGCGGGGGTACCGGTACCCATCATGAGCAAACACAACGCTCCGGTGGATGTCCTGTGGTTTGTGGAGTGCTACCCCTCTTACCACCCCCGGGGCAAGGACGCGTCCATCGCTCTGGCGCGGATCTTCAATGCCCTGGGAGTTGATTTTGGCATTCTCGGCCACGAGGAGAAGTGTGCCGGGGACTCCCAGCGGATGGCCGGAGAGCGCGGCCTATTCGAAATGCTCGCCGAGCATAACATCAAGATGCTCTCGAAGTACCAGTTCAACCAGATTGTGGTGACAGATCCCCACGCGTACAACGCGTTTTTACACGAATACCCGGCCCTGGGTGGAAACTTTCAAACGGTGCACTACACTCAGTATCTCGCTTCTAAAATTCACGAGTTGGATTTAAAAATCCCGATTCCAAAGCGGGTCACGTTCCACGACCCCTGCTATCTGGTCCGGCACAACGGGGAGTACGACGCACCCCGCAAGCTATTGCATGCGATCCCGGGTCTTGAATTGGTGGAAATGGGGCACTGCCGGGAGACCGCGTATTGCTGCGGAGGTGGCGGAGGAGGGATGTGGCTGGATGGATTTAACCGCGACCACCTGAGCATGCGCCTGTCTGAACGGCGGGTGCTGGAGGCCATCGAGTACGGGGCGGACATCCTCGCCGTGGCTTGTCCCTTTGAGGTCTCGCGTTTTGAGGACGCGGTAAAATCGACCGGCAACGCAGGAAAATTGGAAGTGATGGATATCGCTGAATTGCTCGCCCAGTCCGCCGGATTGCTGGAAAGTCCGGTCGAGGTCGGCCAGTAAAAGCTGTACCGAATGGTGGGAGGGGACGTTTATGAAAATGTTGGTACCGATGAAATTGGTTCCAGACGTGGTCGAAGAACTCGTCGTGTCAGACAGCGGGGACAGCCTCGATCGAGAAGCTGTGGCGTTGAAATTGAACGAGTGGGATGAACAGGCATTAGAGCAGGCTCTTCTCATCAAAGAGGCGGCGGGTGGCGAGGTGATCGCCGTCGCGGCCGAAACCGGGGATGTGGACGACGCCCTGTACACGGCGTTGGCAAAAGGGGCGGACCGGGCCATCAAGCTGGTGGGGGACGGCCTCGAACAGGGCTTGAGCAATCGCCAGTACGCCGAGATTCTCAGGAACGTCGTCTCGGCGACCACGCCGGATCTCATCTTAACCGGAGTTCAGGCCAATGATGACCTGGACGGCCAGTTGGCCACGTGGTTGGCGGGATTGCTCGAATATCCTTTTGTCACCGTTGTGGCCGAGGTCGAGGCCAAGGACACCCAGGTTCTCGTCAAAAAAGAGTTCTCCGGAGGCATTACAGCGTCGCTGACCGTTCGCCCTCCGGCTGTGCTCGGCATCCAAGTGTCTCCAACACCTCCCCGTTACGCCCCCATCTCCCGGGTTCGGCAAATGATGAAAACGGCCACCCTGGAAGAGATGGAGGTTGAGGTGCCGGAGGTTCCGGGAATCCGGGTGACGAAGATGGCCGTTCCGGTATCGGAGGGGCATGCCGAAATGATCGAAGGCGATCTGGACGAGAAAGCCGCCCGGATCCTGGCCTTGCTAAAAGAACGCGGAGTGATCGCTTGAATCTAGCTGTCTAATGTGGGGAGGCGGGAGAATGTCAACAGCATTGGTTTTCGTAGAGACCTTGGACGGGAAGATTGCCGATATCACATACGAGTTGCTCGATCTCGCGCGCCGGGTGACAGGGGATGGCGGCACGGTGACAGCCCTCGCCGTCATGCCCGCCGGTCTCACCTCGGAACTGGGGGCGGCGGACCGGGTGCTGTTGGCCGACAATCCGGATAATCGTTACCTGCCGGAATCCCTGGGCAAAACCTTGGCCCAAGCGATAGATCAAGTATCCCCGGACCTGGTACTTGTGGGAAATACCGCCGTGGGGATGGACGTGGCTACTTATGCGGCCAGCCGGGCAGGGTGCTCGACCATCGCCTCGGTCCAGAAGGTGGAACCGGCGGGACAGGGGTGGCAGGTGGAATCGGTGATTCTCGGTGGCAAAATGGTCGCCACGGCAGAAGTGACCGAGCTCACCATCCTACAAGTCCTGGCTGGTGCCGGCGATGCCGAGCGGGGGCACGTTCAAGGAAACCCCACGGTGGAAACCATTACCGCAGCGGAGGCGGCAGCCACGGTGTATGAGGGGCTCTCCATGCCCGACAGCACCGATGTCGATATCACCAAACAAGATATTCTCGTCAGCATCGGCCGGGGGATTGGTGACAAGGACAACATCGAGGTGGTGGAAGAATTGGCCGAAGCCCTTGGCGCGGTGGTGTCGGCCTCAAGGCCGGTCATCGATGCTGGATGGCTCCCGAAATCTCGGCAAGTGGGGAAATCGGGCAAAAAAGTCAAGCCCAAAGTCTACTTGGCCCTCGGGATCAGCGGGGCCCCCGAACACCTGGAAGGTATGCGGGACGCGGATTGCATCATCGCCGTAAACACCGACCCCAAGGCGCCAATCTTCGACGTTGCCCATTATGGAATCGTTGAAGACATTCTCGAACTGGTGCCCGCCCTCACCGAGAAGGTCAAAGGCGCTTGATCAGGGAAAGGAGAGTTGAACTCACGTGAATCCCGTTGCTGAACGGCCCGTATTCGAAGGATTCGAGCACACGTGGCTGGTGCCAGCCTTTTACTTCCTGGCATTCATCGCCATCGGTGTGTTCCTTTACGGCGTCATTCGCCGGATCCAACGTTATCGGGCGGGTCGCCGGCAGCCGTGGTACCCGGATTGGCCCAAGCGGCTGATCCGGGCCACCGCGGAGGTGCTGACCAGTCGCAAAATCGGGCGCAGGGACCTTTATACCGGCATTGCCCACGGATTTGTGTTCTGGTCGTTCGGTTTTCTGTTTCTAGGAACCACGATCATCTTCATTGACAATGACATACTGAGACTCATAGCACCGAAACTCCAGTTTTGGAAAGGGGATTTTTTCCTCGCTTTCTCGGTCGTCATGGACATTTCCATGGTCCTGTTTATCATCGGCCTGGGGATGTTGGCGGTGCGCCGGGCATTTTTTGCCGTAGCCCGGCTGAACTACGCCCGGGTGGACAACAAGCCGGTGGATCGCTCGAACTACAAGAAAGAGGACTGGTGGTTTCTCGGTCAGCTTCTGTTGATCGGCGTGACAGGCCTCTTGATCGAGGCGTTCCGGCTTGTGGCAGATCGGCCGTGGTTTGAGGCTTATTCCCCGGTGGGATCCCTGGTTGCCCAAGGGTTCCGGGCAGCCGGAATGACTCCCCAGACGGCGATGGATTGGCATTTTATCACCTGGTGGGTTCACGCCTTCCTGGCACTGGGGTTTATTGCCTATCTACCCTATGCCAAATCTGTTCACATGCTGGCGTCCTGGGCGAGTTTGACCGTACGCAATCCGAAAGCCGGGATCGCCCTGCCACCGCCGCCTTCAGAGACCGAGCCGGGGCTGCCGCTGGCTCCCGCCGCTGAAAATCTCAGTTGGAAAGAACTCTTGCACTTCGATGCCTGTACAAAATGCGGCCGCTGTCACGATGTATGTCCTGCCCGCAACTCCGGAGCGCCACTATCCCCTCGGGACCTCATCCTGGATTTGCGGGAGGCGATCAGTGGTTTTCATGGCATGAAGAGGCCGGGGGCCAAAGTTGGCCACTCGGCGGCGGAGTCGGACCTGTCTTCGCAAGAGGTTTCCGCCGCCCTCGAACCTGGAGAGCTGATTGCTCCCGACGTTTTGTGGTCCTGTACCACCTGTCGGGCCTGCGTGGAAACCTGCCCGGTGGGGATTGAGCACGTTCCTATCATCGTGCAGATGCGCCGCTCGCTCATCGACCAAGGCACGATGGACGGCAACCTGTCGGCCACACTGATGAATTTTGCCCGCAAAGGGAATTCCTTTGGCCAGTCGGAACGCAATCGCGCGAAATGGGTCAAGGAGGCGGGGGTCCCCGTCCCGGACGCCCGAAAACAAGAGGTGGAATACCTCTGGTTTGTCGGGGACTACGCGAGCTACGATCCTCGGGCGCAAAAAGTGGCTCAGGCTCTGGCCCGGGTTCTCACTCATGCGGGAGTAAGTTTTGGCATCTTGTATGAAGCGGAGCGGAACGCCGGGAACGATGTGCGGCGAGTGGGTGAGGAAGGGCTGTTCGAAACCCTCGTGGAGAAAAACATCAAGGCCATCCAGTCGGCAAAGTTCAAAAAGGTCCTGACCACCGATCCGCACACGTACAATACCCTCAAAAACGAGTACCCGGCTCACGGATTGGAGGTGGAGATCGAGCACTATACGGAGCTTCTCGATCGCCTGGCCCGGGAAAACCGGCTGCCGGTGAAATATCCCCAGAACGTCAAAGTGACCTACCACGACCCTTGCTATCTCGGAAGGTACAATCGAGTCTTCGATCCTCCGCGCAACCTCATCGCTCACGTCGGGGCGACTTTGGTGGAAATGCCCCGCAACCGGGAAAACAGCTTCTGTTGCGGAGCGGGGGGAGGAAGAATCTGGATGGGAGATACCCTCTATCCCACAAAGCCGGCGGAAAGTCGCATTAAAGAAGCGAAACAACTCGATGGAGTTACTCATTTCATCGTCGCTTGCCCCAAAGATCTGGTGATGTATACCGATGCCGTGAAGACGGCGGGGTATGAAGGACAGTTGGAAGTGGGAGATCTCGTGTTCCTGCTTGAAAAGGCCCTGGGGCTCGCGAACGAAGTAGTGGAGGAGACAGTGACATGAGCGATGGCTGCATTCTTCCGGAAGACCTCTATTACTGGATCGACAAGCACGTGTGGGCAAAACCGGAGCCGGACGGCACGGTGTTGGTGGGCATGACCGATGTGGCCCAGAGCTTGGCCGGCAAGATCATTGTGGTGAATTTGCGCTCCCTGGGGAAAAACTTGGCCCGGGGCAAGAGCGCCGGAACTCTTGAAAGCGGAAAATGGGTCGGGACGATCCCGACTCCAGTGGCGGGCAAAGTGATTGCGATCAATGAACAGATCAAAGGGCAGCCCGACCTGGTGAACACCGATCCCTATGGCGCGGGCTGGTTGATTCGCGTTGAGCCCGCGGACTGGAGCGCCGACTCCCAGAATCTGGCGACCGGGGCGGACGGGGTTGCTGAGTATCGAAAAAAGCTGGAAGCTGAGGGAATCAAGTGCAGCCATTAGAGGGAGAGGCGAGATGAGCCCATGGCCAGGGTGATGATGTGCGAGTTTCCCGATGACCTGTGGTACGATGTTGAACTCGATGTCTGGGTAAAACGACTCGAAGACAACACCGTGTTGCTCGGGATGACCGATCCAGCCCAGACCCGGGCGGGCAAGATCTTGCAGATCCGAGCTCGCGTCGGGAAGGTCGTCGGGGCCGGTAAGAGTGTGGCTACAGTGGAATCGGGGAAGTGGGTTGGCCCCATCACCAGTCCGCTGCAGGGTAAAGTGCTGCGGCTCAACCCCGCAGTGGCGGAGGATCCCAATGTGATCAACCGCAGTCCCTATGAAGAGGGCTGGATCGTTCAGATGGAACCCTCCAGCCAGGAGTGGCCCCAAGGAAACCTGCTGCCCGCAGACCAAGCGGTACCACTCTTTGAGCAAAAACTTCGCGAGGAAGGGCTCACCTGCCTTCGGTGTATCCCTTCAGATGAATCAAACCCTGGAGCGGTCTAGGATAACGTTTTCGTTCAAGGCTATGGGCAGGTCAGGGCAAGGGGTGAGGACATGCGCTATCTGAATCTGGGAATCGTCTCGGCGGAGAGGTCCCAGGCGGTGTATCATGCCGTCGCCCGGGAGGCTCGCCCGGGCGACGAGGCGACCCTCATCGTCGTCAGCCCCCGCACACCGTACGTATGCGCCGGTTTTCATCAGGTGACCAGTCGAGAAATCGATGTCGAATACTGTCGGGAGCAGGGCATGCCCATTGGCCGGCGCATGACGGGGGGCGGGGCTGTGTATCTGGATCAGGATCAGATTTTTTGGCACCTCATTCTCCCGGAATCCCAGGTTCCGGTACAACGCCTCTATGAGACCTGGCTGCAAGCGCCGGTCCGTGCGTATCACCGCATCGGAATTGCCGCCGAACACCGGCCGGTCAACGACATCGTGGTGGGTCCCCGCAAGATCGGGGGTACCGGCGCAGCGACGATTGGCACGTCCATCGTGCTGGTCGGCAGCATCATGATGGATTTTGACGTCGACGCCATGGCGAAGGTCCTACGGGTTCCATCGGAAAAATTTCGCGATAAACTGGTTTCGGGCTTATCGGAATATATGACCTCCATTCGCCGGGAACTGGCAGGTCAGCCGCTGCCGGATCGCGAGCAGGTGACAGCGATTTTAGTGGAGGAATTCGCGTCGATTCTCCAGGAACCCGCCCGGGCCGGTCGGCTTTCGCAACGGGAGCAACAAGCGCTCAGGGAGTTCGAAGAACTCCTCTTCTCCGAACCTTTTGTTTTCCGATCCGAAGGGATTCTTCGCAGCGGAGTGAAGATCTCGGAGGCTGTGCGCCTGTACGAAGGGGTCCACAAAGCCCCCGGCGGGCTCATCCGGTTGATCTACCGCACCCGGGATGGTCTTTTTGACGATGTGCTGTTGGCGGGGGATTTCTTCGCATATCCCGAAGATGCCCTGGAGCGTTTTTCCGAGCGGCTTATCGGTCGCAAGGTCTGTGAAGAGGAGTGGGTTTTGGCGGCTGAGTGGCTGATGGAAGAGGCGTCGATCCCGGGGGTGGGCGTGGAGGATTTGATGCAGGCTTTTCGGGTCACCCATTGATTTTGAATCTCTTATAAAGGAGTGGATGTTCATGGCGGAGGATGTCGCATTGAAAATTGACGCGAAAGGGCTGAAATGCCCACTGCCCGTGGTGCGGGTCAAAAAGGCCATTCTGGGTATCGAGGTCGGACAGGTGATCGAAGTAGAAGCCACGGATCCCGGCTCCATGGCGGACTTTGAAGCTTGGACCCGGGCCACCGGCCACGATCTTTTGCAGGCTTCAGAAAATCAAGGGATCTACGTGTATCGAATCAAACGTACAAAATAGGAGGGATTGTCCGTGTCCGAGGAAACGAAGAAATGTGTATACATTCATACGTCGGGGGTTGAAGCTCCCTACCGGGCGGCCTCGCCATTTTTTCTCGCTACGACCGCCGCTTTGATGGACTACGACGTCTCGATGGTTTTTACCATCAAGGCCACGGGCCTTTTGAAAAAGGGCGTCGCAGAGACCCTTCAGGTAAAGGAAGGGGGAGAAGGGGCGAATCTCCAGTTTTTTATCGATCAAGCCCGGGACGCTGGCGTCAAATTTTACGTCTGCGCCCCAAGTCTCGACCTCAACGATGTCACAGTGGAAGATTTGATTGAGATCGATGGGGTGGTGGGGGGCACCGCGGTGAACGAAATGTTGTTGGAGGCCGATTTGGTGGTGAGTTTCTGATGGCAGAAGATCCGGTGTCCGGCGGCGAAGTTTCCATCCCCGCCATCATCGCCGAGGTGGATCGGCTGTTGGACGAGAGCGGTGCCTTTCTGCCTGGACTCTGCAACGTCACGAGCTATTTGTTCCATGAACTTCCAGACCTGAGTTGGCTCGGCTGGTATGTCACAGAAAGTGTGGGCGGGAACCTGACGTTAGGGCCGTTTCAAGGTCCGCCCACCGTGCCTCGAATTGGCTGGGGAAAGGGGGTGGTAGGTTCCGCCGCGTTTGAGAGAGCGGTACAGATTGTGGCTGACGTGCGGCGGTTTCCCGGGAATCTCCGGGACCGACTCGGGACCCGGTCGGAAGTGGCCCTGCCCGTGATCCGATCCGGAATCGTCCAGGGGGTGCTCTCGGTAAAATCGCAGCAAGTCGATCGATTCAGCGTGATTGAGGTGGAACTCTTCAGTGCCGCCACAAAGCGCGTCGGAGACCGGTGGCCAAAACAGGGACTGTGCTCACAGGCAGCTCCCAAGGATGGTTCTAACGATGAAAGGAAGGTTTGAGAACATGACCCGGAGGATCGAGGTGCCTTTGCCCGATCTCGCCCCCTGGTTCGAGGACCGGCTGGAGTTTCTGAACACTCTTCACGAAGTCCTGCGCAATATCAATTTTGGCCGCAATGATCATCTGCCCTATTACGAGCCCATCGAAGGATACACGATCTACATGATGTCGGAACTCGGCCCCCGGGGTTCAGGTCGCCCGCCTTCGGTGGGCCGGTGGCAGCTGGTCATTGAACCTCGGGACAAACCTTACCAGTTGGCGCTGCAGGGAAGGCTCAAAGATAAGCGGCCGGTGGGTGAACTCATCCTCCGCTGCGAAACTCCGGAGTGGGTCGCTCGGTTTGATCAGTTGGTCGAAGAGTATGGCCGTTCGCAAAATCAATCTTGAACAGGGGATTTCCCCGTTTCATGAAGGAGGAGAAGAGGATTATGGCACGTCGCGTGGCGATTATTGCGTCTCAAGGCACGCTGGACACCGCATACAAAGTGTTGAACATCGCGGTGGCAGCCGCATCGATGGACGCGGAAGTGAAGATTTTCTTCACCTTTGAGGGTTTGAACATCCTCACGGCACCGGAATCCCTGCAGATGCCGCCCGGTAAAGAGCACTTACAAGCCGCTCTCGGGCAGGCGGGGCTGCCCTCCGTTAAAGAAATGCTGGACATGGCCCGGGAATCTGGGGTGGAACTGTTGGGGTGCCAAATGACGATGGATGTTATGGGGATCACCCAGGAACAACTGCCCGATCGGTGTCCCGTTGGAGGCGCGGCGGCCTTCCTCGAATACGCCTTTGATGCCGATGTCACGGTGACGTTCTAGGGACCGGTTATGTTGCCATTGTACTCCGTGGGCGAGGTGGATTGGCTCACGACCCAGACGCTGTACCACGGTTTGGCGGAATTCGGCGAGGAGGCCGTGATATTGTGCCGACCTTCGACGCCCTACGTCTGCCTCGGATGTCATCAGAGTTGGAGCGACTACGACGAATCCTCGGGATTACCCGTGGTGCGGCGGAAAGTGGGCGGTTCCCTCGTGTACTTAGATCAAAACCAAGTATTTTTCCAAATCATCCTGAACCCCCGCGCAACTCCAGGAAAGCGCACTCCGGATCAGTGGTATCGCCATGCCTTGGATCCTGTGGTGGCCTATCTGCGGGAGCAGGGTTTTTCGGCCGAGTTGCGCCTCCCGGCGGACATCGTCGTCGGCGGGCGCAAGATTTCGGGGAACGCCGGGGGCCAGTTGGGGGATCGGGTCGTCGTGGTTGGCAATATCCTGCTGGATTTTCCCACGGAGGCCATGGCCCGGGCTCGTCGGGCTCCAAGTCCACTCTGGCGCCGGGCGTACGAAGAAAGTATGCGGGCCCATCTGACGACGCTGCGGGAGCTGGCCCCGGACCGCCGCTGGTCCGCAGATCAGGTGGCGAAAGATCTGGCTCAGGTGTTCATCGATCGCCTGGGGGCGGTCCCTGCCCCTTTCCCCTGGGAGCGTTGGCGGGGCCGCCTGGAGAGGATCGGCCGGGAGCTGCTTCGCGACGACTGGCTGCGGCAGCCGGGGCCCGCCCGGGCGTCGAACAGCCGAGAGGTCAAGGTCCGGGAGGGCGTGTACATCGGGACGGTGGACGATCCGCGCTATCGGGATGCCGTCGTCGAAATCGATCGCGAACACAACCGCATCCTGCGGGTGTGGCGGGAATCTTTTCTTAAGGAGGGGGAAGGAGATGGCCGTTGAGCAGCCGCAGCAATGGAGAGTTCCCGAGGACCGGCGGTATGATGATCGCCACCAGTGGTACCTTTTGATCGGTTCCACGGTGACTGTGGGCATCACCGACTATACCCAGGATACAGCCGGAGACATTCTGTACCTGTCTGTGCCTCGGGTTGGGGCACGGATTCAAGCAGGGGAGCCAATGGGCTCCGTGGAGTCGGGCAAATGGGTCGGGCAAATCTACGCGCCCTTTGACGGGGTCGTGGTGGATGCGAACCCCCGGGTAGAGGAGGACCCCCAGTTGTTGAATCGGGACCCCTATGGGGCCGGGTGGATCTGCAAAATACGCCCGAACCGCTCCGAGGATGTCCACCGCCTGCTCAGCCCCCGGGAGTATCAGGCGTTGCTACTTTCTCTGGCCGCCGGGAGTGCCCATTGATGGAAAAGTGGCGATTATTGGATCCCGGGCCCATGCCGGCCTGGCGCCAAATGGCTCTCGATGCGGTGGTGATTCGGGCCCGGGCGGAAGGGCGGGCGCCAAACACCTTTCGGTTTATGGAGTTTAATCCTGATGCAGTACTCGTGGGGTACCATCAGGCGATCGATCTCGAACTGCGCCGGGACGAGTGCGAAGCCCTGGGGATCGAGTATAATCGCCGCATCACCGGCGGGGGGGCCATTTATCTCGACTCCCGGCAGTTGGGTTGGGAAATCTGTTTGCGCAAAGATGATCCCGGGCTTCCCGCCGATCCGGAAACGGTGTACCGCCGGCTTTCCACCGTCGTCATCGAAACTTTGGCGCGGTGGGGCATTGAGGCCAAGTTTCGCCCGGTTAACCCCGGTTAACGATGTGGAGGTCGATGGGCGCAAGATTTCTGGCACCGGAGGAACCGAGTGGGGAGACGCCTTGATCTATCAGGGCACGCTCTTGGTAGATTTTGACGTGGACACGATGATTCGGGTATTAAGGCTTCCCATCGAAAAGTTGAGTGACAAAGAAGTGGATTCTTTTCGCCGCCGCACAGTGACCATGAGGGAACTGTTGGGCGAAGCGCCTGAGATGACGGCGGTGAAAGGGGCGATGGTGGAGGCGGCGGCCCGGGTACTCGGGATCGATTGGGGGCCTCCGGGCTTGACGCCTGAGGAGCAAGAAGAATGGGAAACGATTCAGGATACTTATCGCTATCCCGAGTGGATCGATCGGCGGAAGCCGCCTGCTGTTGAACCAGAATTGCGCACCGTCAGTACAAAAGCGCCCGGGGGGCTGATTAAAGCATCGGTGATCGTCGATCCTGGGGCGAAGCGGATTCGCCGGGCGTTTATCACCGGGGACTTTTTCGTTTATCCCGAACGAGCCGTTATGGACTTAGAAGCGATGCTAAAAGAGGCGCCCGCCGACATCCAGAAAATCGAAGAGTTGCTGCGCCGTCACTATGACCAGGGCAATCGATACATTGGAGTGGCGGTGGAGGACTGGCTGCGCCTGTTCGAACAGGCCCTAGCCTAAGGCGGGGTGGATCAGAGGTCGAGAAGGGAGGAGAGGCGTTATGACACCGACGCATCGAGAGGCACAGGTTCTCGAACCCCAGACTCGGGACATCAAGGCGTTTTCCGAGGACCAGGTGGAGGAACGGCCGCATCAAGAGGGGGTGCCCGAAAGCCCGGACGCCGTTATGGTCTCTCTGGCGGGGGCGATGGCCCTGGGAATCGAGAAAGGCAAGTTCGCCCGGGAGGAGATCGTCCTCCGGGGCCTCAACGTACTGATGACGTATAAAGAGAACTGCTCGGCGAATTGTTCCTACTGCGGCATGTCCCGGGAGAGGCGAATACCCAGAGAACAAACCACCTTCATTCGGGTGAAATGGCCGGTGGTGGACCTGGATGAGGTGATTGATCGCACGAACCAGGTTCCTCATCACATGCGCCGGGTGTGCGTGGGGATGTTGGCGAATCACCGGTCCTTTAACGACTCTCTTCAAGTGATCCGGGAATTCCGGGAGCGAACCGACCTGCTCATCTCCGGACTAATCACCGCCTCTCTCATCCGGTCCCGGGAACAGCTCCAAATGATCAAGGACGCCGGGGCGGACCGGGTGGATATCGCGATTGATGCGGCCACCGAGGAACTGTTTGAAAAGCATCGAGGGCGGCCGGTCAAAGGGCCACATCGTTGGGACCATTTTTGGTGGGTGACGGAGGAGGCCACCAAGGTGTTCGAACCTGGGACGGTGGGGATCCACTTGGTGGTCGGACTCGGAGAGACAGAAAAGGAACTTCTGGAAGCCTGTCACAGGGCTCAGGAGATGGGCGTGGTGACCCACCTGTTCTCTTTCAATCCGGAACCCAGCACCCTGCTGGGGGACTGGCCGCAGCCTCCCTTGGGACAGTACCGGCGCTGCCAGTTGGGCCGGTATCTCATCAACGAAATGGGCCGAGATTTTCACCGGTTTCGGTTTAATCGGGCCGGCCAGGTCGTCGATTTCGGTGTAGCCCCGGAGGAGCTCGACGCAGTGATCGATAGCGGGCTGCCCTTTATGACCTCGGGTTGTCCGGATGAACACGGGGCCACGGCCTGCAATCGCCCGTACGGAAACGGTCGCCCGAGCGAGCCGATGCGCAACTTCCCCTTCATCCCGACGCCGAAAGACATTGAAGAGATTCGCATGCAACTGTGGAGCGATTGGGAGGGGGAGGATGATGCTCACGACCAAAGCGCCTTGGGCTGACCTAGATCTCCCGTCTCTGGTCGACCAGGCCCGGGAGCTGACCGATCAGTTTTTTCCCCGGGAGATCCTCTTTGCCGCCCCCAGTCAAAAGTACTACGACACAGGAGGATACCGCAATGAACGCCGGGCTTTTCGCACCATTAGTGTCACCGGCCAGGCGTGCGCACTGCGCTGTGAACACTGTGGGACGAAGGTCCTGGATGGAATGATGCCGGCGAGGGTCCCGGGAGCGCTGGCCGAGATCGGGGCTGCGTTGGTTGACGAGGGGGCAAGGGGAGTTCTGATCAGCGGTGGCTGTCTCGACGACGGGTCCGTTCCCTTGGATCGCTTTCTCGAAGACATCGGTCGGCTGAAAGAGAAAGGGCTCAAAGTCCTCGTCCACACCGGTCTGGTTCGCCGGGAGATCGCCCGGGGACTCAAGGCGGCGGGGGTCGACCAAATTCTGTTGGACATCATTGGGGACGATCGGACGATTCGCGAGGTGTACCATCTGGACCGTACCACCGAAGCTTATCGGGAATCACTGCGCATCCTTCGCGAAGAAGGACTCTCCGCTATTCCCCATGTGGTGGTGGGGCTTCATTTTGGGGAAATTCTCGGGGAGTGGGAAGCCCTGCGCATGATCCGGGAGGAGGGGGCCTCGCAACTGGTCATTGTCGCCCTGCAACCCTTGCCTGGCACGGGCATGGCCGGGGTGAGGAGCGTTTCCGGAGACGAGGTGGGCAAAGTCCTGGCGGCCGCCCGGATTATGATGCCAGATATGCCGATCTCCTTAGGTTGCGCGCGCCCGGCCGGCCCGGAAAAGCGATCGATGGAGCGGTGGGCCCTTCGGGTAGGGGTTCAAAGTATCGCGTATCCGTTGCCGGAAACGGTGGCCTACGCAGAGCAACTTGGGATCCGGATCCGTTATCACGAACAATGCTGTTCTGTGTTGAACTGAGATCACAAGGCCGGGCCGCCCCGGAGTTCCGGCCGGGGCGCGGCCCGGATTGATGGAATCTCGACCTGAACGGTCAATCTGTCTATTGGGAGCCGTGGAGATGGTGAGAGTAACCAAGTTTTCTCCCGTCTTGTGGATTCGCTCCGTCATTCCCCTCGCTTGTCTAGGTGTCATCGGGTCGACGGAAGATTTTGGACTGCCTCTCATGGGCCTGTTCTTGGCCAGTGCCGTGGATGTCGCCATCGACATCGGGTCTCAATTGCGCGCCTCGACCGTCTCCGGGGCGGACCGATGGACTGCCCTTCGGGACATCGTCTATGCGCTGATTTTTTACGCACTCTTCCTGGGAAATCCCGGGGTTCCCGCCCTGCTCCTCGCCCCACCCGTGTTGGCTGAGGTGTTTCTCGCTTTCGGTGCCCGCGGCTTTATTTGGGCGATCGGTGCTGAAGCATTGCTCTTGGCTCTTCGCATGGCGACGATCAACCGTGGGCCCGAAGGCTGGATTCATCCTGGCTGGGCGGTGGGTATTGCCTCCGCGACGCTTCTCATGGGCCTTCTCGGCTATACCATCGCTCGGCTGAACGAGCTCCAGGAGGGGATAAACCGCCAGCGCCACGCCTTGAAAGAAGCGCTGTCCGAGTTGCTCGCGACGATGATGTCGCCGATGGGAATCGAAAAGAGTGTGCTCAAGCAAGAACAGATACGGGTTTTACTGGAAGAACTGTGTCAGACAGCAAGTCGATCGAAAGGTGAGGAGGCGGGGCGAACGCTGGCTCGGATCATCGCCCGTCGACAGGAGGCTTTTCAACTTTTTACTCCCAGAGAGTTTGAAGTTCTCTGTCTATTATCAGAAAATAAGTCATATCGCCAAATCGCACAACATTTACAAATCAGTGAAGGTACGGTCCGGGCCCATGTTGCCGGGATGATGCGCAAGACTCAAGTACATAGCCGAGAGGAACTCACCGTTTGGGCCCGGAAACATTGTCTCGTTTTTCGTGGCCAGGGGGACGCGGGACCGGAGAGCGCTGGCGGTTCCGACGCCGCAAGTCAAGATTCTTAGAAAAGTCGCGTTTTAACCGCCTGTTTAGAAAAAATAAGAAGATCGAGGAATAGAATTTCAGCCGCCGCCCCATGTATGGTGGAGCCAGGTGAATCAGAATACTTAGAAGTTCCTGGAGGTGAAACCATGAAAGTCGGACGAAAATGGTCCGCGGTGGCGGCGGCGGGAGTTCTGCTTGGGGCGGGCATGGCGTCGGCGGCAGGTGAGGTCCCGACGACGGCGACGTCGGCGGCGCAAATGGCGGTCCGAATGTTTCCCAGCGGTTCGTCGGCGGTGATTCTTTGTTCCGGAGATCCAAAAAGTGAACGGTCGGACCTGGTAGCTGGCCAGGCACTTGCCGCGTATTTATCCGCCCCTCTGTTACTCACCCAAAGTGCGGTGGAACTGGGCCCGAACACGCTTCAATCTCTGTCGCAACTGTCCGTACCTGATGCAAACCCGATTGGTGATGTGCAGCCCTACCAACCAGCTCCGGGCAAGCCAAAAGTGTATTTGGTCGGTACAAAGGATTCCCTGTCGGGATCATTGGTCAACCAGTTAGAGAGCTTAGGATACGCTGTCCAGGATTTGCGCACGGATTCGGCGTCTGCATTATTGAGTGAAGTTCAGAATATCGTGGCCCCACCTTTTCCCTCTCCATCGGACGCTCCGGGATTTCCCGGGAAATGGACCACTTACGCCGGGGATCAGGCCCACAATCCCTTTTATCCCGTCCCCGATTCTGCCCCAAGCTGGGAAAAAGAAGGGGTGATGTGGAACTTTCCAGAAAAAGCGGCCGTGCCGTTGTCTCAAGAATTTCCTGATCTGCGCCAGTTGGGCATGCGGGGGGCGCCAGTGAAAATGACCCAGAGCCTTGGCAATGCGTGCGGCGTTACGGCGGTGGACGGAGTGATCTACGCGGAGTCGGATGATGCGCACCTCTACGCTCTGGATGCAAAAACGGGTCAATTGTTGTGGCAGGCGGGTCCCACTGTGAACGCCCTCATGGGCAATCCCATCGTGGGGGATGGGCTGGTGTATGTCACCGCTGGCGACACAGGCTTTTCCTTTTCCCAAGTGCTCAAATTCATGCTGTCCCAGGGCAAAATGCAGTTGGTCAGGGGTCTGACCTACTCAGCCATCTATGCTTACGACCAGAAATCCGGGCGGCTGGTGTGGAGACAGGATTTTCAGGGCAACGCGATGCCCAGCCCGGCCCTGGTGGACCATGCCGTTTACGAAGCGACTGGAGACGGGCATCTCTACGCCTTCGATTCGAAAACCGGGAAATCTTTGTGGACGACAGATCTCGGCGGCTTCGACAGTATGTCGTCGACCAACTACTGGCGGGATCCCGAGACCGGGCGGGTGGAAATCATCGTCGGGGTCTCCGATGCGAACAACGTGGTGGCGGTGGATGCCCAAACCGGAAAGGTGTTGTGGAAACAACCCACGACCCTGAACATCTTTAACACCGGTATGGGCGACAATACACCTACGGTGGACCAGGAGAATGGCTTGGTGTTTCAGGATTCGGTGGTGGACAACGACCCGAAGACCAACACGGTGGACTTGGCCATCTATGCCATGGACGCGAGAACCGGGAAAATGGTCTGGAGCACGAAGCTCGGCCGGGGGAGCAGTCCTCCTGCTTACAAAGCCGGGGTGGCCATGGTGCACGACGGCGTGGTCTATGTCGGCAGTCCGGCGACCTCCCGTTACTATGCCTTGGATGAGAAAACCGGCCACGTTTTGTGGACCTTTCATTTTCAAAACTCCGGGCCGGCCGGGGCCGGGCGGGGCAGTGCCGTGTACGCCTACGACAGGCTGTGGGTAGCGGCGGGACCAAAAGTCTACGCCCTGGATCCCAAAACGGGCAAGGAACTCGGGTCTTATGAACCGGGGGGCCGGTTTGGGATCGTCAACCCCGTTATTGTGGGCAAAACGATGTATCTGGGGAATTCCTACGACTGGATCCAGGCCATTCCCCTAAGCAAAATTGATCCAACGGTGCAATCTTCGGGAGCGTGATCAGGCATGTGTCAAAAGTGCGGCGACGACACTCATGTGGAAAAGAAAATTTCCCGCAGAGACATGTTAAAGTACATGGGAGCCTTCGGGCTGGGGCTGGGGATGTTTCCCCTGGTTACAGGACTGGCTTCCGGCCTCAACCGGGACCGGGAGATTGCGGCCACCTCGAGCCGCGTCAAACGTTTGACCTTTCTTCAAACCACCGACATTCATGGCCAGGTGCTCACACATCCCGAATTCTTTTGGGAGAATAACACGATCGTCTTTCGCCGGACAGGGGGCATGAGCCGGATTGCCACCTTGTTCCAACGAGTCCGAGCCGAGAACCCCGGTAACGTGTTTATCATCGACACCGGGGACTGTTATCAGGGTTCAGCCCTGGCGGCCCTCAGCAAGGGCCGGGCAATGGTGCGGATCATGAACCGCATGGGGTACGACCTGGCGATTCCTGGAAATTGGGAAGTGGTCTACGGGTCCAAAGCTTTGGTGGACTTATCGCGAAGCTACAATTTCCCCGTGATTTGTTCCAATATGGTGTGGAACGGGCAAGGCCCCCAGCCGAATCGGGATCTGTTTCCGGAATATTATATCAAAGAACTTGGAGGGGTGCGAATTGGTTTCATCGGTTATAACGACCCGTTAACCAAAGTTCGGCAGTCGCCGGCCTGGTCGAAGGAAATCCAGTTCGGCCTCCCGACCGATTCGATACCCCGGCTGGTCGACATCTTGCGCAACAATTACAAATGTCAGCTTGTGATGATGCTTTGCCACCTGGGCCTGACTCAACAGGTATACCTCGCGAAACAGCCCCAATGTCAAGGGGTGGACTTCCTGTTCGGCGGGGATACCCACGAGCGGACTTACGAACCCATCTTAGGCGGCCATTGCCCGGTGGTGGAGCCGGGGTCTTTTGGGTCTTTCGTCGGTCGGCTGGATGTGGTGGTGGAGGACGGCAGAATCAAGGACTACACTTACAAGCTCTTGGTTGTGGAGGAGAACCAGTACCCCGAAGATCCGGCGATCAAAAGTGTAGTGGAAGCGGAGCGGAAACCCTACCTTCCTGTCATGGAACGCAAAATTGGCGAAACCAAAGGCTACTTGTACCGTTACAATGTGCTGGAAACGCCTATGGATAATTTGATCACCGATGCCATCCGGGACGCCACAGGCGCCGATATTGGTTTTTCCAATGGATTCCGCTTCAGTCCGCCGATCCCGCCAGGTGATCTCACTGTGGAGCATCTGTACAGCATTCTGCCCACGAATTCGCAACTGGAAATCGGGAGAGTGACGGGAAAGCAGATCTGGGACTGGATGGAAAAAGAATTGGAAAACGTGTTTTCTCCCGATCCGGCGAAGCGGGTGGGGGGATGGGTGGTTCGTTTTTCCGGAATGCAAGTGACGATGACGATCGCGAACCCGTATGGCAAGCGCGTACAATCGATTACCATCGGGGGAGAACCGCTGCAGCCGAATAAGACCTACACCATCGCAGCTTGTGTCCGGGAAGGGGAGGACCCCACCGTTTTGTGTCGGTTTAAAAATGTGCGTGACCCCCATATCCTTGACCTTGACGTGTTTCAAGCGATTGAAAATTTCTTGAAAAAGAAAGGGCCGGTTCAGTACGAGATCGAGGGCCGGGTCAAGGCCACGGATGCCCATGGATTTGTATTGTCACAATTGCCGGGGACAACATACACTTTTCACTAAATTTTCGAAATCAGCAATTTCCCAGCATCCTTGACATCAAAGGCGATATTTCCGCTATAATGAGAATAGGGAACCCCGGAGGGTATGTAAAGAAAGTGTTCTTGCGAATCGTTTGAAACAACTATCTCTTTCTGATCCGGGTAGACCGCATTCTGAAAAGGGGGATGCGCGATGTGACCATTGAGCTCGCTACTACATTAATTGTCATTGGCGTGATCGGGGCTTTGTTATCCGGTATGCTCGGGATTGGCGGAGCGATTGTGAATTACCCGATGATCCTGTACATTCCGCCTATGCTTGGGCTCCCGGGGTACAACCCCCATGAAGTGGCCGGGATCGTGGCGCTTCAGGTGCTGTTTTCCACGTTGTCCGCCGTGATCGCCCAACGCGGGGATGAAGTGATCCACAGGCAACTGGTGCTGATCATGGGGATCTCGGTGTTGGTGGGCAGTTTTCTCGGAGGGTACGGAGCGAAGTTTTTGTCGGGGAATATTGTCAACATCATCTACGCCATTCTGGCGACTGCCGCTGCAATCCTCATGTCCCTTCCCAAACGGGGTTCAGAAGACCTCGCCCTCCACGAGATTGAGTTTAATAAAACGGTGGCCGTCGTTTCGTCTCTGACGGTGGGTTTGGCGGCGGGGATTGTCGGGGCCGGAGGGGCCTTTCTGCTCGTTCCGGTCATGCTGCAGATTCTGAAGATCCCCACCCGAGTCACCATCGCTTCCTCTCTGGCGATTACGTTCCTGTCGTCCATTGGGTCCTCCGTAGGGAAGGTATTGGCCGGAGGCATTCCTTGGACGGCGGCGGCCATCGTGGTGGTGGCGAGCGTCGTCGTGGCCCCTTTAGGAGTGAAGGTCGGCCGGATGATGGACGTTCGGGTGCTCCGGGCCGTCCTCGGGGTGGTCATCATCGCCGTGACCGTGAAGATTTGGACCGGCATCCTACTCCCATAAGCCAACAAGTGCATACCCACAGGGGAAAAGATTCGGACGCGACCGTCATGCAGATGCAAACTGAAAGAGCCCAGGGGTCGGCCGGGCGGCCAGCCCCGGGGCTCGATTTTTGCGTGTGTCACGATTTGACAGGTTCCGTCTGCGCTTCGGGCATCACGTAAGCGTCCGGATGTGGTTTGAGCACCCGAAGCATCCACAGCGGCCGGTACAGCCCTCCCGGGCCCGGCGCTGGGCGGGTGAGTTGCAGCCACCGCTCGAACACCTCGTATGCTTTCTTCGTGTCCACGGCGATGTCGGCATATCGGTCACTCGGCCCCGCTTTCTCCACCCGCACCCGCTGGTGCCAACAGTGCATGCCGCTGATGGGATCGGGCTGGATCGGGAACACGATATTCTGGTGCACCCCCCCGTCTGACCACCAGATCCGCCCGGAGTCAGGATCGGTGCTCTCAAAGGGCCGGGGCCCGTGTTTTTGCCGCATGCTCCATTTTCCCGGTTCCACTTCCTTGATGGAAACCAGGGACGAACTCCAGCGGTCGCTGCCGTGGTCCTCTTGTAGCCGCCAGCGGCCAAGGTGATGGGAACAGGCCACCACGCCCGGGCGAATGCCCTCGGTGACCCAGACCTTGTCGACAAAATAACCGGTCTCGGTCGAGACTTTGACCAGATCCCCGGTGTCCACCCCGAGGCGCTGGGCGTCGATGGGATTCATCCACACGGGATTGACGTGGGCGATCTCATGCAGCCACTTCGCCCCGTTCGTCCGGCTGTGGATGAGCATCGGCAGCCGGAAGGTGGGCAAGAGCACGAATTCGTTTTGGCTCCGGTCGAGGGTTTTCGGGTGCACCTGGCTGACGATGTGGACCATCTGCCGACGCTCCGCCTCGTTGCGCGGATATATGGGAATGGCGTATTCCGGCCATCCCCAATCCCTCAGGGTCGTGGAGAAAAACTCCAGTTTTCCCGAGGGCGTCGGCCAACCCTGAACCGCGCGGCCCTTCACCATAATCCCGGCCCGGAACTGCCCCCGGCGGTTTTTGAACGGCCCCGGGTAGGCCCGGTGGTTTGCCCCGTGCACGGGATGATCCACCCAGATCCCCGGCTCTTCGCCGTCGTCCACCCGGTCCTCGGCCTCTTCGGGCACAATGACCGCATCCCGAAGGACCTCTTCCGGGACCGGGGTGAGGTCCTGGCGATACACGTCTTTGGTGACCTCGAACACCCCGTATTTTTGCATGTACTCCAGGGGCGCAATCCCCTCCCGGGCGGCGGCTTCCGGCAGTCCGGGGACGGCATTTTCAAAAATCCAACGGTAGTACTCGCTGACTGTGATTTTCTCTCCCGGGCGGTACGGGGATTCAAAATGTTTGCGAATACCCAGGGACCCGTCCGGATCGATCCGCCAAGACAGCTCAATCCAGAACTCATTTTCTTCCCAGACCTCCCCGGGGTTGACGTCCCGGGTGTCCTGCACCGGGATGCCCGCCCGCTCCCGGGCGGCGCGCTTGACCGGCTGGCGAAACCCGATCCACTGGGAGGCGTGGGTTTCGTAGCTGTGCAGATCGTGCCGCTCAGGCGCCAGGCCCACCGGCAAGACATAATCGGCGTACTGGGCGGTTTCCGACCAGGTGGGGGAGAGGACGACGTGGCAGCCGAGTCGCTCGGGATCCTTCAGGAACTCGATCCACGTGAATCCATCCGGGAAGGTCCACACCGGGTTGACCACCCGGGCAAAATACACTTCAAGCCGCTTGTTCCGCCGCTTCAGGATGTGGGGAAGGGCATAGCTGAGTTCAAAGTATGTCAGCGGATACTCCCTCGGCCAATGGTTTTCATTCCACATCTGAATGGGATCCGGCATGGTGTTGCGCCGGGGGACAAACTTGACCCAGGCGTTGGGGATCATGCTTCCCGGCTCGCCCACGGCGCCCATCAACACGTTGAGGAACATGAGCGCCCGGGTGATCATCCACCCCCCGCGGTTGCCGGCGGCGGCATTGCGCCAGATATTAGACGAGAATGCCGTACCGGCCCGGGCGATTTCGTCGGCCACCACCTTGACCCAGCGCGCCGCGATTCCCGTCTCCGCTTCGGCAAACTCCGGTGTGTAGTCCTTATAGAGATCTTTCAGCACGGAAACAAAATCCTCGAAGCTCCGGCCTTCTGGCACCCGTTCCAAAAAACCCCGTCGCTGGAGATCCTCCAGGTAGTCCCGGTCTTCCATGAATTGTCTCCAGTTCACCCACTCTTCGACGAAAGTCCGGTTGAAGCGTTCCGTTTGAATCAGTTGATTCGCCACCGCCAGCAAGAACGCCGTTTCCGTCCCAGGCCACGGGGAGAGCCAATAATCCGCCTTCGAAGCGGTGTTGGACAGCCGGGTGTCGATGACGCACACCTTCGCCCCGCTCTGCTGGGCTTTGATGATGCGCTGGGCGTTGGGATTGAAATAATGGCCGCTCTCCAGGTGGGAACTCATCATCAGGATAAACCGGGCATTCTCATAATCCGGAGCCGGGCGGTCGATGCCCATCCAGAAAGCGTACCCCGTCCGGGCCCCCGAAGAGCAGACATTGGTATGGGAGGAGTGGCCGTCCACCCCCCAAGCTTTCAGAACGCGCTCGGTGTACTCATCTTCCCCCGGGCGGCCGACGTGATAGACGATTTCATCCTTTCGCCCATCAAGAATGGCTTTGCGAATCCGCCCGGAGATGTCGTTCAGGGCCTCGTCCCAGCTGACCCGTTCCCATTTGCCCTCCCCCCGGCCCGCAGCGCGTTTGAGCGGATACAGAATCCGGTCCGGGTTGGTCACCTGGACCAGGGTGGCCGGGCCTTTGGCGCAGTTGCGACCCCGGCTTGCCGGGTGCAGGGGGTTGCCTTCTAGTTTCCGGATCTCCCCCGTTTCCTTATCGATGTAGGCCACCAGCCCACAGGCCGCTTCACAATTGAAACACACCGTAGGGACCAATTGGTAATGTTTGTACTGTTTTCGCGGCCAAGACCGGGAGTCCAGTTCCCGCCAATCATCCCACTGGTCGGGATCCGGATGGCTCTTGAGACCGCCGTATCCCTGAATGGCTGAAAGTTTTTCTTCGCGAACGCTCATGCCCCGTCCCCCTTTGTTAACTTAATGGCACCGATTGCCCCGCTTGCACATAGGCGTGTTCATAAGCCAACAGGCCGATGAGGCCGAGTACTCCCGCGAGAACCGGCAGTGCGGGAATCCCGGTAAACCACGAGAGAATGAACGGGATCACCGCCCCGAGGATCACCCCGGTCCAGTAATAACCTTTGTACCGCCCGTGGAACATGTGCTCGGCGGCGATTCTGGCCCCTTCGGACGTGTGGGGGATCACCCATTCGCTGAGCACCAGGGCCAGGTGCAAGCCCAAAGAGATGATCAGGGTGATCTGAACCAGGGGCACGGCCCCTTCGGGCAGCGGCAGAAACAGGTTCAACAGCAGGTAAACCGCCGCGCCGCTCAGCCCGGCCTGGGACAACAGGTGCACCGGCAGGCTCGGATTCTGCCAGAGATCCCGCCCTTTGGCCTGGGCGAACAAGAAAGCGGTGTACATAGCGGTAAAGGCCCCAAGTACCAGGCCGAAAACGGACAATACGGTGTTGGCGGCGGTCACGCCCGCCAGGCTGAGCACAAATTGAATCAAAAGCACAATGCTGTAGCCGGAAATGATCATCGACCCCCGGACCAGCCATGATCTCCACTGGGGCCGGGTAAACAGGCGAAGGAACCGTCCGGGGTGCTCCAGGTCTGCGATCAACAGCAAACCGGTCAGGCCCAGAAAAGCACCCCCGACCACTGCGTTGGCGATCCCCCAGGCCGGGGGCAGGGTTTGTCCGGCAAAGGTGAGAATCGCAAATAGAATGAACACTCCCGCCGCAATGGACTTTGTCCAGGTGTACAAGGAGACCTCCCAGTGCCACGGGGAGTGATGGTTGACATCGTAGGCCAGCCGAGCTGCGGCCACCGACCGGGAGCCGCCTTCCTCCTTCTGGGGCTTTCGGCCGACCGGATAGCCTTCTTTTTGTTCGGCGTACACGTGCATCGACTCGTAACTGCTCTTGGTCGGATTGAGAGTATAATCGCTGGCTCCGACGTAAAAAACTTTTGGATTGGTGCCTTTCTCGGGCTTGCGGACGTCGACTTTATTCCGGGCGATGAGCTGGGAAACCTCACTCTCGGGGTCGTTGAGGTCGCCGACCACGATCGCCTCTACCGGACAGACGGCCACACAGGCCGGCTCCAGCCCCTGATCGATCCGGTGTGCGCAAAAATTGCATTTTTCCGCACTGTGGATATCCGGATGAATGTAAATGGCATCATAAGGACAGGCCGCCATGCACGCTTTGCAGCCGATGCAGACCTCGCGGTCAAAATCCACGATGCCGTCGGGCCGCTGAAACATTGCGGACACCGGACAGATGGCGACACAGGGAGGATCCTCGCACTGATTGCACCGGGTGATTTGAAACTGCCGGCTCACCTCGGGGTAGATGCCCACTTCCACCTGTTTGACATAGGTCCGGTTCACGCCGAGGGGCACCAGGTGTTCCGACTTACACGCGGTGCTGCAGGCGTGGCAGCCGATACAGGCGTCCTGGTTGAACACTTTGCCCCATTTCACCGGGGGGCGTTCTCTGGGCGCTGTTTCGAGCTCGATCATCAATCACATCCCTCCTGACGATAAAATGATGATGGGCGCGAGGACGTTGCGCCGAAACCGGGCTCCGGTCCGGGGAAACAGGGGACGACCCATACGTGGTGAGGATGACAGCGTATTTTGACGACTTTGAAATGGCCCGAAACCGGCATGAATCCAAGAACGGGCGATCGTTCCCCTTTTCGGACATTACCCGGTGAGAGGTTGGCTTTCGTGTGACCCGAACGAGAGTGCCGGGAATGCCTCTACCTCTAGGGGTATTCTAGCACAAGATACCCGGGATCACATAATACTTTTTACCTTTTACATTTGCCGAACAATAGAGAAGGATTCGCACCGTCGGCAGCGGGGTTGCGGCACCTCGCCCAGGCCCTTCACATAGGATGCAAAGGCAGAGGTGTTGACACATAGGACTCATCTCCATGGGAAAAAGGAGGGTGTGACCCCGTGGAACTTCCGGTGGACGCCTTTTATCCCCGTCGGGTGCCGCCCCAGACCCAGCCCCGGCAGCCGGGGATCGAATCGATCATGCGGCCCCGCCCGATATTTGACAACCCCCACTACAGGCCGAGCGGAAAGCTCCAAGGAAAAGTGTGCCTGATTACCGGGGGCGACAGCGGGATTGGCCGGGCCGTCGCCGTCGCCTTCGCGAAAGAAGGGGCGGACGTGGCCATCGCATACCTGGATGAGCATGGCGACGCGGAGGAGACACGAGGCTATATTCAGGCCCTGGGCCGAAGGTGCCTTCTCCTCCCCGGTGATATTGGATCGGAGGAACACTGTTTTCATGTAGTCCAATCCGTGGTTACGGCTTTTGGGCGCTTGGATGTGCTCGTTAACAACGCGGGTGAACAGCATGTGCAGCCCACGCTCCTTCAGGTTACTGACGCTCAGATGCAGCGCACCTTTCGGACGAATATTTTTGCCATGTTTTACCTCACCAAAGCGGCGCTCCCCTACATGAAAAGGGGTAGTGCCATCGTGAACACCACCTCCATCACCGCTTATGAGGGTTTTTCCACAATGATCGACTATGCGGCGACCAAGGCCGCGGTGGTGGGGTTTACCCGATCCCTCGCCTTGTCCCTGGTCCCTTACGGTATCCGGGTCAACGCCGTGGCCCCCGGTGAAGTCTGGACGCCGCTCATTCCTTCATCGTTTACACCGGAGATGGTCGCTTCTTTCGGAAGCCACAGTCCCATGGATCGGCCGGGGCAGCCGGCAGATCTGGCTCCGGCCTACGTGTACCTGGCATCCGGCGACTCGGCTTTTGTCACTGGTCAGGTGATCCATGTCAACGGCGGCGTGATCACGGGCAGTTAAATCCCTGTGGGGTACACTCCGGCTGAGCCAGGCGGTCTCGGGATAGGTGGTTTCGGGGCCGCCGGGTACCGGGTGTTGTCGGCCCTCCAAGGGGGATTTGCGCGCCAGGAATAGGGTGGGACTTTCAAAACTGGAGCGCGTGTCGTATAATAATAACGACAAGTTTCCCTAAGCCAACATATTGTCCGCTTTGACAATTTGTTTCAGCTGTAAAGAAAAGGGGAGGTGACGGAGGTGGCCGAGATGTCGGTTGGGGTTCGCGATCACAAGGCGGTGGCCGCGGCCAGGATGGCAATGAGCGGGAAAACAAAAGGCCTTCGGGCACTCCTGCCCTTTGTCGGGCCGGCCTTCGTCGCGTCGGTGGCCTACATGGATCCCGGAAACTACGCCACCAACATTGAAAGTGGATCTCAGTTCGGGTACCAGATGCTCTGGGTGGTGGTGATGGCGAACTTAATGGCCATGCTGATCCAGAGCATGTCCGCGAAGTTGGGCATCGCAACGGGGAAAAACCTGCCGGAATTGTGCAGGGAACATGTTCCAAAAGGCGTTTCCGTCACCTTATGGATCGTGTCGGAGTTGGCCGCCATGGCCACGGATTTGGCAGAATTCCTCGGGGCGACTCTGGCTTTGCATTTGCTTTTTCACATTCCGATGCTGGCGGCGGTCCTGATCACCGGGGTGGCGACCTACCTCCTTCTCACTCTGGAACGATTCGGATTTCGACCTTTGGAAAAGGTCATCGCCGGATTGGTGGCTGTGATTGGACTGAGTTATCTGGTGGAGACGATCTTTTCCAGGCCAGAGTGGGGCCAGGTCGTTTACCACAGTGTCGTGCCATGGCTCGGACCCCAAGAAAGTGTCATGTTGGCGGTGGGGGTGATCGGGGCCACGGTGATGCCCCATGTGGTGTACCTGCATTCCGGGTTGACCCAGCGCCGGATCATTCCCCGGGACGACCGCGAAAAGCGGATGATCAATCGGTTCAGTGTCAAAGAAGTGGTGATCGCCATGGGGATTGCCGGGCTGATCAATCTCTCGATGATGTACATGGCGGCTTCGGTGTTTTACGCCAGCGGTCATACCGCGGTGGCCGACATCACTACGGCCTACCAGACATTGACCCCTCTTTTGGGACCGGCGGCGGCGACGGTGTTTTTGATCTCCCTCCTGGCCTCGGGATTATCCAGTTCGACAGTGGGGACGATGGCCGGACAGGTGATCATGCAGGGATTCGTGGGGTTTACGATTCCGGTGTGGCTGCGGCGGGTGGTGACGATGATCCCCGCCGTCATCGTGGTGGCTTTGGGGGTCGATCCCACCCGGACGCTCGTGATCAGTCAGGTGGTGCTGAGTTTGGTCCTGCCGGTTCCGGTTATCACCTTGATCTATTTTGCCCGCAGAAAAGACATCATGGGAATCCTGGTGAACCGGCCGCTGACGACCTGGGTGGCCAGCGCAGTGGCCACGGTGGTGACGCTGCTGAATGTGCTGCTGATCTATCAAGCCTTGGGCGGCCCGATGCCCTCCATCGGCAGTTGATGGGCGGTTTGCGTTCTGGAAACGATTCTAAACGATTTTATGAGGTCGAAAAATGCCAGCCCGGCGCTCTACACGCCGGGCTATTCGATCTTGAGGCGTTTGCGGATACCGTATCGGTCAAGTCGGCGGTACAGGGTGGTGCGGGCGATGCGTAGCCTTCTGGCGGCCTCGGAAAGGTTGCCCCCCACTTCCTCCAGTAGCTGCAACAGTTGCTCACGGTCGGCTCCGGTGCCCCCGGGCTCGGCATTGGCGACGTCGGGGTCCGGTTCCAATCTTGAGACCGGCGTGGATTTGACCGGTCCGGGCAAGGACTGCCTTGGTGAAGCCAGGGTGGATCTCCCCACAGCGAGACGGTGATCGCCGGATGTGACCGGCGGATCGGCATTCTTTGGTGCGAGGGGTCGATCCGAATCGCCGAGCCCGGCTTTGCGCAGGGTTTCGGGCAAATCCCGCCAGGTGATGACCCGGTTGCAGAAAAGGACGGCATACTCCAAGGCGTGCTTGAGTTCCCGCACGTTTCCTGGCCAAGGGTAGCGATGGGCGAAGAAGTCGAACACATCAGGCTCCAATCCCGGTCTGGGAATGTGGTAGCGTTTGGATAACTGATCCAAGATGTGGTCGATGAGCAAGGGAATGTCCCCGCGGCGGTCGCGAAGCGGTGGAATCGTCAAGCTGACCACGTGGAGACGGAAATACAAATCTTCCCGGAATTCCCCTCTTCTTATCATCTCCTCCAGATTTCGGTGGGTTGCGGCGATGATCCGGGCGTTGACGGGAATCGGTTGAGAGGATCCCAGCCGAACCACTTCACGCTCTTGGAGCACCCGAAGAAGATGAACCTGAAATTCAGGTGGCATTTCGCCGATCTCATCCAAAAACAACGTGCCGTTTTGGGCCTCTTCGAACTTCCCGGGCTTCCCCGTTTTCGAGGCGCCGGTAAAGGCCCCGGGGGCGTAACCGAACAGTTCACTGGCCAAAAGATCCTTTTGCAGAGCCCCGCAGTTAACGGCAATGAAAGGGCCGTTCCGGCGGGGGCCGGCTTGGTGGATCCCCCGGGCAAACAATTCCTTTCCGGTTCCGCTTTCCCCGAGCAGCAAGACCGGCACGTCGGTGTGGGCCACCACGTCGCAGCGGGAGATGACCGAGAGAATCTCCGGACTTCGCCCGATCACACCTCCCCAGGCCACCGTTGGGCCCGCCGCTTTTTGGGAACCCATGGGCCGAAGGATCAGGAGGTAGCCAACCCGCCGGCCGGACCACTGGACCTCCTCAACGACCACGCGAATCCCACATTCCTCTAAGGTAACCTCGTACATCCCCTCGTCTCCGGAGGGGCTGCGAGCTGCGAACAGTGCGGCGTGGATTCGTTCATTGTCCCACCACTGCTCCACTTCCCGACCGGAATGCCGCCGCAAAATCTGCCTGGCCTCTTCATTGACGGCCACTGGATGGAAGGCGGCGTCCAGAGCCATCACGCCGTTTCCCGGGTATCGCCGGTGCGCCCGTTGATACCGTTCAGAAAGTTCGAACCGTGCTCCTGCAATCTGTTGGTTCATCCGAGATTGAATGGTCCCGCAAGCCATAGTGACCATGCTCAAGGTGTGGGGCTGAATGTCCCGCCACAAACCGGTGACATCCACCACCCCGATGATCTCTCGGGAGATGGGATCCCGAATCGGCGCCGAAGAACAGGTCCAATCCTGCACCCCCACACAAAAGTGTTCGGCAGCGAAAATCTGAACCGGCTGGCCCACTTCCAAACAGGTGCCGATGGCGTTGGTCCCGATGGATTGCTCGCTCCAGTCGGCTCCCACCACGAAGTTCATCCGTTCCGCTTTCTTGAGTACTTGGTGGTCCCCGTCCAGGAACAGGATGTGCCCCTTTGGATCGCAGAGGGTGACCAGATAGCCCGTCTCCTTCACCTGCAAAGATAAATCCTGCAAAACCGGGAAAGACAGTTCATATAACTGAGAATATTGAAGAATATCTTTGATTTGGTCTTCTTTCAGGGAAATATCCGTCGCTTTGCGGCGCGGATCAACCCCGGACTGCACACATCGGCTCCAGGACTCCAAAACGACGGAACGAATGGAAGAGCTTCCGGCTGCCCGGGGATCGCGTAAAAAGTGGTCCCAACTTTCCTCCAATCGTCGGCGCTGCTTTCTGAGTTCCTCGGGGGACAACACCGTGCGATGTGCGTGATACAACGGTTACACCCCACTTTTTTGGAGTCACGTCAGAGCTGTCTAGGGTTTTGCACTATTATACTAAATTTCGGCTAAGCGGGAATGGGGGTAACTCTTTTTTTTACGCCGAATGGTTCCGCTCGGCATCCTGGCCATTGTGATTATCACCATCTGTACTAGAGGCATTTGAATATAGTCTATTATCATTGACGAGTGCTCGCAGCCCTCGTCTTGCTGGCGGCAGCAAAGAAATCAAGGTACTACTGTACCGTCGCCAACACCTACTAGGGCACTACATTTACATCGCTACACTTGCACCGCTACACCTGTATACATCCTGGTGGAGGCGCAACAGGGGGCTACAACTTTTCTGCTTCATAGACCAAGATTTCGGGTTATTTCCTGGATCTCAGAGATGGCACAATCTTTGCGAGATAGGGAGGGGGACAACAAGATACAAGGGAGGTTCACAGATGGCGAGCCATATTCAGGTGCTGGGTATCGATGCCGGCGGAACGATGACGGATACCTTTTTCGTGGATGCTGAAGGAAACTTCGTTGTCGGCAAGGCGCAAAGCACACCGTATGACGAGTCGGTCGGCTTGATCAACTCATCGACCGACGCGCTTGCGCAGTGGAATCTCACTGTCGAAGAAGTCTTTCCGCAGTTGGTGACGGCCGTGTATTCCGGGACGGCCATGCTCAACCGCATCGTACAGCGGAAAGGCTTACGCGTCGGATTGATCGTCAATCGCGGGATGGAAGATTTCCATCGCATGGGGCGGTCGATTCAATCGTACCTGGGCTATTCTTACGAAGATCGCTTGCACCTTAATACCCATCGCTATGATCCGCCCTTGGTCCCGAGGGAGCTGACCTTTGGTATCACCGAACGGATCGACATGTTCGGCAACATCGTCATCCCGCTGCGGGAAAATGAAGCGTATGAGGCGGCGCGAAAGCTTGTGGATCTAAACGTGGAAGGCATTGTCATCAGTTTCCTTCATTCTTACAAGAACCCCGTTCATGAACGGCGGGTGCGAGACATCGTTCTCGAGGTGGTGCGTGAAGCCGGGAAGAATATTCCGGTCTTTGCCTCTTCAGACTATTATCCCGTGCGCAAAGAGTCACACCGCACCAATACCACTATCCTCGAAGCGTATGCCGCAGAACCGTCGCGTAAGACGTTGGTCCGAATTAACGAGCGGTTTAAAGAACTCGGTGCCCGGTTTGACTTGCGGGTGATGGCCAGCCACGGCGGGACAATCGGCTGGAAGGCAAAAGAGCTGGCTCGGACAGTCGTATCCGGACCGATCGGCGGTGTGATCGGAGCGCGCTCGCTCGGCGAACGTCTGGGCTACCGCAATATCGCTGCCACCGATATCGGCGGTACGAGTTTTGACATGGCGCTAATCGTTCAAGGTCAGTTCACCATCCAACACGATCCGGATATGGCCCGGCTGGTTTTATCTTTGCCGCTCGTGCAAATGGACAGCGTGGGGTCTGGTGCCGGCAGCTACGTGCGCATCGATCCGTATACGCATGCGATTCGGATTGGCCCGGATAGCGTGGGATATCGCGTCGGCGTCTGCTGGCCGGAAAGCGGAGTAGAAACCGTCACCATATCCGACTGTCACGTCGTGCTCGGATACATCAATCCGGATAATTTCCTCGGTGGGCAAGTTAAGCTGGATCCCGAACGGGCCCGAAAAGCAATTGAGGAGCAAGTCGCCCGTCCGTTGGGGCTCACGGTGGAGGAAGCTGCCGCGGGTGTGATTGAGCTGCTCGATACGCGCCTCCGCGATCATTTGCGGGCGATGATCAGCGGGAAAGGTTATCATCCCTCCGAATTCGTCTGCTTCTCTTACGGCGGCGCCGGCCCGGTGCACACGTACGGTTATACCGAAGGGCTCGACTTCGAGGACATCATAGTTCCCGCTTGGGCGGCCGGTTTTTCCGCATTCGGTTGTGCCGCGGCGGAATTTGAGTACCGCTATGACAAGAGCCTCGACATCAACGTGGCGCCGGACGCCGGGGCGGCCGAAAAGCTCGAAGCCGTACAAGTGCTTCAGAGCGCCTGGAGCGAACTGGCCGAAAAGGTGATCGAAGAGTTCCGCCTCAACGGCTATTCGCCGGAAAGCGTCATGCTGTTTCCGGGTTACCGCATGATGTACCGCGGTCAGCTCAACGATCTCGAGATCAATTCTCCGCTCAACCGTGTCGAAAAGGCCGGGGACTGGGATCAGTTGACGGAGGCTTTTGAAGAGACGTATGCCCGCGTTTACGCAAAAGCCGCCCGCAGTCCCGAATTGGGCTTTACCATTACGGGTGCAATCATGCGCGGCATTGTGCCCAGCGTCAAGCCGCGTATTCCGGAAGAACCGCTCAACGGTGCAACACCGCCTAAAGAAGCGCTTCGCGGACAGAGACCTTTCTACTTTCGCGGAAAGTGGGTTAACGCCGACATCTGGGATATGGACACCCTGCGGGCGGGCAATCAAATTGAGGGTCCCGCGATTATCGAGGCCCCGGCGACGACGCTTGTCGTTCCACCGGGTTGGAGCACGACGTTGGATGCACACCGTCTGTTCCATCTCAAGCACCGCTAAGAAATCACGATCATGAAGGAGGATGGTCCGAATGGCAAAAACCCGACTGGGCGTAAATTTTAGCCCGCTGAAGCTCCAGGGACAGACGCTCAAAGAACACCGCGATGAGGTGTTGCGGCTCACGCGGGAGACGGGGCATTATGCCGGTTTGACGAACTTCGAGCTCAAAGAGAGCGACCCGATCTTATACAACAAAATGTTCTCGCGGCTTCGTGCCGGCGTTGTGCATGCCCGCGAGACGGCGAAGCGGATCGCCGCTTCTCCGATCGTCGAGCAAGAGGGTGAGCTCTGCTTTACGCTTTACAACCCCGCAGGCGATTCTCTGATGACCTCTACGGGCATTATCATCCACGTAGGGACCATGGGCGCGGGCATCAAATACATGATCGAAAACGGATGGGAAGAAAACCCCGGGATTCGGCCGGGCGACATTTTTACCAACAACGACTGCATGTTGGGGAATGTTCACCCGTGTGATGTGCATACGATCATCCCCATCTTCTGGGAAGACCGGCTGGTCGGTTGGGTCGGTGGCGTGACGCACGTTATCGATACGGGCGCCCTCGGACCCGGATCGATGACCATGGGGCCAGTACAACGGTTCGGTGACGGTTACCAGATCACCTGCCGGAAAACCGGAGAAAATGACCGGCCGCTCCGCGACTGGCTCCATGAAAGCCAGAGGTCGATCCGCACGACGCGTTACTGGCTGCTCGATGAGCGCACCCGCATTGCAGGCTGCCATATGATCCGCGATCTGGTGCTCGATCTCATTCGTGAAGTCGGAGTCGAAAACTATATGAAGTTTGCCTATGAGATCGTGGAGGACGGGCACCGCAGCCTGATCCGGAGGATTAAGTCGATGACGGTGCCGGGTAAGTACCGGGCGGTGGCGTTTGTCGACGTCGGTTATGACCATCCGGACGTTAACGTCCCGCCCTATGCGAAGGTCGACACGATCATGCATGCGCCGCATGAAATCACGATCAAGACGGACGGCACATGGAAGCTCGATTTTGACGGTTCGAGCCGTTGGGGTTGGCATTCGTTTAATGCTCAACCGGTTTCGTTTACCAGCGGTATCTGGGTCATGATGACGCAAACCTTGATCCCGACGGAACTCATCAATGACGGCGCCTATTATGCGACGCAATTTCGCCTGCCGCGGGGCACGTGGCAGAATCCGGACGACCGGCGAACGGCCCACTCTTACTCCTGGCACTTCCTGGTCTCCGCGTGGAGCGCCATCTGGAGGAGCCTTAGCACGGCCTACTTTGCGCGCGGTTATCTCGAAGAGGTCAACGCCGGAAACGCCAATACGTCCAACTGGCTCCAAGGCGGCGGTTTCAACCAGTACGACGAGATTCACGCCGTCAACAGCTTTGAGGCGGCTTCCGAAGGTACGGGGGCTACTGCTGTGAAAGACGGTCTGGATCATGCGGCGGCGATCTGGAACCCCGAAGGCGACATGGGCGACATGGAGATTTGGGAGTTGGCGGAGCCGCTGATCTACTTGGGGCGCAATGTAAAGGCCAACACCGGCGGTTATGGAAAGTATCGCGGCGGGTGCGGCTACGAGACTCTCCGCATGGTTTACAATGCCAAGGACTGGACCATGTTCTTCATGGGGAACGGGTATATGGTCAGCGATTGGGGTTTGATGGGCGGCTATCCCGCGGCCACCGGTTATCGATTTGAAGCCCACGGTACCGATCTGAAAGAAAGGATCGAGCAAGGACTACCGCTTCCGCTTGGGCCCGACGCCGATCCCGATCACCCCGATTACGAGAAGGTCATGAAGGCCCGCACCATCAAGCGGGATAAGCAAACCATGACCACAGAGACGATCTTTGAGAACTACGATTTCTACCAGAACTACTTGCGCGGCGGTCCTGGCTTCGGTGACCCAATTGAGCGCGATCCCGCGAAGATCGAAGCGGACCTCAACGGCGGCTACTTGCTCCCCCGCTATGCGGAAAAGGTGTATGGAGCGGTCGTCTATCAAGATGAGCAGGGCCACTGGCATGTGGATCGGGAGGCGACCCAAAAGCGCCGGGAGGAGATCCGCAAGGAGCGCATCGCACGGGCCAAGCCGACGCAAGAGTGGATGAAGGAAGAGCGGGAGCGCATCCTGCGCAAGGAAGCTTCGGTGCAGGTCCGTCACATGTTCGCGACGAGCTTCCAGCTTAGCCCCAATTTTTTGGCGGAATTCAAGCGATTCTGGGATCTTCCTGAGAATTGGAACTTGACCGAAGAGGAGCTTGAGACTCCCACCTTCGGCTCAAAACATCGCATGAGCGTAGAACAGCTTCCCGACGTGAAGCGCCTTGTGCTTGTCGAAGAGTAAGGAAGTACAGATTAGGTGAGGAGGTCGGCGCAGATGGGGTACGATCGAAAGAAAATTGAAGAATTGATCGACGGGACCATCGATTGGGAGACGCAGCATCGCATGCTTTCGGAGCCCAAAGATCCTGAACGCTTTCAGGTCTATCTTGAGATCTTGCAGGAACGGGTGCCGTGGGAGGACCGCATCCTCCTCCCCTATCAATATCATCTTTACGTCGTCGAGAAAAAAGACACCGGCGCGTGGGTCATCAAGTGCGATTGTGGCCATGAATTTTGCGACTATCGAGAGAACTGGAAGCTTCATGCGCTCATCTACGTCCGGGACACGGAGGAAGCGATGAGCGAAATCTATCCAAAGCTGATGGCGCCGGACCCGAATTGGCAGGTGTTCCGGGAGTTTTACTGCCCCAGCTGCGGCACGCTTCTGGAAGTGGAAGCGCCCACGCCTTGGTATCCGGTGATCCATAACTGGGAGCCGGACATCGAAGCGTTCTATCGCGAGTGGTTGAAGCTACCGCTGCCGACAGAAAAGTGAGCAAAGGTGTGCAGCGCAATGGCCTCGTTCCATTGCGCTGCACCAACTTTTTTGTGGCGGATGGCTCATGGGCCAAATCGCATCGCGATGGGGGGATGGAAAGTGTCGGATGGACGCGGAACAGGCCGCCAAGACCCGGCTATTTGGAAGCCGGAAGAAGCGGAGCGAAAAAGAACTCGGCTTTGGTTCTTTATGCGGCGGGTCGGGGTGTCGTCCCTCAATGAATTGAGGGAAGGGGCGGCACGGAATCCAGCTTGGTTTTGGAAGGAGGTGGCCGACGATCTTCGATGGCCGTGGTTTGAACCGTATGGGCAAGTGCTCGACGTGTCCCGGGGGGTCGCTTGGGCCAAATGGTTTGTTGGCGGGAAAACCAACGCGGCGGCTGCCTGTGTGGACCGGCACGTGGGGACGGAAAAGGATCGGGAAAAAGCCCTGATTTGGGAAGGGGAAGACGGTTCTTCGCTTCAATGGACGTACGAGGAACTGGCCGATCGCGTAGGGCGTTGGGCGGCGGTGTTCCATCGCCTGGGGGTCGGCAAGGGGGATGTGGTGGGCGTCTATCTTCCCATGCTGCCGGATACGGCGGCGGTTCTTCTTGCCTGTGCCAAAGTTGGCGCGATTTTCACCCCCGTTTTCAGCGGGTACGGGGCGGAGGCGGTGCGGTCGAGGCTGGCCGACAGCGGGGCCAAGATTCTGATCACGGCGGACGGCTTTTACCGGCGGGGCAAGGTGGTGGCCATGTTGTCCGAGGCCACCCGGGCTGTGGAGGGATTGGATCACCTTCGCCACGTGGTGGTGGTGTCCCGGGTTGGAGCGGGACCGGAAGCGGACGGGGGAAGAGGGGAGGAGCCCGGCCGCGCGCGTCTTTTGGCGGCGGACCGGTTGTTGAGAGAGGTCTCGGCGGAGGTCGCCACGGAGGTGCTGGACAGTGAAACTCCCCTGATGATCATCTACACCTCTGGGACGACCGGCAAGCCGAAGGGAGCGGTGCACACGCATGTCGGCTTCTGCTTGAAAGCGGCGCAAGATTTGGCCCATTGCTTTGATTTGCGGGATACGGACACCCTGTTTTGGTTCACTGACATGGGGTGGATGATGGGGCCGTGGGCTGTTTTCGGAGGGTTTGCACTGGGGGCGACCGTTCTGCTGTACGATGGGGCCCCCGACTATCCTTCGCCGGACCGGCTGTGGCGATTGGTGGAACGGCACCGGGTAACCCATTTGGGTCTAGCTCCCACCGTGATCCGTTCCCTCATGACCCAAGGAGACCATTGGGTCGAACGGGTAGACCTTTCGTCGCTCCGGGTGCTGGGATCGACGGGCGAACCGTGGAACCCAGATCCCTATATGTGGTTTTTTGATAAAGTCGGGGAAAAGCGCTGTCCGATCATCAATTATTCGGGGGGAACGGAAATCTCCGGCGGCATCCTCGGCTGTTTTGTAGGTGAACCCATTGCTCCGTGTTCCTTTGCGGGGCCGATTCCCGGAATGCATGCCGCCGTTCTCGATGAAGAGGGGAGGCCGGTGGAGCGGGGACAGGTGGGAGAACTGTGCATCCTGGGGCCGTGGGTCGGGATGACGCGGGGGTTCTGGAACGATCCGGAGCGGTACGAACAGACTTACTGGTCCCGGGTCCCGGGGATCTGGTTCCACGGAGACTGGGTGCGAATCGATGAACATGGGTACTGGTACATCGAAGGGCGTTCCGACGACACCCTGAAAGTGGCCGGCAAACGCATCGGACCGGCCGAAATCGAATCGGTTCTGGTCGCTCATCCGGCGGTGGCGGAAGCGGCTGCGATCGGCGTCCCTCATGCGGTGAAGGGGGAAGGGATTGTCGGTTTGGTCCGGTTGGCGCCCGGCGCCGCTCCTTCGGAAGAGTTGCGTACAGAATTGAGGGACTGGGTCGCCGGGTTCCTCGGGAAGGCGCTGAGGCCGGAAGAGATTCGGTTTGTCCGGGACTTGCCGAAGACTCGGAGTGGAAAAATCGTCCGCCGCGTGATCAAAGCGAAACTTCTCGGTCTGAATCCCGGGGATCTCAGCAGCCTGGAGAACCCAGAAGCACTGGAGGCCCTGACGGAGTGAGTGTGCCGCTCTTCCTGTCAGGTCTCCCCACCGAGCGTGTAAACTTAAAGTAGTAGACCCCCATGCCGCCGGTGCGACACCAGCAGAAGGATGAAAATGGGTCGGTGTTGAACAGGTACTCAGGTGGCTGGTGAAGCGGATTAACCCCCGCAGATTGGACACATGCTCCCGATATTGAGCTGTTGCGCAGTCTTGCTACGGCCTTTGCCTTCATCTAGAAATTGCCATCGGTCGTCAGGCTGTCAAGGGCCGCTGTCGCTGGGCCTTCGGTCCTCCCTTGCAGCTCCTCCTCCCTCTGGCAAGGGGCAATTAAGGGCAAATGCCCATGCTACGTACTGGCGTACGTCAGACCTTCACAGGGCACCTTTGCAAACAGGCTGGACAGGTTATCCACAGCCGTCTTCTTCCACCGGTGCAGCATGGTTGGATGAACCCCGTACTCCGAGGCCAGTTGTGCAATGGTCTTCTCTTCCGTAAGAAGTTCCAGAACGACCTGCGCTTTGAATGAAGCCGGGAGGGAGCCGGTTGTGACATGGGATTTGTGTGTTTATAATAGCTTCATGCGAGCGCGAATTCTTTGTCACCGACTGGGCTCATTGGCGGGCGCCTTATTTGCGAGTGGAATCGGGCAGTTCAGTGTGGTCCTGGGAAGTGAGTGTCGACGCGGAATCACTTCGCGTCTTCAAATCCTGGGCAGACTACCACCGCCCCTTTGGCGGGAGGCGGGCCGTTCTGCAGGTATCACCCGGGACGAAGGCATTCCCACCGGGCGATCGTGAAGCGATAAAATCTGTGATCGGGGAGGGATGGACTGTGGCCGTGTATGATGAACTGGAAACGCCTCTTGGGACCCTTCGTGTGGTCATGGATTTGGTCGGCGTGAGCCGGGTGGCGCTGACCGAGGAGGATTGGGGAGAGATCCAGCAGGAGTTTCACGACCTCGTCCGGGATCCGGAGTCCTGTCGCGATGCCGTCCGCCAGCTCGAAGAGTATTTTTCCGGGCGCCGTCGCGCCTTTGACGTGGCCTTGTCGCTCCCCGAGGACAGTCCGTTTCGCCGGCGGGTATGGGCCGCTCTTCGTGAGATCCCCTATGGTCAGGTGCGAAGTTACGGGGAGATCGCCGCGGCCATCGGGAACCCCCGGGCGGTGCGGGCCGTGGGCCAAGCCAATCGGGCCAACCCCTTGCCGATTTTTATCCCGTGTCACCGAGTGGTGGGGAAAAAAGGGGACTTGGTGGGATATGCCGGGTCCCGGACCGATCTGAAAGCCCATTTACTGCGATTGGAAGGGGCGCTGGCGGAATGATTCTGGTCTCGGCGTGTCTGGCGGGTTGTCATTGTCGATACGACGGCTCCAGCCGGGGGTTGTCGTGGATTGAGGAGTGGGTGGCCCAAGGCCGGGCCATCCCCGTCTGCCCGGAGCAGCTCGGCGGTCTTCCCACCCCGAGGCCGCCGGCCCAGATTGTCGGTGGCGAAGGCGGGGATGTGTTGGATGGGCGGGCCAAAGTACTGACTCAAGAGGGCGAGGACGTATCCGAGTCCTTTGTGCGGGGCGCCGAAGAAGCTCTTCACTTCGCCCGTTTGGTCGGTGCATCGGCCGCCGTGTTGAAGCAGAGGAGCCCGTCTTGCGGGTGCGGCGCGATCTATGACGGCACCTTTACCGGAAATATGCGCCCCGGGCGCGGGGTGACGGCTGCTCTCTTGGAGCGCCACGGCATCCCGGTCTACTCGGAAGAAGACGAGCCCGGAGGCGTATTCGGGACGGAGGATTCGTGACCGGGCCGGCTCGTCTGCAGGGGCGGAATCCGGCCCGAAGGGCATCTTGCAGGCTCGAAAAGATCCGGACATGTTCCCGGCGGAAGGTCATTTTTCATCGGGGTCGTCCCCCGGCGGATGCAGCAGGGCCACCAGAAAAGCTTGTTCTTCTTGTGTCGGGTCGTTGCCCGGCGGCGTGAAATACCCAAAGGCCATGATCCCCCGCACCCGGGTGACGGTGAATAGCCCCTCGTGATCCTCCACGCGGTATTGGCCCCCCACTCGTACCGTTCCCGCCTCCACCAGGTGGGAGCGGGCGACGTCGTATCTGCGCTTCAGGACTTCCCATTCGTTCCAGCGCCCTTCCTCACGGCACCGTTCCGCCTCTTTCTGCAACCGCTCCATCTCCGCCAACAGTTCTTCTTGGCTCATTTGCCACATCAGTTTATAAATGGCGACTCCCTCCGCACAGTGGTTTTGTATTCATGATACCACGACCCAGTGGCCGTTGGATCAGAGCGAGGGGGTACTATGTGCGACCGGACACAGCCTCCAATTTGACCATGGAATCTCCGTCGCGCGTCGCTCTCGCTGCTTCTATCACAAACTTGACCGGGCGGGAAGGCATGTTGTTGCGTCCAATGATTCCCCTGGGCATTTTGGTTCTCATCATCACAACCATGTGCGGCGCAATCTATTTGCGTTTTTTCCGTATGGGGGCCTGGTGATTTGTCAGATGCAGGAATGCGATCCACCAACCTCCGGGTGCCCAAATGGTTGTTGCCTATGGTACCGTGAATGTGGGCGGGCGACGACCAGGAAAGGGGCGAGAGGAGATGCATCGTAATCATGTTAAACTGGCCCTTGTTGCGTTTCTTTTTGGGACAAGCCTAGTTGCAGGAGTGCCAGGGGTGCTGGCCCAGGATACGGCTCCGGTCAGCGGACACGTGGCGCATCCGTCCCACTATGCGGATCCGCTGGTGCAAAAGGTGATCGACACGGCGGAGACGCAGATCGGCACTCCATATAAATGGGGAACCAACAAACTTCGCGGCGATTCTACCTTTGACTGCTCGAATTTTACCCAGTACGTGTATCAAACGGCTGTGGGGTACCGATTTTCCTCGGGTTCAAAAAATCAAGGGGATTTAAATCAGTATCGGGACTGGGGGGTTTATTACAACATTCGGGATATTAAAGCCGGGGACCTGCTCTTTTTCTCTACCTCGAACTCCGGGGGGAAGGTGGGTCACGTGGGAATTGCCCTGGAAGATGGGACATTGAAAATTATCCACACATACTCACCAAAGGTGCCCCTGGGTGAGTATGATTACACGAATAATAAATGGTGGACGTCACATTTTCTGTACGCGCGTCGACCTTTGAACCACGTGCGGGCAGCCTCCACCCCGTCCACGCCGGTGCAAAGCCCGCCGGCAGCTCCGGTGACCGATTCCCCGGGTTCGGCGGTGGCTTCAGCTCCTTCCGGTGCTACGGATCGGGTGACCCCCGTCAAGGGGTGGGTCTCGGTGCGCAGCGCTCCCTCGACTTTGGCGCCGCGGGTCGCCGTGCTTCATCTCGGGGAGTCGGCGGAACGACTGGCCACGGTTAACGATTGGTGGTACAAGGTACGGCTGTCAGACGGCACTGTGGGGTATCTCACGTCGTCTCCCCGCTATGTTCAGACGCAGTAGCGACAGGGGGCGAGCTCGTAGCAGACAAGGATTGGGCCACGGAAGTTGCGGGAGCGGCCGGGGATTCGTCTCCGGTCCGCTCATTTTCTTCGGCCGGGCTCGTCGAGGGTTTTAAACTCGATGGGCCGCCCCGCATCTCTCCACGCACTTCCAGCCGGGTTCGAGCCGGGTGACGTAAAGCTCCCTCCTCCACCCGAATGCGCAAAGCGAGCAGCGGGGCATTGGCCATCGACACCAGAAGGGCCGTCCAATGGGCGTGAAAGGCTAAAGGCAGGCTTACGAGCTCCACCATGACGGCGAGGTAATTGGGGTGTCTCAACCACCGGTAGGGGCCGCGTCGTACCGGAGGGTGGCCCGGGACCACGAAGATCCGGGTGTTCCAATAATGGCCGAGGCTGCGCAAAGACCAGTAGCGGAGTCCCTGGCTGGCGGCAAAAAGGGCGAGGGCGGGCCACCACACGGGAAGGCCCGCCAATCCGCGAATCCGGACTTCCGCCACCATACCGGCAAAAAAGGACACGTGCAAAAGAACAATCCAGGGATAGTGTTCCCGCCCGATTTCAAAACCACCCCGGGCCCGGATCCAGCGGGCGTTATGACGGGCGAGGCCCAACTCCGCCAGGCGCTGGGCGATCACCCCACCGATCAGCCAGGGGAAAAGCTGTCCTACCTCCATTGGAGCATCACCCGTTCACTGGAGAATCCCGGACCCAGGGCCAGGAGAGCCGTCCGGTCCCCGGACCGGAGAGAACGCCGCTCAGCCAGGTCCTTTAAGACGAACAAAACGGTGGGGGCCGACATGTTGCCATACTGTCTCAACGTCTCATGGGCAGACTCCAGGCTCTCCTGGTTCAAGCCAAGCACCTCTTCATAGGCGGCCAAAACCTTCGCCCCGCCCGGGTGTACCACCCAGTGGTCGATTTTTTCTTCAGCCGGGGCAAAGTGTTCACGTTTTTGCCGACGAAGGAATTCCGGGATGTCCCGGGAGAACACGACCCGCCACCCGTCGTCTCCCACGTCCCAACCCATCATATCTTCGGTATCCGGCCAGTGGATGCTGTGGGAGCCCTTCCATTCCCATGCTCCGGACGACCCCGCACGCTCTTGGACCCTTTTGCTCCACCGCTCATAGGCCCGATCCCCCAGGATCAATGCCGCGCCCGCTCCGTCGGCAAACAACACCGTGGCGATGAGATTGCTTTTTCGCTGGTCTCTCGCCAAAAAGGTCAGGCTGCACAGTTCCACGATCACGACCAAGACGTGGGCATCGGGATCAGCGGCGGCGCTGGCCAGGCCCCGGCTCAGTCCCACGGCGCCCCCGGCGCATCCCAGCCCCCAGATCGGCGTGCGCCTGATTTTCCCGGACAAGCCAAGGCGCTGGGCGATCCGCATATCCGGACTCGGCGTGGCCAGGCCCGTAGAGGAGACCCACCACAGGTCGGTGATCGCCCGGGGGTCGACGCCGGTTTGGGTCAAGCATGTCCGGGCCGCCTCCGTCCCCAAGGCGACAGCTTCCTCCTGATACACGGCGTTGCGGGCGGAAAAGGGGCGGCCCTGGATATACCATTCCGCCGGCCGGCAAAAATGCCGCCACTCGATACCCGCGGTGTCGAAGGTGCGGAGCAGGCGGTCGATGTCCCGGAAGCTCGTCCGAAACAATTCCCTGGACATCGTCCGGACTTCCTCTTGGCTGTACCGGTGAGGGGGTGTTGTGGTGGCGATGTGGACGAGAAAGGGCACGGGCACCTCTCCTCTCTGTCTGGCGAAAACGAAACCCGTCTCCGTGAGGATCCCCCTCCGGGTATCGTTTCATGCACCGACCGCAGGGAGCTCGGTATGGCCCGGGATCAAAAGGGCTTGGTCACCATCAAGTAGGCGATGATTCCCAAAAGTCCCACCACCGACACAATGGTGCAGACATTTTCAAAACGGAGCTTGCTGACTTCCTCATAAGCGTGCAACTTCTTGGTGGCGGCTACCTTTTTCATCCCGCCCACCACCACGACTTTGATGAGGATAAAAATGATCATGTAGATCAGCATGGAGACGAGCAGCCAGAGCTGGAGCAGATAGCGCCAGGATGTGACGAGGAAAAATCCCGCCCCGGTCAGCCAGAGTACCCAGTCGGTGATCCAGTCCAGTCGGCGATAGGTGGATAGAAACGCCCGAACCTGGCCCACCTCTTTGAGGCGGGGGACATAGAGCAACACTCCCAATTTCACCGCTACCGCAGCCAGATGAAAGGCGAGAATGATATAAAAAGCCGTCATGGGCAACCCTCCGGATACTTATTCTTCCATTGTATCGGATTCTCACACCTATCGTCCCGTGGTAGAATGAAAAAGATCGCAGTTGTGCGGGATTTGTCATGGAGGGACCGATGTGGCACAAGTCGTGACATCATTTGAACGAGATTTGGCGCTCGTGGAGTCCTTGGCGCGACTGATGGAGGAGTGGGGGGATGGGGTCCGGGCGGCCCGGGTTCGGGAAGTGGCTGAAAAATACGCGCGGCGAGAGGTGATCGTCGCGTTTTGCGGACATTTTTCCGCCGGTAAATCCACGTTGATCAACAAGTGGCTCGGGGAGGACGTCCTGCCCAGCCGGCCCGTGCCCACAACGGCGGCGGGGGTTTTGATCCGCCGGGGCGCGCCGGGCCTGCGGATTTGCGATCGACACGGGGTGGTCCGGCAGCTGGAAGCGAACAATGCGTCTGAAGAACTCTCTCGGTGGTGCACATCCGAAGAGGACGTTCGTCTGGTGGAGGTGGGGAATCCGTCAATCCCCCTTCCCGAAGGAGCGGCTTTCCTGGATACGCCGGGGGTGGATTCGACGGATCCCGCCCATCGGGAGATGACCGAGGCGGTCCTTCACCTGGCGGACGCCGTGGTTTATACGATGGATTACAACCATGTGCAGGCCGAGGCCAATCTGACTTTTTTGCGCCGGCTGACCGATGGTGGCGTTCCCGTTTTCTTGGTGATTAATCAGATCGATAAACACGCCGAGGACGAACTGCCTTTTTTGCAATTTCAATATGAAACCGCACAGATTTTCAAAGCCTTCGGAATACCCGATAAGCGGATCTACTACGTGTCCCTGCGCGATCCGCAACATCCGTATCATCAGTTTCAGGAGTTGCGGGAAGATGTGTCGGAGTTTATGGCCGAAGCACCCCGCTGGTATCGCGGGTCCGTCGGACGGGCCCTTCGGGGCATTGTCGAGGATCACCTGAAAGCTTGGCGGGCCGGGCACCGGGAGGAGATCGAAGCAGCTCGGGCGCTGCTTGGAGAGGAACACGCCCGGGAGCGGGTGGAGCGCTTTGATCAACTGTCTGAGGAGGAGCGGCGTTGGCAAGATCCCGAGGGGCATCTGGAGGCGGTACACTGGCCGGAGTTGGTGCGCATGGTGGAGAATGCCCGGATCACCCCTTATGAGATCGGGGAGATGGCCAGGGCTTATCTCGACAGTCTGCGCCCGGGTTTCCGGCCCGGAGGGTGGTTTGGAGGTCGGGGACGGACGGAGAAAGAGCGGGAGGCCCGGGCGGCGGCGCTGTCGGAGGCTTTTGGACGGCGGCTTGAGACGGAACTCGATCGCCATGTGCGAAGCTGGGCCCGGGATTTGGCGGCAGCCTGGGGTGTGGCGAATGGGGATCTGTTGGACCGCATAGACGGGGCGCCCATCTTGCTGTCGACGTCAGAGGTGGCGGCGTTGGTCAAGCCCGGCGCGGTGGTCGAAGCTGGATATGTGCAGACCTATCTCCGGGATCTCGAGACGGCGGGCAAAGAACGATATCGGAAACTGGGCCGCCGTTTGCTGGAGATGATCGAACAGGCTATCCGGGAGAGGCGGGAGGCGGCCCTGGCGGCGATATCCGAGGAGAGGGGGCGTCTGGCCCCGTATGCCAATGCGAGGGATCAGTTGGAGATCCTGCGGGGGGAGGAAGAACGCCGGCGGACGGCCCTGTGGGAGCGGATCCCGTTTCTTGAGGGGGATGGTGAATCGCCGAGTTCCGCCGAGGAGGCCGCGACAGCCCTGGACGTTGCAAAGGAGATGCCCCGGACCAATGCCGGCCATGCTGGGGATGTCCCGCCGGCTGAGGAGGTTGTAGATGTTGCAGAGATTGCATCAGAAAAAGTTGCAACAGATGATGCGAATGTCGCGGGTGTTTCGTGTTCGGTAGATGTGCCCTCGGGATGGTTGGCCGATGCCGAGGTGGAGGTGGAGGTCGCCGTGGAAGGGGAAAATGGGGTTCCGAGTGTGGGACCGGGCCCAAGGCGAACCGGTGATCCCCGGCTCCTCGCTGCGGCGGAGCAGTTGCGCCAGGCTGCCGAAATTCTGGCGATTCTGCCGGGAACCGCGAAGATGACCTCGGCCCTCCTGGAGAGGGCCGCCCGGCTTGAAGAGCGGGAGTTCACCGTGGCGCTCTTCGGGGCCTTTAGTGCGGGAAAGTCTTCCCTCGCCAACGCCATGTTGGGATCCGCGGTTCTCCCCTCATCTCCCAATCCGACCACCGCCGCTGTACAACGGGTTCGGGCTCCGGAGGGTGGGCACCCGCATGGCACCGCCGTCCTTCATATCCGCGCCCGTTCGGAGATGGAGAAGGTGCTGGAGGAGTTGGAGTGCCGGGGCGAGGAAGAAGCGTGCACCGCCATTCGGCAGCATTGGAAGGAAATCGAACCCTATTTCGGCCAGGCCTTGCGGGCGCATTGGTCCCGGGTTCGCCAGGTAACCGCGGAAGAACGGTGGGCGGCCTATTTCTCGCACTTGGATATTTTTTGGGATTGTCCGTTCACGGCAGGAGGATGGGTACTGGTGGACACCCCCGGGGTGGATTCGGTCCACGGGCGCCATACCGACACGGCCTTTGAGTCCATCCGTCACAGCGACGCGGTGGTGTTCGTGACCTACTACAATCATGCTTTTTCCCGGGCTGACGAGGCATTCTTGACGCAGCTCGGGAAGATGCAGGAGACCTTTGATTTCGAAAAGATATTTTTCGTCGTCAATGCCGGTGACCTGGCTGCCAATGAGCAGGAACTTCAGGGCGTCGTGCAACATGTTCGGCGCAATTTGACGAACCTCGGCATAGTGCGCCCCCGGATCTACCCCTTGTCGAGCCGGGGGGCCTTGTTGGCGCGCAAGGCGGAGACCAGTTCGTTATCCCCGGGGGAAGAGGCTTGGCTTCGCACTTGTCTCAAGGTTTCCGCGGGGCCTCTACCCTCCCTCTCCGAAGCACTGGAGGTGACTGGATTCGCGGGATTCTACCGGGATTTCTCTTCCTTACTTCGGCGGGACTGGGCGGAGATGGCTCTGGGGCGGGCCTGGGGGGACCTGAGGCGGGCCGAGGAGCGGCTGCGGCGGTGGGTGATGGAGGCCCGGGCGGAGGGGGTGAAGCGGGAGGAACGCCGCCAGGTGTGGTCCGCCGGGGCGGCGCGGGTGGAAGCTTCGCTGTCCCAGGTGGAGGACGAGCCGCTTTTGCGGGGACTGGAAGGCGAGATTGCGGAGTTGTGCGATCACATTGAGCGCCGCCTGTGGATCCGTTACCAGGATCGTTTTCGGGAGTCCTTCTCTGTGGCGGCTCTTGAGGACGGCCGCCGGGAGGCGGTGGCCGCTTGCGCCGCGGATTTGGCCGAGTGGTTGGAAGACGAATTGAGCCAGGAGTGGAAAGCTGCGGCTCTGCGCGCCGAGCGCTGGTTCCGGGACCGCCGGACGGAGATTTGGACGGAGAGGGTTTCGGCGGCGTCCGGAGATTTGGCCGGGTGGTCCTGGGAGCCCGAGGCTGTGGAACCGTGGGAGATTCCAGCCCAACTCATTGGAAATGGGGTAGGGGAGACCATTCGGAGTCTCGGGCCAAAGTTATTCCCGGGGATGAAACGATGGCTTGGGCCGGGGATGGATGAGATGCGGGAGGCGTTGTGGGAGGCGGTCCTACCCCAGGTTCGCGGGTTCGTGGATGGGTTGCGAAAGACCATGGGGGATTGGGCCCGGCAGTGCGGCCGGCCGGTATTGGAATCGGACCGGCGGGCGGCCAAGGAATCTGCCCGGGAGTACGCCGCCGGGATGATGGCCGCCCTGGATCACACCTTGCCGCCCGAACGCTTGGAGGAAGCTTTACGCCGCTTACCTCGGCCTTGGTCCACTGTATGAGAGAGGGGGACGTGAGATGAGTACAGGGTCTTTGAACGGTGGGCCTCTGGTGAGCGTCCAGTGGCTAAAAGAGCGGATCGGAAGCCCGGATGTGGCCGTGATAGACTGCCGGTTTACGTTGAACGAGCCGGACGCCGGGGAGGCGCGGTATCGCGAGGGGCACATTCCTGGTGCGGTGTACCTTCACCTGGAGCGCGATCTGTGCGGACCGAAAGGACAGGGTGGGCGCCACCCATTGGCGGACCCGGACCGGCTGGCCCGGGTGTTCAGCGAGGCGGGGATCGGCTCCGGGACTGTAGTTGTGGCCTACGACGACCAAACCGGTGAATTCGCGGCCCGGTTGTGGTGGACGCTTCGCTACCTTGGTCATGAGCAGGTTCGGGTGTTGGATGGCGGCTATGCGGAGTGGCAAAGGGCGGGGTATCCGGTTACCCTGGAGATTCCGACGCCATCCCCGGCGAGTTTCGTCCCCCGGATGCGGCCAGAGTTGACGGTGGACGCGGAGTACGTGTCCCGGGTGGTATCTGGGCAAGCCCCTGGGGCCCTCTTGATCGACTCCCGGGCTCCCGAGCGGTACACTGGGGAACAGGAGACCATTGATCCGGTGGGCGGTCATATCCCCGGGGCTGTCAACATCTACTGGAAAGACGGCGTCGACGAGGACGGGCGGTGGAAAAGTCCCGAAGAGCAGCGCCGCCGGTTCTCCGGCGTCACTGGAGAGCGGGAACTTATCGTCTATTGCGGTTCTGGGGTAACCGCCTGTGCCAACCTGTTGGCTCTGGAAATCGCCGGGATCTCCGGTGCCCGGGTGTATGTGGGCAGTTGGAGCGAGTGGTGCGCGGACCCCGGCCGCCCGGTGGCTCGGGGCCCCAAGCCTTGACAGCTTCCGCATTCATCCCCGCTCCAGCGTTACACTAGAGGTGTCGGCCGAAAAGAAAGGTTTGGCAAAATCGACGGGAGGGATCCGAATGACGACAGTGCGGTCACGGGCGGAAATTCCGGTGGAGGATACGTGGAAACTGGAAGATCTGTATCCCGATGATCAGGCCTGGGAGCGGGAGTTTCAGGATGTGCAGAGCCGCTTAGGGGAAGTGGAGGCTTTTCGCGGGCGGGTCTTGGAATCGGCGGAGACCCTCCTCGCCGTTCTTCGCCTGGAAGACGATCTGTCCCTCAAGTTGGAAAGGCTTTATGCCTATTCCCATATGCGCAAAGACGAGGATACCACCAACAGTACATATCTCGCCCTGGCTGACCGAGCCCAGGGGCTCGCCGCCCGCCTGGCCGGGGCCTTCTCCTTTGTCGTGCCCGAGATTCTCGCCGGGGATGCCGGGGTGGTGCAGGGCTACATCGACAGTCACTCGGATTTGGCCTTGTATCGACACAAACTGGACGATATTCTCCGGCGAAAGCCCCATGTACTCTCAGCGGCAGAAGAGGCCATCCTCGCTCAGGTCAGCGAAATCGCCCAGGGCCCGACGACGATTTTCAGTATGGTGGACGATGCGGACCTGCGTCTGCCGACGATCCGGGACGAGCAGGGCCAGGAGGTGGAATTGACCAAGGGCCGCTACAGTCAGTTCCTGGAGAGCCAGGACCGCCGGGTCCGGCAAGACGCCTTTACCGCTTTTTATGCGGCGTACAAAGAGCGTCTGAACACCCTGTCAGCGACGTATCACGCCAGTGTCAAAAAAGATGTCTTTTACGCCCGGGTGAGGAAATACGGTTCTTCCCTGGAAGCGGCTCTGGACGATGACCGGGTCCCGGTGGAGGTGTACGACAGCTTGATCGCCGCCGTGCACGAGTTTTTGCCGGCCCTTCACCGATACCTGCGCTTGCGCAAAAAAGTGCTGGGCCTAAATGATCTACACATGTACGATCTGTATGTGCCCCTTGTGCCCGAGATCCACCGGGAGGTCTCCTTCGATGAGGCGAAAAAGACGGTGTTGGAAGGGCTTGCGCCCATGGGGGAGGAGTACCTCGGCGTGATGCGGGATGCTTTCGCCTCTCGCTGGGTCGATGTTCACGAGAACCGGGGCAAGCGAGGGGGCGCCTATTCATGGGGGGCGTACGGCACCCATCCTTACGTGCTGTTGAATTGGCAGCCGAACATCGACAACGTGTTCACCCTCGCCCACGAAATGGGCCACGCGATGCACAGCCATTATACGTATGCGCATCAACCGTACGTGTACGGCGGGTACTCCATCTTTGTCGCCGAAGTTGCATCGACCTGCAACGAATCGTTGCTGCTGCATCATCTCTTAAAAAATACCCCGGATGAGGCGATGCGGAGGTATTTGTTGAACCACCACCTCGAGCAATTCCGCACCACGGTGTTTCGCCAGGTGATGTTTGCGGAGTTCGAAAAGCTCACCCACGAGGCGGTGGAAGCGGGCCACGCCCTGACTTCAGACTGGATGTGCGACACGTATCGTCGGCTGAATGAAACCTACTACGGGGCCGAAGTGGTGATCGATGATCAGATTGCCTGGGAATGGGCCCGGATTCCGCACTTTTACACAGCATTCTACGTGTACAAATACGCCACGGGCTTCTCGGCGGCCACGGCCCTGTCAAGGCGGATTCTGGAGGAAGGGGAGCCGGCCGTCCGGCGTTATCTCGATTTCCTGTCCGCCGGGAGTTCCGACTATCCCCTGGAGGTCTTGGCGAAGGCCGGGGTAGATATGAGATCCCCGGAACCGGTGCGCCAGGCGCTGCAGGTGTTTGAGGAAACGGTGGCCGAGTTGGAAAAAAGTTTTGCCGGGTCCTGAGGCAGGGAAACCGCACAGATCGCCAGGGCGGGAGAAGGGGAAGATCCCGCCCGGTGCGGGACGGCGCGGAGGTGCGAGAATGGGGAATCAAAAGGTGTTCGGGGTGGTCACCCGGTATGCGGATCACGTCGGCCAGTTCCGGCCGGCTTTCTGGGAAGTCAAAGACGTCGGCGGGGCTCACCGGGAGCCGGTGGCGGGATCGATTCCTATGGTGAGTTGTTTTGCCGACAATCGGGTGGCAAAAGCGCATCCCGAGTGGGTCCAGGTGGGTCCGGGAGGACAGCGGGCGACGAGAGACCAGCCATATTTTGACTGGGACTGCCTTTGTCCGAGCCGGCCCGAAGTGGAGGCCCTGGCCCTGGAGTGGGTGAGGGACGCGGCGGCGCAGTCGGGTCCAGAGGGCTTTCGGCTGGACGATGTGACCTTTGCCCGGGAGGGTTACTGTCAGTGCGCGGCCTGCGAGGCCGGACGCCGGAAAGCCGGCCTGGACCTGGAGACCTATCGGATGGCTAGGTTAGCGGATTTTGTCGCCCGGGCGCGGTCGTCGGTGGCCGGGAAGCTGTATTTTACGCTGTTTCCCGATCCTTATCCCGGGCATCTGGAGAGGCGATTCGGCATCGACGTGGACCGGATGAAGCAGTGGGTGGACGTGTTTGTGGTGCCCATCTATGATCTGGCCTACACGACGACGTACTGGCTGGAAGTCCTGGCCCAAGGATTCCAAGATCGGCTCGGGGGGCACCCCTGGTATCTGGAGGTCTATGGTCTCGGCGTTGAAGAGGCGAAACTGGTGAAGGCCGCCCGGGTGGGGGCGGCCTATGCGGACGGGGTCCTCATTGCCTATGAGAACGATTTGGACAAATTGCGGCGCATTCAGGAGGCGCTGGTCGGTTGAACGGAGAGGATCGATTGGCCCGCCCGGAAGCCGAGGAGGTGACCGCTTCCGGTACGGTGGAGCGGGTGGTCTTCCGAAATGAAGAGACGGGATTTGCCGTGTTCCGCCTGAAAACCTCCGGGGGCGTGATCAGTTGCACAGGGTATGTATATTTTTCCCAAGGCGAAGGAGAGGCCCTGGAGGTGACGGGGCACTGGACGGAGCATCCGCGCTACGGCCGGCAACTTCAGGTTACGGGATGGAGTAAACCGGTGCCCACCGACCGGGAGGTGGCCATCCAGTTGTTCCGGCGCCTGGAGGGGGTGGGCAGGCGAGTGGCCCGAAGGATCGTCGCCGCCCTCGGCCCCGGGGCGGTGGATGCCATCCTCGATCACGGAGAGGCAGCCTTGGCGGGGATTCAAGGGTTGTCGCCGGAGAAGGCGCAGTCGATCGTCCAGCAGGTCCGGGCCCATCACGGGGTCCAAAAGGTGCTCGGGCAATTGATGGCCCTGGGCATTAGCCCGGGTGCCGCCATGCGGGTATACCGAGTGTTGGGGGAAGGGTGTCTCGAGGATATCCGGCGCAATCCGTACCTCTTGGCGGGGGTGGCCGGCATCGGGTTTGGCCAGGCGGACGGGGTCGCCCGGAGGTTGGGCATCCCGGCCGACAGTCCATTTCGCCTTCAAAGTGCGCTGTTGCATACCCTGGCGGGCTCAACCACCGAAGGCCACTGTTGGTTAGACCGGGCCTTTTGGCTGGCGAAGACGGCGGAGATGCTGGCCGGCATAGACGGGGATCCGTGGGAGGCCGATCAGTTCGAGGAAGCCGCCGGGACCTTGGCGCGGGAGGGGCAGATCCGGCAAGAAGAGGATCGGGTCTATCTGGCATCTTTGTGGGAAGCCGAGGAGCAGGTGGCCCGGTGGGCGGCGGATCGGCTCCGGGTGGCCGCTCTGCATTCAGCCGGGCTGGATGATTTGATCCAGTCTTATGAGCGGGAGTCCGGGGTGACCCTGTCGTTCACCCAGCGGGAAGCGGTTCGAACCGCCATGGCCAGTCCGCTGTTGATTTTGACCGGAGGGCCGGGAACCGGGAAGACCACGACGGTTCGGGCGATCCTGTGGTGCCGGCAACAATTGAATCCCCAGACCAAGGTGGGCATGGCGGCGCCCACGGGACGGGCCGCCCGAAGGCTGGAAGAAGTCTCGGGATTTTCGGCTGCTACTGTGCACCGTCTCCTGGGCATGCGGGTGGAGGGAATCGCTCAGTTTGACGAGGAGAATCCCCTCCCCTATGACCTGATTATCGTCGATGAGACGTCCATGATGGATATCCTGTTGGCGGACAAATTGGTCCGGGCCGCCGGGGACGCCGGGGTGATTCTGGTCGGGGATGTGGACCAATTGCCGTCGGTGGGTCCGGGGCATGTGTTGCACGACCTGATTCAGGCCGGAGTGCCGAGCGTCCGGCTCGATGTGATTTTCCGACAGGCCAGGGAGAGCAACATCGTGGTCAATGCCCACCGGGTGCTCCAAGGGGAGTTGCCTCGCCAGGGCGGGGACTTTTGGTTTGTCGAGGTATCCGGGGCCACGACGGCTGAAACGAATGCGGCCATCGCCGTTCGTCTGGAGCAGGCGGTGCAAAATCTCCTGGCGGAGGGCTACTCGCCTGCCGACATCCAGGTGCTGAGTCCCACCAAAAAGGGGGAGCTTGGCACCGAGGCGTTGAACATTCGACTGCAGCAGCTGATGAACCCCCGGCAGATGGGCAAAAAGGAAATCCCCTTCGGTCGCAAAGGCGAGCGGGCTTGGCGGGTGGGCGACAAAGTGATACAGATGCGCAACGATTATGAGAAAGAGGTGTTTAACGGCGAAATCGGCGTGATCGAAGACGTGGATCCCGAGGAAGGCGTGTTGCTGATTCGATTCGGCGACGCCCTGCACGAATACGAACGGGATGAGTGGGATCAGTTGCGCCACGCCTATGCGATTACGATTCACAAAAGCCAGGGCGGCGAATATCCCGTGGTGCTGATCCCCATGACCACGAGCCACTACATCCTCTTGTACCGAAATCTCCTCTATACGGGGATCACCCGGGCGAAGAAGCTCTGTGGGTTGATCGGCATGCCCCGGGCCCTGGGCCTGGCGGTGCGCAACACTCGGCCGGTGTTGCGCAACACCCGGCTGACCGAGAAGATTCAAGTATACAGCAGGGGGCGAGGGGCAGATCCGGGGGATCCGTGACTACCGTTGAGGGTCTGGTCACATCCCCCTCTCCGCTGCTTTTAGGGGAGAAGCCCCATCCGCTTGGCGATAATCTCTTTCATGATTTCGCTCGTTCCGCCGTAGATCCGGGTTACGCGCATGTCCCGCCAAGCCCGCTGGATCGGATATTCGCCCATGTACCCATATCCGCCGTGAATCTGCAGCGCTTCATCCGCCACTTTGCAGGCCGTTTCCGTGGCGGTGAGCTTGGCCATGGAGGTTTCAGCCACTGCATCCACCCCTTGGGCGAACAGGTCCAGGGCGTGATAGGTCAACTGGCGCGCCTTTTCCACCTCCACCGCCATGTCGACCAACCGGTGGCGAATGACCTGGAACTGGGTGAGGGGGCCGCCGAACTGCTGACGGGTTTTCGCGTACTCCACAGCCATATCTAAGGCCGCCTGGGCGGTCCCCAGGGTTTGCAGGGCGATCATCAGCCTTTCCCATTGAAAATTGTGCATCACCAGATAAAATCCTTTATTTTCCTCCCCGAGCTTGCGGTGTGCAGGAATTCGGCACTCATCGAAAAAGAGTTCTGCCGTATCCGAAGCGTGGTTTCCTACTTTTTCTAACTTGCGCTGCACGTGAAATCCTGCGTCATCCCGCTCGACGATAAATAAGGTCACACCCCGATGCCCTGCCTGGGGATCGGTTTTTGCCGCCACCACGTAAAAATCCGCATAGACCCCGTTGGTGATAAAAATTTTGTTTCCGGAAAGGACGTAACTGTCGCCTTCCCGCACCGCCCGGGTGCTGATGGCCGCCACGTCCGATCCCGCCCCGGGTTCGGTGATGGCCAAGGCCCCGATTTTTTCTCCTTGAACCCCGGGGACCACATAGGCTTGTTTTTGTTCTTCGGTGCCGAAGCGATAGACCGGGCGCATGGCGATGCCGATGTGGACGCCCACGGTATTGGCGAATCCCGAAGCGTTGAGCCGGCCGAGTTCTTCATGCAGCACCGCTTCCGCCAAGGGATTTTCCCCACTTCCTCCATACTCTTCCGCAATATTCAAGCCAAAATAGCCGAGTTCGCCCATCTTGCGCAGCACGGTCCGGGGCACCTGCTCCGCCCGCTCCCACTCGTCGACATGGGGGGCGATCTCTTTCTGCAGGAATTGCCGAATGGCACTGCGCAGTTCATCGTGCTCGCGGGTGAATGGATGCATGGTGCCGTGTCTCCTTTCGTGTGAATGGGATTGCTCTCCGAGGCTTCGGGGACAGGTTGAGTATATCATCCAAACGGTCGTTTGAGAAGGAGGCCAGCTTGCCGGGCAAGGCGGGAGTCGTTATACTGGGGATGCGGATTCATGTATTGTGCAACGGAGACAGGCCGGGTGCCCTTCGGGGCGTAACGGGGAACCGGGTGAGAATCCCGGGCGGTCCCGCCACTGTAACCGGAGAGTGCGTTTTCAAGATGCCACTCGCCCATCGCGGGGAAGGCGAAAGCGCGCGAAGACCCGGAAGCCAGGAGACCTACCCGGTCGAACTCCCGAGGGGCCTTCGCGGAAAGGCCGGGGGGAGGCGGCGAGGGGAAGGACGTAAAGACCCTGCCGCCCGAACAGTATCGCCCCGGCGAAAGCCGGGTTTTCTTTTTGGGCTTCGGGAATCAGTCAAGAGCCCGGCCGGGCATATCCCGGCCCTGCTTCGGAGACAGCCTTTCCCCGGCCCCTCCCCCGGAGGAGAAGGCACATTCGGAGATGAGGGAGGCTCGGACATGGTCCGAATGGATGGGAAGCGAAAGTTCTGGACGGTCCTCGTTCTTTTCGCGGTGATCTTGATTCTTTCTTCCTGCGGAACTGGGGCGGCTCCTTCCGCGTCGCCCCAAGGAGGGGCGAGTCCGCCGGCAGTCACCCACTATCCGCTCACGATCAAAGATGACAGCGGGACATCGGTGACCATTGCCCGGGAACCCCGGCGGATCGTCTCTTTGATCCCCAGTCATACGGAGATCCTGTTTGCCCTGGGTCTGGATCGGAGGGTGGTGGGCGTCACGACGTGGGACAACTATCCTCCGGGGGTTCAAAAAAAGGTGGAAGCGGTCCTGGACGGATTGAACCCGCCCATCGAGCGGCTGGTGGCCCTTCACCCCGACCTGGTGGTGCTCGGTTCTCACAATGAGAGCATTGTTCAGACGGTGAGAAACGCTGGGCTAACTGCCGTGGTGTACGACCCTCAAAGTCTGGAGGCGGTTTATCAGACTATCCAGGCACTGGGCGAGATCACGAACCGTACATCCCAGGCCGCGGCCTTGGTCAATCAAATGAAGACCAAAGCTTCGGCCATTGCGGCCAAAGTGTCGCAAATCCCACCGGACAAACGGGTGAGGGTCTACGTGGAGGCCGATCCGAACCAATTATATACGGCGGGGAGCCACACGTTTATGGACGAGCTGATCCGTCTGGCCGGAGGCATCAACGTGGCGTCGGATCTAAACGGGTGGCAGCCGATGAACGCCGAAATGTTGATCCAAAAGAATCCCCAGGTGATCGTGGTGACCTACGGATATTACGTGCCGGATGCCGTGGACAAGCCGAAACAGCGGCCCGGGTGGCAAGTCGTGGATGCCGTGCGCAATAACCGGGTGTATTCCGTTGACTCGGACTTGGTGAGTCGCCCGGGCCCCCGGATCGTCGACGGAGCGGAAACCCTGGCCAAGCTCTTCTATCCGCAGTTGTTCCAACCCTGAGCCGCAGCCATGAGAAAAGATCGTCGTCGGTCATGGATGTGGGTCGGGGTCTGGTTGGCCGCCGTCGCCTTGTCCCTGGCCGCCAGTGTGGCCATCGGTCCGACCGCCACGGATCTGGACAGCCTCTGGCGGGCGATACTGGCGGGACCGGGTGCCAAAGCCCCGGAGGCTGCCGGGGGCTGGGTTCAGGCGGTGGTATGGGAGATCCGCTTCCCCCGGGCGGTTCTGGCCCTTTTGGTCGGGGCGGCTCTCGGGGCCGCGGGCGCGGCTTATCAAGGGGTGTTACGCAACCCCCTGGCGGACCCTTTTATCCTCGGCGTGTCTTCCGGGGCGGCCCTGGGGGCGGTGGCGGGTATTCTGTTCGGGGGACAGGTGGGCCTGTACGGCTTGTTTGCCGTCCCGGGGCTGGCTTTTGTCGGCGGCCTTGTCGGGTTGGCGGCGGTGTTTTGGCTGGGCTCGATCCGGGGGCCGGGTTCCCGGAACAATACGCTGATTCTCGCCGGGGTAGTGGTCCAATCGTTTTTTGGAGCCATCCTCACCGTATTGATGGTGGCCGCATCAAACCGACTGCCCAATGTGATGCTATGGCTGTTGGGAAGCCTGGCCAATCGGGATCCTCGGCTGATCTGGAGTTTGGTTCCCGCCACTGTCCTGGGGTTGACGATGGTTTGGTGGGAAGCGCGGAACCTGAATGTCCTGACCCTGGGTGAAGAGGAAGCGGCACATCTCGGGGTGGACGTGGGGGCTGCCCGGCTGGTGATTTTGGGGGCGTCCTCCCTCATGACGGCGGCAGCGGTGTCCGTAGCCGGGATCATCGGGTTTGTCGGCTTGGTGGTCCCTCATGTGCTTCGCATCCTGGCTGGACCGGACCACCGTACTTTGCTGCCGCTGTCTGCCCTGGGGGGCGGCGTATTTTTACTCTGGGCGGATAACGCCGCCCGCACCTTGATTCCCGGGCAAGAGATCCCCATCGGGGCGATCACCGCTTTTTGCGGGGCGCCATTTTTTGCGTATCTGCTTCACCGGCAGGGGCGGTAGCGAGGGGGCGGCAGGGTCGACGAATTGGGGTGCGGAGAAGGGGGCGCGAGATGGACGGGGCGAGATTAGAAGCGATCGGGCTTTGTAAATCATACGGAGACCGGGAGGTTCTCCGGGATGTTTCGTTTTCCGTGACCCCGGGGACGGTCCTGGCGATAATCGGGCCAAATGGGGCGGGCAAGAGCACCTTGGTCCGCCTGGTGACGGGGATAGAGCCCCCGGATCGCGGCCGGGTGAGTCTGGACGGAGTGCCGGTATCGTCGTATTCCAGAAGGCAGTTGGCCCGGCGGATGGCGGTATTGCCCCAGACCCCCCTGGTGGCCGGCGGGTTTTCGGTGTACGATACGGTCATGATGGGGCGCCATCCGCACCTGAGGCCGTGGCGCGGCGAAACAAACCACGACCGGCAGGTGGTTGAACGAATTTTGTGGGAAACCGGGCTGAATGATCTCGCCGGGGTGACCGTGAACCATCTGAGTGGCGGCCAACGGCAGATCGTGGCTCTGGCGATGGTGTTGGCCCAGGAGCCCGACGTGCTCATCCTGGACGAGCCCACCACTTTCCTCGACATTGGCCACCAAATGCAGATTCTGAACCTTCTATGCGGGGGCACGGCGGGGCGGGGAAGGGAAGGCAGGAGGCCGGCGGTGATTCTCGTGCTTCACGATCTCAATCTCGCTGCACTCTACGCACACCGGACTTTGTTGTTGAGGGCCGGGAGCACCGAGGCCTATGGATCGCCGGCGGAGGTGCTGACCGAAGATCACATCGAGTCGGTGTACGGCATTCGACCCCGGGTCTTGCGCCATCCGGATGCGGGGGTGCCTCAGATCCTGCTGCCGGCCCCGCCCTGGAGTGCTTTGGATGTCCAGGGGTGGAGCAGTGCAGGCGGATGAGGTGGCGCACAATGGGCGACAACACCGGACCCGATGCCCGGCGGCAATAGAAAGGAACGAATGTCATGCAATTCTTGATTCTTCTATCTGTTTTTCTCGGCCTGACGATCCTTTTTGTCGGGGGGTATATTTGGACCAACCACATTCGCGGCAAGGTGGTGTATTTGCCTGCCGATCAGTGGTCTGAGGAAGCGATTCGACAAACTATCGCCGACTGGGAAGCCCAAGGGTGGGTGTGGGAACGGACCAACGAAAAAGCGAGGAGCATCCGGTTTAAGCGGGGGTGAGGTGCACCCGCCGCCATGCCTTCAGATCGGTGTCAAACGGATGCGCCCCGGGAGTCAGGGTAACCGGGCGCCTCATTTGGGTACTGGGTGATGGGGCGCCCAGCCATTCAGGTCAAAAATGGGGCGATGTAGATCCCGGAATCCCCGGGTATCGGAGGGATCTCCGGAAAGATGAGTGGGCGATCATTCTAATGGAAAAAATGCGCCGCGGCCTTCATCAAGAGGGTGCGGCGCGTTTTTGTACGACGATGCACAAGCACGTACAAAATGCCCCGGGGAAAACCCGCCTATTTTATAGGAGGTGCGGCGGCCAGTACGGCGGCCGGTACCCCATCCATCTTGCGGATGTTCTCCCGGAAATGCCGTGCCAACTCCCGGGCTTTCGCGTCATAGGCCTCGGGATCTGCCCACGTGTTTTTGGGCAACAGAACCTCCGAGGGCACATCCGGACAAGTCTTGGGCACCGACAGGCCGAAATAGGGTTCTTGGACGTATTCCACCCGGTCCAAGGCGCCCGAAAGCGCCGCGCGCACCATTGCCCGGGTGTAGGCTAGCTTCATCCGGGATCCCACCCCGTAAGGACCGCCGGTCCAACCGGTGTTGACTAAGAACACCCGCACCCCGTGCCGGTCGATTTTCTGCCCCAACATCTCTGCGTACACCGAGGGGCGCAGGGGCAGGAAGGGGGCGCCGAAACAGGTGGAGAAGGTGGCTTCCGGTTCGGTGACCCCGCGTTCGGTCCCGGCCAATTTGCTCGTGTAGCCGGATAAGAAATGAAACATCGCCTGTTCCCGGTTCAACCGGGAGATGGGGGGCAGAACCCCGTAGGCGTCGGCGGTGAGGAAGATCACCGTTTGCGGGTGACCTGCGGTACCCGGGATCCGGGCGTTGGCGATATGGTGCACCGGATAAGCGGCCCGGGTGTTCTCGGTGAGATCCCGCCGGTCGTACAACTCCTCCCGGGTGGCGGGATCGAGGACCACGTTCTCCAACACTGCACCGTACCGGATCGCTCCCCAGATCTGGGGCTCCAACTCCCTGGACAAGTCGATGCATTTGGCGTAACAACCGCCCTCGATGTTGAACACGCCGTCCTCGGACCAGCCGTGTTCGTCGTCTCCGATCAACTCTCTCTCCGGATCGGCGGACAGGGTGGTTTTCCCCGTGCCCGAAAGGCCAAAAAAGAGCGCCGTGTCCCCTTCTTGACCGACATTGGCCGAGCAGTGCATGGACAGGACGCCCCGTTGGGGCAAGAGATAATTCATCACGCTAAAAATCGACTTTTTGATCTCGCCGGCGTACTCGGTGCCACAGATGAGGACCAGACGGTGTTCAAAACTGATGATGATTGCCGCCTCGGAGCGAGTGCCGTCCCGCTCGGGTACCGCTTGAAAGCCCGGAGCGGAAATTACGGTGAACTCCGGTTGATGTCCACTGAGTTCCTCGCTGGAAGGGCGAATAAACAGTTGGTGGGCGAACAGGTTGTGCCACGCCCGCTCGGTGATTACCCGAATGGGCAGCCGGTAGCGCGGGTCCGCGCCCGCGAATCCGTCGAACACATACCGGTTTTTGTCAGTCAAATAATCGGTCACCCGATCGACCAGCTCCTCAAAACGGTCGCGATCGAAGGGCTGGTTGACAGTGCCCCAGTGGATATGGGTTTCACTGCCGGGCTCTCTTACGATAAACTTGTCTTTGGGGGAACGCCCGGTATATTTCCCGGTGGTCGCCGCCAAGGCGCCGGAAGCGGTGAGGACGGCCTCCCCATTGCGCAGGGCTGCCTCGATCAGTTGGGGCACGGCAAGCTGGTGTTGTGCCCCCGGACCTTGGACCAGGCGAAGGAGATTCTTTTCCAGCGTATCCGTTTTCATAGCGCATCCTTTCCCGGAACCAAATGTTGTTCTTATTGTACCGAGGTGGGGATTGGGGCGCAATACTTTTCCCGGATCTTGATATAAGTGACATACGAATTCGACAAAATGTAACATCCTATTTGTCCGTTGGTGGAGATGAGCGCGGTGATGGCGGAGGGGATCCGGGGCCGGTTTGCCCCGAGCCCGACAGGTTTTCTGCACCTGGGCCACGCCTGGGTGGCCCTGCTCAGTTGGCTGCAGGTTCGCGGGTCCGGCGGGAGTTGGGTTCTGCGGGTGGAGGATTTGGATCCCGATCGCAGCCGGGATGTGTACGCGGAGGCGTTGAGGGAGGATCTCACGTGGCTGGGACTTGATCCGGATGAGGGTTTCGGAGTTGGGGGGCTTCATGCTCCTTATCGGCAGAGCGAGCGGGTGGATCGGTATGAAGCGGCGTTTCGGGCGCTGCGGGAACGAGGAGAGGTGTACCCCTGTTTTTGCACCCGCAGTCGCGTCCGGGAAGCGGAGCGGGGGGCAGCCCTGGCGCCCCACGGCCCCCTTAAAGGATGTCCGGGCCGGTGTGCGGAGCGCCCGGAGAGAGAGCGACGGCGCCTCGTGGCGGAGGGGGAGCGTCCCCATTGGCGGTACCGGGTCCGGCGGAGCCGGGACGAGTGGGAGGATGGCTGTCGCGGACATCAGAGCTGGGAGAGGGGCGAGGGAAATTGGGATCCCATCCTTCGCCGGCGGGATGGAACGTTTGGGTATATGCTGGCGGTGGTGGTGGATGACGGGGAAATGCAGATCACCGACGTGCTGCGGGGTGATGACCTGTTGACCGCCACCCCGATCCAGCGGGATCTGTTCGGGACCCTGGGCCTTCCAGTGCCCCGGTACGCCCATGTCCCCCTGCTGGTGGACTCGGCGGGCCGGCGTCTTTCCAAGCGGCACGGGGCGCTGGCCTTGCGGGAGTTGCGCCGTAGCGGGGTGAAGCCGGAGGCGGTGATCGGGCGCCTGGCAGCCTGGGCGGGATGTGTCGAACGGCCGGAGCCCTGTCGACCGGGGGAACTGATCGGCTTGCTGGATTTGGCCAAGGTGGGCCGGCGGTGGCCGGGGAGGATTGTGGTGCAGGAGCGATAGATGAATAGATAGAAGAGAGGGATGGCCGATGCGGGTTGCGGATCTATGGGTCGAACAATGGGCTGCGGCGGGAATCGAGATCGCCTTCGGGATTCCCGGTGTCCACAACATGGCGCTCTTCGATGCATTGAAAAGGGATGGGAGGATCCGCACGGTAATCGCCCGGCACGAACTGGGCGCGGCGTACATGGCAGACGGGTACTATCGGACCACTGGTAAATACGCCCTGGTGCTCCTGATCACGGGCCCCGGGCTGACCAATGCCTTGACCGGCATTGCCGAAGCCGAGGGGGGCTCTTCGGGGATGATCGTCGTGTCCACTTTGCCGCGCTCCCGAGACGTGGGGCAAGGCCGGGGAGCTCTTCACGAGTTGCCCGACCAGAGTGCTCTGGTCGAAGGGTTAGTGAAGTTCTCCCTCACGGTGCCCCGTCCCGAGGAGGCCGCCCGAATGATGCAAGAGGTCCTCGACACGCGATTTGTCGGGCGTGCTGCGCCGCTGTATATCGATATTCCTTATGACTTGCTCGATGCGGAGGTCTCCGAAATCTCCCCGCCAGCCGGGGAGGCCGGGGAGACCGGTGTACCTCGGGCCGGTGTCTCGCCTGAGCCCGATGTTCCGTCTGAAACGGGGAGTGCCGGACCGGACGATCTGCTGTTCCGTGACAATCGCTCAGGAGAGCCTTCCTTTCCCTGGCCCGTCTACTTCGCGGGCGACGGGAACCCGTCCCCTTGGCTGGGACTTCTGGAAGGGAAAGTCCGCTCTTGGAAGCGCCCGGCGGTGGTGGTGGGTCCCGAGGCCGCAGCCGTTGCCCCGCTTTGTCGGGAATTGGTCAGCCGGTGGGGGGTACCGGCTTTGACCACCGTTGCGGCAAAGGGGGTCATCTCCGGAAGTGATCCGTGGTTCGCGGGTACCACTTGGACGCCAGGAGTTGAGAAACTTCTTGCCGGCTGCGATGGGCTCCTGGCCATCGGCACCCGATGGTCCCTGCGGGACTGGCACCGGGAGCAAAGGCCCGGAGCGGAAACGGTGCTGATTACCCCCGATCCCCGGGCAGTGCGACCGGATGCCGCGCTGTCCGCGGTGGTGGCGGGTCCACTCGATGCCGTGCTCCGGAGCCTGCTCGAAGACTTGCCCTGGGAGGAAGCGGCGGCCAGGGACGGCACCCAAGCTCACCGCGCCCATCTGGCCCGGACCGCGGCCGCTGCAGAGGCGGAGCGAGTGGTCCCGGAGTTTGATCTGTGGCTTCGGGCCGTGCGCCACGCCCTCCCTATCGACGCCCTGCTGGCCGTAGACAGTTGTCTGGTGGGTATCGCCATGGCCCGGTATCTGCCTGTGTTAAACCCGGGCGGGTTTTTGTACCCGATGCAGTATTGCTCCCTGGGTTTCGCCGTACCCGTGGCAATAGGGGCGGCGCTGGGCGGCGCGGGGCAGGCGGTAGCCCTCACCGGGGACGGGAGTTTGATGTTCACGCTCCCGGAGTTGGCCACCGCCGTTCAGGAAGACGTTCCCCTACTGGTGGTGGTTTTCAACAACCGGGCTTACGGCTCCGTCAGGGATAATCAGCGCAAGGCCTACGGGCGCACGGCCTATGTGGAACTGCCCGGCCCAAACATGGAACAACTGGCCGGTGCTTTTGGTTTTGCGTATCAAAAAATGGCATGGCAAGATCTCCCGGCAAATCTCTGGCGGGCTTTTCCCCTGAGGGATCGCCGGTTGTGGGAGGTGGACGACAGCCCGGTGGATACGTATTGAAGAAGCGGCAAGTGCGCTATTTTCCACTCCGGTCCCCGGCGCCGCCCCCCAGGGCGGCATCGCGGTCCCGGGCCCATCAACGGTAAAATTTTCGAAAATCCGGTTTGCGTTTTTCGAGGAAAGCGTTGCGCCCTTCCATGGATTCTTCCGTATCGTAATAAAGTGCCAGGGCACCCATGGCCAATTCGTCGATGCCCTTGATATGGGCGGTGTCGGCATTAAAGGAGGCTTTGAGGATGCGGAGGGCGTAGGGGCTGCGCTCCAGAAGTTCCTGGGCCCAGCGGTCGACCTCTGTCATCAGTTCTTCCTTAGGGACCACTTTGTTGACGAGCCCCATCTGGTGGGCTTCTTGGGCGGAGTAGCGGCGGCACAGGTACCAGATCTCCCGGGCCCGCTTTTCCCCGACCACCCGGGCGAGATAGGCCGAGCCGTAGCCCGCGTCAAAGCTTCCCACTTTGGGGCCGACCTGGCCGAAAACTGCGTGTTCCGCGGCGATGGTCAGATCGCAGAGCACGTGGAGGACATGGCCGCCCCCGATGGCATACCCGTTCACCGCGGCGATCACCGGTTTGGGAATATTCCTCATGATCTCGTGCAATCCCATCACATCCAGGCCGATCCCCATGTCCCGGCCCCGGGTGCCGCCGTACCCGCCCTTCTCCCGCACCTTTTGATCTCCTCCCACGCAGAAGGCCCGATCCCCGGCCCCGGTGAGGACCACAACCCCCACCTCTTGATCATCCCAAGCATCTTCAAAAGCGGCGATCATTTCCCTCACGGTCACATCGCGAAAGGCGTTGAGTACTTCGGGCCGATTGATCGTAATCTTGGCAACACCTTGGTGTTTTTCGTAGAGAATGTCTTGGAATTCCACGGGATGCCCCACCTTTCTAGAAATGTGAGAAAAGGCTTGTCAAACCGGACAGTTCCATTATAATATGAACTTGTAGATTTCACAATAGAACCACTGTTTCACCCGCGAAACGATTGTCAACAAAAATGCTGGAAGGGATTGTGAGGAGTGGATTATCGGGTACCGTCGGTGGACGCGGGGATGAAGATTCTGCATCTGTTGAGTCGGTACAAGCACCGCAACAGCACCCTTGCGCACATCACCCAGGAGCTGGGCATTAGTAAAGCCACGGTGTTTCGCATCCTCAAAACGTTTCAGTCGTGGCAGGTGGTGCGCTACGACGACAAGACCAAAACCTATTCACTCGGCATTCAAATGGTGTTGCTCGGGGAGCGGGCCAAGGAGTTTCTCGACTATTTGACCGTCGCCCGGACATTTCTCCGCCGGGCGGCAGAAGATACGGGGTTTACCTGCGTCCTGGTTCAACGCGTGAAGCCGGATACTCTGGCCTACGTGGCAAAAGAGGAAGCGCCGGGAAATTTTCGCGTCACCGTGTCCCTGGGAAGGCGGTTTCCCATCACCAGTGCGGCTTTCGGAAAGTGTTTTCTCAGCCACATTCCGTGGGAGGACGTGGAGGATCTCGTCCATCGGTACGGCATCGAGCGGTTTACCGAACGCACGGTCACCGACCTCGCCTCGTTGCGGGGGCAGTTGGAGCAATTCCGCGCCCAAGGGTACGCAGTCAGTTATGGCGAGCACACCCCTGGTTTCCACAGCGTGGCCGCTCCGGTATTCGTTGGCAAAGGCACCATCGCCTTTGTGCTGGCCGTGATCGGGAATTCGGTGGCGCTGCCCGATGACGTGATGAAGGAGGTGGGGAGGCGGCTCCGGGCCATTTCCGCGGACCTCAGCGAGGCGTTAGACAAACTTGGGGTACCGGTGTCCTTGTTTGCAGTTTCGGAAGATGAGGAAGCGGGATCGCAACCCCGCAGGTCGGAACAAAGTGTGGAGGTGCGGGAATGAAAAGGCTAGAAGAAAAGGTGGCCATCGTGACCGGCTCCGCCCGGGGAATCGGCCGGGGAATCGTAGAAAAATTCGTATCTGAAGGAGCCCGGGTGGTGGTGGCGGACATCCTGGAGGACGCAGCCCGGGAGACGGCGGAAGCCCTCAAGGCACGGGGAGCCGAGGCCATCGCGATTCCTGTGGACGTCACATCCAAAGAGTCGGTGGACGAGATGGTGGAGCGGACGGTGAGGTATTTTAGTCGGGTGGACATTCTCGTGAACAACGCGGGATGGGACAAGGTGGAGCCGTTTATCGACAATGACGTCGCCGTATGGGACCGCATCATCCGGATCAACCTGTACGGGACGCTTTTTGGCTGCAAAGCGGTCCTGCCGCACATGATTGAACAGGGGTATGGAAAGATCGTCAACATCGGTTCGGACGCCGGCCGGGTGGGCTCCACCGGGGAAGCGGTGTATTCCGCCACCAAAGGCGGAGTGATCGCCTTTACGAAGACGTTGGCCCGGGAGATGGCCCGACACCGCATCAATGTGAACTGCGTGAGTCCGGGTCCGGCGGATACACCGCTTTTTGCCGAAGTGGGGTCGTACAATCCAAAAATCCGGGACGCCTTGATCCGGGCGATTCCTTTCCGTCGACTGGCTCTTCCCGAGGATCTGGCCAATGCCGTGGCGTTTCTGGCATCGGACGAAGCGGCCTATATCACCGGTCAGACCCTCAGCGTCAGTGGTGGACTGACCATGTGTTAGGGGGCGATGGGGATGGGGTTCGAAACGCTGTTGACCCGGGAACAGATTGAACGGTACACCCGGGAAGGGTACTGGGGAAGCAAAGTGATCACCGATTTCCTGGATGAGGCGGCGGAGAAGACGCCGGACAAGCTTGCGGCGGTGGATGGGCGGTCCCGGTACACGTACCGGGAGCTGCGCCAACTGGTCGACCGGTGCGCCCTGGGGTTCTTGGAACTCGGGGTGCGCCCGGGAGACGTGGTGTCATTTCAATTGCCCAATTGGAACGAATGGGTCATCGCGCATTTTGCGGCGACCCGGATCGGCGCGATTAGCAACCCCCTCGTGCCGATCTACCGGGACCGGGAAATCCGCTTTATGTTGGGGTTGGCTGAACCGAAAATCATGGTGATCCCCGATAGATTTCGAAATTTTTCATATCCGGAAATGATGGAGCGCCTCCGGCCGTCCATGCCGTTCCTTCGGCACATCTTGGTGGTCGGGGACGAGGTGCCGCTGGGCCAAGAGTCGTGGAAAACCTTTATGGAGACGAAATGGGAGAAAATCCGAGATCCCGGGGAGTTGGCAGCCTTGCGCCCGGACGCCAACGAGGTGACGGAACTGATCTTTACGTCCGGAACAACAGGGGAGCCCAAAGGGGTGTTGCACACCCATAATACGGTCATTTCCACAGACGTTCTCACGGCCAGATTGCTGAATTTTGACGCAGACACCGTGATCCACATGGCCTCGACCTTCGCCCACCAGACCGGTTTTCTGTATGGTCCCCGACTGGTGACCTACCTGGGGAGCACGGGGATCTACCAAGATATTTGGAATGTGGATAGATTTGTAGAAATGGTCGAGGAGTTTGGGATTCACATGACCATGGGGGCAACGCCCTTTCTTCATGATCTGGTCAGGGCCCCCAATCTCGATCAACATGACCTGAGTTCCTTGCGGGTTTTCATCTGCGCGGGTGCACCGATCCCCCGGCCCCTCTTGCGCGAGGCGCGCAAGCGATTGCCTGGAGTGGCGGTGCTCGGCGGTTGGGGGCAGACGGAAGACGCCTTGGTGACGTTGAGCCGGATGGGCGACTCCGAGGAAAAGATTACTTCCACCGACGGCCTCCCCGTTCCGGGGATGGAGGTGCGGGTGGTGGACGGGTCCGGACGCCTTCTGCCGCCTGGGCAACCGGGGCGGCTCCAATGCAAAGGACCCTTTCTGTTCGTGGGTTATGCGAAACGCCTGGAATTGACCCGGGCCAGTTTTGATGGGGAATGGTTTGACACCGGGGATTTTGCGGTCATCGATGAGGAGGGTTATGTGAGCATCGAGGGGCGGGCCAAAGATATTATCATCCGGGGCGGGGAGAATATCCCGGTAACTTATGTGGAAAATGTGCTTCACGAGCACCCGGATATTGAGCAGGTGGCCATTGTGGCGATGCCCGATCCCCACCTCCAGGAGCGGGCTTGTGCCTTTGTGATTCTTAAGTCCGGGGCGACCTTGACCTTGGCAGATCTGCAGCAGTTTTTGCAGGAGAAAGGGGTGGCCAAGCCCTATTGGCCCGAACGGGTGGAGGTGGTAGATGAATTCCCCAGGACAGCCAGCGGGAAGATCCAAAAATTCAAGCTCCGAGAGGAAATCGCCCGACAATTACAACGTGAAGGAGAACAATGATGCTCGACTTTTCCTTTTCGACTGAACAGGAGACGATGCGGCGGTTGTTTCGGGATTTTGCCGAATCGGTGTTGTTGCCCCGGTACCGGGAATGGGATGCCAAAGAGGAGTTCCCCTGGGAGCAGTGGAATCGAATGGCCGAGATTGGTTTAACGGGGATGACGATCTCTGAACAATACGGCGGGGCCGGGATGGGGTACGTGGAAGCCGGCATTGCGGCGGAGGAGGTGGGGCGGGGGGATTTTAACTGTGCCTACGCGGTGATCCTGAACGGGCTTGTGGGGGAGATCCTCGAGCGCCACGGAGGGGACCGGGTAAAGAAGGAATTTCTCCTGCCCATGGCCAAGGGGGAAAAACTCATCGCCCTTGCCCTTACAGAACCCGGAACGGGCTCGGATGCCGCCGCCATCAAGACCACGGCGGTACGGGAAGGAGATCATTATATCATCGCCGGGGAAAAGTCCGGGATCAGTTTGGCGACGGTGGCCCACGCGGCCGTAGTCTTTGCCAAGACCGATCCGGAACAGCGCTCCAGGGGTGTGACCGCCTTCCTGGTCCCCTTGGACGCGCCGGGCGTGGCCCGTTCGGCTTACCAGGACATGGGTAACCGACCCATCGGCCGGGGATCGCTTTTTTTCGATCGGGTCGAAATCCCGCTGGAGTACCGGGTGGGGGATGAAGGCCAGGGGTTTTATGGGGCGATGAACGGATTCGACTTCAGTCGAGTGCTCATTGCTCTGCAGTGTATCGGAGCGGCGGAGAAGACCCTGGAAGAAACGGTGGAGTACGTCAGACAACGACAAGCTTTCGGAAAGCCGTTGGCCGCCTTTGAGGGTGTATCATTCCCCATCGCCGAGCACCACGCCAAGCTGGAGATGGCCCGCTGGTACGGTTATAGGGCCCTGTGGCTTCGGGACGAGAACCTGCCGCACACCACCGAGGCGGCGGCATGCAAGTGGCTCGGCCCCAAGCTTGCGGCGGAGGCCATCCACGATTGTCTGTTGCTTCACGGACATTACGGTTACACCCGGGATCTGCCTATTGAGCAGCGCCTCCGGGATGTGATCGGTTTGGAGATCGGCGATGGCACCGCTCACACCCAGAAGATCGTGATCGGCCGGGAGGTGATCGGCCGGGAGTTCCGGCCGTACTGATGAACGGTACCACCAGGCGGTTTCGCCGCGGTCCTGGCCGGAGAGACCGCCTGGTTTACATTCCTCGTGTTTATCTCGGTGCCCCGGACGATCCGTCGAGCCGACTTTTCAGGGCTGCGATGTCCCGTTCGATGCGGTGCAGGTGCCCCTGGATGTCGTCAATCTCCCGTTGTGCTTTGTAGTTGATGGCGAAATCGATAATCGATTCGTGGCGGTCCCTGGCCGCTTGGCGGTTCTGGCTCATCATGATGATCGGGGCCTGGAAAGCTGCCAAACACGATAACACGAGGTTCAACAAGATAAATGGATACGGGTCAAAATGGGGGGTAGGCCGCAGTATGTTCCAGATCATCCACAACACCAAAAAGAGACTAAAAATACCAATGAATCTCCAACTGCCTCCAAAGGCCGTAATCCGATCAGCCGCCCGGTCGCCAGCGGTAGTGGACTGATTGTACTCTTCTTCAATTCGACTGAGAATCCGGCTGTGGTACTCTTCCACTAAATCATTAATTCTCTCCGCATCCTCCGCCCCCACTTGAACGGTGAAGCCGGCGACCTGTCCATGAGCTCTCCTCCGCAGGAGGGCGAGTCGGTTTGGAAGTGCGATTCGTCGGCGCTCCATGTTCATCCATCCTCCTTGTAAACCCAGCGATTCTGATGTTCTCTTACATCCGACATGGGTGGTTAGACCAAGGGTAGACAGAAAAAGCGTCGGAGATCAATGAACCTGCCGGGTCGCAATGCCACGGTTCGCCGTCTCACCTTCGTCGTTAAGCCTTCCATCGTGTACAATCAAATCGATGGTCAACTCAGGAATGCGGAGTGGAGCCCATTGCACCTTTTCCAAGTGGTCTTGTCGGTGGTCACCGGGGCGTTTATCGGTCTGGTGACCAATGGTTTGGCGATTGCGATGTTGTTTCGTCCGTGGCACCCGTGGCGAATCGGAAGATGGCGGGTGCCGCTGACTCCCGGACTGATTCCCCGGCGTCGGGAGGAGATCGCCCATCGGTTGGGCGAGATTGTCCAAGAACATCTTCTTCCGGCGGACAGCGTGCAAAAGGCCTTGCGGACGATGGATATGGAAGGTGCGTTTCGTGAGGCGTTGGATCACCTGGCCGCATGGGTAGAGGCGGAGGGGGTGGTCCGACTGGCGAATGAGGTCGCGGATTGGGCGGAGGGGTGCCGATCCGTCGGCCGTCGGGACGCACCGGAGGAATCGGAAACGGAACAAGCCGTGTTCCCGGGTGTGGAACGGGGCGGGGTTTCCCGGGACTTATTCGCCCGTTTTGTCCCCGGCCTTGTCCGGCGGTTGGCGGACAGTGTAGAAGGGGCGGCGCTGATCCGGGAACTCATCGGCCGGGGTCTCGAGTTCGCCGCGGCTGCCACCCAGGACCTCAAAGTGCGCCGGGGGCTTGCGGAGGAAATCCAGCGCTGGTTGCAGCACCAAGGGTGGCTCGGCCGTTTGGCCGGCGCCCTGAGTGCCGAGGATCGGGTGGCCGAAGAGTTGCTCCGGGCGTTGCGGGATTGGCTGACCGCCCCGGGTACCGCCGGGGCTGTGGAAGGCTGGGTCGTGAAGGAGTTGTTGCCGGGTGTGGCAGGTCTTTTGGAACAGCGACCGAGTGGCGCGGCCCCCCGTTTGATCCGGGAAGTCGTCTGTGAGCAGTTGGCCGACCGAGAGTGGGTGGAAGCCCAGCTGGGCGAGGCGTGGCGGTGGGTTGACAAGAGGCGCGATCGGTGGGAACCCCGGTTGCGCACCTGGATTTTGACACGCGTGGATATCCTCCTCCCCCACCTGTGGCGCCGTGTCCCCCTGGCGCGAATGGTTGAAGAGCAGGTGAATCGATTCCCCCTCCCCGAACTCGAGCGGCTCATCCTGGATGTGGCCCGGAAGGAACTCGCGATGATCACATGGATGGGGGCGGTGCTGGGCGGCCTCGTTGGCCTTGCTCAGGCAGCGGTGGCTACCCTTGGATGATCGAAACGACCGGACACCGCATGGAATATTGAGGATTCCCATAAAAAATATGGGCGGTCGCCCACTCAGTTCCTGAAGCTAGCATTCTCTCACCCTGGTAGGATGAAAGAGTCAGGGGGTGAGAGAATGTGAGGGAGAAGGTGAGGCGCATCGCCCTGGAGCTGGCGGCGGTGGTGCTGGCCATTGCGGCGATTTTCACAGGCGGTGCTGTGGCTCCGGCTTCGGCGGGCCCCGGCAGCCCGGTGTCTCTCGTGTATCTGTCGGGCTTCAGTCGAGAGGCGCGACTGGGGCTTCTGGACCGGATCGCCGGGAACGCGGATGTGGTGTCTCCAGATTTCTTCCAAATTCAACCGGACGGAAGTTTGGCGAATTACGTGGACGATGGGCTGGTGCAAGCGGCCCATGATCGCGGACTTGAAGTGGTGCCTTTTATCGGAAACGATTGGAACCGGGAGGCCGGGCGAAGAGCTTTGGCGAACGGGCCCGCCCTGGCGGCCCAAATCGCGGGGATTGTGAGCGGGCGGAACTTAGATGGGGTCATCGTCGATCTGGAGAATCTGACGGTTGCAGACCGGGGTGCCTTGACAGCCTTTGTTCAGGCCCTTCGCAACGATCTCCCCCCGTCAAAACAATTGGCGGCAACGGTGCCGGCTATTCAGGGGCCGGTCCAGTCCGGATGGGTCGCAGCCTATGACAACCAGGCGCTTGCAGCTTTATGTGACTACATCACCGTCATGACCTACGACGAGAGGGTTCAGGGCGATCCCCCGGGTCCCGTGGCCGGTGATCCCTGGGTGGAACAGTCGATCCAATACATGTTGACCCAGATTCCCAGGGACAAATTCCTGCTCGGAGTTCCCCTGTACGGCAGGCGGTGGGTGAATGGCTGGGGCGGCGATTCGATTTCTTATCCTGCCATCTCCCGGTTGGTCTCCCAGATCGGGGGCGAACCCAATTACGATCCGGTGCAGAAAACCATGCATTACGGGTATTCTGCCGGTGCAGGGTGGGTGGACATTTATTACGACAATCGAACGACCATCGCCGCCAAATTGTCTTTGGTGGCGAAATACGGCCTCAGAGGCGGATTTGCCTGGAGCTTGGGCCAAGAAGACCCTTCGGTATGGGGGATTTTCAGGCGCGCCATGAGCGGAGGGCCATTTCCCGATATTTTCAATATTGGCGCTGAACCTGCGATTCTAAAATTGTGGGAGAAAAGTTGGGTTCATGGTGATTCGGACGGCTTGTTCCATCCGAACCGTGCGGTGAGCCGAGCGGAAGCCACAGCCATGTTGGTCAACGCCCTGCGCCCGGCCCCGGCGTGGTTCGCGGGGTTTTCGGATGTTTCCCGGGGCCACTGGGCCTATGAGGTGATCGGCAGAGCTCAGGCGGCGGGTTGGGTACACGGCGTTGGGGGCGGGAGGTTTGAACCGGATCGAGCGGTGACCCGGGCGGAGGGCGCGGCCATGATCGCCAAGACCCTGGGGCTATCCGCGTCCGGTGAAAGCGGGTTTCCCGACCTGAAGGGATCCTGGGCCGAGGGCTCCGTGGCGGCACTCCGAACGAAAGGCATTATCGCCGGTTTTCCGGACGGTCTGTTTCATCCAGATCAACCCTTAACCCGGGGTGACATGGCGGTGATGGTGGCGCGGGCGATGGGACTTCTTTAAAAAATCGCGTTATAATGAAGAAGGGTCTCGATTCCCGCTTACATACATCCGCCGGCAGGGCGAAGTCCGGCGGGCCAAGAGGGGTGATCCGATGAAACTGGTCTATCACGGGCATGCGTGTTTTGAGGTGGAGGCCGACGGAAAGCGGGTGATCATCGACCCATTCCTTTCCGGCAGCCCGGTCAGCAAGATCAAGCCTGAAGATGTACAGGTCGATGCGGTGCTGTTGACCCACGGACACGGGGATCATCTCGGGGACGCCATCGCCATCGCGAAACGATTGAATGTCCCGATCATCGCTCCCTTTGAACTGGCGGCGTATTGTGCAAAAAAAGGCGCCCAAGTTCACGGGATGCATTTGGGCGGATCCCACCAGTTCGACTTTGGAAAAGTGAAGCTAACCCTGGCATTTCACGGGGCTGGCATCGAAGACGAGGATGGCGTGCACGAAGGCGGCAACCCTTGCGGTTATTTGGTGACGATGGGCGGGAGAACGTTTTATCACGCCGGGGATACGGCGCTGTTCGGAGATATGAAGCTGATCGGGGATCGCCACACCATCGACGCGGCGGCTTTGCCCATTGGCGACAATTTTACAATGGGCCCCGAAGACGCATTATACGCTGTGGAACTGCTCCGCCCCCGGACGGTGATCCCCATGCATTACAATACTTTCCCCCTCATCGCCCAGGATGTGCAGGCTTTTGCCTCGGCGGTGCGAGGGAAAGGGTTTACCTGCCAGGTGCTCGAGGTGGAAGGCAGCCTCGAAATCTGACGGCAGGTACAAACAGCGGTCAGGCCCGAGATCTGGCGGAAGGCCCTTCACCCCGCGGTGAAGGGCCTTTCAACCTCTCGGTCATGCATCGTCAGCTTTTGTTGACCAAGTTGACCATGATCCGGGCAAGCGCCTGTTGGTCCTGCTCGGAACTCACTTTCCACATCTCCTGCAGAAGGCGCTCCTGTTTGTTTTGGGGATCCACCTGCCGAGCCAGGAAGTCCCCCATTCGATAAGCGATCTGCTGGATCTGCTCGGTGCTCATCCCGGCCGCCTGCGCTTGATCAACCCGGTCGCCGAGGAAGTTCTTCCACTGCTCAAAGTTCTCGAGAACGTGCACGTGTCTGCGCCCCCTTCGGCGTAAGGTTGGGTGTTTGCCCAGCGTTATTGTGGCCGCGGTGGGGCCCCTCTATGCGGCCCCCATTTTACCCTGCCCATCGGTTGCGCCCGCCAGTGGTGCTCCGGGCGGACCGGTGGCTTTTCGCATATCGGATTGGACGGGTGCATAGCCTTGTACCAAAAGGAGGGGTCAACGTGCGGCCGAAAACCTTCTTTTGGACCTTTGTGGGTATGGTCTGTGCAGGGGTACTTTTGATCTACGGTCTGCCCCGGTTGCCCCAGCCGGATTCTCCCCAGGCGGCCACCTTTGCCGCCGCGTGGATGGCCCTTGCCCTCGTGGCCTTGGGCAGTTTTTTGTACCGATTGATGGAGGTGGACCGGGAGCGAAGGGCGCCGGACCAAGTGCCCTTGGCCGTTCGCCGGGCGGCGTCCCGGCAGATCACTCAGCTTTCCCGGCGGGATCCTGCGGACCCCCGGAAGATTCATCGGGATTATATGTAGGAAAGTACCGGGCGAGTTCGTCGGGAAGCGGGCGGGATCGCCGGGTGGCGACGTCCATGCAAACGCTGGTGACTTCGGCATCGGCTGCCACTTCTCCCCGTTCATTGAGGATCTCCTGCTTCAGGACGAAGCTCGTTCGTCCCCGTCGCAATGGTTTGGTCCAAATCGTCAGGTGGTCACCTTGACGACATTCCCGGCGATAGTTAATATTGATGTTCACCGTTACCGTTTGGATACCCATGGCCAAAAATCGGTCGTAGGGAAGATCAGCTCGTTCGTACCATTCCTCCCGCCCCCACTCCATATACTCGAGATATTTGGCATTGTTGACATGCCCATTGACATCGATCTCCGTCGAGCGGACGATGATTTCTAGAGAAACTTGCACCTTTGTCGTCTCCTTTCCCTGTTGGAGGTTGTCGTGTTCATGATCCATACTGGTCAGCAACGCCCGTTTCACAGTATAATACGCTTAGAAATGGCCGGTCACGGAGGCGGGTTATGGCGACCAAACACGAACTCATTTTACAACATATTGAGGATTTGGCCGTGGGAAGTAAGATCTCCGTCCGGCAGATTGCCAAGATGATGGACGTCAGTGAAGGAACGGCGTATCGGGCGATCAAAGAGGCGGAGATGCGGGGGATCGTCAGCACCATCGAGCGCGTGGGCACGGTCCGGATCGAAAAGCAGCAAAAGAAGAATATCGAGCGCTTGACCTTTGCGGAAGTGGTCAATATCGTGGATGGTACGGTCCTCGCGGGCCGCGGTGGGCTGCACAAAACGCTGACGAAGTTTGTCATTGGCGCCATGGAGATCGACGCGATGCTGCGCTATATCGACAAGGATTGCCTGCTCATCGTCGGCAACCGGGAAGAAGCGCACCGGGCTTCCCTGGAGCACGGGGCGGCGGTGTTGATTACCGGGGGATTCGATACCAACGACGAGGTGAAGGAGCTGGCGGATCGGCGGGAATTGCCGCTGATCTCTTCGGCCTACGATACCTTCACCATTGCGACGTTGATCAATCGCGCCATTTATGACCGGCTGATCAAGAAAGAGATCGTTCTGGTTGAAGATCTGATCGGGGATACCAAGCCGGTCAGCATCTCCCTGTCCGCCCGGGCCGGGGACTATCGGGCTTTGGTGAACCTGACGGGGCACAGCCGATTTCCGGTGGTGGATCCGCAGTTCCGGGTCGTGGGGATGCTCACGTCCAAAGACGTTACCGGGGAGCCAGACGAAGCCCCGGTGGAACGGCTGATGTCGAAGAATCCCATCACGGTGACGCCCAAGACGTCGGTGGCCTCGGCGGCTCATATCATGGTGTGGGAAGGTATCGAGCTGTTGCCCGTGGTTGAAAATCGCCGGCTGATGGGAGTGATCAGCCGTCAAGATGTTATCAAGGCGCTGCAGTACATGCAAAAGCAGCCCCAGGTCGGCCAGACCATCGAGGATATCATCCTCAGCCAATTTAAAGAAGAAAAAGGCCCTGATCGCACCGTATGGTTGGTCGGGGATATTACCCCCCAGATGAGCAATCGGCTCGGCGGTGTGTCCACAGGGGTGTTGATGACCCTCATCGCCGAAGCCGGGTCCAGTGCCATCCGCCGTAGTCGGCACTCGGACATGGTGGTCGAGAATGTCTCCATCTATTTCCTCAAACCGATCCAGATTGACAGCACCTTGTCGGTGAAGGCCGCGGCGATTGACATGGGCCGGAAATTTGGCAAAGCCGACGTAGAGCTCTATCATAATGGGGAATTGGTCGGAAAGGCCTTGTTTACCGCCCAGGTGCTGGAACGGTAACGCGGGGTGCGCCGCCGGTGGCTGAGGCGGCCTTTTTTGTCCCCGAGGCTTGGAGGTGTAGGGATACGGGTCAAGAAGGCACCTTTGTGCATCTTCATGTTCATAGCGCGTATTCTTTGCTTCGGGGTGTTTGCCGCCTGGAAGCCTTGATCCAACGGGTCGTGGCGGAAGGGATGCCTGGGGTCGCCATCACCGATTGGGCGAATTTGTACGCGGCGATTCGGTTCGTTCGATTGGCCAAGGAGGCGGGGATCCGGCCGATCCTGGGAGCCCAGATTCCCCTGGTCGAAGAAAGCCCTCAGAGGCCGTCGAGAGGGGATCCGCCGGCCGTGGTTCTTTTGGCCGAGTCGGAAGAGGGTTTTCGAGGGCTGATTCGCCTGGTGAGCCTGGCTCATGACGGACCGGAGGTGGGGGTGTCCTGGGAGGCGGTGAAAGCGCACGCCCCCGGCCTGTTTTTGCTTTCCGGCGGCGCAGAGGGCCCGGTGGATGCGGCTTTGGCCCGGGGCGATACGGAAAGGGCCCGGGACTGGCTGCGGCGGTTTGTCGAAGTGTTCGGGCCAAACCGGGCGTGGCTGGAAGTGCAGGACGACGGAAGTGAAAGGGGGCGTTTGAGCCACTACCGGTTGGTTTCTCTCGGGGAAGAGTATGGACTCCTGCCGGTCGCCACGGCGGACGTGCATTACATCGACCCCGAGGACGCGCCCCTGGCCCGGGTGGTGCAAGCCCTCCGGCAAGGGGATGACGGGGCCCCGCCACCCTCCCCTTCCCCTCAGTGGTTTGCCTCTTCCGCCGAGATGCGGGCACGGTTTGCACACCTCCCCCAGGCCGTGAACGCCGCTTTGGAGATTGCAGAGCGGTGCCGGGTGGAGTTGCCTCTGGGCCGGGTGTTGCTGCCTTCTTTTGACGTGCCCGGAGGGGAGAGCCCGGATGGATACCTCCGGCGGTTATGTCAGGAGGGCCTCCGACAGCGGGTGGGCGATCCCATACCCACTTCGTACCGGGACCGATTGGAGCACGAGCTCAGCGTCATCGCCCGGATGGGATTTGCGAGCTATTTTCTGATCGTGTGGGATTTTATTCGGTACAGTCGGGAACGCGGCATTGCCACCGGCCCCGGGCGGGGATCGGCAGCGGGAAGTTTGGTGGCGTACGCCCTGGGGATTACCGGGGTGGATCCCGTGCGCCACCACCTGTTGTTCGAGCGCTTCTTGAACCCGGAGCGGGTGAGCATGCCCGATATCGACATCGATTTTGAAGATGAACGCCGTTTTGAAGTCATTGATTACGTGGCCCAAAAATACGGCCAGGATCGGGTCGCCCAGATTATTACCTTCGGAACCATGGCGGCCCGGGCGGCCATTCGGGACGCCGGTCGGGTGACCGGTCTCCCACCGGCTTTGGTGGACCGGGTGGCGAAACTCGTGCCGGCTTCCTTGGGAATCACGTTGGACCAAGCTTTGGTGGAGGAACCCCGACTTCGGGCGTTGAAGGATGAGAATGAGCAGGTCCGGACGTTGCTGACGGTGGCTAAGGGACTGGAAGGGTTGCCCCGTCACACGTCGACCCACGCCGCCGGGGTTGTGATTGCCCCTTCGGCCTTGACCGATATCGTCCCGGTGCAGCGCACCCCGGAGGGAGGGTTGATTACCCAGTACGACATGGCTTCCCTTGAAGCCGTGGGGTTATTGAAAATGGATTTCCTGGGGTTGCGCACCCTTTCGATCATTGAGCACACCCGGGAGTTGGCGGGGGAGCGCCTGGGGCATGCTGTGGAAATCGACGAGGAGTACACCGATCCGAAAACCTATGAACTTCTGGGCCGGGGCGATACGGACGGGTGTTTTCAGCTCGAGTCTTCCGGGGTAAAACATGTTTTGCGGGACTTGCAGCCGAACTGTTTTGAAGACATCGTGGCGGTGATCTCCTTGTACCGCCCGGGGCCGATGGAGAATATCAGCCGATACATCGACGCCAAGCACGGTCGGGTGCCGATCCACTATCCCCACCCGGATTTGGAACCGATTCTCCGAGATACCTACGGAATTGTGGTGTATCAGGAGCAGATCATGCAGATCGCCTCGCGGATGGCGGGATTCACGCTCGGCCAGGCCGATGTTCTCCGCCGGGCGGTGGGCAAGAAGAAAAGAGAGGTTTTAGAACAACAGCGCGCGGCCTTTGTGGCCGGATGCCTTAGGCAGGGACATCCCAGGGATTTGGCCGAGGAACTGTACGACCTCATCGTGCGCTTTGCCGATTATGGGTTCAACCGCTCCCACGCGGTTGCATACGCTGTGTTATCCTGGCGTACCGCGTATCTCAAGGCGCACTACCCCGCGGAGTTTTTCGCTTCCCTGCTGTCCGCTGCCATGGCTTCGGCCGATAAGGTGGCCCAATACGTGGAAGAGGCTTTTCAGCGGGGCATCGAGGTATTGCCCCCTTCGGTGCAAACCAGCGGGGCGGGGTTTACGGTGAGGGAAGATGGCAAGATCCGTTTCGCCTTGGGAGCGATTAAACATGTGGGCCAAGCTGCGGTCCAGGCGGTGCTTGGCGCCCGGAGGGCGGGGCCGTTTCACTCTTTCGAGGATTTTCTGTCCCGGGTGGATCACCGGGCGTGCCATCGACGGACGGTGGAGGCGCTGATTCGAGCCGGTGCTTTCGATGAACTGGGTGAGAACCGGGATGAATTGCTCGGCCGCTTAGAGCGGGAGAGTCACTGGGGCGGGGGCGGTGCCCAGTTGACGTTTTTTGGCGAGGAGAGCCCCGGACGCCGGGCGAGTTCGGAGAATGAACAGGAGAAAATTCGGCATGAAAAAGAGTTGATGGGGCTGACGTTCACCGGAGCCCGGGTCTACATCCGAGTGAAGCGGGGTGGGCCGGAGACGCTGAAGCAACTGGGGCAGGTGTTGGCCCGGCATCCCGGGAGCTGGCGGGTTCGCCTGGTTCGTTCCAGCCGGGACGTCCGGGAACTCGGAGACAGGTGGCGGGTGCAACCCGGTCCCGGACTGACATCGGATGTGGAAGCGTTGCTGGGAGAGAGTTCCATCGTGTATCATTTGACCTAGTTGGGAGGAGGGGCGTTTATGGCGCCTTCAATGGTGGAATTGTTGGCTCGGCGGGGGGTACAAATCCAAGATATCGCCGAGATCGTGCTCATGCTTCAAAAACCGTTTCACCCGAAGTTGACTTTGGAAGAGTGCGTGGAAAGTGTGCTCACGGTGTTGGAGAAGCGGGAGGTGCAGCACGCCCTTTACACGGGAATTGCTTTGGACGAATTGGCGGAGAAGAAGCTGCTGCCAGAGCCTTTGCAGTCGATTATGGAAAGAGATGAGCCCCTGTACGGCGTGGATGAGATTATGGCATTAGCCATTACCAACGTTTACGGGTCGATCGGATTGACCAGCTTCGGGTACCTTGATAAAGAGAAAACGGGCATTCTGGCGAAATTAAACGAAAAGGGCCCGGCGATTCATACGTTTCTCGATGATCTGGTGGCCGGCCTGGCGGCGGCGGCCTCGGCGCGAATCGCCCACGATAAGGCTCCGGCGGATTATTGGGAATCCGGGTCGGTCCAATAAACGGCATTGCTTCACCCGATCTTCACAAAAAATGCATGACCGGATGATTTCAATTTGGTATAATGCGAACAATAAGCTATTTTTCCGATAGCGGCTAAGAAAGGGAGGACTACGGATGGCGCTGCGAGAGGACGCGCTAAAACTGCACCGGGATCATCATGGGAAGCTGGCGGTGGTTTCGAAGGTGGCGTTAAAGACGACCCGGGATCTGAGTCTGGCGTATTCTCCGGGCGTCGCGGAACCGTGCAAGGAGATCCAGGTGCGGCCCGAGGCTGTATACGAGTACACCAACCGGGGAAACCTGGTGGCGGTAGTGAGCAACGGGACAGCTGTGCTGGGCCTCGGGGACATCGGTCCCCTTGCGGCGTTGCCGGTGATGGAGGGAAAGGCGGTATTGTTCAAGACCTTCGCCGGGGTGGACGCCGTGCCGATCTGTCTGGATACATCGGACGTGGACGAGGTCGTGGAGACGGTGAAACGGCTGACGCCCTCTTTCGGCGGGGTAAACCTGGAAGACATCGCGGCGCCGGAGTGTTTCGCCATCGAAGAACGATTGCGGCAAGAGGTTAATATTCCGATTTTTCATGACGACCAACACGGGACCGCGATTGTGACCTTGGCGGCGGTGCTCAATGCCCTTCGAGTGGTGGGGAAAGACATTCACCAGATCCGGGTGGTGGTCAACGGCGCAGGAGCGGCTGGGGTGGCGATCGTCAAGCTGTTGCGGTCCAGGGGCGTCCAAGAAGTGGTCCTGTGTGACCGCATTGGCGCCATTTATCCTGGGCGCCGGGAGCGGATGAATGCGGCCAAAGAAGAGATTGCGAAGATCACCAACCCTTCCGGGATTCGGGGAGATTTGGCTGAAGCGGTACGAGGGGCGGATGTGTTTATCGGCGTATCCACCGAGGGGGCGCTGACTCCGGAGATGGTGCGGACGATGGCGAAAGATCCCATTATTTTGGCCATGGCGAACCCGAATCCGGAAATCTGGCCGGAGGATGCCTACGCGGCTGGGGCGGCGGTGGTGGGGACCGGGCGGTCGGATTTTCCGAACCAGGTCAACAATGTCCTGGCGTTTCCCGGCGTGTTCCGCGGTGCCCTGGATGTCCGGGCGAGGGAGATCAACGAGGCGATGAAACAAGCGGCGGCCGATGCCATCGCCGAATTGGTGAGCGACGATGAACTCGGGCCCCGTTCTGTGATCCCCCGGCCCTTTGACCCGCGGGTAGCACCAGCGGTGGCCAAAGCGGTGGCTAAAGCGGCCATTGAGACCGGGGTAGCGGGTCTGTCCCGGGATCCAGAAGAGATCGCCGAGCGAACCCGGCGAATGGCCGGAATTCCTTGATAGGTCCTGGGCTCCTGGGGGCTGACAGCGGTTGCAGGCCCGGGGGGCCTGTGGTATCATGACCTCAAACTTGGATTGTATTCCCGATGGCGGGAAGGGGTATCGTCATGTGGACGGTCATCTATATCGCACCGAGCGAGAGGGTGGCGGAATCGATCCGATCGAGGCTGGAGACCGAAGGGTTTTTGGCTAAGGTGCGGCCCACCAGCGTCTCCAAACAACAGTACGAGATTCTGGTGCCGGAGAGTGAACTTGACGAGGTGCGGGATGTGCTGAGCGACATCCTCCACTCTTCTCACCCATAGGGGGCCAGGGGTGACATTGTGCTAAAGGACTGGTTTCAGAAAAAAACGCGGTACGCGACCCTCACCCCTCCGGTCACGGCTCCGGAGGAGCGCCGGGAGGCGATTCCCGAGGGGCTGATGAACAAGTGCAAGGGTTGTGGCGATATATTGTTGGCCAAGGAATTGGAAAAGCATGTCAAGACATGCCCCCGGTGCGGTTATCATTTTCCGCTCTCGGCTGCCGAGCGGATTGAGATCACCCTCGACGAGGGCCGTTTTTTTGAGTATGACGCCGATCTGGCCACGGTGGATCCCCTCGGATTTCCCGGCTATCCCGAGAAGATCGCAAAAGCCCGGGAGGCCACCGGATTGCGGGAGGCGGTGGTGACGGGGGAGGGAACGATCGACGGGATGCCGGTGGCACTGGTGGTGATGGACTCTCGGTTCATGATGGGGAGCATGGGTTCGGTGGTGGGGGAGAAGATCACCCGGGCCGCCGAACGGGCCAGGGAGGCTCGCCGGCCGGTGGTTTTGTTTGCGGCATCGGGGGGCGCCCGGATGCAAGAGGGGATTTTGTCGCTCATGCAGATGGCCAAAACTTCCGCCGCCTTTGCCCGGCTTCGGGAGGCCGGGGTCTTGTACATATCGGTGATGACCCATCCCACCACGGGCGGGGTGACGGCGAGTTTTGCCAGTCAGGGAGACATCATTCTCGCTGAACCCGGAGCGCTGATCGGTTTCGCGGGGCGGCGTATTATTGAACAGACGATTCACCAGAAACTTCCAGATGATTTTCAGACGGCGGAATTTCTTTTGAAGCATGGCATGATCGACCGCATTGTCCATCGGAAAGATCTACGTGCGGAGCTCTCGTTGATCCTTCGCATTCACGGGGAGGGGGCGCGCCATGGCGGGCGAGTTGCCCTTTGAGAAGCCCCTGTTGGAGTTGGAGCGAAAGATCGAAGAGCTCAAGCGTTTCACCGAAACTCAGCAGATCGATTTGGGCGAGGAAGTCACCCGGCTTGAGGAACGGGCGAAGCAACTGGCCGAGGAGATCTACGGTCATCTGACACCGTATCAGAAGGTCCAGATCGCCCGCCACCCGGATCGACCGACAACCCTGGATTATATCCACGGTTGTCTTGACGCGTTTTTGGAATTACATGGCGATCGGCTGTTCGGGGATGATCAGGCGATAGTGGGCGGAATCGGGTTATTGCAAGGGCGGCCGGTGACGGTGGTGGGGCACCAGCGGGGGCGGGACACCAAGGAGAATCTCGCGAGAAATTTCGGCATGCCCCATCCCGAAGGCTTTCGGAAGGCTCTGCGCCTGATGAAAGAAGCCGAGCGGTTTCATCGGCCCGTCCTGTGTTTTATTGACACCAGCGGGGCTTATCCCGGGATCACCTCTGAGGAGCGGGGGATCGGGATGGCCATCGCGGATAACTTGATTGAGATGGCAACCCTTTCTACTCCGCTTTTGTGCGTGGTCACCGGGGAAGGAGGGAGCGGCGGCGCCTTGGCTCTGGGCATGGGGGACCGGGTGTACATGTTGGAACACGCCGTCTACTCGGTGATCTCTGTGGAAGGGGCGGCGGCTCTGTTGTGGAAAGATGCCGGTCAGGCGCCGAGGGCCGCCGAGTCCATGCGCATTACAGCCCAGGATTTACTGCGGCTCGGCGTGATCGACGACGTGATTGAAGAGCCCTTGGGGGGAGCGCACAAAGATCCTCCTATGATGGTGGAACGGGTCAAGGCCGCCATCATCCGGGGCTTGAACGAGTTGACCGACGTGCCCGGGGACGAGTTGGTCCGTCGGCGATATGACCGGTTCCGGGCGATGGGGAGATTCGAGGAAGGATGAGGGACATCCCTCCTCTTCTTCCGGGTCTGGTTGGGACGAAAAATGTCCATGTGGGACACCTAAAGTCTATATCGGGAGGGAACCGAGGTGCAGACCATCGGAGTACTGACCAGTGGTGGGGATGCTCCTGGGATGAACGCGGCCATCCGGGCGGTGGTTCGGATGGGGATTTACCGGGGACTGAAGGTGGTGGGAATCCGGAAAGGGTACAGTGGGCTGTTGGCGGGGGATTTTGTGGACATGGACTTGGGGTCGGTGGCGGACATCATTCACCGGGGGGGAACAATTCTACAGACGGCCCGGTGTGATGCGTTCAAAACTGAGGAAGGCCAACGTCAGGCTGTAGAGAGACTTGCCACCCGGGGAATTGAAGGAGTGGTGGTGATTGGGGGTGATGGGTCTTTTAGGGGAGCCGTGGAACTGGCGAAAAGGGGAATCGCCACGGTGGGCGTTCCGGGAACCATCGACAACGACATCGCAGGAACGGACACGACCATCGGTTTTGACACGGCGGTGAACACGGTGATCGAAGCGGTGGACAAAATCCGCGATACCGCCACGTCACACGAGAGAACCTTTCTCGTGGAAGTCATGGGCCGTCGGGCCGGCGATATCGCACTCAGCGCCGGGCTCGCCTGCGGGGCGGAGACGATTCTCATTCCCGAAGAAGAGTATTCGATCGATGAAATCGTGGAGCGCCTCAAGCGCAGTTTTAATCGAGGAAAGCGGCACAGTATCCTGGTGGTGGCGGAAGGCGTGGGGAGCGCTATGGATATCGCCGATAAAATCCGGGAGCGAATCGGTTGGGAGATGCGGGTGACCGTCCTTGGACACATTCAACGGGGCGGGTCCCCCACAGCGGCGGACCGGGTGTTGGCCAGCCGGATGGGAGCCATGGCGGTGGAACTTCTCTTGCAAGGCCACAGCGCCAAAATGGTGGGCATCCAAAACCGCCGCCTGGTGGCGATAGATATGGAAGAAGCGGTGGCGCGTCCTCATCGGCCGGACCTCGGCCTCTTCGACCTCGCCCGCATACTCGCGATCTAAGGAGGGTTTTCTGTGCGCCGCACAAAGATCGTTTGCACTGTCGGCCCAGCCAGTGAGTCGCCCGAAGTGCTCGAGGCTTTGATCCAGGCGGGCCTCGATGTGGCCCGGCTGAATTTTTCTCATGGCACCCACGAAGAACACGCCTTGAGGATTGCCCGCATCCGGGAGGCATCGGCCAAAGTCGGTAAACGCGTTGCCCTGATGTTGGACATCAAAGGCCCCAAAATCCGCACCGGTCGCGTACGGGGGGGACAAGTGGAGCTCAAGGACGGGGCCGAGCTGATCCTCACCACCGAACCGGTGGAGGGGACGGCCGAGCGGATTTCTGTCAGCTATACCGGCCTCCCCGAGGACGTTTTCCCGGGGTCGATCATTCGCATCGACGATGGGCTGATCGGGTTGAAAGTGATCGAAGTGCATGGCGGAGAGATACGCTGCCGGGTGACCAACGGCGGGATTCTCCGAGATCATAAAGGGATTAACGCCCCAGGGGTGAAACTTCGGCTGCCAGGGGTGACCGAGAAAGATGTGGCAGATATCCGTTTCGGTATCGCCCAGGGGGTGGACATGATCGCGGCCTCTTTCGTGCGAAAAGCCGGGGATGTATTGGAGATCCGCCGTCTGCTGGAAGAAGCCGGGGTTCACATGGACATCATTGCAAAAATCGAGGCCCAGGAAGCCCTCGACGCCCTGGAAGAGATCCTGGGGGTCTCGGACGGCCTTATGGTGGCCCGGGGGGACTTGGGGGTGGAAATCGCCACGGAAGAGGTGCCCTTGTGGCAAAAGCGGATGATTGAATTGTGTAACCGGGCGGGCAAGCCTGTGATCACGGCCACTCAGATGCTGGATTCGATGCAGCGCAATCCCCGGCCCACCCGGGCTGAAGCCAGCGACGTCGCCAACGCCATTTTTGACGGCACCGATGCGATTATGCTCTCCGGCGAGACCGCCGCGGGCAAATATCCAGTGGAATCGGTGAAGACCATGGCCCGAATCGCCGAGCGGGCCGAAGAGGCGTTGTGGGCGTTTCGAAGGACCGAAGTCCACAAACCCCAGGGAACGGTTACCGATGCCATTAGTTATGCCGTTGCCGCGTTGGCGGACGACCTCAAGGCGGCGGCAGTCCTGACATCCACCCAGTCGGGACTCACGGCCCGCCGGGTATCGAAATACCGTCCCCGGTGTCCGATCGTAGCGGTGACTCCCCGGGAGGACGTCGCCCGGCGCCTGGCACTGTGCTGGGGCGTATACCCTACGGTGGCCCGGACGACGAAAAGTACCGACGAAATGTTGGAAGTAGCCATTGATGCCGCCCTGGAAACGGGAATTGTGAAACACGGGGATCTCGTGGTGATCACCGCTGGCGTCCCCGTGGGTCAGCCAGGAACCACCAATCTGCTAAAAGTACATACCATCGGTGACGTGGCAGCCCGTGGGCAGGGGATTGGCCGAGGAGCGGTCACCGGACGGGCGGTGGTGGTGCGGCGGGTGGAGGATGCCGCCCGGGTGAGGGCCGGAGATGTGGTGGTGACGGTGGCCACCGATGCGGACCTCATGAGCGCCTTGGAGAGGGCGGCGGCCGTCATTGCGGAGGAAGGGGGTCTGACTTCTCACGCCGCAGTGGTGGGGTTGTCCTTGGGTATCCCGGTGGTGGTGGGGGTGGAGCGAGCGACCGAAACGTTCCGGGATGGCGAAGTGGTGACGGTGGATGCCGAACTCGGTTTGATCTATCGCGGCCGGGCGAGAGTTTTGTAAGTCCGAAGTTTTGTTTCGTTCTATGAAACCGAGGTTCAATAGATGAGAAGAAAAGTTGTTGCAGCGATTCTCCCTGTGCTATCATGAGAATGGTTTTGTGCTTCCGCGCTGTCGTCCGGCCTTGCGCCGGCTTTTTTGCCGTCAACACGGCTGGAGGACGCAGGGGAGTCAGTTGTCGAGGGAGGGATTGCTGCATGGCAAAGTTTGAAAAGCTGACACCGCCCGGCGAAGGTGAGCGGATCGTCGTGCGGGAGGGGTCATTGTCTGTTCCCGACCGCCCGATCATCCCCTTTATTGAGGGCGATGGGACAGGGCCGGACATTTGGAGGGCCTCCCAGCGCGTGTTCGACGCGGCGGTGGACAAGGCCTACGGAGGCAAGCGGAAGATCGTTTGGTTTGAAGTGTACGCCGGTGAAAAGGCCTATCACACTTTCGGGGAGTGGCTCCCCCCGGACACCTTGACCGCCTTTCGCGAATACATCGTGGGGATCAAAGGGCCTCTGACAACACCCGTGGGCGGTGGGATTCGCTCATTGAATGTCGCCCTCCGGCAGGAGTTGGACTTATATGTGTGCCAGCGGCCGGTTCGGTATTTTGATGGCGTCCCCTCTCCGGTGAAGCGCCCAGAGTTGGTGGACATGGTCATTTTCCGGGAAAATTCCGAGGATATTTACGCGGGGATCGAATGGGAGGAAGGGACTCCGGAGGTCCGCACGGTCATCGAGTTTCTGCAGAATCAGATGGGCGTGAAAAAGATTCGATTCCCCGAGACCTCGGGCATCGGCATCAAGCCGGTATCCAGGCAGGGAACTGAGCGGCTGGTGCGGGCAGCCATCGACTACGCCCTGAAAAATGGCCGTCGGAGCGTGACGTTAGTCCACAAGGGAAATATTATGAAATTCACCGAAGGCGCTTTTAAGAATTGGGGCTACGAGTTGGCCGAGCGGGAGTACGGGGATCGGGTGTTTACCTGGGCGCAGTATGACCGGATCAAGGCCCAGAGCGGCGTGGAAGAGGCGAGCCGGGTTCAGGCCGAAGCGGAAGCGGCCGGCAAGTTGGTGGTTAAGGACGTGATTGCCGACGCTTTCCTGCAGCAGATTCTGACTCGGCCTGCGGAGTACGACGTGATCGCCACCTTGAATCTCAACGGGGATTACATTTCTGACGCTTTGGCGGCCCAGGTCGGGGGCATCGGCATCGCCCCGGGGGCCAACATTAACTACGAAACCGGACACGCTGTATTTGAGGCGACCCATGGCACGGCGCCGAAATATGCCGGTCTGGACAAGGTCAACCCCGGATCGGTGATCCTCTCCGGCGTCATGATGTTGGAGTATATGGGCTGGAAGGAAGCGGCCGCCCTTATCGTCAAGGCCATGGAGAAGACCATTCGGGAACGGGTGGTCACCTATGATTTCGCCCGGTTGATGACCGGGGCGAAAGAGGTCAAAACCTCGGAGTTCGCCACCGCCCTGATTGGCAATATGGAATAACAGCAGGAGGGATCCATTGATGATTCGCCGGAAAAAGATCACCATTGTTGGCGCCGGTTTCACCGGAGCCACCACCGCATTGTTGGCTGCAACCAAAGAGCTGGGCGATATCGTCCTGGTGGATATTCCGAAGCTTGAGAACCCGACCAAGGGCAAGGCCCTGGACATGATGGAGGCCAGCCCGGTCGAAGGCTTTGACGCCAACATCGTCGGGACCAGCAATTACGAGGATACGAAGGACTCCGATCTGGTGATCATCACCGCCGGCGTCGCCCGGAAGCCGGGAATGAGCCGGGACGACCTGGTTACCACCAATGCCGGGATTGTAAAATCTGTCACCGAGCAGGTCGTCAAGTACTCCCCGAACTGCGTCATCATCGTCCTGTCGAACCCGGTGGATGCCATGACCTATGTGGCGTACAAGACTTCCGGGTTTCCGAAAGAGCGGGTGATCGGCCAGTCGGGTGTGCTCGATACCGCCCGTTTCCGGACCTTTGTGGCGATGGAGTTAGGGGTGTCCGTGGAAGATGTCACCGGGTTCGTACTGGGCGGACACGGCGATGACATGGTGCCCTTGGTCCGTTACTCTTACGCCGGCGGCATTCCCATCGAGACGCTGATTCCCAAGGATAGGATCGAGGCCATCGTCGAGCGGACCCGCAAAGGAGGCGGGGAGATCGTGAACCTTCTCGGTAACGGAAGTGCTTATTACGCTCCCGCTGCTTCTTTGGTCCAAATGGCCGAGGCGGTATTGAAAGACAAGAAGCGGATTCTGCCGGCCATCGCTTACTTGGAAGGAGAGTACGGATATCGGGATCTGTATTTAGGCGTGCCGGTGCTCCTCGGGGGCAAGGGAATCGAGAAGGTCTTCGAGATTGACCTGACCCCCGAGGAAAAGGCCGCCCTTGATAAATCTGCCGCTTCCGTTCAAAAAGTCATGGGGGTTCTGGGCAGCCTCGTCTGAACGGCTTTCTGATGTCACGTTGTTTGCACGATTGTGTCGCCGCCGGGATTCCGGCGGTTTTTTTATGGCTCATGGCTCGTCTCCCCCCGTCATACATATGGGACAAGGAATCTTGTCCACGGGGGGTGGCAGTTATGAGAAACCTTTGGCCGAATCTGTGGCGATGGTGGTCGATAGGGGTTCACAGGTGGCGAAAAAGATGGCTCGTCACCTTGGCGGGTCTGGCCGCAATTGGGGGGGCCGGAGCCGGGCTATGGAGCTGGCACTTGGGAACACCACCCGATCCGGATCAGAAGCTCGTGATGTGGCTGGGGGACGAGCCGGCGCCCCTGGATCCCGGGTCCACCGGCGACCAGTGGGCGATGGATTTGTTGGGGGCAGTGGAAGAAGGACTCATGCGTCAGGGGAAAGGGGCCACTCTCGACCCCGGGCTGGCGGAGCGGGTGGAGGTTTCGCCGGATCACACGCGGTTTGTGTTTCACCTGCGGCTCGCTGCGTGGAGCGACGGTGTGCCCCTTCGGGCCGAAGATTTTCGCTACGCTTGGTTGCGGGTTTTGGACCCGGCGACCCATTCGCCCTGGGCCAGACTGTTGTATCCTGTCCAAGGGGCCAAAGCCTACGCCGAGGGAAAGGGCCCGGCCGGGCAGGTGGCGGTAAAAGCCTTGGGTGACCGTATCCTGGAGGTGAAAACCACCCGGCCGACACCCTATTTTCCTTCCTTGACGGCAGAACCCGCCCTCTATCCCGTGCGGAAAGACGTTGTAGAAAAATACGGAAAGGAGTTCGGGACAGGCCCCGGGAAGATGGTGTTCATCGGACCGTTCCGGATCTCTTCCTGGGAGCGCGACCGCCAGGTCACACTGGCCAACAATCCGACGTACTGGGATGCCCGGCATGTCCACTTGACCTCAGTGACCTTTAAGATCGTGAAAGAACTCGGACAGCGAATCTCTCTGTACGAAACCGGGGGACTCGATCAAACCGGAGTGGCGGGATCGTGGCTCGACCAGTGGAAAGGGAAGCCGGACCCGGTGGCGGTACCCGAGGACAGTGTATTTTTCCTGGTTTTCAATCCGGAGCGATACCCGTCTTTTGCCAACAAAAACATCCGGTTGGCGTTGTCCTACGCCCTGGACCGCAGGGATTACGTGCGTCGCTTGTGGAGCGGAGCGGCAGAGCCGGCCTACGGCCTGGTTCCCCCGTCGATTCCCGGACGTACAAAATCTTTCCGGCAGGAAAACGGCGACCTTTTTGTGGACAATCGTCCGGATGCGGCCCGGGCGTTGCTTCGCAACGGTCTTCAGGAGTTGCATCTGAACGCTCTGCCCCCGCTTACCTTTCTCTCCGACAACTCTGCGCCCTCGGTGGCGGCGGCCAAGTGGTTGCAGGACCAGTGGAAGACAAAGCTGGGGATTGATGTTCGGATTGATGAAGTGCCTGCGGCCGAGCGGTTGCATCGACAGAGAACCGGGGACTATCAAGTCGCCGTGGCCGGTTGGGGGGCGGATTATAACGACGCTTCGGCATTTCTCAAACTTTGGGTAAGTGATTTCCCGGATAATCTCGTTCATTATCACAACCCGGATTATGACCGTCTTATCGCCGCGGCTGAGGCCTCGACAGATCCCGCAGGCCGGGCCGGGGAGCTGGAACAGGCCGAGCGGATTCTGTTCCAGGACATGCCCGTAGCCCCGCTCTTTTTTCGCGAACGGGTGTGGTTGCAAAAACCTTTTGTGAAACATATCGTGTATCCCTCGGTGGGGCTGGACTGGGATCTGAAAGGAGCCTATGTGGAAAAGCGTCCATAACCCGGCGAGGAGCCCAGGACCCGGGGCGAACGCCGTTTCGATGTGGTAGAATAGGTTCGTCAAGATCGGAATGAGGTGACCCCGTTGCCGGAATCTGGTGTGAAACTTTTACTGATCGACGGGAACAGCGTTTTGTACCGAGCTTTTTTTGCCCTCCCTCTCCTTTCCAACGCCGAAGGGAAACATACCAACGCCGTGTACGGTTTTGTGATGATGTTACTCCGGCTGTTGCAGGAAGAGCGGCCCACCCACGTGGCGGTGGCTTTCGACGTCGGCAAGGAGACATTCCGGCACGAGTTCTACGCGGATTACAAAGGCACCCGGGAGAAGACCCCGGATGAGTTGTCCGAGCAGTTTCCCATGGCCCGGGAGATGCTCGGGGCCATGGGTATTCCCGTACTTGAGGCGGAAGGGTACGAAGCGGACGACCTGATCGGAACGATGAGCCGGGAGGCGGAGGCGGACGGGGTCCAGGTGGTGGTCCTCACCGGGGACAAAGATCTGCTGCAACTGGTCTCTTCCCACGTCACTGCCGTTTTAACCCGTCGAGGGATCCGAGAGGTGGAGCGTTACCACCCCGCCGATGTGGAGAAGCGGTTCGGACTTCGCCCGGAGCAGATCGTCGACCTGAAGGGTCTGATGGGGGATACTTCGGACAATATCCCGGGGGTGCCAGGCGTCGGTGAGCGGACGGCGGCGAAACTGTTACAGGCCTACGGGAATGTGGAGGGTGTCTACCAACACCTGAACGAGGTTTCCGGGAAGTTACAGGGGCGTTTGGCCGAACATCGGGATCAAGCGTTTTTGTCCAAGCGCTTGGCCCGGATTCATCGGGAGGTGCCCCTGGAGCGCCGGTGGGAGGATCTGCGCTGGGTACCCGCCCCGGCCCGGGAGGTGCGGACGGCCTTTCAAAAGCTGGGGTTTCGATCTCTTCTGGAGCGAATCGGCGAAGTGTTCCCAGAGGACGCGGACGGGACAGAAGGGACGCCAGACCACGCCTCCGGAACCGGGGTGGGTGTGGGCGGAACCTTGGACCCCGGGCGGGTTCAGATTGAAGAGTGGGGGGACTCTCCCATAACTGGGCAGGTGGGTGTCCGGGGGCTGTTTCTTGATCTGGAAGGCGGGTACCAATTCGGCACCCCCCGGGGGATCGGAGTGGCGGAGGGGGAGCGGGTTCGATACCTGCTTTGTGGAGAGGACAGTGGCTGGGCCGAGGGATTGACCCAGATGCTCAGGGAGCCGGGGCTGACCGTCCTTTACGATATCAAGTCGTGGAAAGTGCTGGCTGACCGGCTGGGCTTCACTTTGCCCGGGGACGCCTTCGATGTGCTTTTGGCGGCTTACCTCATCAACCCCCAAGACGGTCACCCGGACTTAACCGAAGTGTTCGGACGATATCTCGGCGTGTCGGTTCCCCTCCTGGACGGCCGGGGAGCTCCCCAAGGAGAAGAGCGACAAAGATGGTGCGCCCTTTACGCGGCCGCTTTGGCCGGGGTCTACCCAGCGTTGAAACGGGACCTAGAGATCCGGGGATTGTGGCCGCTATATCACGATCTGGAAATGCCGCTCAGTTTTGTTCTCGCCAAGATGGAGCGAACCGGCGTACGGGTGGACGCGGATCGGCTGCGGAGTCTGGGTGAGACCTTTTCCGCCGAGATCGCCCGGTTAGAAGAGGAGATTTACAAACTGGCCGGGACGTCCTTCAACTTGAACAGCCCGAAACAACTGGCGGAGATCCTTTTTGATAAACTCGGCCTCCCTCCACAAAAAAAGACGAAAACGGGGTATTCCACCGGGGCGGATGTCCTCGAAAAGCTCGCCCCGTATCACGAAATTGTCCAGAGGATCTTGGATTGGCGCCAGTTGATCAAGCTGCAGTCCACTTATATCGAAGGCCTGCTCAAAGTCATCCGACCGGAGACCGGCAAGATCCACACCTGCTTTCAACAGGCGGTAACCGCCACCGGGCGGCTGTCCAGCACCGATCCAAACCTTCAGAACATCCCCGTTCGCGTCGAGGAGGGAAGGCGTTTACGCCAGGCCTTCATACCCTCCGAGCCGGGATGGAAAATTTTATCTGCTGATTACTCTCAGATCGAGTTGAGGGTGTTGGCTCACTTTTCGAAGGATCCGGCCCTCGTCCAGGCTTTCCGGGATGATTTGGACATCCACGCCCGGACGGCCGCCGAGGTCTTCGAAGTGCCTCAGGAACAGGTCACCCCCGGGATGCGCCGCCAGGCGAAGGCGGTGAATTTTGGAATCGTGTATGGGATCAGTGACTACGGGTTGTCCCAGAATTTAGGCATCCCTCGAAAAGAAGCGGCGGAATTCATCGCCCGGTATTTTGCCAAGTTTCCCCGGGTGAAATCCTACATGGAAGAAACGGTGGCCGCCGCCCGGAGGAACGGTTTTGTGACGACCTTGCTGGGGCGCCGCAGGTACCTGCCGGATATCCACTCCTCGAACTATAACCTGCGAAGCTTTGCCGAACGAACGGCGATGAACACCCCGATCCAGGGCAGTGCCGCGGACATCATCAAGCGGGCGATGGTGGAGGTGGATCGGCGGCTGACCGAAGGGGATTTTCGCGCGAAGATGTTGTTGCAAGTCCATGATGAGCTCGTGTTTGAAGTGCCTCCGGAGGAGGTTGAGGCCCTCCAGGATATGGTGAAACGAGCGATGGAATCGGCCGTGTCGCTGGATGTCCCCCTCAAGGTGGACATTCACGCGGGAGACAACTGGTATGAGGCAAAGTGACCGCGGCGAAGAACGCCTGGACAGATATCGGACAGGCCCAAAAAAAACCCGGGACCTTGCGGCCCCGGGATCTTAACCTCGTTTAATCATCTGGCCGGACACGAACAGTTCGCCGTTGCGGACGTCATACGTGTAGAGGTCCAGGGGCCGGGTCGCCGGAGAGTCCGGGCTCTGGACGCCGTACTTGTCGAACAAGCTGTTGTGGCACGGGCAGTGAAAATACCACTTGCCGCCCTGGCTCCATTGGGGAGTCGCCTTGCTGACCAGACAGCCCAGATGGGTACAAATCGGAGACATCACCAGCAGCTTGTCGCCTTGTTGAATCACGTACGCTTGCTTTTGGACGTCCTTGGAGTTCCACCCGTCGTTGACGTGGAGCTTAAAAGAGATAAGTTTGGGGTCTTGGCCGTTAAATTCGTTGACCTTGTGCCCGGTGCCTACCATGTTGGAAGAACCGGAGGTCTTGAGGGGCGCCAGACCGAAAGTCAACAACGGCGCACCGATGGCGGCGGCCATAAACGCCCCGGTGCCGCCGAGGGCGTAACTCAAGAATTGGCGGCGGGTAAGTTCGTTTTTCCCTTCGGGCGTCGCCATGTGTTTCTGATCGTTTTTCTCCAAAACGTCTCACTCCTTGCCGAAGGATACGGCGATATCGGACTGCCGTTTAAAGTCCCTCTTTTGATGGTACAACGGATCCGCAAAGTACGGAGGAATGGGACATGACGGTTTTGGTACAGTTTTGTGAACAGGAGGGCAAACTGGATGCCGGAATGGCCCGAGGTGGAGCAGATTCGGCGGGAACTGGCTGTTTTGGAAGGGCGTCGAATCGCCGGCGTGACGGTGTTGTGCGAACGCACGATCCGAACACCGGCGGATCCGGAGGAATTTGCCGCCCGCCTCGCCGGAGAGACCTGGCAGGAAATCGGCCGGCGGGGAAAGTATTTATTGTTTCATGGGCTGAGATGGACGCTGATTTCGCACCTTCGGATGGAGGGGCGGTATCGACTGGTGGAGGCGAAAACGCCGGTGGATGAGTACACCCGGGTCATTTTTCATCTGGAGGACGGCAGGGATCTTCGCTACCGGGATGTTCGCAAATTCGGGACGATGGACGCGGTGGAGCACCGGCAGTGGGAAGTGTTTCCACCCATTGCTTCCCTGGGTCCCGAACCCTTCGATCCGCAGCTGACTCCGGAGGTTTTGCGCCGGCGCTTGTCCGGAAAGGGGCGCATCAAGGGGCTTTTGCTCAACCAGAGAGTGATCGCGGGGCTCGGCAATATCTATGTGGACGAAGTGTTGTTTCGGACGGGTATTCACCCGGAACGCCCGGGACGGTCTTTGACCCCGGACGAGGCCGAAAGATTGCTCGCCCAGATGCGCGCTTTGCTTCAGGAGGCCCTGGCGGCGGGCGGGGCAACGGTGCGCTCCTATGTGCGCAGCGACGGCAGGCCGGGGTTGATGCAGGAGCACCTGTTCGTGTACGGGCGGACCGGGCAGCCCTGCCGGGTATGCGGCCATTCCATTGAGCGGAGGGTGGTGGCCGGGCGGGGCACGCATATTTGCCCCGTCTGCCAGCCTGAGGGCGGGATTGAAGCGGATGGGACGGGACGGGAGGTAGGAGGCCCGGGGTGGTGATAAACCGGCACCAAGGGGGATGGGCGCGTGATTGCGGGCTTGACGGGCGGGATCGCCAGTGGCAAAAGTACAGTGTCGAGAATGTTTGTGGCGCTGGGAGCGCGCCTGGTGGATGCGGATCAGGTGGCCCGGGAGGTGGTGGAACCGGGAACCGAAGGTCTGGAAGAGTTGACGGCTGTCTTTGGAAAGGATATTCTCCAGGCTGATGGCCAATTGGATCGGAAGAAGCTCGGAGCCCGGGTGTTTGGGCGGCCGGATCAATTGGCGAAGCTGAATGCCATCGTCCATCCCCGGGTGCGGGCCCGGATGGCGGAATTGACTCGGGAAATCTTGGAGGGCGACCCCAGGGCGGTGGTGTTATGGGACGTGCCACTGCTTATTGAGGGCGGGTTGGTTGAACGGGTGGATGTGTGCATCTTGGTATGGGTTCCCGAAAAGGTCCAGTTACGCCGTCTCATGTCTCGGAATGGGCTTTCCGCGGAAGAAGCGATGGCACGGATTCGCTCTCAGATGCCTTTGGACGAGAAACGACGGTATGCCGATTACGTGATCGACAATAGCGGTGACTTGGATTGGACGAGGCAGCAGGTAGAAAGGGTGTGGCAGGCGTTGTGCGATCGGCGGACGGGCGCATGAAGGGAGCTTTTTCCGGGCGTCGCCGATGGTGGATGGTGCTTTTGCTGGTGCTGCTCATAGCTGTTTTTGCGATCATGCAAACCAAGTGGGTGGCCCGGTGGATGTACCCTTTGTATTACTATGACGACATCCGTGCCGAGGCCGGCCAATATGATCTCGACCCGCTGTTGGTGGCTGCCGTGGTCCGGGTCGAAAGTTCTTTTGCTGAAGATCGGGTGTCGAAGGTTGGCGCGGTCGGGCTGATGCAACTGATGCCCGACACGGCCAGATGGATCGTCCAACAGCCAGGGGCTCCCCGGGTTTCCCCGGATGATCTGAAAAACCCGAAAGTGAGTCTGGCTATGGGGACGTGGTATTTAAACTACCTGATCCACCGCTTTCAAGGGAATGAAGTTGCGGCGGTGGCGGCTTACAATGCGGGACCAAACCGGGTTCAGGAATGGCTTCAGGCGGGTAAATGGGACGGTACCTTGGACGGGGCGGATCGGATCCCGGTGGGAGAAACGAGACATTTTGTGCAGCGCGTGTTTTTCATGTTTGACCGGTATAAAGAGATTTACTGACGTCACCGGTCGCTGTGGCCGAGTCGAAAGTTGGAGGGGGTTCCGGGGTGCACCGGAATGTGCGGGAGTTTCTAGAAGTTCTTCGCCGGGAGGGCGAACTGCTTGAGATTGAGGAGCCGGTGGATCCCTACCTGGAAGCGGCGGAGATCCACCGCCAAGTGATCGCCCAGGGAGGGCGAGCATTGTATTTTCATCGCGTCAAAGGCAGTCCCTTTCCTCTGGTAACGAACCTTTTCGGGACAGCCCGGAGGGTGGAACTTGCCTTTGGTAGCCGGCCGGAGCGGCTCGTTCGCGAGATGGCCTCGGCGGCGGAAGAACTGCTCCCCCCGCGGTGGAGCGCATTGTGGGGGCGCCGGGGGCTTCTGAAGGAGGTGGCCCGGGCAGGAGTCAGGCGATCCCGGGACCTTCCCGTGGCCCAAGTGGTGGAGTCCCCGCCCGGGCTCACGAAGTTACCGGCCCTGACCTGTTGGCCCGAGGACGGTGGCCCCTTTCTCACTCAACCGTTGGTGTATACGGAGCACCCGGATACCGGGCGGCACAATCTGGGGATGTACCGGGTTCAGATTTTCGATGATGACACGGCAGGTATGCACTGGCAGATTCACAAAGGTGGGGGCTTTCATTACCATGTCGCCGAGTCCCGGGGTGAGGCTTTGCCTGTGACGGTATTCCTGGGAGGCCCTCCGGCCCTGACGGCTGCTGCGGTGGCCCCTCTACCCGAGGTTGTGCCCGAATTGTTGCTGGCCTCGTTGATTCTCGGGGACAAGATCCCCCTGGGGCGATGGGCGGGGTGGGGCCACCCGTTGATCGCCGAGGCGGAGTTTGCCATGATTGGCCGGGTACCTACCGGGGTTCGGCGGTTGGAGGGGCCTTTTGGCGATCATTATGGATATTATTCCTTGGCTCATCCTTTCCCGGTGTTTCAGGTCGAGGCGGTTTTGCACCGCCGGGACGCCTTGTTTCCGGGGACAGTGGTGGGAAAACCTAAACAAGAAGATTATTTTCTCGGCGAGTTTTTGCAGCGGCTGTTGGCTCCTTTGTTTCCGCTGGCGATGCCAGGTGTAAAGGATCTCTGGACTTTCGCGGAGACGGGATTTCACCCCTTGTGTGCCGCTGTTGTGCGGGATAGTTACGAGGGAGAAGCATTGGTCCACGGTTTCCGGATTCTCGGCGAGGGACAACTCTCGTTGACAAAATGCTTGTTTTTGACCGATCAGGCGGTGGATGTCCGGGATTATCGCCAAGTATTTCAGGCGGTGCTGGAGAGGATGGATCCGGCCAAAGATCTTTACGTAATTCCAGATACGCCGATGGATACCTTGGATTATACCGGGGGGCGCCTGAATCACGGCAGTAAATCTCTCTGGATTGGCACGGGAAAACCTCGCAGAGTTCTGCCCGGTTCCCTCCGTGGCACTCTGCCTTCATATCTCGGAGATGTAAAGGTCTTTCTACCTGGTGTAATATTCATTGAAGTGGAATCCTTCGAACAAAGTCCGACTCTCGGGAGCAAGGTGGCACTGGAGAAAGAGCTGGCCGATTGGCCGGTGGTGGTTCTGGTGGACGACGTCAAAGAAATACGGGATGGGACGACGGGGTTATGGACGTGGTTCACCCGGTTTGACCCGGCCCGGGACTTGTATGCCCGAACGCGACCGGGAAGACACCGGCCGGCGTACCAGTTTCCCCTGGTCATCGATGCCCGAATGAAGCCGGGCTACCCGGGCCAGGTGGAACCGGATCCCGGGGTGGCCCAAAAGGTCGACCGAGAATGGGGACGGGTAGTGGCGGCGGCGGTTCGGCGGTAGGGCAGTCAGTTGAGATCAAGCCGGGGGCATTGTGAACGAAAGAGGGGAGGGAGCCGGCGGTGGAAGGGCTCGTTGCGGGGATCGATGTGGGCGGGACCCGAATCAAGGCGGGGCTCGTGTTCTGGGATGGGACGGTTGTGGCTCGTGGGCAGTGGCCAACGGAGGCCAGGCGGGGGCCTGAGTGGGTGATGCGGAGGTTGGGAAGAGAAGTGAGGGCCCTGGCGGTGCAGGCGGGGGTGGAATGGAGGGATGTGGTCGGCGTTGGCGCAGCTTGGCCGGCTTTTCTCGATTTAGAGAGCGGATGGATGGAAGAAGCGGTGAATTTGCACTGGAAAAACGTTCCGATTCGGGATTTGATGGAACGGGAACTGGGCAAACCGGTCGTCCTGGACAATGACGGCAACGCCGCGGCCTTGGGAGAGACGTGGATCGGGGCTGGGAAAGGGGCTGCCTCGGTCCTGTGCGTGACGGTTGGCACAGGGATCGGGGGCGGTATCGTGTGGGAGGGGAGGGTTTACCGAGGGGCCCTGGCCATGGCCGGTGAAATTGGCCATCTGCCTATGAAACCGGACGGCGAGCCGTGTACCTGCGGAAGTCGGGGATGCTTGGAGACCCTGGCTTCGGCCACTGCACTGGTTCGCGAAAGCCGGCGTCGGGGTTTGATCGGCCCGTCGGGCTCCCTGACGGTGGAGGATATCTTTGTCCTGGTTCGACAAGGGGATGAGCGGGCCTCGGAGGTGATCCGAGAAGCCACCTTCTGGTTGGGGAGAGGGCTGGCTGCTGCCGCCGATTTGTTGAGCCCCGATGTGATTGTGGTGGGAGGAGGGGTGGCCAAGGCTGGAGATCTGTGGTTTGTACCTCTTGATGAAGCCTTTCGGAGTTGGGTGCTGCCTCGGGTGGCGAGATATTGCCGATTATCTCCAGCTTTTTTGGGGGAGGATGCCGGCATCCTGGGAGCGGCGAAGCTCGCTTGGCAATCTTTCACAGAAGCCCGCGAGGCGCCGAGCTGAGGGGTTATTGTCGAGTGGCCGGTTTTCCCCTCAGATCCAGGTCAGCCCCCAAGCATCCGACGATGTTCCCCAATTCCCCGTAGATGGGGACGGCGATGGTAATGGTAGGCCGATGGCTAATGGCGGATACATATGGTTCTGATATATAGACGTTGCCGCCCATGGCCTGGATCCACCACTGCCTCTCCTTGGCGTTGACGAGGCCGGCCGGAGGTTCGGAGAACACAAACGATCCATCCGGGCTGTTCGACCAAATCGCCTCAAAATCAGGTTGTTGCCGGAGAAAGGTTTGTAAGCGGCGCCGGTGAGACTCCGGTCTCATTCCTTTGATTTCCGGTTCCTGGCTCAGGTTGATCAACAATTCTCGGCAGGCATTGAGCCGGTGCGTATCAATGGTTAAGGGATCGTTTTGCATCCACCCGGCAATGGCGTCAAAAGCCCGGATCAAGTTTTCAGAGGTCTCCTGCAGGTGATTGCCCAGGGTGCGCAGTGCCTCAATGTGTCGCCCCTGTTGGTTCATATCTTTAAGAACGGAGCCCACGTCTGCAATTACCGCTTCGATGGCCGAGGCCGCCTGGGCGGTTTTATGGTCAGTTTGGGTTGTCAGTGCGGACTGGCGGCGGCTCGCTTCGGAGGTGGCGACGGCCCAGTGGTTCACCTGGGAGAAAGGATCCGCCAGGGCGCCGATGCGTTTGATGACTGCGGTGACTTGATCGACCCCGTTGTTGACCGCGGTTTCCCCGGAGTTCGCAGCCTGGAGCATGGCCTGCATGTCCTTTCTCAATTGATCGAGAATGTCTGACGAGCGGGCGACGGCTGTCCGGCCTTGCTCAGCGAGTTTCCTGATTTCAGCGGCCACCACAGCAAATCCTTTTCCCTGGTCAGCTGCCCGGGCAGCCTCGATGCCGGCGTTCAATGCTAAAAGCGTCGTTTGGGAGACAGTTTTCTGAATGATATGGTGGATTTCTTGTATCTGTTCGGACTGGCGGACAAAGTCTTGGACATGGGCGCGAATCTCTCGCACTTTTGCTTTGACATCTTCCATCGCTCGTTCGGTCAGGGACAAAGAAGAGACCACTTCCTGTAGGAGCTGGTGGGCGGTGTCACTCTGCTGGCGAATATGGTCGACAGAGGTGGTGATGGAATCTGCAGCTGCGGATACCTCCCGGGTCGATGCCGCCGTTTCCTGAAGTTCCGCCAAAGCGTGTTGGCCTTGAGAATACATAGCAGCCTGTAGGCGCAAAGTGTTTTCGGCGATTCGATGCAAATCGTCCGTGCAGGCGTCTACTTGTCTAACTACGGCGGCCAGGCGGTCAGCTGCCACCCGGGACGCGTACACGAAGCTCTGAAGCTTTTCCGAACGGTCCGGGTCGAGGTTTTCTTTTTGTGCCCGACGGCTTTTTTTCCACATAGTCACTCCCCCTCACCCTGCGTCTACGCTGTATCATATTTCACATTCTATGCGGGACAGCCATCTGGGACAAGGGGTTATGTTATGGAAACTAACACAAAAAAGTAAAAAAACCGCACGTTACTCCGCACGGTTCTTGATCGTCACATTCGTCATGGCTTTCTGTGGTGCGTTTATTGGCGCCAATCCTGTTGTCACTTGAAGCAAGTCCAGTGTCAAATGGGGTCCCGTTTTGCACCTAGTTGAGATGCAGTGGAGCGTCTATGGCGCTAATCCTGTCGCAACTTGAAGCAATGTTTGCTTGTCGGTGTTGGTCGCAATGTCAAACCGGATCCCGTTCTCCACCCAGATGAGATGTAGCAGGTTATCGCTCCCCCGCTGGAAGACCGCTGCTTGTCCATGTACCGTCGTCTGCTCCTGGGGATACGGCGAGACCGGCAACGGCGAAGCGGCGTTCGGCTCTAGAGGCTGTTGCGCGATGATTAGAATGGCATCGTCCGGCCCCTGATAAGTCCACCGCACGCCCACCGGAGGTTTCCCTCCATTCGGAGCGGCCGTAGCTGATGCAAATTCCACGACCGGTACATACCCCGCCGGGATGAACGACGGTTGATAGGGCGTCCACCGGATGGCCCGGGCGCTCGGAAGGACAATCTGGCTTTTGTCTTGCTGATTGAGTCCGACCACCGAACCCGAACTAGTCTCTGAGGGCTTTCCTTGTGCAGAAGGGGCCTGTGCCTCATTCGTGGCAGATGGCTGGCCTCCTTTTGACGGAGACCCCGAAGCGCCTGGATTGTCAGTTGATAAAGACCCCCGGGCACCTCCCATGGCTAAAGCTCCCTTGCTAGCCGAACCACTGTCCCCCACACGGTGTTCCGGGGACCCACCGGGGGCATCTCCCGCTCCTTGTTGAGAAACCCCCGCCTTTTCCGGGGATTGCGTTCCAAGGCCCGGAGTTGCCTGTGTACTCCCCGGTTTTGTTGGGTTCGGTGTGACCGGCGCGCGTGTATTCCCCGGCGGTGCATTGAAGGCCACCGAAGGGTTCCGAAATGTCCCGTCCAAGTGGGGCACTGACACCATCGCGATGAGGCCGGCCGCCGCGGCAGCGGAGATGCCGGTGACGATGTACCGTTTTGTCCTTCGTTGTTGTTGCTTGCGCTCGATTCGCCCAACGATGGGCTCGGCGGGGGGAACCTCAATCTCGTTGAACATGCGATCGAAGGCGCGGCGGATCTCCTTTTCAAAGTCGTTCATCAGTCACACTCACCTCCCGCACCGACAACGACGACCGGTCATGTTCCAAAATCTGCTTTAAGGCGTTCTTGGCCCGATGCAACCGGGATTTCACAACGCCGACGGGAACTTGGAGCATATCCGCCATTTCATCGTACTTGTAATCGTAATAAAAGCGCAGCACCAGTACGACGCGATGATCGTCCGAGAGCTGGTTCAGCGCCCGAATTAACTCATCAGCGTCCGCTCTCTGGAAGAAAACTTCCTCAGGTCCATCTGTTCTCGTACTCTCTTCTGTTCCCTCTACTTCATAGACGTTTTCCGATGAGATTTCGTTCCATCGTTGTCGGCGGCGCACCAGGTCGATTGCCGTGTGATGAACAATTTTTGTGGCCCACGCGCCTAAACGGTCCGGTTCCCGAAGGGTTTTGATCTGACGCCAGATCTTAATCCACGCTTCTTGAACCACGTCTTGGGCGAGATGAGTGTCCCGAACGACCATGTATGCGTGGCGGTACATCTTGTCCCACAGTTCCTCGAAAACTTGCCGCTCGTCATCGTGGGATCCAAACAACCGGTTCCATACGTGCACGGGCCATCGACCCCACTTTACCGCAACGAATGTCCTGCGAGTCTCAATACCTTCCTCATGATAGCATAATAAATTGCGTTTCGCACGTAGAGAATGGGAATGTTAGGAAACAGGCCTGATGGCCGCCGCTTCATCCTGATTATCGGCCGGTCTCCGGCTGTTCCCTGGACTTCTCGGACTGAGGCACCCCGCCCGGCATGCCGAAGGCGACGAGAGTCCCCAGAATCCCCGCGACGAGGAGCACCCAAAAGGTCGAGTGGATGCTGTGGGCCAGGGCGTCGCTCAGAACCCGCAAATCACCGGGGGGTAACCCTGCCCGGCGCACGGGGTCGAGCAAAAGATTGGTTACCGAAATCGGGTCCGCCGTTTCGTATTTCCGGGCGATGGGCGTGGCCGACAACGCTCGGCTCAGACCGGCGTTCACCACGGTTCCCATCACCGCGACCCCCAAGGTGCTGCCGAGAATTCGCGCGAACATGTTGGCCCCCGTGGCAATCCCCCGTTGCTGCCAGGGCACACTGGTCTGAATGGCCACAATTTGGGTCGTGGAAGCGAGGCCTAACCCGACCCCGAGAACGAGGCTAAAGGCGGCCATGTGCCACGGGGGAGTCGATGGCGAGATGGTCAGATACAAAATTGCCCCTAAGGTGCAGAACAACAGGCCCGCCACTTCCAAGGCCCGGTATCCCCAGCGCCAGATCAGTTTTCCGGACAGCGTCGAGGCCAACGGCCAGCCAATGGACACCGTCACGATTGTTCCCCCGGCGATGATGGCCGAGGTGCCAAGTACCCCTTGGGCGAAGGTCGGCAAAAAGGACGAAGCGCCCAGGGTGATGCCACCGGTGATCACCGCGGCGATGTTGCCTGCGGCGATGACCGGGCGGCGCAACAAAGACAGCGGCAGCATCGGTTCTTGGGCTTTGGTCTCAATCCAAATGAACAAAGCCAGACACAGGGCGGAGACGGCGAACAATCCCAGGACCTTGCCAGAAGTCCAAGGCCAGGCTACACCCCCTTGGAGCAGCGCCGTCAGCAGGGCGCTGACGCCGATCAGCAGGGTCATTGCCCCAAGATAATCGATCTGATGGCCCCGGCGCTCGACCTTCTCGTGCAGAAACAGAGCGATCCCGATGATCGTCAGAATCCCGAGGGGGACGTTGAGTTCAAAAATCCACGGCCATCCGACAGTCTGGACCAACAGACCTCCCAGCGCCGGGCCCACAATAGCTGCGATGGCCCACATGCTGCTCAAAAGCCCCTGAACCTTCGCCCGTTCCGGCCCAGGGTACAGATCTCCGATAATCGTCGTTGCTATGGGCTGTACGGCACCTGCCCCCAATCCCTGCAGAGCTCGAAAGGCGATAAGTGTCGGCATGGAGTCCGCCAAACCGCACAGCGCCGAGCCAATGACGAATAACCCCGTCCCGACGGCAAATACCGGTTTTCTCCCGTAAAGGTCGGCGAGCTTTCCGTAAATCGGAATCGATGCGGCCTGGGTGAGTAAGAAAATCGAGAAAACCCAAGTGAATTGAGAAAACCCGCCCAGCTTTCCAACGATGGTGGGCATAGCCGTGGCCACGATGGTGGCCTCCATCGCGGACAGAAACATCGCGGCCATCAGGCATACGGTGACCCATTTCCGATTGGTCTGCTTCATTTCCGATCATCTCCCCGAACAAGCTGCCTTCCACTTATCGATCCACCATTACATCATCGAGGGTTTATTACGGACTGATCCCCCGGCCAGCCACATCCCAAATCATCGAGTCGGTCAAATATTCCACTGGTGCCCGGTCGTCTGTCAGTACCATTCCCCGCTTCAGTTGTTCCGGAGTGGGTCTCCACAGGTGCGCCAAGGCTTCCCGGGCGATGGACGACACCGGAGACCGCCCCATCCCGAGGGCCCGAAGGGCCTCGGTGGGGAGAGGGCTGCGCCCCGCTATCACAAGGTAATTGTAACTGTCCGGCACCCGAATCACCACAAAATGGGGAAAGACCTCTTGAACGGTCTTCAGCAGAGACAGAAGAAGGGGAGAATCTGGGCTGACTGCGTTTACATTAAAGGCCATCACGCCCCGGGTGGTTAGGTGATCGGCCAGGGTGGAAAAAAACTCCTTGGTTGCCAGGTGAAACGGAATGTAGATCTGCTGGCTGTACGCGTCCACCACGGCAAAGTCCCAAGTGTGCTGAGAAGCCGTGACAAAAGCCCGGCCATCCGCCACCCGGATGGGCGTTCGCGCGGGGTTCAGGCCAAAATACCGCGGCCCGAGCTTCGCCACCACCGGGTCGATCTCCACCCCTTCCAGACGGAGCCCTGGGAACGATCCCTGGTCGTAGTGGTCGATGAGATGCAGAATGGTCCCGCCCGCTGCACCGATGACCACCCCCTCCATGCGGTCGGAAGAAGGATTTCCGGACAAGTACGGAAGGAGGGTCATATAACTGTAGTAATCCCGGGGCACAAGGGCATCTCCCGGACGCCGCAAGGACTGGACCCCTCCGCCCTCGTTATAAATGAGCGCCGTCGATCCGTCTGGGAGAGCCGCCACTTGGACGTACTGATACTCCGTCTCTGTTTCGAATAAAAGTCCCTGAACCGGTTTGACCGCCCGGGGACCTCCCAAGGCGGTCACCAAGGGAACGAGTAACAATAACCACGACCACCACCAGCGGCGGGGGGACACGGCGGTGAGCCCCATCGCGGCGGAGACGATCAGGGCGCCAGAGGTGAGCACAATGGTCATGTGAGTACCGAGGCGGGGGATCAACACGAAAGCGGTGACAAAAGTTCCGGCGATACTCCCCACCGTGGACCATGCGTAAAGAGCCCCGGCCACCTTGCCCAGGTCGCTCACATCTCTGCCCGAAAGTCGCAGCACAAAGGGACTGACCGTAGCCAGGAGAAACACCGGGGGTGCAAACATGATCAAGATGCCGAAAAACGAAAAAACAATAATGTGAATGGGCGTTCCTGTAATCCCAGCCTGGAGTTGATGGAATACCCACGGGCCCGTCCAGGGGATGGCACAGGCCAGGAGTCCCGCCATTCCTACGGCGGCAAATAACAAGTGCCACCGAGGATAGCGGTCTGCCAGCCGGCCACCCAACCAATACCCCAGGGACAGTGCGATCATAATCAAACCGATAATGTTCGCCCATACAATTTGGGATGTGCCAAAAAATGGCGCGGCAAAACGGGAAGCGGCCATCTCCAAAGTCATGACCGCGGCTCCGGTGACGAACACGAAGGCATACAACCAGGGATGTGGCTTCATCGATTTTCGTGGATCCTCCACTTCAAATATGTCTTATTTAATATTGATTGTATCATTGAACAGGGCGTCCGGGAATCGGACCGGGCGCTGTGGGGAGCCGATCGGCTCTCTAGGCTTTTTGTCGGCAGCAGAGAGGTTTGGCATTGTTTCGGCAAATCGTGTAGGATAAAGATGTACCACTCATTCTGCTTACATAGGAGGGATTCCAATGGCACATCAATTACCGCCTCTGCCATATGCTTTCAACGCCCTGGAGCCGTACATCGATGCCCTCACCATGGAGATCCACCACGATCGCCACCATGGCACCTACGTGAATAACCTCAACGCAGCGTTGGAAGGTCACGCAGACCTGGAAGCCAAGAGCATCGAGGACCTGCTTCGCGGGATCAACAGTGTTCCCGAAAACATTCGTACCGCTGTCCGGAACAACGGAGGCGGACATGCGAATCATAGCATGTTTTGGGAGATCATGAAACCAGGCGGTGGCGGCCAGCCGACCGGAGCCCTGGCGGACGCGATCAACAGCACCTTTGGAAGTTTCGATTCCTTCAAGGATCAGTTTTCTAAAGCGGCGGCAGGCCGTTTTGGCAGCGGTTGGGCTTGGCTCGTCATGAAACCGGGCGGGAAGCTGGAGATCACTAGCACCCCGAACCAGGACAGCCCGTACATGGACGGAGATTATCCGATCTTGGGACTGGACGTATGGGAGCACGCCTACTATCTCAAGTATCAGAACAAACGGCCCGAATACATCGCCGCTTGGTGGAATGTGGTGAATTGGGACGCTGTGGCAAAGCGGTTCGCGGAGGCCAAAGCCTGACCCCGATCACCGGATCTCATTGCCGGGCAACGGTTCTGCACAGGGCCGAGCCCGGCTTTTTCTTGCCAGTCAAGCACAACCGCGGTATAATACGCATAAGAATAATTCAAGCTCGTTCGTTTCGAAGGCCACACGAACGCACAGAGCAGGAGGTGATCCCGTGCAGTACATTTGCTTGGAATGCGGCCAATTTTATGAAGGAGACGAAGTAGAAAGGGAGTTCAACATCTGCCCTGACTGTCATCGCCGATTGGATGACGATGAGGGGCGCAGTCAGGATCGAAGTTAACCTCCTCGCCGGGCCGGGCGGGGAGGTTGTTTGTTGGACGGAGCGTTCATGGGCAAACCCGTTTTTCTCACCCTTTCCTTAACCCCGTCAAGTCCGCCGTATAGGCATCTAAAGGATCGCCTTCCGGCGTCACGAACTCGAACAACACGGTCGATGTTCCCGAGTCCCCCCCTGAAGTTCCCGTCTTTCCCAGGACGTCCACGGTATTCAGCCGCACTTCCTGAAAGCCTGCCTCGGTGGGTTTTACCTTGACCACCACCTGCTTGTCCAACCGCGTCACGCTTTGAACCTGTCCGTAGAGAATCAGAAGGCTGATGTGGTCTCCCCGGGTATCTTGAAGGGGAAGGTTTTTCCCCCGGGTTGCGTCGCTTTCAGGAGTCGTGACGATTCCCAGCCCGTAGAGCAACTGTTGGGAGGCCGCCAACCCACCGGTGTACACAAAAGCGCGATGGGCCGCCAGTTCCACCAGCTTCTCCACTCCGCTGTATTTTCCACCGAAATAGGTGCTGTGCCAAACTCCGGAATACCCCGGTCGCCGCCACTGCGTGTTTGTCACCACCGCGTCAAAGGGCAACCGTGCTCCTCGGCGCAGGACTTGATCGACGGGGGTGATGGGGTGGGTGGCGGTGAAAATCTCGACTTCACGATCGATGTCTGAAAGAGGCCGTGTAACGGGCGTATCGGGTTCAAGGGCCGAAAGCCTTTTTTGCAGTTCGGCCACTTGTTGTTTCAGGCGGGCGTTTTCCGCCTGGATGGGATCGGCGGCCGGTACGGGGGGATCGACCGTCGACGATGTGGGGCCGCATCCCGCTAGTCCTGCCATAAAAGCTACGGCCATCGCAACCAGGATGCCTCGTTGCCGTTGGCTGCGCCACAATAGCCGCATGCGCTTCCCGCCTCTTCACAGAAGATTTTTCTAAACAATAGACGGAGCAACCCTTTATTTCGTTACATCTCGGCATTGGCCACACACACCAAAAACTTCGAATCGGTGACTTTGTACGAGAAAGCCTTCCGGAGCGGGCACAGTCAACTCCATGGGACAGGCTTCGATGGGAATCGTGGCTCCGCATCGGGTGCAGATAAAATGGTGATGATGGGGATCGGCGCACCGGATTCGAAACCTGGCACTTCCGTCTTCAAACATCGATTCTTCAATAATGTGCTCGTCCCGGAGCATTCTCAGGTTGCGATAAATGGTGTCGTAGCTGATATGGGGATACTGTTCCTGCACTTGGTCGATCAGTTCTTTCGCCGACATGTACCGGTTTTCGGTCAAAAGGATATGCAGGATCATCTTGCGTTGACCGGTCAACTTCAATCCCTGTTTTCGCAGTTGGTCCAAATAACTTTGGCTTTGCACGGCCGATCCCGTCCTTTCCCTCTGTTGTCCACGCTGCCGGCCGTTGAGAGACGTCCGATGCCGTATGCGGTCAAAAAATGATTGTATGCAGCCTCAAGATCGGAATGATTACGAAAAACGACTCTCCGGGTTTTTGACCGTCTTTCCCCATCCATATTATACTCGGTGTACGGCGATAATCGAAATGATTACGGAATAGGAGGGCGCACTATGGGCGGACGCATTCGACGAATTTCGGTTTTCGCTATCGTTTTTTTGTCTCTTTTCCTCGCGGCATGCGGACAAGGGCCATCCCCATCCGGACAGACCGGGGGTGCGGGCGAGCCTGCTTCGTCTGGGGCGTTGGAGGTGGTCACGAGCATTACGCCCATCGCGGACATGATCCGGCAGGTAGGCGGCGACCGGGTTCACGCGACGGCATTGGTGCCGCCGGGAGCCGATCCCCACGATTACTCCCCGACCCCTGCTGACGTGCGGACGGTATCCCAGGCGAAGTTGTTTGTGGCAAACGGCCTCGGAGCGGAGACTTACATTCAGAAGCTGATTCAAAGCAGTGGGCGGTCGGATTTGAAAATCATCACATTGTCCAACGGATTGCCGGTTTTGGGCCAGGGAGAAGGAGGGACCGGGAATCCGCATATGTGGCTCGATCCGAACTATGCCGTCAAATATACCGAGAAGATCCGGGACGCGCTGATTGAGGTGGATCCGGCGGGGGCTGCGGAATACCGGAGCCGGGCCCAAACTTACATCGGTCAACTTCAGGATCTCGACAAGTGGATCCGCTCCGAGATCGCGCAGATCCCGGCAGACAGGCGAACGATGGTCGTGTTCCACGATGCGTGGCCGTATTTCTGTAAAGAATACGGGTTGGAACAGGTGTACCTGGCTGGTTCATCCGGGGCGGAACCTTCTCCACGGGATTATGCGAAGATTGTTCAAACGGTCAGGGACCGCCACGTGCCGGCGGTGTTCGGGGAAGCTGGCTTTAATCCCAAACTGATCTCCCGGCTTGCGGAGGATACGGGCGTACGGTTTGTGGATAATTTGTTGGATGATACGGTGGGCGGCCCGGGATCGGCCACGTATATCGATATGATGAAATTTGATGTCCAGACGATCGTCAGCGCTTTGAAAGGGACTTCGTGAAAGGGGGCGGCGGGATGAGTGCCATCGTCCGGCTGGAGAATGTACATGCCGCGTACGGCCAGGAACCCATCTTGACGGACGTTGCGGCGGAGGCGGCGGCCGGGGAACGCGTTGCTGTAGTGGGGCCGAATGGCGCCGGAAAGAGTACGCTGTTGAAGGTTTTGTTGGGTTTGGTTCCCCATGTGATCGGCCATGTGGAAGTCGCCGGCCAGTCGGTGACACCCGGACATCCACCGAGCGGTGCCGCCTATGTCCCGCAGTCCCAGGTCATGGGGTTGGATATGCCCGTCACCGTCTGGGATGTGGCGGCAATGGGGCTCCTGCGCCGGGGATTTTGGCCCAAAAAACCCGGCCCGAAAGAGAGAGCGGAGGTGGCACGGGCCCTTGTGGCTGTAGACATGCTGGAATGGCGAGAAGAGTTGTTCGGGAATCTGTCCGGTGGGCAACGCCAGAGGGTGCTCATCGCCCGGGCCCTCATTCGGAATGCGCCGGTGTGGCTGCTGGATGAGCCCGTGACCGGTTTGGATGCTCCGACCCAAGAGGTCATCGAGCACCTGATCGACGGCCTTCGCACGGACGGGGTTGCCATCATTCAAGTGACTCATGATCTGGAACCCGCCCGACTCAGGCAGTTTGACCAGGTGTGGTGCATCAACCGGCGGTTGGTCGGCAGAGGCAGTTTTGATGAGGTGCAAAAGCGGGGGATCTTGGCGGATACCTTCGGCGTTCCCGTCGGGAAACGGCCCGAGGGCAAGGAAGGGGGCGGCGCCGATGTTCCTTCTGGCGCCCTTTCAGTTTGATTTTATGTGGCGGGCCTTAATCGGGTCTGTGGCCGTGGGCGTGTTAGCCGCCTTGCTCGGGGTGTTCGTGGTGCTCCGGGGAATGTCTTTTATCGGGGAAGGTCTTGCTCATGGATCCCTGGGCGGCCTCGCCCTGGCCTACGCCTTGGGGTGGAATCTGTATGCGTTTGGCAGTGTGTACACCGTCGGCTTGGCCCTGTTGATCGCTTGGATCGGCCGGCGTCGGCGCACGCGGATGGATACGGCGGTAGGCATCGTTTTTTCCGGGTCGCTCGCCTTGGGGGTACTGTTGATCAGCACGATCAAATGGTATACGACAGATCTTTCCGCCTATCTGTTCGGCGATGTCCTCGCCCTCCGCACCCAAGATTTAGTGGCCGTCGTGGTGGTTTTGTTCCTGGTGGCGGGGTTTATGTTGCTGTTTTACCGGCGGATGGTGTTTTTATCCTTCGACCCCGAGGGGGCCCAGGCGACAGGACTGCCGACCACCTGGCTGAACAACGCATTCTTAGCTCTGATCGGCATTGGAGTGGTGGCTGCCATGCAGACGGTGGGGGTGATCCTAGTCACGGCCCTTCTGGTCATCCCGGCGGCCACGGCCTGGCAGGTGGCCCGCAGTATGGTGCAGATGACCGCCATTGCCGTGGCGGTGGCGTTGGTCAGCGCCCTGGTCGGGCTCTATGCCTCCTACTATCTGAATGTCGCTTCCGGGGCGTCCATCGTTCTCGCGGCGGCTTTCATCTACGGTCTGGTGTCTCTGGTGTCCGGACGAAGGGTGGGGTGGCGGCGGTCTCTGGGGATGGGGGCCCAGGGATAGGAAATCCTTCTTATGGCTGCGGTGATGGAGGGTTTCCCGGGTTGGCCGACTCCCACCGTCTGACTGGGCCACTGTGGTACAATACCCTTGTCAATGACAGGGGGTGGGGGATGTGCGGGTGTCATTATTTGTCACCTGCTTAGTAGACAGTTTGTTTCCGGAGGTCGGTGTGAGCACCGTCCGGCTGTTGCGCCGGCTCGGGGCGGAGGTGGATTTTCCGGAGAATCAAATCTGTTGCGGGCAGCCCGCTTTTAACGCCGGTTACCATCCCGAGGCCCGGGCCGTGGCCGAAGGCTGGTTAGACGCGTTTTCATCCAGCGATCATATTGTGAGTCCCTCCGGCTCCTGCGGGGGCATGGTGGTTCACGGATACGAAGAGTTATTTGCCGATGATCCAACCCGGCTCGCCCAGGCCCGGGAGGTCCGCGGAAAAGTCTATGAACTGAGCCAGTTCATCGTCGAGGTCCTGGGGCTGGAGGACGTGGGTGCCCGGTATCCGGCCAGGGTCACGTACCATCCCTCTTGTCACGCCACCCGACTCATGGGGGTTGGCGACGCCCCGGTGCGCCTGTTGCGCCGCGTTAAAGACCTCGAATTTGTGGAGCTCCCTTTTGCCGAAGAGTGCTGCGGCTTTGGGGGGACTTTTTCGGTCAAGATGGGGGATGTTTCCACGGCCATCGTTTCGGACAAGATCCGGCATATTCAAGAAACCGGAGCTGATCTCGTAGTGGGTACAGATATGGGCTGTCTCATGAACATCGAGGGCCGCCTCCGCCGAATCGGGTCCCCGGTGCGGGTCATGCATTTGGCACAACTGTTAGAGGAGGGAGTGCAATGACGGTGCATCCGGCGACCATGAAGGAGCGGGCGGCGGAAGCTCTGCATAATGATTTTCTCCGTGAAGCGGTCAAAATCACCACGGATAAGTTTTTTGCCGGGAAAGCTTTGGCTCAGCGATCACTCGGAGATTGGGAGGCCTGGAGGGAGCGGGGCCGGGCCATCCGCGCTCATGTGCTGGCTCATCTCGACTATTATCTCGGCCAATTGATCGACCAGGTGAAAAGCCGGGGAGGCAAAGTTCACCTGTGCGAAACGGCCGAGGACGCGGTTCAGGTCATTGTCGATATCGCCCGGGCCCGGAATGCCCGGTCGGTGATTAAGTCGAAGTCGATGGTGACCGAAGAAATCCAGCTCAACAAGGCCTTGGAAGCAATCGGGGTACGGGCGGTGGAGACAGATCTGGGGGAGTACATCATTCAACTGGCCCACGAAACGCCATCTCACATTATTGCACCGGCCATACATAAGACCAAGAAAGATGTCGCGGAACTGTTCAGCCAGGTGGCCGGGAAGCCGATCAAGGATGATACCGATACGCTGACCAATTTTGCCCGTCAAAAGTTGAGGGAGGAGTTTTTGACCGGGGATATCGGCATAACGGGATGTAATTTTGCCGTGGCGGAGACCGGCTCTGTCGCCTTGTTTACGAACGAGGGCAACGGACGGATGGTGACCACCCTGCCGCCGGTTCACGTGGTGGTGATGGGGATGGAACGGGTGGTGCCGACTTTTGAAGACCTCGAAGTGATGATGAATTTGCTGCCTCGCAGCGGCACCGGGCAAAAGTTGACCAGTTACGTGACGGTGATCACTGGTCCCCGGCGGGAGGGAGAGGTGGACGGACCAGAGGAGTTCCACCTGGTCATCGTCGACAACGGGCGCAGCCGCATCCTCCGGGATCCGGAGTTTCGCGAAGCACTTCAATGTATTCGATGCGGCGCCTGTTTGAACGTCTGCCCGGTGTACCGGCAAATCGGCGGGCACGCCTACGGGTGGGTGTATCCGGGGCCCATCGGGGCCGTGATTACGCCGCTTTTGACCGATGATCTGGATCGGTGGGGGGACTTGCCTTATGCATCCTCTTTGTGTGCGGCCTGTGCCGAGGCTTGTCCGGTCAAGATTCCGCTTCACGATATGTTGGTGCGCCACCGGGTTCGTTATGTGGCCGCTGGGAAGACCCCGCCGGCGGAACGAATGGCCTTCCGCCTATATAAACGGGCCTTCACAAGTCCCCGGCGCTATCGTCTGGCATTTAAAACGGCGGTTACCTTCCAGCGGCCACTTGTGAAAGACCGGCATCTTTCCGCCCGGCTTCCGGGGCTGGCGGGATGGACGGCGGGTCGGGATTTTCCCGCCGCGGCCCCGAAGCGGTTTCGGGATCTGTGGCCGGGACTGGCGGCTGAGGCCCGGCAGATGGGAGGGGCCGACCATGAGTGAGGAGAGATCCTTCGGCCGGACCGAAGAAGAACTGCGGTTTTTAGCCCGGGTTGCGAATGCCCTGGGGCGGGAGGTGGAGACCTCTCCGCCGGAACAACCTGTGCGAGGGGTGAGGGGGCTTCCCACACCAGAGGCAGCCGGGAATTCTCTGGAGCAGTTTCTCGCCAATTGGCGGGCTGTCGGTGGCGAGGCCGATGTGGTGAGGGCCCGGGAGGCGGCGGGACGGGTGGCGGAGATCGCCCGGGAGTGGGGAGTGGGCCGGGTTGTGCGGTGGAACGACCCCTTGCTTGATGAATTGGGACTGGATCCCGCGTTGCAGGCGGCGGGAATTTCCGTTTATGTGTGGAGGGCGGGGGCGAACCGGGATGAAGCGATCCGGGAGGTGGACCGGGCGGATCTCGGAGTGACCACGGTTTACTGGGTGGCGGCGGAACCGGGGAGCTTGGCGCTGCTCTCAGGTGGGGATACGCCCAGGGCCGTGAGCCTTCTGCCCCCCGCCCATCTCGCCTTGGTCCCGGCATCCCGAGTGGTTCCGGGTTTGACAGCCATTATGCGGGAGACGGCTTTGCGCGGATTGTCGGCGTCTTTGAATTTTATCACGGGTCCCAGTCGAACGGCGGACATCGAGATGGAGTTGACCGTGGGTGTTCATGGCCCGGGCCGGGTTTACGCTTTACTAGTCGAGGACCGCTGATCTCGGCCCATGAACAAAGGGCCGGCGCCAAAGGGATTCACCCCGGCGCCGGCCAAATCTATCTTCTTCGTGTAAAGGATCCACCCCCCAACCGAACCTTGGGCGGAGAAGAAAACCCGTTCGATGGCTTGGATCCAGATGAGATCACGCCCGAGCCGGATCCGCTCCAAGATTTACCCGAGGATCCCGACGACGGTCGGGTCCTGGGATTGACTGAAGGACTGGGAGTCGGCGGCTGATCTGACCGCCGGGTGAATACTCCCACCCCGCCCACCGTTTTCGGAATTTCCAAAGAGGACTTCTTTGCGGCCGGGGGCCCCGTCGGCGGGTTTGGCGTATAATTCGGGGTGCGCTGATACCCCCGGTAGTGGCCGAAATGCCCGCCTCCGAACTGCCAGCCGCCGCCGAAAATCCGATCCAAGGTCGACGCAAGCAAAAATCCTTGTAAAAACGAGGGATCATAATTGTCTTTGACAAATTGCTTGTCATCGATTTCGATGATCGTGTCTTGAGGCTTGGCCGGGTCCTGCTGGAGATGAACCAGGTGATCCGGATAGACCAAAAACATCTCTTTCGTGGATTCCGGGGAGACGTCCTGGGGCTTTTCTTGTGCCTCCAGTTCCTTGGCTACCTCGGGAACCGATTTGTTCGCCGCGCGATAGACTTTTTGTAATGCCTGTCCTTGGTCCGCCGCCGACTGAAACTGATAGTTTTTCGAAACGTACGAGTCGAGGCCGCAACCGGCCAGAAGAACGGAAAAAGCCAGGGCCAAAAGGGCGAGCAGACGAAGAGATCGACGCTTTACCGTTCGTCCGTTCATGTGCCGGCAATGATCCTGGCGTCAAATTCTTCGGTAAACCGCCCCAGCCCAAACCAATATTTTCCGTTCTGCCATTCCACCCGGAACAGGCGACGATCGTCGCTTTGATGATTCCAAATATATACGGTGTCCCCGTGCACCAGATGCATGGGGCCATCCACCCAGGCCGGGGATTCCTGCTGGGATTCGAGATGGTAATCCACTCCGTCCAAATGTACCGTCTCGGGGATCTCTCCGATGTCGTCCAGCCTGCCATCCAAGGTTTCATACAGGCGGAAAACCAGTCCTTCCCCGCGGTCGATCACCAAATGGCGGTACGTGCGCCCGTCCCGGAGTACATAATGCATGCTCTGGATGGCGTTGAAGGCGGCGGCGGCTTCGACGATGTACTCGGTCAGTTCCACCTGAACAACGTCCCCGGGCCTTAAAGTGAACCACGTTTTTTGCACCACCGGAGGATGAGGGTCCCGGGCGCGAATCAGATCGGTCACCCTTTTCCACACGGACATAGGCGTTCCTCCTTTACATGGATCCCATCAGGATCACGGCGCCAACGACGTGCAGGGATCCGGACAGTAAGGCGCTGGGCATGTGGTTCTCCGCAATGTTTTTGCTCATGTCGATCCCGGCGGCCCGTTTCATCACCAGATCAAATAGCCACTGGACGATCAAGAGCAGCACGAAAGCGTAGGCGGAGATCACCACCGCATCCCATACGACCTGGCTGATCATCATGGACCGGGAAATGATCAGCGCGTGGGCGAGAAGTTTTAACACGAAGCGCAAAGCGACGGCGGTATGCCCCCGCCGGATCAATTCAAAATCGTTGTATTGCGTCAGGGCCACATCGACCGCCATAAGGATAACGAGGAGAAGAATGAAAAGCGCAAACCAGAATCCCATCGTCAACAACTGGTGGATAGTCAGCGTCAACGGGACAATTCCCTCCTTAAGAAAACGGGGAGATGACCATCTCCCCGTTTTTCTGACACTGGTCCGGGTAGCCTTACGCCCCGCGGACGGTCACTCCGCTTTGTTTAACTTCGCTTTCAGAGCTGCCAACTCGTCCTCGACATCGGCATTACGGCGCAACTCATTGAACTCATCGTCCAGGGAGCGCTCTTTTTTATACACTTCCCCGGAGGCTTCCGCCTCGGCCTCCAGTTGCAGAACCTTGTCCTCCATCCTCTGGAAACCGCGCATCGCACTGTCACTGCCGATGCCGGACATCGCCTGGCTGATCTCTTTCTGAGCTTTTGCGGCTTGGGCCCGGGCCACCAGGGTGTCCCGTTTGTTCCGCATCTTGCCAATCTCTTCTTTCATCTCGGCGAGTTTTTCCCTGAGGGCGTCTGCGTTTGCTTTCGCCGTCTGATACTGGTTCTGAAAGTCCCTTGCCTTTGCTTCTTGTTCCCGTTTATCCGCCAGGGCCCGCCGGGCCAAATCGTCGTTTCCAGCCAGTACCGCCTCTTCCGCCTGTTTCGCCCGCTTTTCTGCGAGGCTCTGGGCTTCTTCGAATTGGGCCTTCAGTTTCTTTTCCACCGCGATGGCCTTGGCCACCGCTTCTTCAGCATCCTGCAGATCTTCTTCCATATCTCGCAGGTACTGATCCAGCAATTTCACCGGGTCTTCCACTCGATCGAGCATCGCGTTAATGTTGGCGAGACTGATATCCCGCAATCGTTTGAACAGGCCCATAAACGGCTGTTCTCCTCCTCTGTGGAGATTGTCGGAAACTGGCGAAAACCGCCGCCCCGTACTTCTATTATTATACCTGGCAATGCTGACACGAGACAAGGACATCTCCCCTGGTAGAAATTTTTCATGTCGCACCAAGTGTCTTATATCTTCGGCCCGAGCTGTAACATGAGGTCAGCGCGCTTGTCCTTACTGTATTGGAGCCAGACGTAAAACCTGTTATACTTGTGTTATACATCAATGAACATCTTGTGTTTTTTTGAAAAAGGAGAGTGATCATCATGACCCAGGGGTTGACGATCCACAAAGGGCTTGAGGGAGTGACGGTGACCGACACCGAACTGGCCCTGGTCGACGGAGAACGGGGACATCTGGTGTACCGGGGCTATTGGGCCAAGGATCTGGCTCTTCAATACACCTATGAACATGTTGCGTACTTGCTTTGGTTTGGAAAATTGCCGACGGAAGCGGAGCTGGCGGATTTTCACGCGAAAATGGCGCAATATCGGATTTTGCCCGATTATCTGAAGACGATCATCGACGCCATCCCCGCCGGAGTGGACATGATGAGCGTGCTTCGCACGGCCGTTTCCGCGGTGGGAAATGAGTCCTACGGATGGCCGCCGACAGTCGAGCAGGCGATGGAATTGACAGCCAAAGTCCCCACGATCATCACCTACCGCTATAGCCGTCTAAACGGTCGGCAGCCTGCAGAGCCCCGGAAGGATCTCAGCCACACGGCCAATTACCTGTACATGCTCTTCGGCAAGGAGCCCCACCCGGCACACGTTGCAGCCCTCGACGCCTACCTTGTGCTGACGGCGGAGCATGGCATGAATGCCTCGACCTTTTCGGCCCGGGTGACCACTTCAACCCGTTCGGACATGGCTTCAGCCGTGACCACGGCAATCGGGACCATGAAGGGTCCACTTCACGGAGGTGCGCCATCGGAAGTGGACGAGACATTGGCGGCCATCGGCACCAAGGAAAACGCTGAGCCGTACTTGCGCAGCCTTTTGGAGCGCGGGGAGCGTTTGATGGGATTCGGACATCGGGTGTATAAAACCCGGGATCCCCGGGCCGAGGCTCTCTCCATCGTCGCTAAACGGGTGGCCGGGGATGACCCGTGGTTGGATCTGGCCGTTCACGTGGAAAATGTGGCCATTCGGCTGTTGGAAGAGTACAAACCCGGCCGCCGGCTGTACACGAACGTGGAATTCTACGCGGCCGCCGTGCTCCGGGCGGTGGGGCTCCCCAAGGAACTCTACACCCCGACCTTTACTCTCTCCCGGATGGCGGGCTGGACGGCCCACGTTCTGGAGCAGGCGGCAGACAATCGGTTGATCCGTCCCCAGTCGGTTTATACCGGTCCCATGCCGCGCTGAACTCGGAGGTTGGGGTCCGCTGGGATGAGCTCCCAGGAGCCTCAGAGCTTCGGTGAAAGATGGGCGCAGGGCCAGGGTCTATGATTCAGCGGGGCGCGGGGGAAGTCGCGGATCCGTCTCCCGGAGACGGGCGACTTCGTCATCGGCGAGGGCGCGGTAGCCTCCCGGAGGTAGAGAGGGGTCCAATTGCACGCCTCCGATGGCGACGCGTTTGAGATACAGGACGGGCTTTCCGAGGGCGGCGAACATGCGCTTGATCTGATGGAATTTGCCTTCTCGAAGGACGATCTCGACCTCGGATCGCTCTCCCGCGTTGAGGATTTGAAGATGGGCGGGAAAGGCGCGGTAGCCGTCGCGGAGGATCAGGCCCTGGGCGAAAGCGGCGATGTCTGCGTCGCTGACCCGGCCTTGCACTGTAGCGCGGTACGTTTTTGAAACATGGCGTTTGGGCGAGAGGATGGCGTGGGCCAGCTGCCCGTCATCGGTGATCAGCACAAACCCCTCGGTGTCGATGTCCAGACGGCCGGCGGGAAAAAGATGCGGAGTGCGGTCTGATTCATCGAGCAGGTCGATTACGGTGCGGTGCCTGGAGTCTATGACCGCGGAGACGACCCCGGGGGGCTTGTTCATCATCCAATAGTGAAGGCGCTGATAGTGAATGGGCTGCCCCGCGACACAGAGTACCTGTTGTCCGGGGTCAATGTGTAAGGAAGGATCCCGGACGACTCGCCCGTCCACCTCGATCAACCCAGACCTTGCCATTTTTTTGATGTCTCGGCGGGATCCCACGCCCATTTCCGCCAGAATGCGGTCTAATCGTTGTTTAGCCACCTTGATCTCCTTTCGGACATCGCTCTTTCAGATTGATTCGGCAGGTTCAGATTGATATGTAGTATACTGAAAAGGGATCTTACGGCGCAACGGGGTCCGGCAGAATGTTCGGCAGGAAAGTGAAGGTCAGACGGCGAATGAGATGATCAGGATCAAAGCGGCGGGGAGGATGAAAAGCGTGCCCGTACGCCACGCATTGGTGGAGATGAAAAAGGAAGATGTTCAGCAGGTCCGCGAATTGTTGGAAGGCGGTCGGATTCCCGAGGCGGTCAATGCCTTCATCCAGGCATTTCAGGCCGCCGAGGTGGGTTTCTCCATTCCCTGCGGACCCGGTTCGGTACGGGGGATCCTTCCGGTGCACCGGGGGACCGGTGCGGAAGATCTGTGCGGGACGGAGTACTTGGTGGTCGACCCGGGAGTCCCCGGAAACCAAGTGGAAGGGCGGCTGGAGTTTCACCCCGGGCTCGTGGTGGGTGCCGAGTTTCGCCCGGAATTTCGCCTTTTGATTCTCACCTTGCAAGGGGGCGGAGAGTTGCGGTTCCGGGGAAGGGAATTGGTGCGGGTGTCGTGACGGAACTCCCCGGCCCGGCGCGCCGAGGTCCGAATGACCGGTTGGTAGGGATCCCCAAGGGGATGTGCCGACTGGATTCCTGATCAAGGGATTGAGGTGACACAATGGGCGGAACGTTTTCATTTCCTCAGATCTCGTTACCGGAAATGCTCCGCGATAGTGCGGAGCGTTTCTCCGGGCGGCCGGCGATTTCTTTTTACCATGTCACCCTGACCTATGAGCAAGTGTGGTGGATGGTCCAGCGGGCCGCGGTGGGTCTCGCTGCGGCTGGGGTTCGTAAAGGGGATCGCGTGGCGATCATGTTGCCCAACTGCCCTCATTATGTGATTGCGTACTACGCCGTTTTAGCTGCCGGAGGTATTGTGGTCCAGGTCAACCCGATGTACACCGGGGCTGAGTTGGAACACCTGCTGGCGGACGCCGACCCAAAGGTGATCGTGGCTTATGAACCGCTGTGGGGGAAGGTCGAAGCGGTTTGGGAGAAAACCCACCTCGAGCGGGCGTACCTCGTTCAGTTTCCCGGCCCGGTGCAAACCCCGGCGACCGAACGGGTTCAACCCGTGGAGGCCCTTCTCGGGGCCCAAGGCGACCCGCCGTCGGTGGCCATTTCTCCCGAGGACACGGCCGTTTTGCAGTACACCGGGGGAACAACAGGCTATTCCAAGGGGGCGATGTTGACCCATCGCAACCTGGTCGCCAACGTTTACCAATCATTGGCGGATTTTCGTGACGGTTTGCGGGACGGGGAAGAAGTGATTCTGCTCGTTCTGCCTCTGTTTCACGTGTACGGCATGACCGTGGGGATGAATTTGGGCATCGCTGTGGGGGCGAATCTGGTGATGTTGCCCCGTTTTCAGCTCGACGAGGTCCTGGACGCGATCAAGACGGCAAAGCCCACAATGTTTCCCGGTGTTCCCACGATGTATGTGGCGGTCAACAGCCATCCCAAGGCCCGGGAATACGGAATCGACTCGATTCGCATCTGCAACAGCGGGTCCGCACCGCTGCCGGTGGAGGTCCTTCGGGCTTTTGAAGAGAAAACCGGGGGGAAGATTCTCGAGGGTTACGGCTTGACTGAGGCGAGTCCGGTGACGCACACCAATCCGTATCATGGTGTGCGGAAAGTCGGGAGTATCGGCCTGCCGGTAGCGGGAACCGAGGCGCGGATAGTGGATATAGCCACCGGTCTACAGGAACTTCCGCCCGGGGAGCCCGGCGAATTGGTGGTGCGCGGTCCCCAGGTCATGAAAGGATATTGGAACCGGCCGGAGGAAACGGCCCAGGTCCTTCGGGACGGCTGGCTCCACACCGGGGATATCGCCACCCGGGATGACGACGGGTACTATTACATTGTCGATCGGAAGAAAGACATGATCATCGCCAGCGGCTTCAACGTCTATCCCCGTGAGGTGGAAGAGGTCCTCTACACCCACCCGGGCATCCAGGAGGCGGCTGTGGTGGGGGTGCCGGATCCGTACCGCGGGGAGACAGTCAAAGCCTACGTCGTGTGCAAGCCCGGGGTGACGTTGACCCGCGATGAGGTCATCGCGTTTTGCCGGGAGCGTATGGCTCACTATAAGGCTCCGACGGAAGTAGAATTTCGGGAAGAGCTACCGAAAAGTTCAGTGGGCAAGATCTTGCGGCGGGCCCTTCGGGACAGCCAACCATGATGGGTCATGGGTCGAATCTTTCCGAAATCCATCCCCCGGGGCTATTCGCGCAGGTTTGACCGGTGAGAAATCCGGCGAAACTAGGGACGAATCGGCCGGAAAAGTCGGTCCCGGCCGGGTTTTCGGGAAGGAGGTGGGCCAGTGACCAAGCAGGATTTGATCGCCAAGGTGGCGGAAAAATCGGGGTTGACCAAAAAAGCGGCGTCGGCGGCGGTGGATGCCGTCTTGGATACGATTCAGGAAGCGCTGCAGGCGGGGGAGAGTGTGGGGCTGACCGGATTTGGCAGTTTCGAGGTTCGGGAGCGTTCAGCCCGCACCGGCCGTAATCCACAAACCGGGGAGACGATCGAGATCGCCGGTGGCAAGACGCCGGTGTTCCGGCCGGGCAAAACCCTGAAAGAGGCCGTCAAGAGTGCCTGAGTCCCGAACGGGCTTGGGTGAAGCGGGAAACCCCGCCAAGCCATAGTGTGTAGAAACTGCTGTGGTATCCGGAGAGGGCGCGGTGTAACGCCGCGCCCCTCGTCACCTCTGGTCCACCTTTTTCTTTTCCAAGGCTAGTTCACCGGCCAGATGGTCCACGAACTGTCGGGCGCTGCGCCCGGAACGGCCGTTGTGCCGACGTTCCCACTGGAGGGCCAAACGTCGGAGGGAATCTTCTTCGATTTCGAGACCTGCCCGTTTGGCCATGTGGCCCACCATCTCCAGGAACAGTTCCTGGTCCGGGGACAGGAAGGACACCGTCAACCCGAAGCGGTCGGCCAAGGATAATTTTTCCTGGACCGTGTCCTCCAGGTGCAGATCGTCCTCTTCGTCCCCCCGGGTTGGCCATCCCCGGTCGCTGAACCGTTCATTCACCAAGTGTCGTCGATTGGACGTGGCGAAGAGCAGTACATTGTTCGGACGCCGTTCCACACCTCCCTCCAGGAGCGTCTTGAGGTCTTTGTAAAAGGTCTCTCCTTCGCCGAAGGATAAGTCGTCAAAAAATAGGATAAATTTTTGTGGCCGGCGGCGCAACAGGCGGACGATGAGCGGGAAATCTCCCAGATCCCGCCGGGCCACTTCCACGAGCCGCAATCCCCGAGCGCCAAATTCATGAACCAGCGCTTTGACCAGGGAAGATTTTCCCGTTCCCCGGTCTCCGTAAAGAAGCACATTGTTCGCCGGAAGTCCCAGGACGAATTGTTCGGTGTTCTGCAGCACCTGTTTGCGTTGCCGCTCATATCCGACCAGATCTGCCAGGGTGATGGGATCGGGCTCGATGACGGGGACCAGCCTCCGGCTTGGCCCTTCCCATTTAAATACCCAGTGCCGAGCGGCCGGACCGCTGCCCATGCTTCGGAATGCCCGGGTGAACAGATCGGCGAGGTCCGCCCAGTCTTCCGTCGTCTCCAGAGACCGGGCCACCTCGGTCAACTGGTCGCTGAGCCACTGATTTAACAAGGTGTCCCCCCGGGCGGTCGAGGCAGCCGAAGTAAAGTCCGGAGACAAGACCTCTGGCCCAAGGCCTAAAGATTCGAGGAGCGGAGCGGGATCCAAATGGTATAAAGGGCGCACTCGCCTCAGATCTGCCGCGAGGCCACCTTGAAGCGCCCGACGCCATTCTTTCCCCTCATCCGGAGACGGGAAGGTCGAAAAGAACAGCCGGTGAAGGAGGTACGATTGCCATAGGGAGACGGTGGCGGGGAGGGGGATAGGATCTTCTTCCGCGGCAAAGCGGAGGAGAGCGCGGAACCAGGGCGCTGCAACCTCGGGGTTTTTGGTTTCTATCCAGTCTTCGGCTGCCGCGACGGCTGGGTCGTCGGACAACCCCTGGAAAAACATCCATGGGACAAGGATTGAAGGCATGATGCACTCTCCTTAATCAATCAGCATCATTGGGTTCGTCCCCATTGTAGGAGACTCGGGGCCGCGGGGCAAGGGAGCGGCGTGTATCGGAATGGGAATTATGGTATTCTGGCAATGAAAAGGTGTGGACACCGAGTTGCGGGTGCGAGTGAGATGTCATCCCCGCCCGGGCCCAGAACGGATGGGCTCAGGAGTGCGGGGAGGGGAGATGGAGGGGATCCAGATGGTGGAGGAAGGTCAGAAGGCACCGGATTTTACACTTCCCACCGGGACGGGCGAGACGATGAGCCTGGCGGATTTTCGCGGAAAACCGGTGGTACTGTACTTTTATCCCCGGGACAATACGCCGGGGTGTACGAAAGAGGCCTGTGGATTTCGCGATCTTCACGAGGCCTTTTCCGAAGTTGGCGCCGTCATCCTCGGGGTGAGCACCGATTCCCCGAGTTCTCACAAAAAGTTTGCGGAGAAATATCAGCTTCCCTTCCCGCTGTTGTCCGACGAGGACGCAGCAGTTTCTACGGCCTACGGCGTGTACAAGGAGAAAACCCGCTACGGGAAGAAATCCATGGGGATCGAACGAACCACCTTCCTCATCGACGGCGACGGGGTGATCCGCAAGATCTATCCTCGGGTGAAGGTGGAGGGACACATGGAGCAGGTATTGGAGGATGTCCGCCATTTGAGCAACGGCTGAGGGCGGGGAGCCGGCCTGGCCGGCTCCTGGCAATCACCGCCGGTTGAGGCTCCGGAAGCGGCGTTCGACTCCGTGGTAGACGGAGCGAAGGACGGCGGCCCCGGCAATGGAACCTGCGCCGATCATAAGGGCAATCCATAAGGGCACTCCGAGGAACCAGCCTGCCCCGAGGGCGACGGCCAGTGAGAGAAGGACTGCGGGTATCGGATGCATGACGCTTCCCCCTTGTGTGAACGTATTGTGAACGAATCGCTCATTGCCAAAATTCCCTTTTTCATGTATGATGGTTAAAACGGAGACGCTGAGTTCCATGTCCAGTGGAAGCGGAGGACCCATGTGTGGGGTGAATCCGGGCGGGCTGTTCTCAGAAGATTTGAGAATGTTTCATCCGCTCGGTAGGGTGAGCTCTCCACCCGAACCCGTCAGCTAACTTCGCAAGCGTTGGAGGGAGCGGTGGCGAAAGCCCCGCCTGGCCAAGGACTTCTCATAGGCGGGGTTTTTGTGTCCCTGCGGCTCCCCACCACCCCGTGGCGTCTCCGTTCGCGAAGCAGTACCGTGTATGAGGCGCGCCGGATTGCCACACGCTATGGCAAAGTCAAAGGCGTGCAAAACGTCGGGTACCTTCCGCGCATCAGACATTGACAAGGGGGGATCGAGGAATGGGTGAGCACGTTTTGTTTTCAGAAACGGAAGATACCCGAACTCATTTTGCCACGTTGGATGTGGCCGGCACGCGATTCGATCTGGCAGTGACGTATTCCCAACATTTTATGGGCAAGAGCATTGTGATGTGCCTACAAACCGGGCGGGCGAGCATCATGGACGCCCACGACGCCGAAGATCCGCAGCGGGTGGCCCAGCATTTTGGAATTGACGACGGCGAAACGGCCACCGAATTGGGCCATTACCTCACGAGCGTTTTGTCCTATCCGCCACGAGGCGAGCAATTCTGATGCAGGCTTGTGCGTGCCCTTTGCTACGGGCGCGATTTCTCTCCCTATGCTTATCCTGTGTGTTGACCACCATTTGCCCACGATGTCAACTTCCGATGGCTCAGCGTCGATCTTGTTGGTTCGGTTTCAGTATCGCCTCATCAATGGCCTCCGGGATGCCGGGTTGGCCCGTCGGACGGCGGACGTGGTCGTCCGGTGCCGGGGCCGCCAAAAGGCATCCGGAGGATTTTTTGTTCTTGGCGGCCGAGCAATTGTGCCGGGGATGAGTCCGGTGGAACGGAACGGGGGGACGGGGAGGATGGAGATGCCCTTGTTGTATCGGACCTGGAAAAGGTTTGTGCGGGAGGGGACGCTGGATGCCCACCGCGTATCCAGGGACGTGTCCGAATCGTGGGTGCGGAGTCGGCGCTACGGGGTGGATCCATACCGGGACCGCGGAGACATTGTGCTGGAGCCGGAGGATTTAGAGTTGCAGCGTCACAAGTACGCTGACGTGATTCGAGAAGTTGAATCCTTGGTACATAAAATTCATGGTTTATTGATGGAGCAGCGGATGGTCGCTTTATTCTGTGATGCGGATGGACGAATCCTGAGCGAGATCGGGCATCCGGACACCCTTCGAAGGGCACGGGAGATCCAGTTTGTTCCGGGGGCTGACTGGTCGGAGGCGGCGGTGGGCACCAATGCGATCGGAACGGCGCTGGAGGTCGGAAACGCTGTCTACGTGGCGGGGTACGAGCATTACGTGGTGGCGACACACCCCTGGTGTTGTGCCGCCGTGCCTCTCCGCGACCCGAAGGGGAACGTTTTTGGTGTGTTGAATTTATCTGGCCCGCTGGAATCGGCCCACCCCTATCTCCTCGGCGTCGTGGCGACCATGGGAGCCCACGTGGAGGACGTCATCGCTCGGATGCCCCAACAGGGGGGCGAAACGGTGGAGACCCAGGAAGGAGGAGTTGATTTTGAGGGGATGATCGGCAAAAGCGCATCCTTCCGTAGGTGTATCGACTTGGCGGAACGGGCGGCCCGGGTGGATTATCCGGTGTGCCTCTTGGGAGAGACGGGGACGGGAAAAGAACTCCTTGCGCGGTGGATCCACCGGAGAAGCGGCCGAAGAGGTGGCCCTTTTGTGGCCCTCAACTGCGGGGCGATGCCTGAACATCTCCTGGAAAGTGAATTGTTTGGCCACGAGGAGGGGGCTTTCACCGGTGCCAAAAAAGGGGGATATCCCGGGGCTTTTCGGCTTGCTGAAGGAGGAACTTTGTTCCTAGACGAGGTTGGGGAGATGCCTCCACAAATGCAGCTCGCCCTGCTTCGAGTCCTTGAAGAAAAGGCGGTTCGACCGATTGGCGGCCGGGAGGAGATCCGGGTGAATGTCCGGCTGGTTTCTGCTACACACCGGGATCTTGGGTTACTCGTTCGCCAGGGGGCGTTTCGGGAAGATTTGTTTCACCGCCTTCATGTCCTTCCGATTCACGTTCCGCCGCTGCGGGAGCGGAAGGAGGACATCCCTGATTTAGCGCAATATTTGCTGGATACGACCGGTACGGGCAAAAAGTTGAATCCCGCAGCATTGCGCCTGCTCCAGGACTACCCGTGGCGAGGAAATATACGTGAACTACGAAATGTTATGGTTTGTGCATCAGTTTTTGATGATTCGCGGATCATCGGCCCCGAGGGGTTGACTTCATTTTTGGACGCTGAAAATATAACCGGGGCCATGCCCGGAAGGAATATCCCCAGTCGCAAAGAGGCAGTGGTAGATGCCCTTCAGAACACCCGCGGAAATGTGTCCGCCGCCGCTCGGCGGCTGGGGGTTTCCCGAAGCACCCTGTACCGGTGGTTGAAACAAGGCGGAACAGGATGGGACAGGTGAGACGTTGCATGGGCCATTCCCGGAAGCGGTCAGACAGAAGGTTTTACGGGCAAAATTCCGGGGGATCTCAGGCGAATTTTGACGATTGGTCAGCCGGTGCATAGGCCGGCATGTTTTTTGCATATGTTGAGGAAGGTGTTGATTCTTTCCACAAGGGGGGAGCCCGGGTGGCCATTCCTGCGGACAAGCTGACGTGGATGTACGAGACGATGGTCAAAATCCGGTATTTTGAGGAAACGATGGTGAAGGTGTACACCGAAGGCAAGATGCCCGTGTTTAACATCGGAGCCGGGACGGTGCCCGGAGAAATGCATCTGGCGGCGGGTCAAGAACCGGCAGCCGTGGGGATCTGTGCGCACCTGCGTAAGGACGACACGGTGACCGCCCCGCATCGGCCTCATCACCACGCCATTGCCAAAGGGGTCGATCTGAAGCGCATGACCGCGGAGATGTTCGGGCGGGAGACCGGGCTTGGGAAAGGAAAGGGCGGGCACATGCATTTGTTCGATCCCACGGTGAAATTTTCCTGCAGCGGGATCGTGGGGGCGGGGATGCCCCAGGCGGTGGGGGCGGCCCTCAGCAACAAAATGAACAACACCGACTGGGTGGCGGTGGCTTTTGCCGGGGAGGGAGCGGCGAATTCTGGGGCTTTTCATGAGTCGTTAAATCTCGCGGCTCTTTGGAAGTTGCCGGTGATTGTGGTGATCGAAGACAATGCCTACGGCATCTCAGTGCCAAAATCGAAATCGACGGCTGTGGCCAATAATGCCGTTCGTGCCGCCGCCTATGGGATACCCGGGGCCCTGGTCAAAGACAATGATCCCTTAGAAATGTACCGGGTCTCGGAAGAAGCGGTGGCCCGGGCGCGGCGCGGGGAGGGCCCTACCCTCATCGAGATCGAAACGTATCGGTATCTCGGTCATTTTCAGGGCGATCCGGAAGTGTACCGGGAAAAGGACGAAGTGAGTCACTTGAGGCAAAAAGACCCCATTGAGCGGTTAAGACGGTACATGGTCGAGCAGGGGGTCGCCGGGGAAGAAGAGTTGGCCGGGTGGGAGGCCCAGGCGAAGCGGGAAGTGGACGAGGCCTACACCTTTGCCCGGGACAGCGCCTGGCCCCGGGGGGAAGAGGCTCTCGAAGACGTATTCGCGAAGACCTCGGAAGGCTAAAAGGTCGAGGATCGGTCTGCCCCCGGAGATGATGGGTACTTGTTGTTTGGCGCGACGGGTTGAGAAAGAATGAGGAGGGATCGAAGTTGACGGCCACGACTGGCAGAAGGTTGACGGGGTCAAAGGCGTTGGCGGAGGCCATCGCTCAGGAAATGGAGCGGGATTCCCGGGTGTTCGTCATGGGGGAAGATGTTGGGAAATACGGGGGGATCTTCGGGTCCACGGAAGGGCTGTTCACCCGCTTTGGCCCGGATCGAGTGAGGGACACGCCCATTTCTGAGACTGGCTTCATCGGGGCGGCTATCGGTGCCGCGGTAGAGGGGATGCGGCCCATCGCCGAGCTGATGTTCGTGGACTTTTTCGGGGTGTGCATGGACCAGATCTATAACCATATGGCCAAGATCCACTACATGTCAGGCGGGAATGTTAAAGTTCCGATGGTGTTGATGACGGCGGTGGGGGGCGGTTATAACGACGCTGCCCAACATTCCCAAACGTTATACGCGACTTTTGCGCACCTTCCGGGCTTGAAAGTAGTGGCCCCGTCGACGCCCTATGATATCAAAGGAATGATGATCTCGGCCATCCGGGACGACAATCCGGTGCTGTTCATGTTTCACAAATCCTTGCAGGGGCTGGGGTGGATGGACCCCATTCCAGAATCGGAAGGCGAAGTGCCCGCCGAACCCTACACAGTGCCTTTGGGGAAGGCGAAGGTGGTGCGGGAGGGCCGAGATCTGACCATCGTGGGTGTTCAAATGATGACCCATTACGCCGTTCGGGCGGCCGGGCGGCTGGCGGCCGACGGAATCGAGGCGGAGGTCGTGGATCTGCGTTCTCTTGCCCCCTTGGACCGGGACACCTTGGTGCAATCGGTCAAGAAAACCCACCGCCTGCTCGTCGTGGACGAAGACTACCTGTCGTATGGGATGACGGCAGAAGTGGCGGCGACGGTGGCTGAGCGGGCATTGTACGAACTGGAGGCCCCCGTTCGGCGATTGGCGATCCCGGATGTCCCCATTCCTTACAGTGACCCCTTAGAGGATTTCGTGCTCCCCGGGGTTGACGCCATTGAGCGGGCGGCCCGGGAATTGATTCGGGAGGCGTAGCCGATTCATCACCTCATTGGGAGGACTAGACATGGAAGTACGAATGCCGAAAACCAGCGAGGAAGGATACGACAGTGTGGTGGTGTTTTGGCACGTTCAAGAAGGAGCCTCTGTCAAAGCCGGGGATGTCCTGGTGGAAGTCCAGACCGAGAAAGCCGTGAGTGAAGTAACCGCCCCGGTGGACGGGGTGGTGACTAAGATTCTTAAACAGCGGGGCGAGACGGTGGCCGTGGGGGAAGTGCTGGCAGTGGTCGACGAGGCGGCATCGGCGGGCGAGACCGGTATGGCCCCTTCGTTTTCGGGGATGGCCGAAGCGCCGGTGCCCCCGGAGAAGGTGCAGGAAAAGCCGGAGCCGCGCTTCGTGCCCGCTTCGCCCCGTGTTCGTCGATTGGCCCGGGAACTGGGGGTGGATTTGGCTGCCATTGCAGGAACTGGGCCCGGTGGCCGCCCCACGGAAGACGATGTCCGCCGGGCCGCTGCGGTGGGGCGTGAAGAGGTGCCGGACGGGGCCCCGGATACCGGCCATCGGGCGCCGACGATGGCCGATGCCGAAGGGGTGCAGGAGCGTCAGGTTGCAATTGGGGAGGCGGCCTCATCTTCGTCCCGGCTGGCTCAGGGCCCGGGGTGGGGGGTGAGGCGGACCATCGCCCGAAGGATGATGGAAAGTCTCCAGGGTTCCGCCCAATTGACGGAGATGGCCTGGGCGGACATCACCCGGCTCATGGAGTGGCGAAAGCGGTGGGCGCCGGAGGCGTCGCTCAACGATTGGGTGCTAAGAGCGGTGGTACTGGCGCTTCGGGATCACCCGGATATCAACGCGCACTGGACAGAAGACGGCCCGACGCGCCAGTCCCGGGTCAATCTCGGGGTTGCTGTGGACACTGACCAGGGACTGCTGGTGCCGGTGATCGTCGACGCCGATCGGCTCACTTTAGAGGAGCTTCACCGGGAAGCCGCCCGTCTGGCAGAAAAGGCCCGGGCCGGGAGATTAACGCACCAAGAGATGACCGGGGGAACCTTTACGGTGTCCAATCTGGGGACTTACGGGGTACAGTTCTTCACACCAATTCTCAACCCGCCAGAGGTGGGTCTGCTTGGTGTGGGGCGGGCGGAGCCGTATCTTGTCTTGAGCGATCAGGGGATTGTACAGAGGCAAAGACTGCCCCTGAGCCTGACCTTCGACCATCGGGCGGTGGATGGCGGTCCAGCGGCACAATTTCTGAGCGCCGTATGTGAGGCTCTCGGGCAACCGGAACGGCTAGTGGCTTGAATTCGCCCGCCGGGCCGGAGGAGGTTTAACTTTGTCGAGTGCCTGTTCGGCCCCGTTCTGGGGGCCGGCAGTGCGAAATCAGACCGAACGGTTGGCAGGAAGCCGGGCGAGGCGCTCGGCTTTTTGCTTTGATGGGGGAATTTTTGGCGAAGCCCGAGAGGAATTCCCGGCTTCGTTGATGAATAGTTCAATCAAAGAATGATGGATCAACGAGCCAGGGGGGCACTGCGGGAGGAATTTTTCTTGATCAAACCAGGGTTTAAAGTTCACGGGGAATACCAGGCAGGCGAAGAGACGGTGCAGTTCGAATCGGTGGTGTACGATATCCAGGACAATAAATTTTGGGTCCTGTGGCCCAATGTGGCTGGATTGAAGAACCAGACGGAGATCCGGGTGCGAATTTTTCCCCGGAAGGGGGACTGTTATGTGGCCACGACCCGGGTCACCGGCCGGGTTCACGGGAAAGCCGAGCTATTGGAGTTGGAGATGCCCCAGCGCTGGGAGCGAGAGCGGCGTCGGCAGTATTTTCGGGTCCCGGTGGATGTGCCCGTAACATGGGACGATCACAAGGGGCGATGTGTGAATCTCAGTGGCAACGGCTGCTTGTTCATTGCCCAGGCGAACCTCAAGCCAGGAGATGAGTTGGAACTGACTCTGGAGTTGCCCGCTTTGCAGCTGCCGGTTCGAGCGAGGGTGGTGCGGGTGGAGCCGCTGCTGGCTTCTAGAAGCCGGATTGCCTGCACGTTTTTGCACGTGGACGAGCGGCATCTTGACATCCTCCTCCGCTTCTTACTCGATCGCCAGCGAAAGTTGATTCAAGAGGGCAGACTGCCGTGACACGAAAGGGGATGGTATACTGGTAGCGTGGGTGGTTCGCGCCCGCGGAAAGGATGAGTCTGTTCATGAAACGGCGAACGGCCGGCATATTTGCGGCCATCGCTCTGATTCTTGGGAAATTCGGGGCGAAATTATGGGCGCTCGTTAAACTGTTGGCTCTGGCCAAGGGGCCGGTTTTAACGATGCTCTTGACCATCGTTGCCTACGCTGTATTTCTGGGGTGGCCTTTTGCGATTGGATTCGTATTGTTGCTGTTTGTGCACGAGATGGGTCACGTGGTGGCGATCCGCATAAAGGGAGGCGAGGCTTCCCTCCCTTATTTCATTCCGTTTTTGGGGGCATTTATCCGCCTGCGTACGCAATTCGCCGATCCCCGGGAGGACGCTTTTGTCGGGATCGCTGGGCCGATCGCGGGCACCGTGGGGGCGGCGATCTGCTGGCTTTGGTATGGGTGGACGGGTTCAATCTTGATGCTCTTTTTGTCCTACGTGGGATTCTTCGTCAACTTGTTCAACCTTTTACCTGTCTATCCCCTGGACGGCGGGAGGGTGGTCCGGGCGGTTCATCGCAAGTTGTGGGGCGCAGGACTGGCGGTGGCGGCGGCGATCGCAGTGACGAGGCCGAATCTGATCTTGTTTCTCATCCTGATCTTTGGCTTTTTGGAGTTTTGGCGCATGCGCAATCAGCCCGACATCTGGATCCCGGTCTCCTCGCGGATCGGTTATGGCGTTCTCTATTTTGGACTCGCGGCGTTTCTGGCCGTGGCCTCCTGGGGGACTCACAGTCTCCTGTTGCAGATGGGGCCTCCGGCATGACATTTCACAAGGGGGGCGCGAGGGTTGCCGATTCGGGGAGCCGGCGATTGGGTGAGAACGCTGCTTCAAGGCGGGGATGATCCCGAAGGCCGGGGTTGGGAAATCGGGCTCATCGAATGCCATGGCGTTCCACCGGAAGGTTGGTCCCAGGTGGTCCTGGCCATGGCGGATGGCCGGCGGGGCGCCTGGGCGGCGGTGGAGGGAGCGAGGGTCTGGGCGGCCCGAAAAACGGAAATCGGCAGCCGCGGGAACGAAGATAAAGACCAGCGCGGGCGGGCCATTCAGCCGTGGTTGGAGTGGGTGGATAACTTAGAAGCCGAACTTTTGGTCCCGTTCTCGGTGGGGGTGGGACGGCTCACCGAGGGATGGCTCGATTGGCCGCTCCGGCGCCGGGAGGCCGAAGAAGCTCTGGGGCTGGGCCGGGTCCTGCACCCGGGTCGGCGCGTCTACCGGTATGAGGACCTGGCCTGGGAGCGGTTTCTGGCTGCTCTTCCCCGGACCGAAGCCTTGCGCTATAGCCGGGGCGTATTGAAGGACGCGTTGCAGCAATACGCCTTTATAGAAGAAACGGTACGGGCCATGGTTGAACACCACTTAAACATCAGTGAGGCTGCCAGAGCCCTGTTCGTCCATCGCAACACCTTGATGTATCGACTGGACCGCATTCAAGAGTGCACGGGACTGGATCCCCGGCGTTTCGACGGGGCTCTGCAATTGTACACGGCGCTGGTTCTCCATCGATTCGGGCAGGTTGCCCAATCGCCTCTTTGATCATGCCGAAGAATTTCGTGAAAGATGGACGATGATGGCTCGCCGGTCGCCCGGTATGCTCATCCTGATGCGAAAATCGATGGGAAGGGGCGAGAAGGCGTGGCGGGTGTGACGTTTAAAAATGTTATCAAATCTTTCGGTCAGCATGTGGTGGTGCATGAGCTGAATTTAGAGATTCCCGATGGGGAGTTCATGGTGCTGGTGGGGCCGTCTGGTTGTGGGAAATCCACTACCCTGCGCATGGTCGCGGGGTTGGAGGAAGTCAGCTCCGGCGAGCTGTATATCGGGGACCGCCTGGTCAATGACGTGCCGCCGAAAGATCGGGATATTGCCATGGTGTTTCAGAATTATGCCCTGTACCCGCACATGACGGTTTTTGACAACATGGCCTTCGGATTGAAATTGAGAAAGGTTCCGAAAGCCGAGATCGATCAACGGGTTCGGGAAGCGGCGAAAACCTTGGGTATCGATCACCTCCTGGACCGGAAACCCAAGGCCCTGTCCGGGGGGCAGCGGCAGCGGGTTGCACTGGGAAGAGCCATTGTCCGCAATCCCCAGGTCTTTTTGATGGACGAGCCGCTTTCCAATCTCGACGCTAAGCTGCGGGTTCACATGCGGGCGGAGATCAGCCGTCTGCACCGCCGTCTCGAGACCACGACGATTTACGTGACCCACGACCAAACGGAAGCGATGACCATGGGGGACCGGATCGCCGTGATGAAAGATGGCGTGGTCCAGCAGGTGGACTCGCCGGAGAAGATTTATCACTCCCCAGCGAATTTGTTTGTGGCCGGCTTTATCGGTTCACCCGCGATGAATATGGTATCCGGTCGATGGGGTGAAGAGGACGGCCACGTTGTTTTTATGGCCGGAGACATCCGGATTGCCCTGCCCGGCCCCTTGGCGGATGCGGTGAAACGGAAGGGGGTTGGCCCCCGGGTGGTTCTGGGGGTTCGGCCGGAACATTTGCATCCCGCCACTTCCGAAGACGATGCGGGATTTGAGGTCAACGTGGAAGTGGTGGAGCCCACCGGTGCGGAAACCTATCTTTACGTGAGCCACGGGGATCAGGCTTTGACGGTGCGGGTGGATCCTTCGTTGAAAGCGGAGCCGGGGCAGCGGCTGAAGGTGGCACCGGACCTGTCAAAGATTCACTTGTTTGACGAAGAGACCGAGGAAGCGGTGCGGTGAGGCAGGCGGTTTCGGGCACCGGGGGGCGAGTCCGACATGGGGTGCATAAAGGCTTCCTTTCCATGCCATGCTACGGGAGGAACAAGATCTCAGCCAAGGAGGAATCCACATGCCCTACGGTGCCCACGAAGCTATGGAGACCCATGAAATCCTCAATGAAACCCGGTCGCAGATTGAACATTTTTCTTTTTATGCCCGTCAGTGCCAGGATCAGAGTCTGAGGCAAATGATCGAGCGCCACATCCAATCGGCGGTGGCGGCCTACAATGAAATGGTCAACTATACGCATACCTATAAGGCGGCAACACCCCATCAGCCGGATATGCGCCTGGCGCAGCCCCAGCAAATCGCCTACGGGCTTCGTCAGCCCTCTCCGGTATCTCCCCAGACCGGGGTGACGTCTTTCAATGATCAGCAGATTGCCGGTGCGGTGCTGTCCGCCCACAAAAACTCCGCCCGCAATCATATGCAGGCCGCCCTGGAGTGCGCCGACCCCAACTTGCGCCAGATGATGGTGAACGGAGCGGTCACCTGTGCCCAACAAGCGTACGAAACCTTCTTGTTCATGAATCAAAAAGGGTGGTACCAAGTGCCCACCCTGCTGGACAAGACCGCCCAAACTTTGTTGCACACCTACCAGCCGATCGGCCAGCAGGCGGGCCCGGTACAACCCGCCTACCAATAAGCTGGGGCACAAACGAGGTGCCGGGGCGCCGAAACCCGGGAGCAATGGCTCCCCGGGCCTTTTTGTGCCGCCAGTCAGGCTTCCCGCGGAATCAAATACCCGGGCATCCCTCGCTCATACCCGGCGATTCGATCCTCTTTCTCCAAAGTCATACCGATGTCGTCCAACCCCTTGAGCAGCGATTCCCGCCGGAAGGGATCGATTTCGAACCTCATCCGCCACCCCCGGTCGTCCCGCACCTCCTGGGATTCCAGATCCACCGTCAACCGATAGCCGCCCGGCATCCGCCCCGCCTCGTCAAACAGGTGGTTCACGGCCTCACCGGGAAGAACCAGCGGCAACAGACCATTTTTGAAGCAATTATTATAAAAAATATCGGCGAAGGAAGGGGCGATAATCACCCGAAACCCGTAATCCTTCAGCGCCCAAGGGGCGTGCTCCCGGGAAGACCCGCAGCCAAAATTGTCCCGGGCCAAAAGGATCGACGCCTCCCGATACTGCGGCTGATTGAGGATGAACTCCGGGTCCGGGGATCCATCCTCCCGGAACCGCCAGTCGTAAAACAGGAATTGACCGAATCCCGTCCTCTGGATGCGTTTCAGAAACTGTTTGGGAATGATCTGGTCGGTGTCCACGTTCACCCGGTCCAAGGGCAGGACCAGGCCCTCATGGCGAACAAACGGCTCCATATTCTCCCGCCTTCCCTTTTGGTTTCAGATTGGAATTATAACCAATTCCGCACATCGACAAAATGGCCGGCCACAGCCGCGGCCGCTGCCATCTCCGGACCGACCAGGTGAGTTCGGCCGCCTCGGCCTTGACGTCCTTCAAAATTCCGGTTGGACGTGGACGCGCACCGTTCTCCGGGCTGTAAAATATCCGGATTCATGCCGAGGCACATGCTGCAACCCGCCTCTCGCCATTCAAAGCCCGCTTCTTTGAAAATGACGTCCAAACCTTCCTTTTCCGCTTGCCGCTTGACGAGGCCTGAGCCCGGGACCACCATGGCTTTCACATGGGGGGCCACTTTGTGCCCCTTCACGATCCGGGCGGCCGCCCGCAAATCCTCAATCCGGCTGTTCGTGCACGAGCCGATAAACACCCGGTCGATTTGGATGGATGTGATGGGGGTTCCCGGTTTCAAATCCATGTACTCCAAGGCCCGCTCCACCGCCCGGCGGCGGCTTTCATCTTCAAAGTCTTCCGGGCTCGGAACGACCCCGGTCACGTCCGTTCCCATTCCGGGATTCGTACCCCACGTGACTTGGGGGGCTAAGGACGAGACATCCAGCTCCACCGATTGATCAAAGGACGCTCCGGGGTCCGTGTACAATTCCCTCCAATCCCGCAGGGCGGCGTCCCACGCCTCACCCCGGGGAGCGAATCGGCGGCCACGGATATAATTGAACGTGGTTTCATCCGGGGCGATCAGTCCTGCCCGGGCGCCGGCTTCGATCGACATGTTGCATATCGTCATTCGCTCTTCCATAGACATGTCTCGGATCGCCTCGCCCCGATACTCGATCACGGTACCGGTGGCAAAATCGGTGCCGTACTTGGCGATGAGGGCGAGGATAACGTCTTTGGCGGATACCCCTCGCTGACGGCGGCCCACCAACCGCACCTCGGTGGTGCGGGGTTTGTTTTGGGGCAGACACCCTGTGGCCAGGACGTGCTCCACTTCGCTGGTCCCGATTCCGAAGGCCAGGGCTCCGAAAGCCCCGTGAGTGGAAGTGTGGCTGTCTCCGCAAACGATCGTCTTCCCGGGCAGCGTCAAGCCGAGTTCAGGTCCGATTACATGGACGATGCCTTGCTCGGCATCGTGCAGATTCCACAGGCGAATGCCAAATTCCTGGCAATTCTTTTCGAGGGTCCGGATCTGCTCGGCGGCGATGGGGTCGGCGATGGGCAGGCTTCGATCGGTGGTCGGCACGTTGTGATCCACCACAGCGAAAGTCAAATCCGGCCGTCGAACCCGCCGCCCGGCGAGACGGAGTCCTTCAAAAGCCTGGGGGGATGTCACCTCGTGGACGAGGTGCAGGTCAATGTACAAGAGAGCCGGTTTCCCCGGTTCCGCGTCCACCACGTGGCGTTCCCAAATTTTGTCGAACAGCGTTTTTGGCAATGGTCGCACCCTCCTTGAGCCCGGTTGGGACTATACTATTATGTGTATCACGATTTTCACCGTTTGTCGAAGAAAAGGAATAGGTGGGTGGGTGACCGGCGGCTGGACGGCCCGAAAATAACCTCGACCTTCGAATACCAGTAGGATAGGGATGGATGATCAGTGGGAGGGGGAACCCCATGGTGAATCTTGTCTGGGGCGAGCGATACGAATCTCAGGAGATGGTCGGATCGACGCAAAAAGGGCAATTGCACCTGGGGTGGGATCGTTCGCTTCACCGCCCGGTGGCTCTGGCGGTGTTTCCCGGAATGCCCGACGAAGACCGGGAGAATCTGCTGCGGGATATTCGCGCGGCCGCAGGCGGGAGTTGGCCTTCCCGGCCGGATATCTATGATGTGGGTCTAGACGCCGGGACGGTGTACGTGGTGTACGGGCGCGTGGCGGGACAACCCTTTTGGCGGGCGTGGAAGTCTGCGTCGGGGAGTACCGAAACGTGGTTGTCGAGATTGGCGCAACTCGGAGAGGCGGCTGTAGAGTGGAATCGGGCCGGCCTTCGGGGCGTGTCCCTGGACCCCCGCTGGATTTGGCTTCGGCCGGAAGGAGGGGTTGTGTTTTACGGACTGGGGGCGGGGAACAACTATCTCCCCCGGGAGCTGGCCCATACGGCTGTGCGGCTGGCGACCGGAAACCCGGATGCCCCTTTGCAGTGGGAAGTGCTTGAGGAAAGCTTAAATGGCCAAATCCCGCCACTGTGGATTCAGGCCTTTGGCCATTGGTGGTTGCGGGCAGTCTCCCAGGACCCGGCCTTGCAGTTTTCCGACCTCGAAACCTGCGTGCGCGGGCTTAAAGATGTTTTTCGCGAAGCACCTTCGGAGCTTCTCGACGGCTCGTCGTCCGCGATGGTTTCGGCCCCTACGTTTTCCCCGAAAAAAGCCGGTGTCGGGGAAGCTTCAAACCGCCCGGCCGGGAAGGGAATTCGCCCTAGCGGCGGCACTCCCAACCCCTGGGCTCAAGTGCGGGCGATGGCGTTTGGGCGGGGCAGACCGTTCTCGACAAAAAGAGGCACAGGCCGGGGCGAAACTCGTATTGCCGGCGCTGCCCGGGCGGTGCCCCGTCCGGGAGTGGCCGGGTGGATGCACCGGTTTCACTGGTCCCGGGCAGCCATGGTGCTGATGGTCGCCATCCTGGCCGTTGTGGGCGGAGCGAGTCTGGCCTACTCGGTGTTTATGCGGGGGCCGGGGGATGCGACGATGCCTTTTGTCGTGGGGAAGTCCTACGATGACGCCTTGGGAGCCCTGGTCCAGGCCGGGCTTGATCCTTCGAAGGTGGTGAAAGAGCCCCAGGCCAGCACCCAGCCTCCCGGGACGGTGATCGGTCAAGACCCGTATGCCGGAAAAGCTGTCAAACCCGACCGGGTGGTTCATCTTCAGGTGGCGGTCCCCCCGAACTCTCCCGGCTCAGCGGCGGCAGGACCGGCCTCCAGTCCGGAGTCCGGCAATTCAACACAAGGGTCGGGCGCGTCCACCTCCGGTTCGACTGGGACGACAACGCCAGGTGGATCGGCGTCTCCCGGGGCCACACCTGGTCCGGGTGCCAAAACGGTGCCGGATCTTACCGGTCTCACGTTGGATCAGGCGCAATCTCAATTGCTTACCCTCGGCATCCACTATCGGTATGAAATCGTATCCTCGGATCGGCCAAAAGGCACGGTCATCGACCAAATGCCTTCTCCAGGAACCCAGGTGGGGGATGGGGACTATGTGGTTTTCCGGGTGAGTCGAGGTTCTTGATCTCCCCGCGGGCAGGATCGGCGGGCTGTCCCTGCGCATGTCAAGCCTCGGCGCACCGGTCTGCTGCGGGGTTTCCGGCTTTAAATAGGCGGGACGCTGGGATGATCCCGGCGCCCCGCTCATAGGATAGAGATGGAGTTTTTTGCGGGTCGGTTCAGACCACAGCTTTTCTCAGCACGTCCCGCAAAAAGGGATTGAGGATGCGCAGATAGGTCCCCTTCATCCCGAGGGACCGACTGTCCACCAAACCGGCGCTTTGAAGTTTGCGCACGGCGTTGACCACTACGGAGCGGGTGATCCCGCCTTCGTCGGCCACTCGGCTGGCTACGATCACGCCGTCGTCGCCCTTGAGCGCGTTCATGATCGACATGACCGCCTGCACTTCGGAATACGACAGGTTATCGAAAGCGAGTTGCGCCATCATGCGCTTGCGGGCTTCCTCCTGCCGCTGAATCTGTTTCGCGCGAAGAATCTCCATGGCCACGATGGTTGCGGCGTATTCCGCCAAGATAATGTCTTCGTCGGTAAACTTTCGATCCAGTCGGGCAAGCAACATCGTTCCCAGGCGTTCTCCCCCGCCGACCACCGGAACGATCATGATGTTCTTCTGACGGAACGTCTCGTTTTCTTCTTCGGAAAACACATATAGCTTCTCTTTGTTCTGAAGGTTGACCGCCGTTTCGCTGAAGCTGAGCAATGTGTCGTTGAATGCGCCGGGGAACCGCCCGTCGACATTCATGATGCGTTCCCATTCCGCAGTCAGGGCGTACTCGGCCATGCCGTAACCCAGAATCTTGCCGCTTTTGCTGACCACGTAGACGTTGGCCCGCAAGGTTTCACTCAGGAGTTCCGACATCTCTTTAAAATCAATGGACTCGGCTGCCGATTTCTGCAACAGCACGTTCATTCGATGAACCTTTTCCAACATGCTACCCACTGTGATCCACTCCTTTATAAAATCTCATTTTCTTTTCGGCGAAGTGTCGGGGGAGATACAAGCCCGATCTATCGAAAGTCTTGAAGACTTCGCGCCAACGATTTCATACAGTATTATAACACAAATCGACAAAATGAATTTGAATATATTGTGTACAATTTTCTGCGCCGCTATACGATGACATCAAATTGTCCTAAGGATCTCATGACGAGGAACCTGCGAGGAGGTTGAGGCCGATGTCTTGTATTGACCGCTACGACTGTCCCATTCATTGGTTCACGCATCCCGACTGTCCGGTTCGCCCGTTTCGTTGGCAAAGGGATTGGAAACAAGAGGGTCTTCTTTGCCCCCGCCCGGAGTTGCGACAAAGTGCGAAGGCGAATCCCGATTCCCCCTTCTCCGACGACTCGCCCCGCTCGGGCAGGCCGTAGTGGGGTCGCGTATCTATATCATGCCACCTGGGCGGGTTTCCAACCCGCGCGGCTCAGACCAAACTTGTATGAGGAACAAACCCCGAGGATATAAATGACGATGGACGACCATTTGAACGCGCGGGCGGTGAGAACGATGAAAAATGAACCTCGTGAAGAGCTGGAAGGGTGGATTCTGGGCGTGGACGAGGAGGGGGCGGTGCATCTGCCTGAGCCGGTGATGAAGGCCCTCGGAATTGAACCCGGCGATCCGGTAGAATGGTCCATTACAGGGGATGGGTTGGAGCTGCGGAGGGGGCGCTTTTGACCCCCGCCCCCGGCGCTCTCTCGCGTCCTTTCGCTTTTTTCGATTATAATGGGAAACGAGAGGGGCGGCCTCTCGCATCAAGAGGAGAGCGGCGTGGGGAGGGGACATCGTGAAGGCCCAAAAACGACTGATTCAAGGCGCCAGCATGCCCTCTGTGTCGCGCAGTTTGTTTGAGGCGACTCAGGAGGTCATTCAACAAGCGTTAAAGAAACTCGGATATTCAGATGCCACATACGAGCTGCTTCGGGAACCCCTGCGGGTTTTAACCGTCCGCATCCCGGTTCGCATGGATGACGGTTCAGTGAAAGTGTTCACCGGTTACCGTGTTCAACATAATGATGCGGTTGGCCCGACCAAGGGGGGAATTCGCTTTCACCCCGATGTGACCGAGGAGGAAGTGAAGGCCCTGGCATTATGGATGTCCCTGAAAGCAGGCATTTTTGAACTGCCTTTCGGCGGGGGAAAAGGTGGCATCGTGTGTGATCCACGGACCATGTCCTTGGGAGAACTGGAACGTTTATCCCGGGGATATGTCCGGGCGGTGAGCCAGATTGTCGGGCCCGCGAAGGACATCCCGGCGCCGGATGTGTACACCAATGCCCAAGTGATGGCTTGGATGTACGACGAATACAGCCGGATCCGGGAATATGATTCTCCATCCTTTATCAGCGGTAAACCGATCGTACTCGGGGGTTCGAGGGGGCGGGAGAAAGCCACGGCTCTCGGTGTGGTCATCGCAACCCGGGAAGCGGCGAAGACTCTCGGGATGGAACTTGCTGGATCCCGGGTGATCGTCCAAGGATTCGGGAATGTGGGTAGCCATGTCGCAGAGATCTTGCACGCAGAAGGGGCAAAGGTGGTGGGGATCAGTGACGCCGGGGGCGCGCTGTATAAGCCCGACGGCCTCGATATTCCCCATTTGCTCGATCGCCGGGATTCTTTCGGCATGGTGACGAACTTATTCAAGAATGAACGCATCCCGAACGAGGAATTGCTGACAAAGGAATGCGATATCTTGATTCCCGCGGCGATTGAAAATCAGATCCGGGAAGACAATGCCGACCAGATTCGGGCCCGGATCGTGGTGGAAGCGGCGAACGGCCCGACGACTCTGGAAGCGACCCGCATTCTCGACCGGCGAGGGATTCTCGTGATTCCTGATATCTTGGCCAATGCCGGGGGGGTAACTGTTTCGTATTTTGAATGGGTGCAGAACAACCAGGGGTTTTATTGGACCGAGGAGGAAGTGAACCGGCGGTTGGCCCAGATGATGGTGGCAGCCGTACATAAAGTGTTGGGCATGGCGAAAAGTCATCAGGTTGATACCCGGTTGGCGGCCTACATGGTCGGGATTCGGCGGTTGGCGGAAGCGGTACAACTGCGCGGGTGGGTTTGACGATGGGCGTGGAATCGGTGGCTCGGTTGATCGCCGGGCATCTGTTGGATATCGGTGCTGTATTCTTGCGCCCGGAGGAGCCTTTTGTCTGGACATCGGGGATCCGCTCGCCGATTTATTGCGATAACCGTCTGATCATCTCGTATCCCCGGGTGCGGGAGGCTGTTGCCGACGCCATGGTGGAAGAAATTCGCCGGCGCTGGCCGGAGGCGCAGGGAGTGGCCGGCACGGCCACGGCGGGGATCCCCCATGCAGCCTGGGTGGCCGATCGCCTTCGTCTCCCCATGGTATACGTCCGGGATAAAGCGAAGGGACACGGTACCGTCAACCGGGTTGAAGGACGCCTTGCTGCGGGGTCCAAAACGGTGGTGGTGGAAGATTTGATTTCCACTGGAGGCAGCGCACTCAGTACCGTGTCTGCCCTTCGGGAGGTCGGTTATGTTCCCATGGGGGTGGCGGCGGTGGTTACCTATGAGTTTCGTGAAGCCAAGGAAGCCTTTGCCCGGGCCGGGGTGCCGTGGTTTGCGTTGACCGATTACTCCACGTTGATTGAGCTGGCCACGGAGCGTGGATTTGTCACCGAGGATCAGCGAAGGATTTTAGAGGAATTTAGGTCAGACCCACACCATTGGCCTCCCTCTCGCCCTCCACAGTTTTCCTGAGACCAAACGGGAAGGGGAAGAACGTTGTCGACAACACCGTCGAAAGAACTGGAAGTCGTACCGAACCCGCACCCGGATCGGGACTATGAAGTCCGGATCGAGTGTCCGGAGTTTACAGCCCTGTGTCCGAAAACCGGACAACCCGATTTTGCCGTGATCTATTTTCGCTATATTCCGGGGCCGTCGATCGTCGAGCTGAAATCTTTAAAACTGTACCTCTGGAGTTTTCGCGATGAAGGGCATTTTCACGAAGACGTGACCAACCGGATTCTGAAGGATTTTGTTGCGGCGGCCCAGCCGCGTTGGTTGGAGGTTATCGGTGAGTTCAATGTCCGGGGGGGAATCTACACCACCGTGAGGGCAGTTTACCAAGATCCAGGGTGGACGCCGGATCCCTCTGTCGCCCAGAGCCTGGCTGCCCCTGCTTGGCCCCGGCGGCGCAGTGGTTGATGCAACAGGGCGGAGTTGAACAAAAAAAGGCCGCGAAGGATTAAACCTCGCGGTCTTTTGATGTCTGTGCTTGCTGTACAGTAGGTGTCTCCTGTTTGTCGTCAGTACTGGTCACATCCCGCACCGAATCTTTGAATTCCCGCAGCCCTCGTCCTACGGCCCTGCCGATCTCCGGGAGTTTGCTCGGACCGAAAACCACCAAGGCAATGATGAGTATCAGAATCAAACCGGGAAAACCGATGTTTGACAGCATGGCGTTCACCTCCCGGGCCATCGCCACTCATAGGCTTATGTTTAGGATATACCCAAAAATCCCGGCTGACAACCGTTCCGGAGGGTGGAAACTGTCGATTTTACGACACATCCCGTTGGTCTTTGCGTCGCGGGGGAGTACAATGACAATGGGCGAACCGGTGGGAAGGAGCGTGAGCATCGTGCGGGTGAACGTGTTATGGTTTGCGGAGCTGGCAGATCGAATGAACGAGCGGGAGACCGTGATCGAACTCCCCGAAGGAGTCGCAGTCCGGGATCTCCGGGATCGGGTCGGGGATCAATTCGGTCATATCGCCGATCTCTTGGACCGCTGCATGGTGGCGATCAATGGGGAGTACGCCGGGCCGGAACGCGTCCTGAAATCGGGGGATCAGGTGGCGTTTATTCCGCCGGTCAGTGGAGGCTGAGGTTGATGTCGGAAAGGATGCTGCGGGAGGAACGGTTTCGGGTCGTGACGGAACCCATCGACGTTTCTGAGGTCATCTCCTGGGTGACCGGCCCGGACATGGGGGCAATCGTTCCGTTTCTCGGGACGGTTCGGGAATGGACGGAGGGGAAACGGACTTTGTATTTGGAATACGACGCCTATGTGGGGATGGCCAGGCGGACGCTTTTTCAGATCGGTGACGAGATCGAAAGCCGTTGGCCCGGAGCGAGGGCGGCCATTGTTCATCGGATCGGCCGTCTAGAGGTCGGGGATATCGCCGTGGTGGTGGCGGTGGCGTCCCCGCACCGGGAGGACGCTTTTGAGGCCAGCCGATACGGCATCGAGCGCATTAAACAGGTTGTGCCGATATGGAAAAAAGAACATTGGGAGGATGGTACGGCCTGGATCGGGCACCAATCCGGACCGAGGTGATACGGGGAATCCCCACCCGGGGTTGGGGCATCCTAACACGGGAAATTTCATTCGCTGGAGGAAGACGGCATGGGAGAACAAACGTTTCGCGAAGGTCTCGAAGACGTGGTTGTGGCCGAATCGCAGATCTGCTTTATTGATGGGAAAAAAGGTCGGTTGATCTATCGCGGATACGATATTCACGATTTGGCGACTCATTCCACCTTTGAGGAAGTCGTGTTTCTGTTGTGGCATGGTCGATTGCCGAAAAAGAGTGAGCTGGATGATCTCAAGGCCCAGTTGCACCGACATCAATCATTGCCTGAGCCAGTGGCTAAGGCCATGAGCAGCTTTCCGCAATCGGCGTCCCCTATGGAGGTGTTGCGGACCACCGTCTCCTTGTTATCGACGTATGACGCCGAGGCGGGAGAAACTTCCAGGGACGCGAATCTGCGAAAAGCGGCCCGGCTGGTGGCACAGTTGCCGACCATTGTCGCGGCCTGGGAGCAGCTCCGTCATGGCCGGGATCCCATCGCTCCCCGGGATGACCTATCGATCGCGGGGAATTTTTTGTATATGCTGTTTGGTGAAGAACCGAGCCCCGCCCATCAGCGGGTGTTTGATACGGCCCTGATCCTTCACGCAGACCACGAACTGAATGCCTCCACCTTCTCTGCCCGGGTGACCGCCGCAACCCTCTCCGACCTGTATTCGGCCATCACCTCGGCCATCGGCACGCTTAAGGGCCCCCTTCATGGAGGGGCCAATGAACAGGTGATGAAGATGCTTCTGGACATCGGGGAGGTCGACCGGGCGGAATCTTGGGTGAAACAGGCTCTGGCTGAGAAAAAAAAGATCATGGGTTTCGGTCACCGCGTCTACCGAACGGAGGATCCCCGGGCGACCCATTTGCGCAAAATGTCCGAGCAGATGGGGAAAGAGGCCGGGGATCTAAAATGGTACGAGATTTCTCAAGCGGTGGAACGGGTGGTGCGGGAAGAGAAGGGTTTGTACCCAAATGTCGATTTTTACTCTGCTTCTACGTATTATTCCATGGGGATCCCCGTGGATTTATTCACGCCGATCTTTGCAGTGAGCCGAATTGCCGGGTGGACGGCCCACGTGCTGGAGCAGTACGAACACAACCGGCTCATTCGTCCCCGGGCGGAATATGTCGGGCCTCAGGACCTGACTTACGTGCCCTTGGATCAGCGTTAAAACTCAAGGCTATCTCGATGCACCTGGAGCCCCAGATGAAAACCCCCCACAGCGCCAAGTGGGGGGTTTTTGTGACCGATAGAATACCGTTCGTTATTGCCGGCCAGCAAGTTGCTGTTCAGCCAAGGCAACGAGTTTTCGCGTGATGTTTCCTCCGATGGCACCGGTATCCCGGGTCGTCATCGTTCCCCAATACCCGTCTTGGGGGGTTGCGATCCCCAACTCGGAAGCCACTTCATACTTCAGCTGGTCCAGGGCTCGGGTCGCCGCCTGCACGACCAGGGCATTTCGTTTCTGTCCTTGAGCCATCTCGTTCACCTCCTTTGGTGGTGTGATCTTATTGTTCCCGGGGTCTACGGGCCTAGCCTAACACTTTCTTCCTCTTCTACAAAAGTTGTTTGCGTCACGGCGTGCAAGATGCACATCAAAAGTGGAGATCTCTTCTCACCATCGCACCCCGGGGAGGTGTTATCGCATAGGGTGGGAAAAAGGAACAGGAAGGAGGGACCGCCGATGGACCCCTGGTGGGTACCTCTCGCCAATCAGCTGGTGTTGTTCGTGTTGCAGTTTTTGGCGGCCCTGGGTTTGGCCTTGCTTCACCTGGCCGGGCGGAAGGTGGCCGATTATCTTCGGATGCACGCGACGAAGGCACAGAGGGATTTGCTGGCTTGTCTGGCCGCCGAGGCCTTTTCCTTTGCTGAAACCGTGTATAGGGACTCCGATGGTCCGGCTAAACTGGAACAAGCTATGGGATATCTCAGCCAGCGTCTGCGCCAGCACGGGGTGACGGTTACGCCCGAGGAAATGCGGGCTGCCGTGGAACAAGCCTGGCTTCAGGACCGCCGCAATCACGGGCCCGGGACCCTGAAACAACAGCGTCCCGAGACGGTACCGGCGGGGGACTTGCCGGGAGGAAGCGGGAATGGCTCCCCGACCCCTCCGGGAAACGGCGGGTCGGTGAATCCCGTACCGGGGTGGGCCATTGCTTATGATCCCCCCGGTGGACAGGCCGGACCGCCCGGACTCAAGCTAAGAAACTCTGTCAACAAAGGAGGACAGGGGCTCGCGTGAGTCCCTGTCCTCGGGGTTGGGCCATGAACGTGTTAATGGACGCCCTGGGAAATGCCGCTCAGCGCTTCGCCGGCCTCGTCCTGGTGAATCGCCGTGACCGCCAAGTCCCCGATGGCCACCATGCCCACCAGTTTGCCCTGGTCCACCACGGGCAGCCGGCGGATTTGATGCTGAGACATCAGGTCGGAGGCTTGATGCACATCCATATCCGGGGTTCCGGTGATGGGGTTGGTGGTCATGCAGTCTTTAACCGCCGTGGTGGCGGGATCTTTCCCCGCGGCGATACATTTTAAGACGATGTCCCGGTCTGTGCAGATACCCACCAGTTTATCTTTGTCCACTACTGGCACCGACCCTACGTTGATATCGTTCATCACCCGGGCGGCGTCCTTACAGGTGGAAGCCGGGGATACGTAGGACACTTGGGTGGTCATCAGGTCTTTTAGCTTCATGGATTCATCCCCTCCCGCTTTTAATATGTCCTCCCCACCCGGCAAAATTACATGCCGCTAAGCCCGCGAGGGCGGTGGCTGCCTCCCAGGGAAGGGTGCGGCCCGCAGGGTCGAACCATGTGGCGGTTCCGGGCCACCAAAGGGCGATCACCGGATGCACCAGGAAGAAAATGCTCATGATCAATACGTACCATACCGCTGCGGCATCCCCGAAACGACAGGCGACCATTCCCCCGATACCCATGACGATCAGGGGGACGTTCCGCAGGCAGAGGCCTGCGCCAAAGCACAACCAGGCGAGCAGTCTCCCGCCGAAAACCGGACCTGGCAATCGCCGCCCCTCCTTTCGATCGGCTGTCGTCCTATTTCTATACGGACGAACGCGAGACTAGACGCGGGACCGGGGAGCAGAGCTGGCGGGTCGCCCATAGGGTCTCCTCCTTGTCTGGATCGACAAAACAGGTTAGAGTAGGGGCAGCGACGTGATGCGGGTGAAGCTCGAGGGAAAGGGCGATGGAGGGTTTGAAGGAAAAACGCACGGCGGCTCAGCATTTTGTCCACGGCACCTTGTTCCTGAGTGCGGCCGTATTCTTTTGTAAATTGCTCGGGCTCATTTATATCGTACCCTTGCAGCATCTGATTGCCGATCGGGGTGTCGGGATCCATAACGCCGCTTACCCGATTTATAATATTTTTCTTCAGATCTCCACCGCCGGTTTGCCCTTGGCCATTTCGAAATTCGTTTCCGAGTACAATGCGAAAGGCGATTACCGCACGAGCGAGCGCCTATACCGGGCACTGTTGGTCATGATGTGGTTCAGCGGCCTGCTGTTTGCCGCGATCCAATATTTTGGTGCCCCGGCCTATGTACGATATTTTGCCGGGGACAACAAAGACGTGATCCCAGCCGTTCAGGCCATGGCCCCGGCTCTGCTCGTATTCCCGGTAATCGCCATTATGAGGGGATATTTTCAAGGATGGCAAATGGTAGAACCAACTGGCTACTCCCAGGTGGTGGAGCAGGTCGTGCGGGTGGTGACGGTTCTTGGCATCGCTTATGCGATGAGCAAGTGGGGGGCCCCGGTGGAACAGATTGCCGCCATCAGCACCCTGGGGGCTTTCACCGGCGGGTTGGCGGCCTTGTGGTGGTTGGTGGGGACCTCTCGTAAGCATCGGCCCGGCGTGCGGGCATTGCTCCGGAAAAGCATGGTGTCCACCGCCGTGCCCATTGGACGGCTTCTCGCCCGGGTGGTGGTTTACGCCATACCGATCAGCTTGGGAGCGCTGGTGGTTCCGCTGTTTAATCAAGCGGATGTCTCCACCGTCACGATGTCTCTGGTTCACCAAGTGGGCCTTTCTCAAGATGAGGCGATGGCCCAATTCGGCATTTTGAGCGGGCGGGCGCAGAAAATCATCGCCATTCCCGCCACGTTTGCCACGACGGTGGCGCTGACGATCATCCCGCTTGTATCCGAGGCGTATGCAATAAGAAATTATGCGGGGGTTCAGAGGTTCGCCGCTTTATCTTTGCGCGCCTCTATTCTCATCGCTTTGCCCGCCGGGGTGGGACTTGCCCTTTTAGCGGGTCCGACCAACATCTTGTTGTTTGGGAACGATGCCGGCACTGCCGCCATTGCCATCCTGGCGCTTTCCACCGTTTTCAGCACTCTCGAATCGGTTTCCTCAAGCGTCTTACAAGGGATGGGGATGACCGTCCGCCCGGTGGTGAATCTCTTTATCGGCTTGATTCTTAAAGTGGTACTAAACCTGTGGTGGGTCCCTTTGTGGGGCATCGGAGGTGCCGCGGCGGCGTCGGTGGTCTCGTATTGGGTCGCTGCCGAATTGAATCTTTACCAGATGAAACGGTTGACTTCCCTGCGCCTATCTCCCATTGCCCTCTGGGGAAAGCCAATGTTGGCAACGGTAGGCATGGTGGCTGCCGTCCAATTGTGGCAGTGGGTTTTCGGGGGATGGATGGGGGATCATCACTCTCGATGGGTGTTGGCTTTGGAACTGGGCAGCGCAGTGATGATCGGCGTCGGGGTGTTTGCGGTGTTGGCTGTTCTTCTCGGGGCGGTGGCGCCAAAGGAAGTCGAGTCCCTGCCCCGGGTCGGGCCTGCGGTGGCGCGGCTGCTCCGTACGGTGGGACCGCGGGGGGTTCAGCGTTAAGGAGCCGAGAAATCGGGCACAGTAATACCGGGAGGTGGCGTCAAAATGAATGAACGCGTACCCGCCGGGCAAAAGGCCGAACAGGATGCCAGGTGGCGGGAGACTCCCTTGGATTACTGGAGTATCTACGTCGACCCCGCAGCCTTGTCGGGGCAGCAGTGGGTCGACAATCCACGAGACCCTGGGTCGCAAAGAGAAGAGAACGAGGAGACCCGGGAGGATATAGAGCGGAGGCTTCAGAGAGGGGAATTGTTCATGCATCCAGTCCGGGACGTCACCCACCGAAACGAGTAAAAACCACAAAACGGGGGTCATCCCCCCGTTTTTTTTTTCGCCCAGGGTCCCTTATCTTTTTGTCTGTTTCCGTTCCTCCCGCTCCCACTGAACCAAGTTGGGGTAGGGATTAACCGGCCATTCTTCGCTGCCTGCGTCGATGTACATGCCGTAATGAAGATGGGGAGGGAATTTTCCCGATGTGCCTTTTCGACCGTATCCAGAGCTTCCCACATACCCGATGACCTGTCCGGGTTTGACGATTTGACCGATGGACAGGCCTTTTGCGTATCCCGAGAGATGGGCGAAATAATGGTAAGTGTTGTCGACATCCCTAATGCCGATTCTCCATCCCCCGTAGGGATTCCATCCTTTTGTTTCCACATATCCCCAGACGGTGCTGCGGACCGGGGTGCCGTAGGGTGCAAAAAGGTCGGTCCCCACGTGGATCCGGCGTCCTCCCCATCCCCGGGCCTGACCCCAAGTATTGCGATAAGTATATGAGCTTCGCAACGGGAGGGGAAAGGCGTGCCGGGACATTTCCGCAGGGGTGTGGGTGGCGAATAAGGTTGAAAACAGCGTGATCCGTTCGACGATGACACTGTCCTCGTACCATTGCCAGAGGCTGCGTCGAATTTCCGGGGTGGCGGTCCCTCCGTTTCGGGACAGCCAGTCCAGCACCGAGCAGGTGCGGTCGCGGGCACTCCGGATATCGCATCGCCCGTCCCCATCCCCATCTCGTCCCACGCCATCAAACACGAAAATGGAAGGTGCGTCCTCAAGACCCGGGTTACCGAGACCGAGCCACAGCGGCCGATCCGGGCCGTTGAGTTGGGTAAATTTACCGATATGAATATGGCTTTCATAGGCCCACACCGCCTGCACCCAGGCTTTCGGCACCCGGTAGGCCCTGGACCACTGTTCGACAGGCGCTTCCCGGACGAAGGCCGGGCTTTGTCGGGTGGCCACCGGACCTCCCACCTCCGCCTCAGCCGTGGCGACTCCAGCGGCAGGGCGAACACTCGATAGAGACATCAGCAGGGTGCAGACCATGAGGAATCGGCGCCCGGTCATCAGGACATCCCGCCCTTCGCATCAGTACTCGTCATTCCGCGTCAACTCCCCGATGAGCTGTTCAGGCGTCTCCCGGTGAAGGTACTTCGTAATGCGGGCATGTGAGGGGTCGGCGATATCAAAATAAAAATATTTCACTCCCCGATAGTGCCGGCGCACCGGTTTTTTTCGCACGAAAAACGTCCTCCTCTCCGGTTTGGTTGCCCGGGGCAGTGCTGGTCTTTTGTAGTATGGTTCACAACGGTAAAGAATGTGTTAGGGAACTTTTGTCTTTCCCTTGCCTGGCAAAAGGTGTCCTCGGTACAATGAAAGAGGAATCGATCAACCGTTCGGTTAGCGAAGGGTGGACGTTGACAGGGGGACTCTGCGATCATGTTACATCTCGGGCCGCGGAACGATGTTTTTTTTGACCTTCTCGAAAAAGAAGTGGCGAATCTGTACGAAGGGGCGCGGCAGTTACTCAGTTTAGTGAACGATTACACCGATCCCCAAACAAAGGTGGATCGCCTGCTAGAAATTGAACATCGAGGAGATGACATAACCCGGGAGATCATCGAACGACTCAATAAGACCTTCATCACGCCCATCGAACGAGAGGACATTTCGGGCCTTGCTTTTACCATTGACGACGTTCTGGACATGGTTGCCGGGGTGGGAGACCGCATGCTTTTGTATGAAGTAGGCCACCCGACCCCTGAGGTGGTGGAGATGTGCAAAGATATGGAGCGGGCGACGGGGGCCCTGGTCAAACTGATACACGAGATGCGAAGGCTGTCTTTTGATTCGGTTCGTTCTTTATGCGAGGAAGTGAAACGCTGGGAGATGGACGCGGACCAGCTGTATCGGCGATCGGTGGCCAAGCTGTTAAACGAACCGGGATATGATCCAATCTATGTAATTAAATGGAAAGAGATTTATGAGAAACTTGAAGATGGTATGGATTTTTGCGAAGATGTCTCGAATTTGGTCGAAGGAGTCATTTTAAAGAATGCCTAGTGCCGACATCGCTCTGGTCGCTGTGGTTGTCAGCCTCGCTCTTATTTTCGACTTCATCAATGGGTTTCACGACACGGCGAACGCTGTGGCGGCGTCGATTTCGACCCGGGCCCTAAGACCCCGGACCGCGGTGGTTCTGGCGGGGCTGATGAACCTGCTAGGGGCGCTCATGTTCACGGGAGTGGCTCAGACCGTCGGCAAAGAAATCGCCAATCCCTTTGTTCTGAAAGACGGCCTTTGGATCATCGCTTCTGCGATGATTGCCGGCATTGGCTGGAATCTCGCCACGTGGTATTATGGCCTCCCCAGCAGTTCTTCCCACGCCCTCATCGGTTCTGTCGCAGGGGCGGTGCTTTCTTCTCACGGCCTGGATGCTCTACACTGGTCCGGTTTTCTGCGGATTATCCAATGGCTGATCCTCTCGCCCGTCCTGGCCTTGGTTTTCGGTTTCGCCTGGATGACCAGTCTCTTGTGGTTGGTGCGAAACGTGGCACCGTCCCGGGTGACCCGGGGTTTCCGTCGAGTTCAGGTCCTTGCCGCAGCGTTTCAGGCGTTCATGCACGGGACCAACGATGCTCAAAAAACCATGGGTGTCATCACCTTTGCCTTAATCTCCGCCGGCCACCTCCAAACGGCGGAGATTCCCTTGTGGGTGAAGCTGGTTGCAGCCACATCGATGGCGCTGGGCACGTCGGTAGGAGGGTGGCGCATCATTCGGACGGTGGGGCGTGGTATTATGAAGATGCAGCCGATTAATGGCTTTGCCTCCGATTTAACCTCATCTCTGGTCTTGTTGTGGGCGACGATTGCGAAACAGCCGGTCAGCACCACCCATGTCATCGCTTCGGCCGTGATGGGCGTAGGAGCGGCCAAGGGGGTTGCCAAGGTGAAATGGGGTGTCGCCGGGAAGATCGTGTCCGCCTGGGTGGTCACTTTGCCGGTCAGTGCCCTTCTGGCCGCATTGGTGTATCAAATCCTGGCATTGCTCATCTACATTCCCCGTTAGTCGGGCCGGGTGTTCGTGAACCGGTGGACCAGACCGGGATTGAAATGGAGAGGGGATGGTCATGATCGTCACGGTGGTCGGGCGCGCCAAGGAGAATGCTTTCGTGTATACCGACGCCGAGAATGATGCACAGCTGACGGTGGCCCGATTGTCGGTGGAGCCCTTCCTGTTAGAGGGGCACCGGGTGGAGGAGGTATTGTTGCTCCTTGCTGAAGGCGATTCGGTGCAAAGGGACAGATGGTATCAAGTATCCGGCCGAATCGCCCGGCGGCGGCTCGTCACTCGATCGGGGAAAACGCCCCGACTGCCCATCTGGGAGGTCCGGGTTTCGAGTCTCCAGCCTTTGAACGAAACAGAGAAACGCCCCCAATCCGACGGCTGACCGGATGGGGGCGTCTTGTATTCAAAGGAAACGCCTCAGATGTGCAACGCTCGCAGGCGTCGCACCCTCTCCTCGATGGGGGGATGGGTGCTGAACAGGCCGGCGATGGTCGAGCCCTTCAAGGGGTTGACGATGTACATGTGAGCGGTGGATGGGTTGACGAAAGACGGAATCTGTTGAGCGGCGGCCTCCAATTTCAAAAGGGCCGAAGCCAAGCCGTCAGGTGTTCCGGCGATCCTCGCCCCGGTGGCATCTGCCTTGAACTCCCGGGCCCTCGAGATCGCCAGTTGAATCAACGTGGCCGCGATGGGAGCCAGGATCGCCATAAACAGCCCGCCGAGGAGCCCTGGTCCCTCCTCGTCGTCCTGCCGACCAAAACCGCCAAACATCGCCCCCCACTGAATGGCGTTGGCGATCCAGGTGATGGCACCAGCCAACATGGCCGCCATACTGCTGATGAGAATGTCGCGGTTGCGCACATGGGCCAGTTCGTGAGCCAGGACGCCCTCCAGTTCGTGGGGTGTCAGGAGTCTCAGGATCCCTTCGGTGACAGCCACAGCGGCGTGTTGCGGGTTGCGGCCGGTGGCAAAGGCGTTGGGCTGGGGCGACGGGGTGATGTACACCCGAGGCATCGGCAACCCGGCCCGATCCGCCAGCCGTCGAATCATGGCGTGGAGCTGGGGGGCTTCCGATTCGGGTAGCTCTCGCGCCCCGGACATGTGCAGGGCGATGGAATCACTGAAGAAGTAGCCCACAAAATTCATGGCCACGGCCAGGATCAAGAACATCAGCGCCCCGGACGGTCCCCCCACCCATCGACCCAACAGGACCAGCAGGACCGTCAATACACCCATCAAAAACCATGTTTTCAGCGAATTCATCCGCGGCACCTCACAGGTTTAGCCATTGAGAATCGTAGATAAACAGCAAAAGCGCCTGAGCCAGGGACAGCCCTTGTGCCAATGCGCGTTGAACTGTCGTTCGCTGAAACGAATCGGACAATCGAGTGGCGCATTGGCGAAGTTCGGGACGGAGATCGGACAGTTCGGTTTCGAGCTGTTTCATCAACTCCTGCAACTTTTCCATTCGGTGTACCGTGTCGGAGGGAGGGGTTTGACGGTCCATGGCATCGAGCCGGTCGCGAATCTCCTCCAGGGTATACTTCCGCTTTTTCAACTCCTGGATGTATAGGAGGCGCTTGAGCGCGTCTTCCCCGTATAGCCGGTAATTGCCCTCGGTTCGCTCCTCGGGAGTCACTAACCCCATGCGGGTATAAAAATCTACCGTCCGCCGGCTGACCCTCGCTGCTTTCGCCAACTCTCCAATGCGATAGAGGCCGTCCGATTGCATCGAGTCCCTCCTTTCGAAGGTTGATTTTTGATAAGCGACCTTCCAATCTTATTGTACGAAAAGATAACCGTACAGTCAAACGTAACGCAGACCGTTTCGCCCCGGGGGTCCCAAGCGAAAGGGGGACTGGCCCCCGCATTTCTGTTAGAATAAAGTCGCGCCGGTGTGGGCGAATATCACGAGAGAGGGTCGAACCTGAATGAATTCCCTCCTTACATATGTATCGAATCTGGATCGCCGGGTATTCACCATTGACAATTTGCCGGAGGAAGTCATCGCGGTCGTTTTTGCTTATGTCAGCCGCAGTCCGAAGGGGTTTCGGGAGAATTTGGCCAAGCTCCTGGAGGAAGGGCAGTTACAGGGGGTGCGGGCTGTCTCCGGGGATGCCGGGGCGGAACGAGCGCAGAAAATTGCTGGAGATTTTCACGAGCGCTGGGTCATCGGGTATGGGCATTCCAGTGTAGCCGAACATGCTGTCGTCCATGTTGGTATTGAGGGGATCAGTCGGTTGGCCTCGGCGGAATTGGAGTTGGGGTCGCGATTTAATAGCTTTACCGAGTATAGCCAGCGGTATCAGCGCCCTCGCCGGGGGGCGGTCTACTTCCCTCCCGAATTACAGCGCGATCCCGAGGCCCTGAACCTGTACAAAGGCCTGCAGGACCGAGCCTTTGACGTTTACGAAGCGTTGTACAAAGGCTTGGTGGGGGAGTTTGCCCGACGGGTTCCCCGCCGGGACGGTGAGTCGGAACGGTCCCATCGGATTCGAGTTGAGAAGGCCGCTTTTGAGGACGCCAGGTACGCGCTCACCCTGGCCACTTTGACGAATTTGGGTCTCACTGGGAACGGGCGGGCACTTCGGGATGCCATTGTTCATCTTTTGTCCGGTCCCTACGCGGAATGCCGGGATTTGGCGGTGGAACTCGCTCAGGAGGTGGCGGGTCGATTACCGACGCTGTTGCGGCACATTTCACCCAGTGACTACCTTCGCGGTTTGGCGCGGACGTGGGCAGTCGGGACGCATGGGCAGGACAGCGGTGGCGCGAGAAGTGGCCCCGAAGTCGAGTGGTTATCGCTGCCGGACTATCGGGAATCGCTGGTGGCCCTCGTTACGGGGTTGTGGCTGGCGCATGGGGGATACGATTTTGAAGAAGCTCGCCGCCGGGCCGAAGGGATGGACTCGGAAGATTTGGAGGACATGATTCGGTTGTCATGGGAAAAGTTAACGGTTCATGACCATCCTCACGGGGCGTTTAAAACAGTGGTGTACCGGATTCTTCTCCGGGTTTCCGAAGCGAATTGGCACCAACTGCTTCGACACAATCGCGGGGCGGATTTTACCTACGGGGTTCCGGGAGGTGCGGGCGGGTGGGTTATCCCTCCTCGGGTGGAAGAAGCGGGTTTGGCGGGATTGTTGACCGATTTTCTGACCTATAGTGACGAGGTGCGGGAGAAGATCCGGGGCCTCTGTCCCGAAGCCGTTCCTTACTGCGTCACAAATGCCCATCGGCGGGAAGTGGTCATGACCGTTAATTTGTGGGAACTGTACCATTTGATTAACTTGCGTACCTCCCCGGAGGCGCAATGGGACATTCGGCAAGCTTTCGAGATGATCGATCGAGAATTGCGGGATCGTCACCCGGCGTTGATCGGGGGTGCCCGTCGCCGGAGTGGGGTAGAGGCGGGACCCGGGGTCGGGCGATGAGCGGGCAGAGATTGAAAGGATGAGGTGGATGGAAGGGATTCGATTAGAACGCAGGGGGCCAGCGGCGATCATTACTGTGGATCGGCCCGAGGTGCGCAATGCCATTGATGAGTCGACGGCAGAAGCGTTGGCCGAGGCGATCAGGGAGTGCCGGCAGGATCCGGCGGTGCGGGGAATCGTCATTACCGGTGCGGGGGATCGGGCGTTTATTTCGGGTGGGGACGTCAAGCAGTATTTGGGGAAGGGTGGGGGACGGGCGGCGATCTACGCCGTCATGTCCAGAATGCGCTACGTGTTGGAGCAGATCTATTTTTGCCCGAAACCGGTGGTGGCGGCGGCCCGGGGGGCGGTACGGGGCGGCGGCGCCGAGGTGCTTGCAGCCTGCCACTGGCGGCTTGGGACACCGGACGTGTCCGTGGGCTTTGTTCAGGTGACTCTAGGGATTGTGCCGGGGTGGGGGGGAGGCTCGATTTTGGTGCGGCGACTGGGGGAAGCCCGGGCGTTGCCGGTGTTGTTGGACGGGGAAGTCTACAACGGAGAGGAGGCCGTGGAGCGCGGACTGCTGGATGAGCTTGTGCCCGGGGATGAACTGCTGGGAAGGGCGGTGCGCCAGATTGAGCGGTGGGCTCGGTGGGATGCCGAAGCTGTGGCGGGCATCCTTTCCATCGTGCGGTCCTCGGGGAGTCTTGCACAAGCGATGGACTTCGAATCGAAAACGTGTTCATCGCTGTGGGGTCGAGAGGCGCATTTAGAGGCGATGCGCCCATTTTTGTCGAAACGGGGCAAAAAATGAGGAATAGGACAGAATTTCAAGTTGCAAAGCCGGGAGGAAAGCCTTATACTATCTTGCGTATACTTGCCGAAGAGGTGAGGAATTCATAGGAACCAGCATCCACTTAAAGGGTTAGGACCTCATGCCGGGGCGAGTTTTCGTGTTGGATTCGCCCGGTTCGCGCGTGTCTGCGTGATGGACTAACTTTCCCCCGTGGTGGATGGCGTAGGTCCCGCATGCCTGAGAGGGCATGAGATCAGCTTTAAAGGGGGATTCAACATGGACACGATGGGTCGTCATGTGATTGCTGAGCTGTGGGGCTGCGATCGGGAGAAGTTGAACGACCTGATGGGAATTGAACGGATCATGGTAAGGGCGGCTCTAGAGGCCGGGGCAGAGATTCGAGAAGTGGCTTTTCACAAGTTTGCGCCGCAGGGCGTCAGCGGCGTGGTGATTATCTCCGAATCGCACCTGACGATTCACAGTTTCCCCGAACACGGGTATGCGAGTATCGATGTATATACGTGCGGGAATCGCATTGACCCCAACGTGGCCTGCGACTACATCACGCGGGCGCTAGGCGCCGAAACGCGGGAGTCGCTGGAGGTACCACGCGGCTTGGGACCGGTGCGCGTGGCGGAACAACGCGTAGAAGCGGTGGGTTGAAAGCTGAGGGTTTTTGGCGTTTTGACCTGGGTGAGGCGGGCCGACTGGACGAGGTCACCTGGTGGTCGGCGGGCGTCAATTGGGAAGCGACGAAGGAAAGTTCCGGGCGGTCGAATCGCACCGCCCGTTTCCGTTCAAAACCCCTTGCAAGGATCTGTAGGATGACGTATAATAGCAACTGTCCGCCGCGAAGGCGAAAAGGCGGCAAGTGAGAAAGGCAGCCGTCCATCGGGCGGAGAGATGTGGGACCGTAGCTCAATGGGAGAGCACTGCGCTGGCAGCGCAGGGGTTGAGGGTTCGAATCCCTTCGGTTCCACCATTTTGTTGGGCGGTTAGCTCAGCGGGAGAGCACCTGCCTTACAAGCAGGGGGTCGGCGGTTCGATCCCGTCACCGCCCACCAGAAGTAGAAGACGGAAGGGCATGGACGGTCGGAGAGGCGATCGTCCTTTTGTTTTCGCGAACGGGGGACAGGTGGATGTCGAAAAAACATCGGCACGATGACGCGCGCAAGGACAAACCGTCTAAGTGGGACGCCGGGGAGTCCAGAGGTGCAGAAATTGGCGGTCTCCCGCCCGCTGTATCCGAGTGCCACAACAATGAGGGGCATGTTGACCAGAACCCTGACAATCACAAACGAATGTATCCGCTCTACGTCGAGCTGGTCAAATGGCAGCGCCATTTGATTCAGGCGGATGAACGGGTGGTCATCTTGATCGAGGGCCGGGATGCCGCGGGGAAAGACGGCATGATCAAAACTTTCGTGAAGCACCTCAGTCCCCGGGAAACCCGGGTGGTGGCCCTCGGCAAACCGTCAGACCGCGAGCAGACCTGTTGGTATTTTCAACGCTACGTGCCCCATCTACCCGCCTCCCACGAAATGGTCATTTTCAATCGCAGTTGGTATAACCGGGCGGGGGTGGAGCGGGTGATGGGTTTTTGCACTGAGGAGCAATATGAAGAATTCATGCAGACCGTGCCGCTTTTCGAACAGATGTTGGTGCGTTCGGGCATCAAGTTGTTCAAATATTATCTCGATATCTCGAAAGGTGAGCAGAAAAAGCGGCTCAAGGATCGCAGAGAGAACCCCTTAAAACAGTGGAAAGTGAGCCCTGTCGACGAAAAAAGTCAAGCCCTGTGGGACTCCTATAGCCGGGCCCGCAATGCCATGTTTTCCCGCACTCACCACGCCCTCGCTCCGTGGATTGTCGTCCGGGCAGACGACAAACGAGCCGCCCGGGAGAACTTAATCAAGGACTTTTTGTCTCGTGTTTCCTATGAAGGGAAAAACGAAGCGTTGGCGCGCCCCGATCCCCATGTGGTGTTTCTGTACCACGAGGCTTATCTCGCTAACGAAATGATCGCCCCTTGAATGGAAAAGGATGCCCGAACGGTCGAGAGTCGTCCGGGCACCCTTTTGTAGAGTTGAGCTTCTGTTCTTTCCGCTCATTATGCGTCTTACCGCACCCGCCCGAATCCGTACAGGTGGTTACGCCAATATCCCGACGTGATCGAGCGAATTCCCACTCCCGCATTGTCCGCGCTCAGCATTCGGCCGTTGCCGAGGTAAATCCCGACGTGGGTGATGGTGTCGGACGTGTCGTAGGTCCGGGTGAAAAACACCAAATCCCCGGGCTGGGCCTGGCTCTCTCCGATGTGTTGGGTGGCGTTGTACTGCCCTTGGGCCGTTCTCGGCAAACCGATGCCCGATTGCCCATACACCCACTGAACGAGTCCGGAGCAATCGAAACTGGTCTGGGGGCTTGCTCCTCCAAAGACGTAAGGGTTCCCTATGTATGCCATCGCGGCTTGCGGGATCGACGTCAATCCCCGGGCGGAAAGGCTCGGCGCTGCTGCTCCCCCGCTCCACGAAGCCTGACCCGGACCTACCATGGCATAGACTGTCCTGGGAGCCGATTGCTGGGAGAGTTGCCGCTGTACTTGTCCGAGTTGATTCTCGCGACTTTGTTTCTCAGCCACAAGTTTTCGCAAGGTGTCCGACAAGATCATGAGGGCCAACTGTTGCTGTTGCTTTTGGCTCTCGAGGTCTCTTTTCAAAGCTTGAACTTCATCCCGCTTCTTTTTGGTCTCGTCGAAAATCTGCCGATTCTGCATGGCGATCCTCGAGAGTGCGTACATTCGGTCGACAAAATCGCTGAAACTTGTGGATGAGAGAAGCACCTCCAGGTAGCTGACCGTGCCGTCCTCGTAGATGGCCCGTAGCCTCTTGTTCAGCAAATCTTGCTGAACCTGGAGCTGCTTCTCTGCGGCGGTCAATTCCTGTGCTGTACCCGCAATCCGGGCATCCAAATTCACCAACTGGTCTTGTAAGCTCGCAATCTGTCTTTGTGTGTCGTTCGCTTGGCCTTGCAGTTGCTGGATCTGTATCTGCAAGGTATGGGACTGATTGGTTAAGTCCCGAAGTCCGGCGGGTGGTTGGTAAGGGGTAATCCACTCCGCTTTGGCCGCAGGCAGTGCGACGCCGGTGAATAAACACCCTGCGACGATTGCCGTAAGCATACGTCGGCGCAACGCGTCTCCTCCTCTCGGCATAACTGAATCAACCGGTTCGCTCCGGCGCAATTCGCAAAAACCGGTGGTACTAATTCGACGCGGATCGTCATAATTCCTGCCGATTTGTCGAATGACACAGATTTTTGCTATTTGGTTTCCCTTACTCCCTCTGTCATACGCACGCCCCTTTGCACATATCGTGAAGAGGCGGGAGGGGCGTCCATGAACACGGTGAGCCTTTGCATGATCTCACGAGTACCTCGAGATCTGGGAACGATTTTGCACAGCGATGTGATGGTGACCCATCGGCCGGTGGGCGGCCATTCCGCGAGAAATCTTCGGATTTATGAACGGAGATGGCAGGGCTTCTCGGTTTCTAATTCATAGCGACTGGCAGGAATCGAACGTTTCAGTGTCGAATGGATTTCATGGATCGGAAAAAATAACTTTAGACCTGCAATTAGGGCTGACGGCGAAAGGATCAGAAGCGATTAGACGGGAGTGACTGTATTGCCGACCAAGCGACCGTCGACGGAAGATTGGATGGAGATGTTGGAGCAAGGTGGATACATCGCGGATATGAGCTTGGCCGGGATGGTTAAACTGGCGGTTGAGCTACGGCGGCCCCTGTTATTGGAAGGGCCGGCCGGCGTCGGGAAAACATCGCTAGCTGACGCGGTTGCCCTCGCCCTGCATAAACCCCTTGTTCGCTTGCAGTGTTTTGAAGGTTTGGATGCGAGCCAAGCGCTCTACGATTGGAACTATCATAAACAGATGGTCGATATCGCCCGGGGGGACGCCCGGGAGGTTTTCGGTGAGGAATACTTGTTGGAACGGCCGTTGATGCGGGCTTTGCGAACGCCCGGGGGTTGTGTCCTCCTGATCGATGAGGTGGATCGCGCGGATGAAGGGTTCGAGGCCCTTTTATTGGAATTTCTCGCCGATTATCGGATTACGGTACCGGAATGGGGCACGGTGGCCGCCCGGGAGCCCCCTGTGGTTTTTCTCACGTCCAATCGGACCCGGGCCCTCAGCGATGCGCTTCGCCGGCGCTCTCTTTATGTTTACTTGAGTTGGCCGGACACGCACAGGGAGTCAGCGGTGGTGCGAAGGCGCGTCCCCGGACTGACGGAGGAAGCGGTTTCACACATCGTCCGGGCGGTCCAGATACTGAGGGGTTGGGATTTATTGAAACCGCCGGGCGTAGCGGAGACGCTGGACTGGGCCCGGGCCTATGAGCTGGGAGGCCAGTGGAGTGAAGATTGGATCCGGGAGACGCTGGGCTGCGTGATCAAAGAAATTCTCGACATGGATGTTGTCACATCGAGAATTCCGGAGCTTTTAGATGGGACTTGACTGAGCCGGCACAAGAGGGTCCTCAATAAAACAGGCGGGCAGTCTAGCCCTGCTCGGGGACAACCCGGGAGGTCGCCCGAGGAGGGTCTCAATGAAGGAGGCCGGACGGCTGGTGTCGGACCGGGCCAGGGGGTTCCGGACACGCGCGGCAACCCTCCGGGGTGGATTCGACGAATGGGGCGTCGTTTCTCTTTGACTCCCGATGTGCCCAGCCGGAAGAGGGAGCAGACCGGGCCGGGCCACGGGGTGGATCTTCAGGGCACAGCCCGCCTCTGGGCCTGGCGAGGGGGGGCTATTCCGAAGTTTGCCCCCAGGGTTTTCCCCAGGCAGCCCGGCCGCCTCGCCGTGCTTTGGGATGTGTCCGGTTCCATGGAAGAGTATGTTGAACTTTATCTACCCTGGCTTTATCAGCTGGTGCACCGTTTGCCCCGGGTAGGCGTGTTTCCTTTTGCCGCAGAATTGGTCGACGCCACCGAGGTGCTACGAGGTCCTTATGCGGTCGCCAGGGTACGTCTGGGCCAGTTCAGCCGGGTGTTCTCCGGGGGCACCCGTATTGGAGAAGCGGTTCGCGAATGGCTGGATCGATTCGGCGCCCAGTGGCTCGGAGGCGGGCGTTTGACATTGTTGATCATCAGTGACGGATGGGATGCCGGCGATCCCGAGGCACTTGTCCTTGCGCTCCGGACATTGTATTCCCGGGGTGTGGTGATCGTCTGGATGAACCCGCTTATGGCCACCCCGGGTTTTTCCCCCCACACCCGGGCGCTGCGGGCGGCCAAGCCCTTTGTGCGCCTCATGATATCCGGCCATTCTCCGAAGGCCCTGTTAACCTTATCGACATAAGGTCATTCTCGGCCGTTGCGGGTAGCAAGACCGGGCGGCCAGTTGATTACACCACATATGGATGGAGGGGTCGAGATTGAAACCGGCGGCTTTTGACTATTACAGTCCGACCAGTTTGGACGAGGCCCTGCAACTGCTTCGGGACATCCCTGGGAGCAAAGTGATCGCCGGAGGGCAGAGCTTGATCCCGCTGATGAACTTTCGCCTGAGCCGCCCATCGGCCTTGGTTGATTTAAACGCCGTAGATGGCTTGGATCGGATTCAGGTGGTGGGTGGTGCACTTCGCCTGGGCGCACTGGTGAGACACGAGGAGTTGCATCGAAATCCGGAGGTGCGTTCTCACCTCCCCGTCCTCGCTGAAGCCGCGGGGCATATCGGCCACTGGGCCATTCGCACCCGGGGGACGTTGGGGGGCTCGTTGGCCCACGCGGATCCAGCCGCCGAGCTGCCGGCCGCACTTACGGCACTTGGGGGGGTTATCGAGCTATCCGGCCCTGAGGGGCAACGCAAAATTCCGTCCGAGGAATTTTTCCTGGGCTACCTCATGACCGACCTCAGGGATGACGAGATTCTCACGGCGGTGGAGATTCCAATGCAGCGGGATGCTTCCTGGGGTTTTTGTGAATTTGCCAGAAGGCCGGGGGATTTTGCCCTGGCGGGGGCTTTTGTCGAAGTGCGGGGGGACGCCACCGGAAGCGTGACCTGGTTTGGTATTGCAGGGCGACCGGAACGGCGTGCGGTGACCTTCTCCGGGGATGAGGCGGAGAGGCATCGGATGTGGGCCGAGACCCTGGAGATGGTGGATGTGGAGGAGGAGTACCGTCGGCGCCTGGCCAGTGAAGCGGCCGAAGCGGCGTATCGGCAAGCCATGGGGAGGGGACGGCAATGATCGAGAACAGCGGGGGAAAGACGGTACCCATTACTTTAAAAGTCAATGGGCAATCCTACAGTATCGATGTGGAGCCGCGGTGGCTGTTGTCCGACGTCCTTCGGCACCGCCTCGGGATGACGGGCACCCACGTTGGGTGTGAACAGGGGGTTTGCGGTGCCTGTACCGTCTTGGTGGATGGGAAGCCCGAGCGCAGCTGTCTCATGTTTGCAGTCCAGGCTGCTGGTCGGGAGATCACCACCGTGGAAGGATTGACCCCTGCCGATGGGTTGAGTCCGGTCCAAGAAGCTTTTCAAAACCATCATGCCCTTCAGTGCGGATTCTGCACGCCGGGAATGGTGGTCACTGTGGAAGCTTTGCTGCGGGACAATCCCCATCCTAGCGAAGAGCAGATCCGGGAGGCCCTGTCTGGGAATTTGTGCCGGTGCACAGGTTATCAATTCATCGTCGATGCAGTCCTGGATGTGGCGCAAAAGGGGGTGCGTTAAGTGGCCGGTGAGGTACTGAAACCGAGGTTTACCGGAGCCCGGGTGACCCGGCTGGAGGACGCTCGGCTTCTTCGGGGCCAGGGGTCTTATCTGGACGATATCGACGTCCCTGGAATGTTGGAGGTGGCTTTCGTCCGATCGACCCGGGCGGCGGCTCGGATTGTATCGGTGGACACCACCGAGGCCCGGAAAATTCCCGGCGTTCACGCCATTTTTACGGCAGAGGATTTGGGCCTGTCCCTCAAATTCAATCCATACGACGTGGTTCAGCCGGTTCTGGCTAAAGATGAGGTTCGTTTCGTCGGTGAGCCCATTGTGGCGGTGGTGGCGGACAACCGGTATATTGCCGAAGATGCGGCCGAGCTGGTGAAGGTAGAATACGAAAATTTAGAGCCCGTTCTCGATATGCGCCGGGCGTTGGAGGATGGTCCACGTCGGGTCCACAGCCATCGGCCCAATCTGTTTGACCACCGGGAGATTATCAGCGACGGATTCTCCGAAGCGTTTTCCTCCGCACCTCGGCGGCTTCAGTTAACGTTTCGGGTTCACCGGCAAACCGGCGTGACTTTGGAGACCCGTGGCTGTGCTGCGGCAGTCGACCCGTTGGGCGGACGGCTCACCGTTTACGTCGGTCATCAGTCCCCCCACAGCGTTCGCTCTCTTCTCGCCCGGGTTTTGGGAATACCGGACAACCGGATCCGCGTAGTGGTGCCCGAAGTGGGCGGCGGATTTGGCATCAAAGCCATGTTTTATCCGGAGTATGCCGCGGTGGCCCAGATGGCCAGGCGGCTTGGGAAGCCAGTCAAATGGGTGAGCGACCGGACCGAGGCTTTGTTTACGGACGCCCATGCCCGGGACAGTCTTCACGAGGTGGAAGTGGCTTTTGAAGAAGACGGGCGGATCGTGGCTATCAAAGATCATGTGATTGGCGACACGGGAGCCTACCCATTCCCTGGGTTTCCAGGAGCTGTCGGGGAGTCGAACTGGGCGACGGAGATGATCACAGGACCGTACAAGATCCCCCATGTGTCTATTTTTATCGACAATGTCTTCTCGAATAAAGCGCCCCTCGGGCCGTATCGGGGGGTGGGAGGGCCCATCGGCGCCCAAGTCCAGGAAGGGATTGTGGATGCTGTGGCCCGGGCGCTCGGCAAAGATCCTGTAGAGGTTCGCCGCGTGAACATGATCGGACCCGAGGATTTTCCCTATCATACTCCGACGCGAAATGTCTACGACCCGGGGTCTTACCAGGAGTCTTTGGCACGAGCGGTTCAAATGCTGGAATACGATGAGTTTCGCAAAAAGCAGGCGGAGTGGCGCCAGGAGGGTCGATACGTGGGGGTGGGGTTCTGCGTGTTTGTCGAACCCTCGGCGATGGCGGAGTCCGAGGCCGGATCGACGCCTTATGAGGCAGCGACCATCCGTGTCGAGCCCTCCGGTACCGTCACAGCGGCTTTTGGGCTCGGGCCGACCGGACAGGGCCACGAAACCACCATGGCCCAGTTAATTGCCGATCGGCTGGGGGTTGATGTCAAAGATGTGGTGGTGCTTCACGGCGACACGGACAGTGCTCCTTTTGGCGGGGGAACTGGGGGAAGCCGCTCGGGAACCATCGGGGGCGGCGCGGCGCTTCGGGCCGGGGACGAGATGCGCAAGAAGATCGTGAAGCTCGCCGCTCACATACTGGAAGCTGCGGAGGAGGACATTGTCCTAGAGGGCGGTCAGGCGTATGTGGCCGGGGTCCCGGCCAGGGCAATTTCGATTCGTCAAATCGCCCGAGTTGCGTACACCGACGTCGCTCGGCTGCCGAAAGACATGCAGCCTGGCCTGGAGGTGACCATCCGCTATCGGCCCCCTCTACCGGCGACTTATTCCAACGGCACCCACGCTGCCGTCGTGGAGGTGGATGTCCGGACGGGTTTCGTGAAAGTTCTCGACTACGTGGTGGTGAACGATTGCGGGCGACTGATCAATCCCTTGATCGTGGAAGGACAAATTCACGGAGGGGTGGCCCAGGGGATCGGAAGCGCCTTTCTGGAAGAGCTCCGGTACGATGAGGACGGGCAGTTGGTGACAGGATCTCTCATGGATTATCTGTTGCCCGAAAGCGTCGATGTCCCCCGGGTTCGGGTTGAACATATTGAGACCCCGTCTTCCAGCGAGGGCGGGTTCAAAGGGATGGGCGAAGGGTCCCTGATCGCCGCCCCGGGGGCGTTGGCCAACGCCGTCTCCGACGCCCTCGCGCCCTTTGGCGTATTTGTCACCGAGTTGCCTATCCTGCCCGAGCAGATCACCGCATGGGTTGAGGCGGCAAAGCGGATTGCGGCGAAAGGGGCTTGACCTTTAGGAACGGGAGTGGGCCGCTGCTTGACGGTTCGCCCGACAGGCGGCGGTCCCAGCCCGGATCAGATGCGTCGTCGTTTGGATGAATCTATTGGGGTGAATAAGGGAACGTTAACCGCTGCATCCAGTGGGTCCAAAACCATATGTGCCCGCTCTCGTCGGATGCCTTGACACAGTTGCCCGTATGGCGATATGCTTAATTTTGCCCGGTCAAGGTCAAAATCCATGGCCGGCGTACAGGTATCGGGCCGAAGCCCTTCGGATCTTAAAATGTAGTTTTGCAGCAGATGTGCCGGGATGGCGGAATCGGCAGACGCAACAGACTTAAAATCTGTTGGGGCATAGCCCCGTGCGGGTTCGAGCCCCGCTCCCGGCACCATTTTGAAGAATGCTGTGATGATGCGCCATGATCGATCATGGGTACAATTGGGAATGGATGCGTTTTCGCGTTTCTTTGTTGGGTGTCTGTTACTAGTTAAATGCAGTCGTCAACTCTTAACAGACGCTGGCCAGTCAACCCTAAAAGATGCTGCTTAGGGGAAGGGGCTTGGACCTGTTCAAGATCCTTCCCTTGTTTTTGCAAGTGTTTTCGAACCTATTGCTCACCTTGTTTCACGAAGGTGTCCGGCATCAACACGGCGATGACTTCGCCCTTGGCGCAGAGGGTATCGCCCGCATAGACTTCCGCGTCCACCTTCCACTTCGTAGGGCTGATTTCTTCAACCGTACCCACAGCTTTTAACTGAACCCCCTGAGGCGTCGGACGGATAAATTTTACTTTTAAGGAGCCGGTCACAAAACGTGGCGGTTCCGCTCCGTCACCGACCTCGTGTCCGTTCTTCCGGTGCAGCGCCAGGGAGGCGGATCCGGTTCCGTGGCAATCGATGAGGGAAGCAATGACTCCACCGTACACAAAACCCGGTATTGCAGTGTGTTCCGGTTCCGGAGTAAAGTAGGTGACCGTCCGGTCCCCCTCCCATCCAGTGCGAAAATGATGCCCCTTCTCATTCAGTCTTCCGCAGCCGTAACACCACGAAAAGGCGTCTGGGTATTCGTCTTGGATAGCTTTGACAACGACTGGTTCCATGAATTTCACTCCTTGTCCGATTCAAAGATAAAATGGGTGGCATTCTTGAGACTAAGTCTATTTTACATGTTGGACGACTTGACCGATACCACCTGCGGCGCGGCGGGTGATTTCATAAAACAGGAGTTTTTGCCGGGGCGTCGAAAGATTAATGCAGATCCTTCGATGGACCAGTAAAAATTCACGTTCAGGGAGGTGTGCTGTGTGATCACAGGTGTCAATAATGTCGGGGTCGCGGTTCGGGACCTACAGCGTTCGCTGTCTTTTTATCGGGTTCTCGGCTTTGAAGTTGTGGGGGAGGATGAGACACCAGGGGCGACGATTCGTGCGGGCACGGCGGTGCTGTACCTATTTCAGACGTCCGGGCCAGCGCCGGTGGGTCACCGCCAGCCGGATTTGGTCGGTAATCCAACGGGGATCGACCACATTAGTTTTGACGTTTCAGATGTGGATCGCCTGTATGAAGCACTCCGGGGCCAGGTGGATTTTGAAGGGGTGCCCGAAGACCAGCCTTGGGGGTACAGAGCGGTCAGCCTCACCGACCCGGATGGGAATCGACTGTATTTTCTTTCTGCTATCCAAGGTGGTCAATAACTGGGCCATCGGTGATGAAGTGAGTTTGACAGTCCTTGCATAAAAATGTCGCCCACTTCGAAGGCTACGAGGGAAAGCCGAAAGGGGGCGGCGAGGATATGTCGAATCGCAGTCGAGTGGAAGGACGACCGGGGGGTACCGAGTCTCAGGAAAACGAGTGGGGCCCTGGCACTTGGCGTTTGTTGCAAGATGAAGCCGAAAGTCTTCTTGAAACCCACCGTCAGGTCATGGACAGCTATCGGAGCGGGACCATCGATCATTTGAACGGGCAGGGGGGCACATCGTCCGGAGAGCGGACGCCGGCGGAGGACGGTGACAGGTTCAGCGAAGAGAGCTCATAGACTGGAAATTCGTCCTTGACAAGAATTTAAGTGCAACTTATAATTCAACCAGATAGTGCTATGTCGTGTATGTGGGGTTCAACAACTCGTATTGAGAGACGATTATTGGACGATGTGCGAGTCGCGGTTATGCTGTGGTCGATGAGATTACCCCAAAACCAGATGCGCAAGGCATCAAATCCCCGTCCCAAGACGGGGATTTGATGTGAATTGACATCCGGTGGCACGATGTTTATAATACGGCCCCAGAGGATTAACTTGTATCTCAGGTTCTGAATGGATCAGTGAGAAAAGGCGATGACCGAGGAGAGTACCGGCGGGATCGGGCCAGAGAGAGGAGCCGCTTCGATACGTGGGCGGGTGGAAGCTCCTTGCCGAGGAACGTTTGGGAAAACCCCCTCGTAGCCGCGCGCCCAACCCGTCCTGACGTGGGGGCGGCAAGTAAGCGCAGCCGTGGCCGGCGTTAACGGCGAAGGAGGACTTGTGAGGGGAACGTGGGCGACCAAGGCGACCCCTTACAAGTTAAAGTAGGGTGGAACCACGAACGAGCGTCTTCGTCCCTGCCGATTCGGCGGGATGAAGGCGCTTTTTTGATGTGTGGTGTTGACAACAAACAAGGAGGAAGTTCGGATGAGTGTAAAGGTTACAGATCCTGTAAGGATCCGCTTGAAGGACGGTTCGGTTCGGGAATTCGAGAAAGGGGTCACTCTGGCAGAAGTGGCCGGGAGTCTGTCCCGGTCCCTGGGCAAAAATGCCGTGGCGGCCAAGTGGAACGGGAAGCTGGTAGACCTTTCGACGCCTGTGCAAGAGGATGGGGAGGTGGAATTCGTCACCCTCGACGATCCCGAGGGCCTGGAGGTGTACCGGCACACCTGTGCTCACGTGATGGCCCAGGCTGTAAGCCGCCTGTTTCCGGGCACGAAGTTCGCCATTGGACCGGTGATCGAGGACGGATTCTACTATGATTTTGCCGATCATGAATTTACCCCCGAAGATCTCCCCAAGATCGAGCAGGAGATGGAGCGGGTGGTGAAGGAAGATCTGCCAATTCGCAGGGAAGTGCTCGGCCGGGACGAGGCGTTGGCGATGTTCCGGGACCGGGACGACCGGTTCAAGGTGGAGATCATCCAGGACCTGCCCCCGGATGCGGTGATCACGGTGTACCATCAAGGGGAGTTCACCGATCTGTGCCGGGGACCGCATCTTCCCTCCACCGGCCGAATCAAAGCGTTTAAACTGTTGTCTTTGGCCGGTGCATACTGGCGAGGGGACAGCAACCGGGAGATGCTCACCCGCATCTACGCCACTGCTTTTCCCACCCAGCGACAACTTGACGAGTATCTGCGCCGGGTGGAGGAAGCCCGGAAGCGCGATCACCGCCGGGTGGGACGGGACTTGGAATTGTTCTTTTTCGCAGACGAGGCCCCGGGGATGCCTTTTCTTCTCCCCAAGGGCATGGTGATCCGCAATGAACTGGAGCGGTTTATGCGGGAGTTCCTGAATGAATACGATTATGAAGAGGTCAAGACGCCGATCTTGATGGACCGGGTGCTCTGGGAGCGTTCCGGCCACTGGGATCACTACAAAGAAAACATGTATTTCACCGAGGTGGATGAACGGGAATTTGCCTTAAAACCCATGAATTGTCCCGGTCACGCCCTCACCTTTAAACACCGGGTCCGGTCTTATCGGGATCTGCCCATCCGGATGGCGGAGTTCGGGTTGCTGCACCGCCATGAGTTGTCCGGCGCCCTGCACGGGTTACTTCGGGTCAGGGAGTTCACCCAGGACGACGCCCACTTGTTCGTGCGCCCGGATCAGATCCAAGACGAAGTGTTCGCCTGTATGGACTTGATCGATCGCGTGTATGCCACGTTTGGTTTTCCCTACCGGGTGGAGTTGTCGACCCGGCCAGAGAATTCTACCGGCTCTGATGAACTGTGGGAGGCGGCCACCGAGGGATTGCGCCAGGCCCTGGAGAGCCGAGGCCTAGAGTATCAAATCAATGAAGGAGATGGAGCCTTTTACGGGCCGAAGATCGATTTTCACGTGAAGGACAGCCTTGGGCGTTCCCACCAATGCGGAACCATCCAGTTGGATTTTCAAATGCCCGAGAAATTTGATCTCACCTACGTCGGCGAGGACAATGAACGCCACCGGCCGGTGATGATTCACCGGGCTGTACTGGGGTCGTTCGAGCGGTTTTTCGGGCTTCTCATCGAGCATTACAACGGAGCCTTTCCCGTGTGGCTGGCACCGGTGCAAGTTCGGATCCTGACCATTGGCGCCGGACACCTGCCCTACGCCAAGGAGGTGCAGAGCCGGGCAAGGGCCATGGGTCTCCGAGTTGAAGTAGATGGGCGGGCTGAAAAAATCGGCTACAAAGTCCGGGAAGCCCAGGTGCAGAAAATCCCGTACATGCTGGTCATCGGGGATCAAGAGGCTCAAACGGGTGAAGTCTCGGTTCGCAAACGGGGACAGGGTGACCTCGGCCGGAGATCCGCCGAGGAGATCCTCGCCGCGATTGCCGAAGAAGCCCGGACCAGAACCCCTTGACCGGTGAGCCCGGCTATGGTAGGATGGTCCTCGTCAGAAGAATAGGGAACTCCAAGTAGAAGCTGTCCGCTTCTCACCCGTCGGCGTCGAAGCTGACTGCTGCCGGGTTTCAAAGATGCCAGTCACACCTGCGGGTGACTTCATCATGCATAATCGGCGCGGACAGAGTTCCGCGCTTTTTTATGGCCGCCCATTCTCGGGCGGAAGGATCATCACTGGAGGTGACAGATGATTAGCAAGGAAGATCTGCAAGTGAACGAACAGATTCGGGCCCGGGAAGTGCGGTTGATCGATGTGGACGGCGAGCAGTTGGGAATCGTTTCGTTGCGGGATGCCCTTCGCATCGCAGCCGAAAAAAACCTGGACCTGGTCAACGTTGCGCCCACGGCCAAGCCGCCGGTTTGTCGAATCATGGATTATGGTAAGTATAAATACGAACAGTCCAAACGCGACAAAGAAGCTCGGCGCAACCAAAAGATCGTGAGTCTCAAAGAAGTGCGGCTCACTCCCAACATTGAAGACCACGATTTTCAAACCAAACTCCGGGCGGTGGTCCGTTTTCTGGAGCAGGGGGACAAGGTGAAAGCCACGGTTCGTTTCCGCGGCCGGGAGATCACCCACACCCGGATTGGCCAAGGGATCCTCGAGCGCATGGCGAAAGAAGTGGAGAACCTGTGCGTGGTGGAGCGGCCTCCGAAGTTAGAGGGGCGGAACATGATCATGATTCTTGCCCCCAAGCAGTCGAACCACTGATCACGGAATGGAGGAGCAGGAATGCCGAAGATGAAAACCCAACGGGCCGCGGCGAAGCGGTTCCGGAAAACGGGATCCGGGAAACTGAAGCGGTTTCACGCGTATCACAGCCATTTGTTTACGGGGAAGACGCCGAAGAGGAAGCGTAAACTGCGTAAAGCCGCTTTGGTTTCCAAGGGGGATTTTAAGCGGGTCCGGCAATTGGTGACCTATTTAAAATAATAAAAGAAGCCGAAGCGGGAAGAGACAGGACCAAAAACAGGGGGTTTGAGTCATGGCACGAGTTAAAGGAGGGCCGGTCACCCGGCGCCGCAGAAAAAAGGTGATTAAACTAGCCCGGGGGTATTTTGGGGCGAAACACCGCTTGTACAAGATGGCGAATCAGCAGGTGATGAAATCGCTGATGTACGCCTACCGAGATCGGCGGCAGCGCAAGCGGGATTTTCGCAAACTGTGGATCAGCCGGATCAATGCGGCGGCTCGGTTGAACGGCCTTTCTTACAGTCGCTTGATGCATGGATTGAAAATGGCAGGGGTGGAAGTGAACCGCAAGATGTTGGCGGATTTGGCCGTCAACGATGATAAAGCTTTTACGGAATTGGCAAACCTGGCCAAAACCAAATTAAATGCTTGATTTGGGAAAGACCTACCTGGTAGGTCTTTCCTTATACGAGAGCATATAGTTTTCCCTATGTAGAGTGATGATACATACTATCAGCGGACAAGCAGTCGGTACCTGGAGGCGAGGGGACCAGGGATTATACGGAATCAGATGGGTGGGTGACAGGGTTGTCGAGCCGGCCTTCAATATGGACCCCAGCCCGGGTATTGGTGTTGGGATTTGCTGCTGTTATCTTTGTCGGGGGGGTCCTTCTCAGCTTGCCCATCTCCTCCCAAAGCGGGCAGGGGCTGGACTTTCTGGATGCGCTGTTCACAGCGACGTCCGCGGTGTGCGTCACCGGGCTGGTGGTGGTCGATACCGGAACGTACTTCAGCCATTTTGGACAAGTGGTTATTCTTCTGCTTATTCAGATCGGCGGTTTGGGATTTATGACCGTGGCGACTTTCCTGCTCATCATGTCCCGGCACCGAATCGGTCTCAAGGAACGGCTGGTCATTCAGGAATCGCTCAATGTGGGCACCCTTTCTGGGCTGGTCAAATTTAGTCGCAATGTGGTGTTGATGACTTTGACGGTGGAGGGAATCGGCGCCCTCATCCTCGCTGCGCGTTGGAGTTTCGATATGCCGTGGTGGCGGGCGCTGTATTTCGGGGTTTTTCACGGCGTGTCCGCTTTCTGTAACGCCGGGTTCGATTTATTCGGGGATTTTCGCAGTTTGTCGGGTTATGCTGAGGATCCCGTCGTGAACCTGACCATCATGGCCTTGATCATCCTCGGGGGCATGGGCTTCACGGTGATCGTGGATCTTATGAAGCGTCGCCGGAGTCGGCGGCTGAGTCTTCATACGAAACTTGTGGTGATCACATCACTGGGGCTGCTGCTGGCGGGTGCGGCGGCGTTTTTGGCTTTAGAATGGAACCGGCCTCAGACTTTTGGACTATTGGATTGGAAGGGAAAGATCTTTTCGGCGTTATTCCTCAGCGTCACCAGCCGCACGGCGGGGTATACCACGGTAGATATCAGCCAGTTGTCCACTCCGTCTTTATTTTTGGATATCGTGTTGATGTTCATCGGCGCTTCGCCCGGTTCGACCGGCGGGGGAATCAAGACGGTCACTTTCGCCGCCATTGTCCTGTTTACCTGGTCCGTCATCACCGACAAGGAGAACGTGGTGTTGTACGGACGAACGATTTCCACAAAAACGATCTACAAGTCGTTGTCGATTGCGATTATGTCGATCATGTTGATCGCCACGTGGACCTTTATCCTGACGTTAATGGAGCCGGTCAATTTTATCCGTTTACTCTATGAGACGACATCGGCTTTCGGTACGGTGGGACTCTCCACGAATCTGACCCCCGAATTGTCCCCTCCGGGTCGGTTTATGATCTTATTGATGATGTATATTGGTCGGGTGGGGCCTCTGACCTTGGGGTTGGCTTTGGCGCAGCGGGGGAGGAAAAAGGCGGTCCTGCGGTACCCGGAAGAGAATTTGTTCGTGGGATAGGAGGTGGCTTTATTGAAACAATTCGTCGTCATTGGACTGGGCCGGTTTGGTTCCAGCGTGGCCAAGACGCTGTATCAAACGGGACACGAAGTGCTGGCGATCGACGGAGACCGGGAAGTGATCGAAGATATTATGGATTCGGTGACCCACGCGGTTCAGGCGGACGCGACGGACGAACAGGCGCTCCGGGCTTTGGGCCTGCGGAATTTTGACGTGGCCGTGGTCGGGATCGGTGGGGATATCCAGGCCAGTATTCTCTGCACCTTAATTGTCCGGGAGTTAGGGGTGCCTTTTATAGTCGCGAAAGCCCAGACCGAACTGCATGGGAAAGTTCTGTCCCGGATCGGTGCGGATCGGGTGGTGCACCCGGAACGGGACATGGGATTGCGGGTCGCGCATAATCTGGTCTCGCCCAACATTCTCGATTACATCGAGCTTTCGCCCGATTACAGCATCGCTGAAGTGGCGGCTGGTAAAGGAATGGTGGGGAAAACTTTGCGCCAACTCGACATTCGGGCCAAATATGGCTGCAACGTCATGGCCATTAAACGGGGGGAGAATATCAATATCTCGCCTCTCGCCGACGATCGGTTGAGGGAACAAGATATCCTCGTGGTGATCGGGAGTAATGAAGACCTTCGCCGATTGGAGGAGGAAGCATAGGGGGTGAAGGGGTGGGGGAGGAAGAGATCCGCTCCTTGCAGAACGCCCGGGTGAAAGAGTGGGCGGCCCTTCGGCGCGGCAAGGAGCGTCGGCGCCGGGGACTTTTTTTGGCCGAGGGCCCACATCTGGTGGGCGAAGCCTTACACTCCGGATTGGGGATTGAGGTCGTGTTGTTCGACCCTCGAGATCAGACGCCGGAGGTGGCCTCCTTGGTGGAGGAGGCCCGGGGGAAGGGATGTCCGGTACAGCCGGCAGACCGCCGGGTCTTGGAGCGAGTGTGTGAGGTGATCACACCCCAGGGGATTGCGGCGGTGGTGCGAATCCCCGAATGGCCGATACCCGGTTTTGCGGTGGAAGCGCCCGAGGAAGACCCGGTCTTGATGGTGGCTTTAGATGGCATTCAGGATCCGGGCAACGTGGGGGCGGTGCTGCGAGTGGCTCGGGCCGTGGGAGTCGCCGGAGTTTTGTGTGGGGAGGATACGGCAGATCCTTTCTCGCCCAAGGCAGTGCGGAGTTCTATGGGGGCCGCGTTTACAGTACCGATTCGACAGGGCCGACTGGTGGACATGATTGGCGAATGGCATGCTAAAGGTGTCGAGCCGGTGGAGACGGCCGTGGGCGAGGGAGTCCGCTATGACCGATGGAACTGGAACATCCCTGTGATGATCGTGCTGGGGAACGAGGGACGGGGAATCAGTCCGGAGGTTCGTCAGCTGTGTCGCGGGAAGGTCCACATCCCCATGCCTGGGGGAGGTGAGTCGTTGAATGTGGCGGTGGCAGCTGCCTTGCTATTATATGAGGCGCGGCGCCATCGAGGAGCGCTGTGAGTTTGCGGTATAGAAGGCAACCGGATCCGCCATCCTAGGGGAGAGGGGGGGATGCGGATGCGGGCACTGATGATCGGATTCTGGCGGGTGGCGGCCGCTTTTGCGAGCCTGTGGTTTATTCAGTTGTTTTTTCCATTATATGGATCGTTTTGGCTGGTTCACCTCGTGGCCGGAACGGTGGTGTTGGCGGGGGTGGGGTACTGGACCGATCGGTATGTGATCCTCAGGTGGAACGGGTTTGTCGCGGCCGTGGTGGATTTTGTTTTGGCCTGGGCGACGGTGTATCTCGTGTACGCGATTTTCCCCGGGGCGGTGATTACCGTCACCTTTGCGCTGCTTGTTGCGTGGCTGTACGCCTTCGTCGAGCTGCTGGTTCACTACTGGGTCTATCGGCGGGAGGACTGGGAGGGCCCGGATCGGGCCGAAGCGAAACAGCCCGGTCCCTGATTGGGTATCCGTTGCGATTGTCCCTTTCTTTCGCAGCTGGAATTGCGTATAATGAAGGCATTGAGTGGTCGGAACTGACGCGGGGATCATGATTCCGCGAGACCTTCGTTTGTCTGCGAAGGTTTTTTTGTTGTAAAAGGGAGGCCGGGTTGTGGAAGAAACCTTACGCGAGTTGGAAAGGCGCGCGTTACAGGAATTGGAGCAGTGCGAGGATTCGAACCAACTAGAGGCGTGGAGGCTGCGTTTTCTCGGGAAAAAAGGGCAATTGACCGCTGTTTTGCGCGGTATGGCCAAGCTGTCCGAGGATGAGCGGCCCCGGATCGGTCGACTGGCCAATGAAATCCGGGACGCTTTGGAAGAGGCCAGGGTTTCCCGGCAAGACGCGTTGAAGGAAAAAGAGCGGCGGCGGAGGCTGGAAAGCGAACGATTGGACGTTACTGTTCCCGGATGGCGCTTCACTGTGGGCGGCCTGCACCCATTGACCCGGATTATTGAGGAGATTGAAGAGATTTTTCTCGGCATGGGGTTCGAAATTCGAGAAGGACCGGAGGTCGAGCTGGACTACTATAATTTTGAAGCTCTCAACATTCCGAAAGATCATCCGGCCAGGGACATGCAGGACACCTTTTACATTACCGAAGAGATTCTGATGCGAACCCATACCTCGCCGATGCAGGCCCGGACGTTGGAAAAGACTTGTCCTTCCGTTCCGGTGAAAATCATCGTGCCCGGCCGAGTATACCGAAGGGATGAGGACGATGCCACCCATTCCCACTCCTTTGTTCAAGTCGAAGGGCTGATGGTAGACCGGGGGGTCCGCATGAGCGATCTCAAGGGCGTGCTCACCGTTTTTGTCCGGGGGATGTTCGGAGAAGATCGGCAGATTCGCCTGCGACCGAGTTATTTTCCGTTCACTGAACCCAGCGCAGAAGTGGACGTCTCTTGTCCGCTGTGCGACGGTGCGGGTTGCCGGGTCTGTAAGGGGAGCGGGTGGATTGAGATTCTGGGAGCGGGAATGGTCCATCCTTATGTGCTCGAGAAAGCGGGGTACGATCCCGATGAGGTGTCAGGCTTTGCCTTCGGTTTAGGGGTGGAACGGACCGCCATGCTGAAATATGGGATTGACGACATCCGCCATTTTTATATGAACGACTTGCACTTTTTGCGGCAATTCCGCCGGGGATTGTGAGGAGGTCTGGCAGTGAAGGTATCGTATCGGTGGTTACAGGAATGGATCGATCTCGACGATCTCAGTCCGGAGGAAGTGGCAGAACTCCTTACCCGGCACGGCGTGGCGGTAGAAACGGTGCGGCAGCTCAATCCCGGTCTTTCGCAGGTGGTGGTGGGGGAGGTGCTTGAGGTTCGGCCCCACCCGGAGGCTGACCGGTTGCGGGTTTGTCGGGTGGATGTCGGACGGGGGGATCCCTTGCAGATCGTCTGCGGAGCGCCCAATGCGGCTCCGGGCATGCGGGTGCCTACCGCTTTGGTGGGGGCCACGCTCCCGGAGACAACGATCGGGGAAGCGGTGTTTCGGGGTGTGGCTTCCCAGGGAATGCTGTGTTCCGCCAAGGAGATCGGCATGGAAGTGCGCCTTTTGCCAAAGGATCAGACAGAGGGCCTGTACGTACTCCCGCCCGATAGCCCGATAGGGAAGGACATCGTGGATGTGCTCGGGTGGGACGATGCGGTTTTGGAACTGGATCTCACCCCCAATCGGTCCGACTGTCTGTCGATGGTCGGCGTGGCCCATGAGTTGTCCGCGATTCTCGATCGCCCGCTCAAGTTCCCGGATTGGACCGAGGGCGGTGTGGCGGAAGGCCCGTCTCCGGTCCGGATCACTTTGGAGACGCCCCTTTGCCGGCGATATATGGCCCAAGTGATTGAGGGAGCTCGGCAGGCGTCCTCCCCACTTTGGATGCAGATGCGTCTCTTGGCGGCAGGCATTCGCCCGATTGATGCCATTGTCGACGCGACGAACTATGTGATGTTGGAACTTGGCCAGCCTTTGCACGCCTTTGATTTTGACCAGGTTAAGGGCGGGCATATTCGGGTGCGCACCGGGCATCCTGGAGAGCGGCTCAGGACCTTGGACGGCGTGGAACGAACGCTGGATCCTTCGATGATCGTCATTGCCGATGAGGCGCGTGCCATCGGTCTGGCCGGGGTGATGGGCGGCGAGAATTCCGAGATTACCGCCTCGACTACTCGAATCGTATTGGAATCCGCGTGGTTTGATCCAGTGAGTGTGCGGAGAACGGCTCGGCACCTCGGCCTCAGGTCCGAAGCAGGACTCCGTTTTGAAAAGGGCGTGAATCCCGAAGTGCTCCCCTTGGCCTTGGCACGGGCTTCCCGTTTCATTACAGCACACGCCGGCGGTCGGCTGGTGGGCGCTCCCGTGGACAAAGGGGACTTACACGAGGACCGGAAGAAGATTGTTCTTCGCCCGGATAAGGTCAATGAATGGTTGGGCGTGAAGGTAGAGCCGGGGGAGATGGAGCGGATTTTTGAACGCCTCGGCTTTGCCGTGGATCGGTGGGACATGAGGACCTGGCAGGTGGAGGTGCCTTCGCGGCGGCGTGACATTTCCCGGGAAATCGATTTGGCGGAAGAGGTGGCCCGGTTGCATGGGTACGATAACATCCCGGCGACGATGCCCGAGGGTCGGGTCACGGCCGCCGGCCGCACGTTACCGCAGCGGGTTCGGGGGGCCATCCGCCGCTTCTTGACTGATCTCGGGTTTTTCGAGGTCTGGACTTACACTTTGCAAAATCCGTCGGTCATAGGTCGGTTGAATGAGGGACGATCCCAGGAGTACCTGGCGGTTTTACACCCGATGTCCGAGGAGCGAACCGCCCTGCGCACGACGTTGTTGCCGGGATTGTTGGATGCGGCGGCCTACAATGTGCGACGTGACCAGCGGGAGATTGCAATCTACGAGATCGGCCGGGTTTTTCACCCCCGGGGCTTACCCGTCACCAACCTTCCCGATGAGCGAGAGCAAGTGGGGGCGCTCATCCTCGGCCGTTTCGGTCCGCACGGGATCGGCTGGGAAGGACGTCCGGCGGATTTTTACGCGGCCAAGGGGGTCACAGCTGCCGTGCTGGAGCGGCTTGGCGTTCAGGCGGACTTTGTCCCCGGGGTTCGCGAAGGTCTTCATCCCGGACGCACGGCACAGATCCAGGTTAACGGAGGGAAGATCGGGTGGGTGGGGGCACTTCACCCGGAGGTGGAGGAACGGTGGGGAATACCAAAGGGTTATTATATCGAACTGGATATGCAGGGCATCGTCAAGGGCTTACCTGGAGCAACCACCTATCGTCCGTTGCCTCGCTATCCCGGGATTTTACGGGACCTGGCACTTCTTGTTCCCCGGGAACGGGCCGCCCGGGAGGTGGAGGCTGGGATTCGGGAAAGCGGCGGCCCTTGGTTGGAGAATGTGGAGCTGTTTGACGTTTATGAAGGGGCTCAGGTCCCTCCAGGGTATAAAAGCTTGGCATTTCGTCTGTCCTACCGCGCCGAAGAACGGACGCTGACAGACGAAGAAGTGAACGATGCCCTCCGGCGGCTGATCGATACCCTGAGGGAGCGGGGCGTTCAGTTGCGGTCGGAGTGACGGGAGGGGGTGCTCCCGATGAGCACAGGGCAGGGGCAGAAGGAACCTGAATCCAATCGCGTTCGCGTGGATATTTACGGGCAGGATTATGCGCTGAAGGGACAGGCATCGGTGGAGTATCTCAGGCGGGTCGCGCGATTGGTGGACGAGCAGATGAAGGAAATCGGCGAACAAAATCCGCGCCTTGATTACAGCCGGATCGCTGTGTTGGCGGCGGTCAATATTGCGGACCGGTATCTACGGCTATGCGATGAATATGAGGACCTTTTAAGAAGTCTGGAGCGGGAGAGCGAGCCCCGCATCCGGGAAGAATCCTAAGAGAAAAGCCCAGGAGCTCCCTGGGCTTTTCTCGAAGGGCGTCCGGCCCGGACTGTGAGTTATGTTCGGTTTTCTTGGCGACTGAACTGGGTCGGGACAAACAAGTCGATAATCCCGATGACCAGGGATGCCAATAAAGCACCGAGGATGGTGACGCGCATGCCGGGCACAAAGAGTTGGGCCAGGTAGATCACGACGGCTCCGGACAGAAAGCCGATGATTCCCCGCCCATAGGGTGTCATTCGTTCCCCGAACAACATTTCGACGACCCAGCCCAATGCGGCGATGACCAGAGCGGCCAAGAGCGCACTCCAGAAGGTGAGTCGTCCGAATCCGGGGACGAGATAGCCCACCACCATGAGGACCAGTGCGGACACCACAAAACGAACCACAGCGCCGATGATGTTCACCCGTTCTGCCTCCTTTCGTGGGCGGTGCGGGTCCTGCGCCCATAGTATTCCCGGCGTTCGGTGAATCATGAGAGTACAGGTCGATTTCGGTGAACGAAGGGAGTTGTTGCCGTGGAACCGCGGACTTTGCGGGTTCTCGAATTTGAAAAGATTTGCCGGATCTTGGCAGACCACGCGCAAACGGACATGGGTAGGACCCTGGCTCTTGAATTGCTTCCTTCCTCCGACGAAGAGGAGGTTAGGTCTTGGTGCAGAGAAACGGACGAGGCTCAAGCTTGGGATCGGTTGGCGGGGGGAGTCTCTTTACAGGGAGCCACAGATGTCACCGAATGGGTACGCCGGGCTGCCCGCGGGGGAGTGCTGAGCCCCGAACAACTTTATGCGACAGCGGAACTGATGCGAGTTGGACGGCGGGTGCAGCGTTCTTTGGAACAGGTGCAATCCAAGGCCCGGACCCCTCAGTTGCAGGCCCTGGCCGACGGGATTCCCGAGTTGCCCGAGTTGGAGAAGGTGATCCGGGACAGCGTCGGGGAGGACGGCTCGATTCTGGATGGCGCCAGTTCGGAGCTGGCGGCCCTGCGCCGCCGGAAGAGGACGCTCGCCGAGCGAATTCGCGGGGCTCTGGATGAGTTGATTCGCAATCCGAACACACAGAAGTATCTCCAGGAACCCCTGGTCACCGTCCGTGATGGAAGATACTGTGTGCCTGTCCGGGTGGAGTTTAAAAACTCCTTTCGGGGGATCGTTCACGATCAATCGGCCAGCGGCCAGACCTGGTTCATCGAGCCCGCCGCCATTGTGCCGCTCGGCAACGAGTTGCGGGGACTGGAAGCTCAAGAGGAACGGGAAATCGAGCGTATTCTGATCCGGTTGAGCGCCTTGGTGGGGCAAGAAGAGGCTGGACTGTCCAAGGCGGTAGAATGTCTAGGCCGCCTCGATTTTGCGCTGGCGAAATCCCGGTTAGCCCAGCAGATGGACGCCGTGTCCCCGCACTTTGTGGGCGGCGGAAAATTGCGGTTGCGGCGGTGTCGGCATCCGCTGATTCCGAAGGAACGAGTGGTGCCCGTGGATGTCCTGATCGGCGACGAGTATCACGCCCTGATCATTACCGGGCCCAATACCGGCGGGAAAACGGTGGTGCTCAAAACGGCGGGACTGTTGACGTGCATGGCTCAAGCGGGGTTATTCATCCCGGCTGCAGAGGGAAGCGAGCTCTCGGTTTTTGAACGGATTTTTGCCGACATTGGCGACGAGCAGAGCATTGAACAAAGCTTGTCAACCTTCTCCGGGCATATGAAGCACATCATTGAGATTTTGGACCAGGTCAACGAGCGGAGTCTCGTTTTGCTCGATGAGATCGGCGCCGGGACTGACCCGGCGGAAGGAGCCGCCTTGGCCGAGGCGATTTTGCAGTTCTTAGTGGATCGCGGGATTCGGACCATTGCCACGACTCATTACGGCGATCTAAAAGCTTTTGCCTACACGACGCCAGGGGTGATGAATGCCAGTGTCGAGTTTGATTCCGAGACTCTGCGCCCGACTTATCGCCTCTTGATCGGCGTGCCCGGGCGGTCCAATGCTCTGGCGGTGGCGGCACGCCTGGGATTGGGGCAAGAAATCCTCGATCGCGCGCGACACCGGCTCGGCGCTGATGATGTGAGGGTGGAGGACATGATTCGGCAGTTGGAGACGGCCCGGAACCAGGCGAGGGAGGAGGCGGACCGGGCGCGCCTGGATCGGGAAGAGGCGTCCCGGCTTCGACAGCAGTGGGAGTCGGAGGTTCGCCGTTGGGAGGCAGAGGCGGATCAGCGGACTGCCCAGGCGGAGGAGCGCGCCCGGCGGATTGTGGTTCAGGCGGAACGGGAGGTCAAGGAGGTCCTGGAAGAGTTGCGCCGGCTGAGCCGCGAAGATCGATCCTCCCTTAAAGAGCACCAGTTTACCGAGCTGCGCCAGCGACTGGACCGCGTAAAGCCGGCCTTCCGCTATGGGCGCAGGGTTCCCTCGTCCAACGGGGAAGACTTCGGTACTCCGGGACCGGGAGACGCCGTGGAGGTGGTGTCTTTTGGACAAAAAGGCACGGTGCTGGAGATCCAGGGGAAGGAAGCTTTGGTGCAGATCGGGGCCCTGAAGACCCGGGTGCCAGTGGCCGCGCTGCGAAAGCAGAAAGCGCCTACCCCGGCGGCACCGGTGTCTGTGGCGGTGCGCCGGGGGGCAGACGGCGTGGGCATGGAACTGGACCTGCGAGGGAAGACCGTCGAAGAAGCCATACCCGAGATTGACCAGTACCTGGACCGGGCGGTGCTCGCCGGACTTGCCACCGTTCACCTCATCCACGGAAAGGGCACCGGGGCCCTGCGCAGTGGGGTGCAAACCTATCTTCGAAGCCACCCCCACGTGCGCTCTTTCAGAAACGGTGGGCCTGGGGAGGGCGGGCTCGGGGTGACGGTGGTCGAGCTGAAATAACGGTGGCATTTGAGCCGTATCACTCGTTTCCGGCTCCCGGCGTCGTCCCTGGTGGGTGGCCTGGTGCACCGCCATTTTGTTCCTGTTGGCCGTTGCCGTTCCCCGAGTTGGTACCTGGCGCGGATTGACCCTCCGAGGGGGTGGGCTGCGGCGTGTCGCCTCCCCCCAGAGGCAGCACTTCGCCGCCCCGGGGGTCTGGTGTTGAAGGTACCTCCAGTCCCGCATCTGTAGGAGCGGGCCCCGGGGGATGGGCCTTGCGTTGAATAAAGATCCCCCACCGGATCTCATCGGGCGGAGTGGCCGTGGTTGCCCGGTATTTTTTGCCGTCTATGACCGTGTAAGCTGCCCGAACGTGCACATCGCAGGCCGTTTTGGGCTCGGTTCCCTTCACAAACAACTCGCTCACCACGGTGCCCGCTGCCCGGCAAAGGGCGGTGGGGAGTTCTCCAGACTTGCTGCACACACTCACCCGGACCACACCCGACGGGGCGGAAGGGAAGCTGGCCGTGTGCAGCCACGGCCCGCCCCGGGCACGCTGAAGGATGTCTGCGAACACCTGAACGGCTCTGGGCCTTTCATCCCGTGGCGAGACACCGGGTACGGGATGTAACGGGAACGGGTAATTGTATCCCACCCAGACCCCGATGGTCACATCCGGGGTAAAACCGATGAACCACGAGTCGCGGTCGTCATCTGTCGTGCCTGTCTTGCCGGCGACGGCCATGGAAGGAAAGCGCCGTCCCACCGCGGATCCAGTACCCCGGCGTACCACGTCCCGAAGCATATCGGTGAGGATGTAGCTGGCTGCCGGCGAAAAAACCTGGGTTGTCTGATTGGCGTGCTGGTACACCGTACGCCCATCCCGATCGACAATCTTGGTGATCAAGTGAACCGGGTGTACAGACCCTTGGTTGGGAAAGACGGTAAAGGCGTTTGTAGCTTCTTCCACCGTCAATCCCCTGGACACCCCCCCGATGCCGGCACTGATCACGGCGTCGTCGGGCGTGAGGGTGGTGATCCCAAGTTTTTTGAGGTATTCCATCCCCACCCCCGGCCCCAGGCGGCTAAACACTTGCAGAGCGGGGATATTGTACGATTGCACCAAAGCCTCCCGAACCGTCATCATCCCGTGGAAACGGTTGTCAAAATTGTTTGGGCGGTAGCCCGGCCAGGAGGTTGGTACATCGTCGACGCCGCTTCCGGAACCAATCAATCCCCGGTCTACCGCCGGGCCGTACACGCCAATCGGTTTCATGGTGGATCCCGGTTGTCGCGGGAGCCGGGCATGATCGATTTGATCCCGGTTGTAATCCCGACCGCCGTATACAGCCAGGATACTCCCGTCCGAATTGTTGACGACCGCCGCCCCGACCTGCTCCATGGCATTTTTGATCGGGGTCGGTCTGCCGTTCAATAACGCGGAATAACCGATATCGGGTCGGTAGGATTGCCCGGACACCGCCTCGTTTACTCGATCTTGCAAATCTCGGTCGATGGTGGTTTCGATTCGGAAGCCTCCGGTGGCTAGAAGTTCCTTGGCTTTATCCAGGTCCGGGGCGAGGCCGCGTTGTACCAGCAGGGAAGCAGCGTCGTCTTGGACCTCATCCAGGATATACGGATATTTGGCCGCCGAGTGTTGGGATATCGGCCGCAAGGCCTTCTGGATGTCGAAGGCGAGGGCTTGGCGATACTGCTCCTCGTTGATATAATGCTGTTCCAACATTCGACTCAGGACGAGACTCTGTCGTTCTTTGGCGGCTGAAAAATGGCTGTACGGCGAGAACAGGGAAGGATTGTTGGGCAACGCGGCGAGCATGGCCGCCTCGGCCAGATTCAAATCTTTGGCGTTTACGCCAAAAAATGTATGTGCCGCTTGTTCGGCTCCGTATACGTTCATCGTCCCAACCTGGCCAAAGTAGGCCCAATTCAAGTAAGTGGTGAGAATCTCGTCCTTGCTCAACTTGCGTTCCAATTCGATCGCGAGTAGCGCTTCTTGAATCTTGCGGGTGAGGGTACGGGCTTGGTCGGGGAAAAACACGAGTTTCACAGTCTGTTGGGTGAGGGTGCTCGCCCCGCTGACAATCTGTTGGCCGCGGATGTTCTGCCAAAGAGCTCGAAAGATAGCTTGAATATCCACTCCGGGATGATGATAGAAGTCCTTGTCTTCTACGGCGATCACGCCATGGACCAGGTCAGGCGAGACCTCGGCCAAGGATGAGATGGGCTCCCGGGACCCGTCGGTCATGAGTAACCCTAACGGGCGACCTTCACGGTCGACCACCGTTGTGATTTGAGATAATTGAGACAATCGAGCCAAATCCAAGGGCGGGGCGGCCCGGGTGACCCGAACGGCGTACGTCACACCGCTTGCAAGAATGCCCAAAAAGGCCGCACCCGCTAAAATAGCTGCCCATAATAGCCATCTGCGTCGTTTAGGTTGTTCGGGAATCTGTACCTTTTCTTCCACATGATTTCCTCCTCGTCCGATGCATTTATTATAACAAAACCAGGGAGCGTTCTTGTGATTTTGTTTCGTTGACACTGGATATTGAGCTGAGGTACAGTGCGGAGGAGAAGGAGGATGGACGATTGATGGAAGCGTTCGACTTGTCCGCGGAACAGGAGGCGGAAGTGGCCAGACAACTCGATGTCATTCGCAGGGGTGCCGCGGAGATTGTACCCGAAGAGGAACTGGTGGAAAAGGTGCGCCGGTCGGTGTCCAGCGGAAAGCCGCTGCGGGTCAAATTGGGATTGGATCCCACCGCCCCGGATATTCATTTGGGGCACACGGTGGTGCTGCAAAAGCTACGCCAGTTCCAGGATCTCGGACACGAAGTGTATTTGGTGATCGGGGATTTCACCGGCCGCATCGGAGATCCTACAGACAAATCGGAGACGCGCCGCCAACTGACCGAGGAGCAGGTGCGGGCCAACGCGAAAACGTACGAGGAACAACTCTTCAAGGTGCTCGATCCCGGCCGTACCCACGTCGTGTTCAACTCGACCTGGCTGGCGCCCCTCACCTTCGCCGAGGTGATTCGGCTGGCGGCTTCTACCACAGTGGCGCGGATGCTGGAGCGGGAGGATTTTCACAAACGATTTTATGGGAGTTTGCCGATCAGCCTGCACGAGTTTTTCTATCCGCTCATGCAGGGATACGATTCCGTCGCCCTGCGGGCGGACGTGGAGCTTGGGGGAACAGATCAGAAATTCAACCTGTTGATGGGCCGGACGCTTCAGAAGGAGTTTGGGCAGTCCCAACAGGCGGCGGTGATGGTGCCCCTGCTCGAAGGGCTCGACGGCGAGAAAAAGATGAGCAAAAGCCTCGGCAATTACATCGGCCTGGATGATCCGCCCCGGGACATGTACGGGAAAGCCATGTCGATCCCGGATTCGTTGACGGTGAAATATTTTGAGCTCGTGACGGATCTGTCCAATGACGAGTTGGACCGGTTAAAAGTAGATTTGACAGAAGGACGGCTGCACCCGAGGGATGCCAAGATGCGCCTCGCCAAAACTTTAGTCCGCATGTACCACGGTCCGAATGCCGCCGAAGATGCGGAAGATCATTTTCGAACTATTTTTCAGGAACGACAACTTCCCTCAGACATTGAAGAGCGGCAAATTCCCCCAGGGCCTGTCTGGATTGTTCGCCTTCTGGTGGAGAACGGGCTAGCCGGATCTAACGGAGAGGCCCGGCGGTTGATCGAACAAGGCGGAGTGCGGGTAGACGATGAACGGATCGACAGCCCGGATCGGGAGATCGAGCCGCGGGAGGGCATGGTGGTCCAGGTCGGCAAGCGCCGGTTTCTGCGTTTCCGCATCCGGTCTTGATCCGTGCGACGGGAGGATGTGGCATGCAAGCTGTTCGGGCCCGGGAGCCATGCTAGGAGTGGTCCACGTGATCAAAAAGGGAGGGAGAGCCAATGCCACTTCCGTTGCCGGTGGACCCCCTGCGTCACCTGGAGTCTTTCCGGCGGGACGTCGGACGTTTACTGGACCCCGAGGTCTGGCGTACCGGTTGGGTCTCAGGGGCGCTTCCTCGGGTTGACGTGTACGAAACCGGGAATCAGGTGGTGGTTTCCTGCGATATTCCCGGTCTGCGCAAAGCGGACGACCTTGAAATCGACGTCGACGACGATCGGGTTCATTTAAGCGGGGTTATTGAAGGAGACGAGGAACGCCGGGACGACGATTTTCTCCAAAGAGAACGGTTTTATGGCCGTTTCTCCCGGACCGTCGCCCTGCCGGTGGAAGTCAAGCCAGAATCGGCCCGGGCGTCGTACCGCAATGGCGTTCTCGAGATCCGCATGGATAAGGCGCAGCCGTCCCGGGGGCGCCGGGTGAACATTGAGTTTCATTGACGGTCATGTCGGCCATGCGGGATGGGCCGACACAAAAGGGGAGGGCGCGCGCCCTCTTTTTTTGTGCCGCGATGCGGTCATAAATCGAGGGTCAAGCCATGCTCTTTCAGCCAGGCTTTGGCGTCGGCGTACGTGGGCAGCACCGATTCCACAAGTTCCCAAAAGCGGGGCGAGTGATCGAAATGGCGCAGATGAGCCAGTTCGTGAACAATGACGTAGTCCACAACGTGACGGGGTGCCATGAATATTCGCCAGTTCAAATAGATCGCACCCTTTGATGTACAACTTCCCCAGCGGGTTTTTTGATCCCGAATGGCCACCTTCGCCGGGAAACAGTGAAGCTTTTCCCCATAAACAGCGATTCTGCGCAGTGCCCAGTGATACCCGGCCCTCTGATACCACTCGCGAAACAGATGCGATAAACGTTCCCGGCGGGTTTCGGCATCCCAGGATGGGTTGATCTCCGCACAAAAATGCCCTTCACTCAGTTGCAGGGACCCCGGGGTGCCCACAAGGGTCTCTTTGATGTGGAGCGGGTAGGGTTGACCGAGAAAGTGAAAAACGTCTCCAGGGGAGTAAGTTTTTTTCGGAACACTCGCCCTAAGCCGGGCAAATTCCGTCCGTTTGGCGAAGATCCATTTTGCCTTTTGGCGGAGGAATTCCTCGATGGTTCCGATGGCGACCCCCAGGGGAGCCGAAACGCGAATGGTCCCGTCCCAACCCACGCGAAGGGTGAGGCGTTTTTTATTGGGGCGGAAAATCAGCGAGTATTCCAGGAGTTCGCCGTTCAAGTCGACAAAAGGCATGGATACACGTCCTTTCCCGGTTCCCGCCGGCCCTGCACCCCCCCCGGCACAATCTTCTGGCGTTTACCCGGTTTCAGTTCCTTCGCCGAGCAGGGGCATGCGCCCGATGGGGCTGGCATACCTATGCAGCGGGAGGAGATGTCCGTGCCCATGCGATTTGGCCGCCGTTTTCGCGCTGGATTTCGGCGCCGGGGCCCGGCCGGCCGCCGGTCGTTGGTACTGGCCGCCGCGGGAATTCTCGGCTTTCTGGTTCTGGCGTTCTACGTACTTGATTATAATATTCGTCCCGTTTTTGTGGATATCGCGAAAGGGATGGCCCGAAGGTTGGCTGCGGATGCCATCAACCGGGCGCTCGTGCAGACGGTCCAGCAAGGCGTCGATTACTCGAGACTCGTTACTTTGCAAACGGACAGGAACGGCCGGGTGATCGGAGCCACGCTGAACGAACAAGAGGTGCTTCGCCTGCAGACGGATGTCACCACCCGGGTGCAGGCGGTGGTCGATCACCTGGCCACCCAACAGATCAATGTCCCCATCGGGCAGGCGATGAACAGTTCCATTTTCTCGACCTTCGGTCCGATGATTCCCGTGTCGATCGTGCCCTTTGGCAGCGCAGAATCGGAAGTCCAGCAGACCACGAAACAGGCGGGGATCAACCAAACCATTCATGAGGTGGACATTAAAGTCCAAGCCCGTATTCAGATCCTCGCACCTTTTGTGGCGGAACCGCTGGACGTTCAGACGAGTGTGCCAGTGGCGTATATGGTCTTGGTCGGTGAAGTTCCCCAGTATTTCTTCGACGCCCGGGGACTGCCATTTTATCCACCCGGATTCGGTGTGGTCCCGCCGATTCCCGGGACGTCGTCCACGGGGGCGGGCGTGCCCCCGGCGGGCTCGAACACCCCCCAGGCGGGTTCGAATCTTCCATCGACGGGCTCAACGCCCCCTGAGAGCCCGGGTTCCACTTCGACGGGAGGGAGGGCCTCGGGGGGATCGGGGCCCTCCGGTTCGAGCAGTGCGCCCTCGGTGCCACCTCTTTGAACGACACAGACTCCAGTTGACGGCCACCCGGTTCACGGGCGGCATATTTCTTCTCACGGCGGTTTTCCCGCTTCGTATTTACCTCGGCTGCCGCCGTCACTTTTTTTATGCTGACCCTGTTTCTTGATCGCGGGCGAGGCCTCGCGCCGACGTCTATGGGTGGATGACGGCAACGTGAAGGGGAACGGAACGCATCCGGCTCCCCTTGATTTGTATGAATTTAACGATATAATCAATAATAGTCCGAGGATTACGCCTTTGTGGCGGGGAGGTGCGCACGTGAAGGAGCGGTCATGGCATCGGCATTGGCCGAAGGGATTGCCTTGGTCCTTATCATATCCCGATGTTTCGGTGGGGGCCATCTTTAAGGGAAGTGCCCGACGATTCGGACAGAAGGCCGCCCTGGTTTACAGGTCCCAGGTCTACTCGTTTTCGGAATTATACCGGGATTCCCTTCGCTTTGCATCAGCACTAAACAGGATGGGTCTCGGCAAGGGGGATGTCATTGCGATCCATCTCTTTAACATGCCTCAATATGTGATCGCGTATTATGGAATCCTGTTGAGCGGGGCTGTGTTCACGCCGATCAGTCCCTTGCTGCCAGTGGACGATGTCGCATTTCAGCTCCGGGATAGTGAGGCGTCGGCGCTGATCACCCACGAACGTCTGGCCGGGGTGGCGCGGCAGGCCGTAGAAGGTACCGGAGTGAAGCGGGTATTTGTCACGGGGGATGAAGAGATGGGTCCACCCTTCCGACCGATCGATACCGGATCTTTGGATGACGGCTGGCTGAGTCTTGGGAAGGTGTTATGTCAAGAAAGTCCTATGGAGCCCGATGTTCCCTTTCGGCCGGGGGAAGATCTGGCTCATTTGGCGTACACCGGGGGCACGACGGGCCGCCCCAAGGGGGTCATGTTGACTCACCGCCATGTCGTGGCCAACACGGTTCAATATGCCGCCTGGGGAACGGGTTGCCTGCCCAGGGTCGAGGACGGCGGTTTGGTACTGGAGCCGGTTGACCCAGCCCTCATCGGTGAGAACGCCGAATATCGCACGGCCCTTGGTGAAGCCATTCTCGTCAATATTACGCCGTGGTTTCACGCCATGGGGACGATCGGCTACCTGAACCACCCGATTCTAACCGGGACGACGATCGTGTTGCACTCGAGATTTGACCCAAGGACCTATCTCGAGGATGCGCGCCGGTATCAGGCGACCACTTTGGGAGGCGCGCCAGCCGTTTTCCACGCCCTCCTTCGGCAAATCGACTCAGGAAACGAGGTATTTCCCTCTGTCCGTCACATCAGCTCCGGAGCGGGCCCCTTGCCGGTGGAAACGATTGCTCGATTACAGCAGCATTTTCCGGAGGCCGTGGTGGTGGAGGCATATGGGATGACCGAAGTCACCATGGGTGCGACGTCGAATCCGTCGGGCCGCAGCGGTTTGCGCAAACCCGGCAGTGTCGGCATCCCGGTTTTTGACACCGATTGCAAAATTGCCCCAGTTGGCCGAGGGGAAGGGTCGTTGCCTGCGGGGGAGATCGGCGAGGTTTGCATTCGAGGTCCTCAGGTGATGAAAGGGTATTATCGCAAACCTGAAGAAACGGCCGAGGTTCTTAGGAACGGGTGGATGCACACGGGAGATTTAGGGCGGCTGGATGAAGACGGTTATTTATACATCGTGGATCGGATCAAAGACATGATCCTGTATAAAGGTTATAACGTCTATCCCCGGGAACTGGAAGAGCTTCTGCACAGCCATCCGGCGGTGGCCCAGGCCGCGGTGGTGGGCAAGCCGGATCGCGAAGCGGGTGAGATCCCCAAAGCTTACGTGGTTCGACGCCCGAATAGCGGGGTTTCGCCGGAGGAGTTGATGGGCTTTGTCAACGCCTCTGTCGCGCCTTATAAAAGGCTGCGGGAGATCGTATTTGTCGGTCAGTTGCCCGTGAGCGGCGCAGGCAAGGTGTTAAAGCGGGTCTTGCGGGAACAGGAAGAACAAGGAGGTCATATCTGAGAATGTTGCTGTCTTATACGCGCGAGCACGAGATGTATCGAGAATCGCTGAGAAAATTCCTGCAAAAAGAGGTTGAGCCGTATTTTCGGGAATGGGAGAAGGACCGCCAGGTACCTCGGGAGGTGTGGAAGGCGTTCGGAAGGCAGGGGTTTTTGTGCCCGTGGTTACCCGAGGAATACGGGGGCAGCGGAGTCGGATTTGAGTATGCGTTGATTTTGATTGAAGAAATGTCCCGGGCGGATGTGGATATCCCGATTTCTCTGCATTCCGAGGTGGTGGTCCCGTACTTGTACTCCTACGGGAATGATGAACAAAAACGCCGGTGGTTGCCGGGGTGTGCCTCCGGGGATTTGATCACCGCGGTGGCCATGACCGAACCGGACGCCGGGTCGGATTTGGCAGCCCTTCGTACGACCGCGGTACGGGATGTGGATACGTATATCTTGAACGGGCAAAAAGTGTTTATCACCAATGGCTGGGATTGCGACCTCGTGATCGTGGCTTGCAAGACCGGAAATGACCCGAAACCCCACCGAAACATCAGTTTATTGGTGGTGGAGGAAGGAACTCCGGGTTTTATCAAGGCGAAAAAACTTAACAAGATGGGACGCCACACGGAAGGGACTGCGGAACTCGTATTCGAAGACTGCCGGGTGCCGGCCAGGAATTTACTGGGTCAAGAAGGCAAGGGATTTTATTATTTGATGGAAAAATTGCAGCAGGAACGGTTGATCGCATCGATGGGATCGCTGTGCGCGGCCGAGAAGATGTTTCAGGAAGGCCTGGAGTATGCGAAGACGCGCCGGGCGTTCGGACAACCCATTGGATCTTTTCAGCACAACAGCTTCAAATTGGCTGAAATGGCGACGGAGGTCGAGATCGCCCGTACCTTCGTGGAACGGCTGGTGATGGAACACATTCAAGGTCGGGAGTTAGTGATGGAGGCATCGATGGCAAAATGGTGGGTGTCAGAGATGGCCAACCGGGTGGCCGCCCAGGTGCTTCAGTTGCACGGGGGGTACGGGTACATGGAAGAGTATCCGATCTGCCGACACTATCAAAATGTCCGGGTGGATACGATTTATGCCGGGACGAACGAGATCATGAAAAGCATCATTGCGAAACGGCTGGGTTTGTAAAACTCGGGATAACGGTTGACAGAAGGGCTCGGAGTTTGCTATGATGAATTCCGCTCGATGCGAGGTACGGTCGGGCGAAGGACGGCAGCGATGCGGGTTGGATTTCCCTATTGCACGTCTTGCGTAGATGTGATAGAATAACATCTGTCGCCGCTCGAAGCGGCACCTCGATCCTTGAGAATCAAACAGTACGCCATTCCAATCCCGGATGAATCTTTTCACGGAGAGTTTGATCCTGGCTCAGGACGAACGCTGGCGGCGTGCCTAATACATGCAAGTCGAGCGGGTCGCCCCGGGGCTTGCCCCGGGGAGGCCAGCGGCGGACGGGTGAGTAACGCGTGGGCAACCTGTCCGGCAGACCGGGACAACGCCTGGAAACGGGCGCTAATTCCGGATAGGCGCAAAGGGCGCATGCTTTTTGCGGGAAAGGGGAAACCCGCTGTCGGGTGGGCCCGCGTCGCATTAGCTGGTTGGTGGGGTAACGGCCCACCAAGGCGACGATGCGTAGCCGGCCTGAGAGGGTGGGCGGCCACACTGGGACTGAGACACGGCCCAGACTCCTACGGGAGGCAGCAGTAGGGAATCTTCCGCAATGGGCGAAAGCCTGACGGAGCGACGCCGCGTGAGGGAAGAAGGCCTTCGGGTTGTAAACCTCTGGCTTTGGGGACGAGGGCACCGAGGGGACTCGGTGAGGGACGGTACCCAAGGAGGAAGCCCCGGCAAACTACGTGCCAGCAGCCGCGGTAAGACGTAGGGGGCGAGCGTTGTCCGGAATCACTGGGCGTAAAGGGCGCGCAGGCGGCGATGCACGTCCGAGGTGAAAGGCAGCGGCTCAACCGCTGAGGGGCCTCGGATACGGCATGGCTTGAGGGTCGGAGAGGCAAGGGGAATTCCTGGTGTAGCGGTGAAATGCGTAGAGATCAGGAGGAATACCGGTGGCGAAGGCGCCTTGCTGGACGACACCTGACGCTGAGGCGCGAAAGCGTGGGGAGCGAACAGGATTAGATACCCTGGTAGTCCACGCCGTAAACGATGAGTGCTAGGTGTGGGTGGGGATGCCCATCCGTGCCGAAGGAAACCCAATAAGCACTCCGCCTGGGGAGTACGGCCGCAAGGCTGAAACTCAAAGGAATTGACGGGGGCCCGCACAAGCGGTGGAGCATGTGGTTTAATTCGAAGCAACGCGAAGAACCTTACCAGGGCTTGACATCCCTCTGACACCTTCAGAGATGAGGGGTTTCCTTCGGGGACAGAGGAGACAGGTGGTGCATGGTTGTCGTCAGCTCGTGTCGTGAGATGTTGGGTTAAGTCCCGCAACGAGCGCAACCCTTGCTCTGTGTTGCCAGCACGAGAGGTGGGCACTCACAGGGGACTGCCGGCGAGGAGCCGGAGGAAGGCGGGGATGACGTCAAATCATCATGCCCCATATGTCCTGGGCTACACACGTGCTACAATGGGCGGTACAACGGGGAGCGAAGGGGCGACCTGGAGCGAATCCCTGAAAGCCGTTCGTAGTTCGGATTGCAGGCTGCAACTCGCCTGCATGAAGGCGGAATCGCTAGTAATCGCGGATCAGCATGCCGCGGTGAATCCGTTCCCGGGCCTTGTACACACCGCCCGTCACACCACGAGAGTCGGCAACACCCGAAGTCGGTGGGGCAACCGACCGAGAGGGCGGAGCCAGCCGCCGAAGGTGGGGTCGATGATTGGGGTGAAGTCGTAACAAGGTAGCCGTATCGGAAGGTGCGGCTGGATCACCTCCTTTCTAGGGAGCAAGGCAAGGAGAAGGGGTTGGGGTGCGCGTACTGTTTGATTCTGAGGGAGCGAGGGCTGCAGGCGGTATCATGGGCCTATAGCTCAGCTGGCTAGAGCGCACGACTGATAATCGTGAGGTCAGTGGTTCAAGTCCACTTAGGCCCACCATGTGGGGGCATAGCTCAGTGGGAGAGCGCCTGCCTTGCAAGCAGGAGGTCAGCGGTTCGAATCCGCTTGCCTCCACCACGGAAACGGTTAAAGGGTGAGAACCGAAGAAAGGATTTAGACCACTCCTCGGAGTGGTTTTTTGTTGTGCGATGATTGCCTTTTGGCAAGGTCTTTTCACATTGTTGCCCCGGTTCTGTCAACACTTTTCGGCAACACTGCGGTTATAATAAAGATGCAGCCGGTTGCGGAAGAAAGAGCAGGGGGGAGCCTATGATCAGCGCAGTTCTCGGATTGGTAGGCGTTTTGACCGGCGTAGTCGAACAAACCCTCGGGACGTTGCTGGGTTTCCTTTTCTAATCACCTTCTCTCCTTGACAGGCATACGTGAGCCGAGAGAGTGCACCCCTTGCACTCTCTCATTTTTGGTTTTTCGGCTTTTCCAGGTGAGAGCGGTCCGGCGGGTTTGCCGCTGGGGCGATTTCCTCGAGGAGGGAGGAGAGGCTCAAGAATTCCCAGTTGACATTCTTGGCGCTATGTGCGATGATAAATATCGCGTCGCGAGATCGACGCACTCGTTCCTTGAGAACTGAAAAGCCACGCAGCGAGAGAAAGTAGGAAAGGCGCACGGTGGATGCCTGGGCGCTGGGAGCCGAAGAAGGACGGGGCGAACGCCGAAACGCCCCGGGGAGCCGTAAGCGGGCGTTGATCCGGGGGTGTCCGAATGGGGGAACCCGCCGTCTGGGAGAGGCGGCATCGGCGGCTGAATGCATAGGTCGTCGAGGGCAGACCGGGGGAACTGAAACATCTTAGTACCCCGAGGAGAAGAAAGCAACCGCGATTCCCCAAGTAGCGGCGAGCGAACGGGGAGGAGCCTAAACCGGTCTTTAAGGGGGCCGGGGTCGAGGGGCGTCCCATGAGGAGTGAGAAACCGGGTTGGTAGGAGAAGGGTCTGGGAAGGCCCGCCGGAGAGGGTGAGAGCCCCGTATCCGAAACCGACGCGGCTCCGGGGCGGACCCCGAGTAGGGCGGGGCACGAGGAATCCCGCTTGAATCCGGGAGGACCACCTCCCAAGGCTAAATACTCCCCAGCGACCGATAGCGGAGAGTACCGTGAGGGAAAGGTGAAAAGCACCCCGGGAGGGGAGTGAAAAAGGACCTGAAACCGTGTGCCGACAAGCAGTCGGAGGGCGTCACAGAGCCTGACGGCGTGCCTTTTGTAGAATGAACCGGCGAGCGGCCGTATGAAGCGAGGTTAAGGCCTTCAGGGCCGGAGCCGAAGCGAAAGCGCGTCTGAAGAGGGCGAGAGTTTCATGCGGCAGACCCGAAACCGGGTGATCTACCCCTGACCAGGGTGAAGTGGCGGTGAAACGCCATGGAGGCCCGAACCTGTTGGTGTTGAAAAACCATAGGATGAGTTGGGGGTAGGGGTGAAATGCCAATCGAACCCGGAGATAGCTGGTTCTCCCCGAAATCGCTTGAGGGCGAGCGTGCGGCGAAGAAGGCGGGGGCGGTAGAGCACCGATTGGGGGAGGGGCCCGCGAGGGTTACCGAGCCGAGTCGAACTCCGAATGCCGTTGTCGGATGCCGTGCAGTGAGACTACGAGTGATAAGATCCGTGGTCGAGAGGGGAACAGCCCAGACCGACGGCTAAGGTCCCCAAGGGCGGGTTAAGTGGGAAAGGAAGTGGCCGTGCGAAGACAACCAGGATGTTGGCTTAGAAGCAGCCATCATTGAAAGAGTGCGTAATAGCTCACTGGTCGAGTGCGGCTGCGCCGAAAATGAAACGGGGCTGAAACCCGCGACCGAAGCCTCGGACAGGAGACTGTGGTAGGGGAGCGTTCCCGCGTGGGGGAAGCACGACCGCAAGGGCGTGTGGACAGGCGGGAAGTGAGAATGCCGGTATAAGTAACGAAAGACAGGTGAGAATCCTGTCCGCCGAAAGCCGAAGGGTTCCTGGGGAAGGTTCGTCCGCCCAGGGTTAGTCGGGACCTAAGCCGAGGCCGAAGGGCGTAGGCGAAGGGCAACGGGTGGAGAATCCCGTACCACCGAGGTCCGTTTGAGCGAAGGGGGGACACAGGAGGACAGGGGAGCGGCCGGCTGGAAGAGGCCGTCCAAGCGGCGAGGGTGTTGTGCAGGGAAATCCGCACAACGGGCGCCTGAGCCGTGAAGGGGAGGGAAGCATGAGTACCGAAGTCCCTGGGTTCACACTGGCGAGAAAAGCCTCTAGCGAGGACCTGGGTGCCCGTACCGGAAACCGACACAGGTTGGCACGGAGAGGATCCGAAGGCGACCGGGAGAACTCTCGTTAAGGAACTCGGCAAAATGGCCCCGTAACTTCGGGAGAAGGGGCGCTCCGGTAGGGTGATGGGCCCCGCCGGCCTTGGCGAAAGCCATGGGCCGGTGGGACAAAGCCCGAGGGAGCCGCAGAGGAGAGGCCCAAGCGACTGTTTAGCAAAAACACAGGTCTCTGCGAAGCCGGAAGGCGAGGTATAGGGGCTGACGCCTGCCCGGTGCTGGAAGGTTAAGGGGAAGGGTGAGAGCCCTGAACCGAAGCCCCAGTAAACGGCGGCCGTAACTATAACGGTCCTAAGGTAGCGAAATTCCTTGTCGGGTAAGTTCCGACCCGCACGAAAGGCGTAACGACTTGGGCGCTGTCTCAACGAGAGACCCGGTGAAATTGTAGTCCCTGTGAAGATGCAGGGTACCCGCGGCTAGACGGAAAGACCCCGTGGAGCTTGACTGTAGCCTGATATGGGAGATGGGTCGGTCATGTACAGGATAGGTGGGAGGCAGGGAACTCCGGGCGCCAGCCCGGGGGGAGCCGACGTTGGGATACCACCCTTGGCGGATTGATCTTCTAACCTGCGGCCGTGAACCGGTCGGGGGACAGTGTCAGGTGGGCAGTTTGACTGGGGCGGTCGCCTCCTAAAAGGTAACGGAGGCGCCCAAAGGTTCCCTCAGCGCGGATGGACATCGCGCGGCGAGTGCAAAGGCACAAGGGAGCTTGACTGCGAGAGAGACAACTCGAGCAGGGACGAAAGTCGGGCTTAGTGATCCGGCGGCACTGAGTGGAAGGGCCGTCGCTCAACGGATAAAAGCTACCCCGGGGATAACAGGCTGATCTCCCCCAAGAGTCCACATCGACGGGGAGGTTTGGCACCTCGATGTCGGCTCATCGCATCCTGGGGCTGAAGTCGGTCCCAAGGGTTGGGCTGTTCGCCCATGAAAGCGGTACGCGAGCTGGGTTCAGAACGTCGTGAGACAGTTCGGTCCCTATCTGCCGCGGGCGGAGGAAACTTGAGAGGGGCTGTCCTTAGTACGAGAGGACCGGGATGGACCGACCGCTGGTGTCCCAGTTGTGCCGCCAGGCGCACCGCTGGGTAGCCAAGTCGGGGGGGGAGAAGCGCTGAATGCATCTAAGCGCGAAGCCCGCCTCAAGATGAGGTTTCCCACACCGCAAGGTGGTAAGACCCCTTGGAGAAGACGAGGTAGATCGGTCCGGCGTGGAAGCGCCGCGAGGCGTGAAGCGGACGGATACGAATCGGTCGAGGCTTTCTCAAGCTGTGGTGGCTTTTCGGTTTTGAGGGAACGAGGGTCGGGTGACGAGAGCGGAGGGGAAACACCTGTCACCATTCCGAACACAGAAGTGAAGTCCTCCAGCGCCGATGGTACTTGGGCCGCAGGGCCCTGGGAGAGTAGGACGTTGCCGGGCGCGTTCCCGCAAGCCCCGCAGGATCTTTCCTGCGGGGCTTTGTGTGTGTGCCCGGCATGGGCGTTGACTTGGTGGTGAAAGTCCACTGCAGGCGAGGCAGCACGAGTCTGCTAGCCAAAGGCAAGGGTGTCCGCTGCGAGGCGGAATCCGAAGGAAGCCGGAGGCAAACCCACGGTCCGATGAACAAGAACCTCATACGAGGCTGCGCCGTTCGGATGAGCTGGCGCAACACAGCGAAATCCAAGGCTGCCAAGGAGCGGTGGAGTATATGAGGCGGGCGCGGGGGGAAGGTCAGCGTTCTTACCCGGGGAGGCCTGCCGGACACGCCAGAGAAACTGGCAACCCGAACCGAGAGGTTCGGCTGAACCGGCAGGAGTCAGCAGAGGGCATAGTACTCCGGGGATCATGAACCTGAGAGGAAGGCCCGAACATCAAGTCAGAGGTGAGACCGGTGCGTTCGCGAGAAGGACGAAGACAGCCGAAAACCCTGAACAGGGACTGCCCACGGGAGGAAGTGGTGAAGCCACGGGGGATCGTGGGAGAGCCGAGCCCTTCTCCGGCACAAAGCGGAACCTCACCTCGCGGGGATCAAGGTGATAGCCTGATGGAGAAGGTGGTGGCCAGGGATAACATGCTGGCCGCCCTGAAGCGGGTGGAGCAGAACAAGGGTGCCCCCGGCGTGGACGGCATTCCCACGGAAAACCTCCGGGAACAGATCCGAGCCGAGTGGCCGCGCATCCGGGAAGAACTGCTCGCGGGGACCTACCGACCGCAGCCCGTGCGCCGGGTCGAAATCCCGAAACCCGGGGGAGGCAAGCGGATGCTGGGGATCCCCACCGTGATGGACCGCCTGATCCAACAGGCCCTCCTGCAAGTGCTGACGCCGATCTTTGACCCGGAATTTTCGGAGGCCAGCTACGGGTTCCGCCCCGGAAGAAGGGCCCACGACGCGGTCAAGAAGGCGAGGCAGTATGTGGAAGAAGGATACGAATGGGGCGTGGACATGGACCTGGAAAAGTTCTTTGACCGGGTGAATCATGACATCCTTATGGCCCGGGTAGCCCGGAAGGTCACGGACAAACGAGTGCTCAAGGTTATTCGCCGGTACCTCCAGGCAGGGATCATGGTGAACGGGGTGGTCATGGAAAGGGAGGAAGGGACGCCACAGGGCGGGCCGTTGAGTCCACTGTTGGCGAATATCCTTCTGGATGACCTGGATAAAGAACTGGAAAAGAGGGGCCACAGGTTCGTCCGGTATGCGGATGATGGTGCGCCACGAAGGCGACGAGCTAGGTGATGGCTCGAAGGCCATGCCGAATCGAAGATGAGGGCAGGCCCCTCGAAGTCGCCATGCAGGTGGAGGCTTCAAACCACCGTAAGCTGCTGTGGACAAAAGCCATGGTAGTGAGCGTTACGGAAAAGGCGAGGGCCAGACCTCGTCAGGTGCGTGCCGATGGAGACGAACACCAGTGAACCGCTGATAACGTGTCGAAAGCGTAGGGACGTCATCAAAACCGGGAGGTAGTCGTTAGCCCGGGATCAGTCTGGAGGAAACCTGCTTACTGTCCAGGCGGTGACCGGCATGAAGGCGGCGTGAACGCGGCACAGGCTTCGATTCGGAACGTGGGAACCTGCACTTCGATGCGAAGGGAAAACTCCAAGCGGAGGACCCGCAAGGACGAAAGTACCGATGCGAGGTGCAGGGGCGGAACAACCCGTAGTAGCGAGGAAGCTTTGTAATGGAAGTGGAGTGAAGGGGTTGTGTTATCCAGTTTTGTGCAGAGGTCAACCGCAAGGGAGGAGCCAATGGACAAAACAAAGCCGTACAAAATCTCTAAACATGTGGTGCTTGAGGCGTTCCGACGAGTCAAGGCGAACCGGGGAGCGGCTGGGGTAGACGAGGAAAGCCTAGGGCAGTTTGAGGCCAATTTGAAAAACAACCTCTACAAGATTTGGAACCGGATGTCCTCCGGCAGCTATTTTCCTCCACCAGTCAAGGCAGTGGAAATACCCAAGAAAAACGGAGGAACAAGGATTCTTGGAGTACCCACGGTGGCGGACCGCGTCGCACAAATGGTCGTGAAGATGTACTTCGAGCCCAAAGTGGAGCCATACTTCCATGAGGACTCTTATGGCTACCGGCCAGGGAAGTCGGCAGCGGACGCGCTTGCGGTCACCCGGCAAAGATGTTGGCGATACGACTGGGTACTGGAGTTTGACATCAAGGGGCTGTTTGACAACATCGACCACGAGCTGCTGATGAAGGCTGTTCGTAAACACACGGATAACCCATGGGTGATTCTGTACATTGAAAGATGGCTGAAGGCACCGTTTCAGTTGTCGGATGGGACCGTGGTGGAGCGAACGAAGGGTACGCCGCAAGGCGGTGTAATCAGCCCGGTGCTGGCTAATCTGTTTCTTCATTACGCGTTTGACAAATGGATGGACAAGAACCATCCGGACAAACCGTTTGCCCGGTATGCTGATGACGCGGTAGCACACTGTAATAGCCTGGAAGGTGCGCAGAAGCTACGAGCCAGCTTGGAAAAGCGGTTCAAAGAATGCGGGCTTGAACTCCATCCGACCAAAACGCGTATCGTCTATTGCAAAGATGACGATCGACGTAGGGAGCACCCGGAAACGAAATTTGATTTCCTGGGCTACACGTTTCGACCGCGAAGGTCCAAGAACAGATATGGCAAGCATTTCATCAACTTCACCCCAGCGGTAAGCAACAAGGCGAAGAAGGCCATGCGGCAGACGATTCACGATTGGCGCATGCATCTGAAGCCGGACAAGACCCTTGAGGATCTGTCCAGGATGTTCAATCCCGTCATTAGGGGCTGGATCCAATACTATGGGCGCTTCTACAAATCGGAACTGTACTCTGTGCTCCGGCACATGAACCGAGCTTTGGTTCGCTGGGTACGACGCAAATACAAGAAGTTTGCTAGCCACCAGCGGCGGGCGACACACTGGCTCGGGTGTTGATATACACTGAAAATGGACCCCAGATCGTCAGTGAAAATTGACCCCCACCAGATAGACTGGTACGCTCCTACTAATCTGAGTGGGAGCGGGGGAGAAAGGGTTGATCTCTATCGAGGATTGGACTGCGATTCGAGCACTCCATGCCCGCGGTGTCAGTATTAAGGCGATTGCGCGGCAACTGGGAATTTCGCGCAACACTGTGCGTCGTGCCTTGCGGGGAGACGATCCACCCAAGTATGTGCGAAAGAAGCCGTCGGCTCGGGCAACAGACCCATTCCTGGAGCACATTCGACAGATGTACGTGGAAAAACAATTGATCGGAACACGAATCTATGCGGAGTTGCAGAAGATGGGGTACCAAGGTTCACTTTCTGCGGTTCACCGGTGTCTGCAGCGGCTGAAGAAAGAACAGCCGCACACCGAAGTGCGGGTTCAGCGGATGGAGACGGCTCCAGGTGAACAAGCCCAGTTCGACTGGTCGGAGTACTCAGTAAAGATAGGAGGCAAGGAGGTCAAGGTATACGCGTACCGTTACATTCTCAGTTATAGTCGAATGCGATACACGCACTTTGCGCTGAATCAAACGCTGGAGACGGTCCTGGAAGCTCTGGAGTGCGGGATTCGCCACTTTGGCGGTGTGCCTGAGAGGGTGCTGATCGACAATGCCGGTCAAATGGTCGTGGATCATCGGCCGGATGGAGCTGTACGGTACCACCCGGAATTTCTCAAGGTCATGGGACTGTACCGGATGGACCCGTATGCATGCGCCCCGTACCGCGCCCAAACGAAGGGGAAAGTGGAACGGGCCTTCTATATGCTGGAACAGCATTTCCTCAAAGGGACGGAGTTCAAAGACTTTGAGGACCTCATTACCCAAGGGAAGTCCTTTGACGAATCGGAGAATCAGCGGGTGCACCGCCGGTTGGGACAAACCCCGTTGGAGCGGTTTGAGGCGGACCGGGCGGCTTTACGGCCCCTCCCCGAGCGCAGGTATGTCGACAGTGTGCGCGTCTTGCGCCGCGTCAGCAGAGACGGATACATCTCCGTCGATCACGTGGAATACTCGGTCCCGCCCTCCTACCTCGGCCGGGAGGTGTGGGTGACGCAACCCAGGGGGGCATATGTCGAGATGTACGGCCCAGACGGCACCTTCTTGTGTCGGCACGTCAAATCGAGAGACACCGGCTCGATCCACACGCTGCCCGAACACCAGGCGCCTCACCGGGAGCGTGTCTCGGTTCGTCAGCGATTCTGCGAGGTGTTTCCCAGCGGTGCGGCATTCTACCAAGGGCTCACCCGTCGGTATGCCCACAACGCTCGGTACCATGCCGCCCGCATCCTGGACATGCGCAGCACCTATAGCGACGAGTCTATTGAAATGGCCCTGAAGGAGGCCTTGGCTTACGGAGCCACGGACGAGAAGGTCGTGTTGAAACTGCTGGCCAACTACCCGACAAAACCGGCCGCCTCTTCGAGAAACGTCGAGGTCCAGGCGTTATCTCGGCGCGCCGACACCATTCGCCCGTTGTCCTACTACAGTCAACTGTTGCATTAACAAGGGGGAGTTCCCGTGACCGAAGATGCGATGGAGACCCTGAAACAACATCTCAAAACGCTCCAACTGCCGTATATGCGGGAGGTGGTGGAACGGGAAATTGAGAACGCGGTGAAAATGAAGCTGACTTACCAAGCTTTTCTCACGCGGCTCGTGGAAGCGGAAGTGTTGCAGAAGACCAACCGGTCCATTGCCACGAAGATTCATCTGGCGCGATTCCCGCGGATCTGTACATTGGAGGAGTTCGATTTCTCGTTTCAACCTTCGCTCCATGCCGCGGAGATTCGGGAATTGGGAGAACTCGGCTTTATCCACCGAAAAGAAAACGTTATTTTCCTAGGTCCTCCAGGGGTTGGAAAAACGCACTTAGCGATTGCCCTTGGGGTCAAAGCGTGCACGGCCAGACTCCGGGTCGCGTTTTTCACCGCCTCTGAACTGGCGGATCTCTTGTATGCCAGTTTAGCGGATCGTTCCACGCCCCAAAAGCTGGCGTCGCTGAGCCGCTACCACCTGCTGATCATCGACGAGTTGGGCTACATGCCCATGGACAAGCAACGGGCGAACCTCTTTTTCCAGCTCGTCAGCAAGCGCTATGAGACGGGATCAATCATCCTGACGACCAACATGCCTTTTGACGAGTGGGACAAGGTGTTTGGCGATACAATTGCTTCTGCCGCCATCATTGATCGTCTGGTGCATCACAGTCACATTTTTCACATTCAGGGTCACAGTTACCGGATGAAGGACAAGCTCAAGGCCGATGCCTCCGCCTAATCACCAGCCCGGCGGACTTGGTACCCCATGTTGTCCGTGCGTGTGCGACACGCACACGTGGCCGTTGTCCCCTAAGGGCCCCCCATCGGCCCGCAGCCGCGAGGTCAAGGGCGCCCTTGGGCGAGCGAAGCGTCCCTTGACGGAGCGGCCAGGGCCGATACACTCGGCCCGTTGGGACAACGGCCGACGACGATGAACCCTGAGTGACGACACGACATGGCAAGCAATGACTTCCGTTTTCTGAGGGGGGTCAAAATTCAGTGCCAAACCGGGGTCAATTCTACTTGACGATCAACATCGGGAAAATCGCCAGGCGTGAACCGAAACTGTTCGTGCATTGGCAAATGGGGATTTTACCTTAGGCTGGATAACGGGAGCCGGATGAGCTGAGAGGTTCACGTCCGGTTCTGAGAGGGCCTCGGGGTGAAACTCCCCGGGGCTACTCACCCCAACATCTACGTTCGAAGCAGACGGGCGGGGGAGAGAGTCCTGGCCAGTATCCGGAAATTCCTGCAGGAGCGGTTAAAACTCAAGCTTAACGAGCAGAAGAGCACGGTGGACCGACCGTGGAAACTCAAGTTTCTGGGGTTCAGCATGTACAAACGCAAAGCCGGGGAAATCCGGATTCGCCTGGCCAGGCAGTCGATCGACCGGGTCAAGACCAAGATCCGAGCCCTCACGGCGAGGAACCAACCGATCGCCATGGAGGAACGAATCCGACGGCTGAATACGTACTTGGGCGGCTGGATCGGATACTTTGCCCTGGCCGAAACGCCGAGCACATTCGAAGAAATCGAAGGATGGATCCGGCGGAGGCTGCGGATGTGTCTCTGGAAACAGTGGAAACGGGTGCGGACGCGATACCGTGAACTGCGCGCACTGGGGTTGCCGGAGTGGGTGGTACACCCATTCGCCAATGCCCGCAAAGGGCCGTGGCGAATGGCCCATGGGCCGATGAATCGAGCCCTGGACAACACCTACTGGCAGGCTCAAGGTCTGATGAGTTTAACCGAACGTTACCGAAGGCTTCGTCAAGCTTGGTGAACCGCCGGATGCGGACCCGCATGTCCGGTGGTGTGAGAGGACGGGGGCTAGCCGCCCCCTCCTACTCGATGTGCCCGGCATGGGCGTTGACTTGGTGGTGAAAGTCCACTGCAGGCGAGGCAGCACGAGTCTGCTAGCCAAAGGCAAGGGTGTCCGCTGCGAGGCGGAATCCGAAGGAAGCCGGAGGCAAACCCACGGTCCGATGAACAAGAACCTCATACGAGGCTGCGCCGTTCGGATGAGCTGGCGCAACACAGCGAAATCCAAGGCTGCCAAGGAGCGGTGGAGTATATGAGGCGGGCGCGGGGGGAAGGTCAGCGTTCTTACCCGGGGAGGCCTGCCGGACACGCCAGAGAAACTGGCAACCCGAACCGAGAGGTTCGGCTGAACCGGCAGGAGTCAGCAGAGGGCATAGTACTCCGGGGATCATGAACCTGAGAGGAAGGCCCGAACATCAAGTCAGAGGTGAGACCGGTGCGTTCGCGAGAAGGACGAAGACAGCCGAAAACCCTGAACAGGGACTGCCCACGGGAGGAAGTGGTGAAGCCACGGGGGATCGTGGGAGAGCCGAGCCCTTCTCCGGCACAAAGCGGAACCTCACCTCGCGGGGATCAAGGTGATAGCCTGATGGAGAAGGTGGTGGCCAGGGATAACATGCTGGCCGCCCTGAAGCGGGTGGAGCAGAACAAGGGTGCCCCCGGCGTGGACGGCATTCCCACGGAAAACCTCCGGGAACAGATCCGAGCCGAGTGGCCGCGCATCCGGGAAGAACTGCTCGCGGGGACCTACCGACCGCAGCCCGTGCGCCGGGTCGAAATCCCGAAACCCGGGGGAGGCCAGCGGATGCTGGGGATCCCCACCGTGATGGACCGCCTGATCCAACAGGCCCTCCTGCAAGTGCTGACGCCGATCTTTGACCCGGAATTTTCGGAGGCCAGCTACGGGTTCCGCCCCGGAAGAAGGGCCCACGACGCGGTCAAGAAGGCGAGGCAGTATGTGGAAGAAGGATACGAATGGGGCGTGGACATGGACCTGGAAAAGTTCTTTGACCGGGTGAATCATGACATCCTTATGGCCCGGGTAGCCCGGAAGGTCACGGACAAACGAGTGCTCAAGGTTATTCGCCGGTACCTCCAGGCAGGGATCATGGTGAACGGGGTGGTCATGGAAAGGGAGGAAGGGACGCCACAGGGCGGGCCGTTGAGTCCACTGTTGGCGAATATCCTTCTGGATGACCTGGATAAAGAACTGGAAAAGAGGGGCCACAGGTTCGTCCGGTATGCGGATGATGCCAACATCTACGTTCGAAGCAGACGGGCGGGGGAGAGAGTCCTGGCCAGTATCCGGAAATTCCTGCAGGAGCGGTTAAAACTCAAGCTTAACGAGCAGAAGAGCACGGTGGACCGACCGTGGAAACTCAAGTTTCTGGGGTTCAGCATGTACAAACGCAAAGCCGGGGAAATCCGGATTCGCCTGGCCAGGCAGTCGATCGACCGGGTCAAGACCAAGATCCGAGCCCTCACGGCGAGGAACCAACCGATCGCCATGGAGGAACGAATCCGACGGCTGAATACGTACTTGGGCGGCTGGATCGGATACTTTGCCCTGGCCGAAACGCCGAGCACATTCGAAGAAATCGAAGGATGGATCCGGCGGAGGCTGCGGATGTGTCTCTGGAAACAGTGGAAACGGGTGCGGACGCGATACCGTGAACTGCGCGCACTGGGGTTGCCGGAGTGGGTGGTACACCCATTCGCCAATGCCCGCAAAGGGCCGTGGCGAATGGCCCATGGGCCGATGAATCGAGCCCTGGACAACACCTACTGGCAGGCTCAAGGTCTGATGAGTTTAACCGAACGTTACCGAAGGCTTCGTCAAGCTTGGTGAACCGCCGGATGCGGACCCGCATGTCCGGTGGTGTGAGAGGACGGGGGCTAGCCGCCCCCTCCTACTCGATATCTGGGTGCTCAAAGGCCTCTGGGGGAGTGATCCGCCGGGATGGCGAACGAGCGGAATTGAAACCCCAGGGCGTGGATTCGTCCCTTCCCGGGCATAATACTTCCGAGTGTCGACCGAGGGAGGGATTGGCCGATGCAGGTGGTGTTGCGTCCGGAACTTCGAACCGCCGGTGGGGAATCATTGGGGATTTTTTTGTCCCACCGCTGGATAGGAGATGTATATCTCGTCTACCGAGAGGGGCATTTGCTGACCGGGACGATCCAGTTGGACAGCGGGAAATTACCCGATGATCAGGTTGACGCGGTGGTGAGTCACATTCAAGACTACGTGGCGGGCTTGGCCGGGGCGTTGGACATTGGCGACGCCACAGTGGTGATGATGTACGGAGATATCGATCCGGTCTTGGAAGGTCCAGCGACTTGGACTGGCCATCGCGAGGAAAATGAAGCACAACACGACTCCGCCCAAGACACTTCCGGGGCGAATCGCAAAGAGGCGCGCAAAGCCCCCGAAGGTGAAATTTTGAATGGGTCGGCCCCCGAAGATCAGGACGAACAATACGGAGACGAAGGCCCCGAATATGATCTGGATGGTTTTCAAACCTCGTCCCGGCGCGGGATCTCCGCCGACCCTTCCACGGAGTCCAACAAGGAATCCGCGAAAAACCGGCTGTCGGCCAATGATCGGTCGCCGAAACGCCGGCGTCGGAATCGGGGCCGCCGTCAAACTCTGCATCTCTCTCTCTATAAAGAAGAGGGAAGTCACACCAAATATCATCTTCATAACGGCCATCATGAGCCGATCGGCCTGGTGGCGGTGGATGAGTTGGATAACAGCGTGACGGGGCGGGTGGAATTCTGGCAGCCGCCGGGCAAGGCGATGACCAACCAAGTGGCGAGGTTATTAGCCAGAGAGTTTGCAGACGGCGACGTGCAGCGGGTCAGTTTTACGATGAACTACATGGATGAACATCTGGGAGATATGCACTTAGAAAAACAACCCCTCCATTAGTGCCCTTATGCGGCCGCACCGTTTATCCGCCGGGCGGCCGCGCTCTATGTTATAATGCGAGAAGAATAATCGCTAAGGGACAGGACTAGGATGGGGGGAATGATGCCCGTGCGGGTGGGGTTTGTCGGAGTGGGGACTATGGGAGCCCCCATGGCGCGCCGTCTGAAAGGAGCCGGATTTGAGACTCTTTTTTTTGCGCGCCGCCAGGCGGTCATCGAAACATTACAGGCAGAGGGGCTGCACTATGTCCAAAATGTGCGGGATTTGGCCGCCCAGACCGACGTGGTCTTGATGTGTTTGCCCGACGATGCCGTCGTAAACGAAGTGGGTTCGGTCGTTCTCTCTGCCATGAAAACCGGAGGGGTCGTGGTGGATCACAGCACGGTCAGCCCCTATACCTCCCGGAGGCTGGCGGCAGAAGCGCAAAGACAAGGGATTTCTTATCTCGATGCGCCGATCAGCGGCGGTCCGATGGGGGCCGAAGCGGGCACCCTTGCCATCATGGTGGGGGGAGAGGAAGAAGCTTTTCGCCGTTGCCATCCTTTGTTTGAGGCGATGGGCCGGCATATTTTTTACCTCGGCCCTAGCGGCGCGGGCAACATTGCTAAGCTTGTGAATCAGCTAATCATCGGGATCACGCAAGAAGCCCTGGTGGAGGGCTTTGTCCTGGGGAGCCGCATGGGCCTGGATCCCAAACTGCTGTATGACGTCTTGGCCGTATCCACCGGGGAGAGCGCAATGTTGCACCGGAGTGTACCGAATTGTATTTTACAGCGGGATTTTACTCCAAAATTCACTGTGGATTTGCTTTACAAGGATCTTCGCCTGGCCAATGACCTCGGCCGGGGTGAAGGGATTCGCCTTCTGGAAGGGGCTGTGGCCGAGCAAGTGTTTCGGGAGGCGGCTGCGGAGGGCCTCGGCTCGGAAGATATTTCCGCTTTGGTGAAACCACTGGAACGCCAGGCCGGGGTTGTCGTGGAAAAACGGTCGTGATCAGCGGTTCTTGGGGAAATGGAGGGTTCTTCCGGCGTTTCCCCCTTGGCGAATTCCGAGACTCGATATATAATGTCTACCGTGTATGGATGACTGTTCATTCACGGTAGACAAATGGATCGGCGCGTCCATGGGGGGATGAGGAAGATGAAACAGGATGTTGTACGTGTCGGCCTGATGGGGCTCGGGACGGTTGGCACGGGGGTGTACAAGGTGTTGCAGCGCAATGCGGAAGATATTGCGCTGCGGGCGGGCATCCCCGTGCGGATCGAGAAGATCGCGGTGCGCGATCCTGCGAAAGAGCGGACTGTGGACGTGCCGAAGGATCTCTTGACCACGGATGCAGACAGTTTAGTGGATGACCCCGACCTGGATATCATCGTCGAGGTCATGGGGGGCATGGACCATACCCTTGAGCTTTTGTTGCGGGCACTGCGCAACGGGAAGAGCGTCGTGACGGCCAACAAAGACTTGATCGCCGAGCACGGCCGGATCCTTCTGGAGACGGCGGAAGCGCACCGGTGTGATTTGCTGTTTGAGGCCAGCGTTGCGGGGGGAATTCCCATCGTTCGACCTTTGAAACAGTGTCTCGCAGGCAACCGGATTTCGGAAATCATGGGCATTATCAATGGGACCACCAATTATATTTTGACGAAAATGACCGAAGACGGCTTGGATTTTGCGACGGCCCTTCACCAAGCGCAGCAATTGGGGTACGCCGAAGCGGATCCGACGTCAGATGTGGAAGGATACGACGCGGCGCGGAAAATCGCGATTCTGGCGTCTCTGGCGTTCAATTCCTGGGTGGTGTTCCCGCAGGTGGATGTCACCGGAATTACCGAAGTGACAGACCGGGATATCCGATACGCCGGGGAGTTGGGGTACATCATCAAATTGTTGGCCGTTGCTAAACAGGACGAGGCGGAGGAGGCGATCGAGATCGCCGTACGGCCGACCTTGGTGCCCCGGGATCATCCCTTGGCCGCGGTGGGAGGTGCGTATAACGCGATTTTTGTCCGGGGGGACGCCATTGGCCAAGCGATGTTCCACGGCCTGGGGGCAGGGGAGTTGCCCACCGCCAGTGCGGTGGCCGGGGATGTGGTGGAAGCGGTGCGGAATCTCCGGGACGGGGTGCGGGGCCGAATGCTGTGTCCCTGCTATCGGCGGAAGACGATTAAACCCATCGAGGACACCCGTTCACGGTTTTATTTGCGGGCCCTGGTGGTGGACCGTCCAGGTGTGCTGGGCGCGGTTGCCACAGTACTCGGGCAGTACGGGGTCAGTATCGCCTCGATGTTGCAAAAGTCCTCCCAAGGAGATCTTGCGGAAATCGTCGTGGTTACACATTCGGTCCGCCAGGGGAATTTGATGGATGCGGTGGCCCGTTTGCGGGATCACGAAGTGGTGCATACGGTGCACGCGCCTTTGCACGTGGAACATTAGGCGTCTCGCGGGCTGGGGCAGTCCGGGGGGCCTCACGGATGGGTGGACGTCAATCATGCCTGGAACGGTCGTCGTAAAAATCGGCAGTAGCTCGTTGATGGAAGGGAATCACTTACACACCGGAAACATGGAGGCGGTGGCAGATCAACTGAGCGCATTGATGAAGGATGGGTGGAAGGCCGTTCTGGTCAGTTCCGGAGCGGTGGCGGCGGGGCGGATGCGCCTGGGTCTTCCGGCCGAGGGACTTACCATTCCCGAGAAGCAGGCTGCGGCCGCCGTGGGCCAGGGCGTCCTGATGCAAGCGTACGAGCGGATTTTTGAGCGGCGCGGGATCATTATCGCCCAGGTTCTGCTCACCCGGGACGTGATGGGGGAGCGTCGCAGGTATGTCCATGCCCGGAACACCCTCATGACCTTGTTGCATCATCGGGTTCTTCCCATTGTGAATGAAAACGACACCGTGGCGGTGGAGGAGATCCGCTTCGGGGACAACGATGCCCTGTCCGCCCAGGTGGCGGTGATGGTGGACGCAGATCTTCTGGTCCTGTTGACAGATACGGACGGGCTCTACACCGCCGACCCCCGGGTCGATGCCGGCGCGGTTCGGATTCCCAGGCTGGCGGAGATCACTCCGCAAATTTGGCGGGCGGCGGGCCGAACCCGCTCCCGGGTGGGTACCGGGGGCATGCGTTCGAAGCTGCAGGCGGCCCGAATTGCCTCTTCCACCGGGATTCCCACCGTTATCGCGTCGGCCAGGCGGTCCCGGGCCGTTCTCGACGCAGTGGAAGGCAAAGATGGGGGGACGTATGTCGAGCCGCAGCCCCACATCCGGGGACGGAAGCGGTGGATCGCTTATAGTTCCGCCCCCCGGGGTCGCCTCATCGTGGACGAAGGCGCGGTGCGGGCGCTCTGCCTGGACGGACGTAGTCTACTTGCTCCGGGACTGTTGGATGTTCAAGGGTCCTTCTCGGCCGGGGACGTGGTCAGCATTGTGGGACCGGACGGCCGGGAGATCGCCCGGGGCGTAGTGAACTACGACGCCAGGGATTTACAAAATGTCCGGGGATTACGCAGTCAGGATATCCGGGAGATGGGTGTGGCAGCCCGAAAACCGGAAGTGGTTCATCGGGACGATTTGGTGATCATGGAGGAGGGATGGAGGTGACCCTTGTCAAGGAATTGGCGCTTCGAGCCAAAGAGGCTTCGGGAAAAGTGGCGGCGGCGGGGCCGGAGGCGCGGCAAAAGGGCGTTTTGGCCATGGCCCGGGGACTGGAGGAGCACGTCTCGAAGATCCTCGCCGCCAATGAGGAGGACGTGGCGGCGGCTCGGGAGCGGGGAGTGAGGCCGGAACTGTTGGACCGGTTGCAACTGAGTGAGCGCCGGGTGGCGGAGATGGCCGAGGGTTTGCGCCAGGTTGCAGGTCTTCCCGACGTGATCGGTGAAGTGTTGGAGGCTTGGCAACAAAAAGACGGTCTTTGGATCGAAAAGGTGCGGGTGCCCTTCGGGGTGGTCGGCATGGTTTACGAGTCCCGGCCGAATGTGACGGCGGATGCGGCGGGTTTGGTGGTCAAAGCCGGGAGTGCGGCGATTCTCCGCGGGGGTTCCGACGCCCTCCATTCCAACCGCGCCATCGTCACGGTTTTGCGGGCGAGCCTTGAAACGGAGGGGATCCCTGCGGATGCGGTGATTTTGGTGGATGACCCCGATCGCCGGGCGGTGGATGAGCTTTTGACGGCAAAGGGGCTGGTGGACCTGGTGATCCCCCGGGGGGGCGCGGGGCTGATCCAACATGTCGTGGAGACGGCCACTGTCCCGGTGATCGAAACCGGGGTGGGCAACTGTCATCTGTACGTGGACCAGGCCGCCGACCTTGACATGGCTTCGGCCCTGACCATCAATGCGAAAACCCAGCGGCCCGGAGTGTGTAACGCCATTGAGACCCTGTTGGTTCACGAGGCCGTGGCGGACTCCTTCTTGCCCGGAATCGTGGCGTCCCTGCGGGAGCGGGGAGTGGAGGTCCGCGGCTGCCCGAGGACCAGGGCCGTGGTCCCCGATGTGGTGCCGGCCGGGGAGGAGGATTGGGTCACGGAATATCTCGGACTGATCCTGGCGGTTCGGGTGGTGCCGGATCTGCCGTCGGCCATCGAGCATATCAATCGCTACGGCACCCATCATTCCGAGTCGATCGTCACCGAAGACAAAGAGGCTGCGGAGCGCTTTCTTCGCGAAGTGGATGCGGCGGCGGTGTATCACAACGCGTCCACCCGCTTCACGGACGGATTCCAGTTCGGGTTCGGAGCGGAAATCGGCATCAGCACGCAGAAATTGCACGCCCGGGGACCCATGGGCCTCAAAGAATTGACCACGTACAAATACGTCATCCGGGGCAGGGGCCAGGTGCGCCCGTAACAGGCTGCTGGGAGGCCTGGCGTTGCTTCGAGAACGGTTGTTGGATTCTTGTGGAGAGGAGCCGGTACGATTTTCACAATGACAGCACAAACACAATTGGCCTTTCTCGGCCCGTCCGGGACCTTCACCGAGGAGGCGGCCCGGGTCATGTCCGGCGTTTTGGCTTCAGATCTCCCTGGAGAAGAATGGGTGGCCTGCGACACCATTGCGGATGTGCTCGACCTGACGGCTTCTGGAGCCACGGCCTTCGGGGTGGTGCCCATCGAGAATTCCTTGGAGGGATCCGTGAATATCACTTTGGACTGGTTGGCCCACGAAGGGGGACTGGTCATCGCGGCGGAGGCGGCCCTGCCCGTCTCCCACCACCTTCTAGCCCGTTCGGGGGTTTCGGGAGAGCAGATCGAGGGAATTGTCAGTCATCCCCAGGCCCTGGCCCAGTGTCGAGGATATCTTCGAAACCACTTTCCAGGGGTCCCTCAGTATGCGGCTGAAAGCACGGCCGCGGCGGCGGAACGGGTTATCCGGGATCCCGAGGATTTGGCGGCGATTGGAACCCGCTTAGCCGCCCGGATCTACGGTCTAGAAATCCTTGATAGTGAGATTCAAGACGAGGCCAACAATCGGACCCGATTTGTGTTGGTGGCCGCTGAATCCCGGTGGACCGAGGATCAGCAGCGGGAATTTTGTCGGCGGCACGGTTCCAGCAAGACGTCCGCCTTGATCACCCTCGGGGAAGACCATCCCGGCGCCTTATATGAGGTTTTGGCCTGTTTTGCCCGGGAACGGGTCAACCTGACCCGGATCGAATCCCGCCCCACCCGCCGAGGACTTGGTAGCTATCATTTTTTTGTGGACATGGAGGGACAGTGGTGGGATCCGGCGGTGATTCGGGCGGTGGAGGGGATTCATGAAACTGGGGCGGCGGTTCGGGACCTCGGGACGTATCCGGTCATCGCATAATCTTCACATAACCTTTAGAAGAAACCCTTGACACTCCTTTGTCCGACCTCTATAATCCGAGATAAATATTTCAATCGGTTGCCCCGTGCGGCGGCAACTCGACACGGTGAAGAAGAACACAGGCAATGACGGGGACAGGAAGACGCGGAGCTCTAAAGCCCAGAGAGTCGGGGTAGGTGAGAGCCCGGCCTTTATCTCCGATGTCCAGCTCACCCCTGAGCCTCTCGCCGAACGGCTTCCCCTGAGAGGGAGGTACCAGTAGGCGACGACGGCAGGCGGCGGCCGTTATCCCGCCGGAAGTCTCGTATTGTGAGAGACTTCACGAGGTCGTGCGTTGCGAAACGCCGACGAACCTGGGTGGTACCGCGAACAAAGCCTTTCGCCCCGGACCGTGCACCAAGTGTGCCGGGGGTGAAAGGCTTTTTCCGTTTTCCCCGATGGGGTAAGTGAGAAGGGAGAGAGAGCGGTGAGTGAAGGTCAACTCATCTACTTGAACGGGGAGTTCGTCGATCCCAAACGGGCGACGGTCTCGGTATTCGATCACGGATTTTTGTACGGAGACGGTATTTTTGAAGGGATTCGCGCGTACGGTGGGAACATCTTTCGCCTCCGCCAGCACATTGTACGGCTTTATGAGTCGGCCAAATCAATTTTGTTGCAGATTCCACTGACTTTTGAAGAGATGCAACAGGCAGTGGCGGAGACGGTGCGCAGGAATGGCCTGAAAGACGCGTATATCCGCCTGGTGGTCTCCCGGGGCCCCGGGGATTTAGGGCTCGACCCGCATAACTGCTCAGGCGCCAATGTCATCATCATCGCCGATCAGATTAAATTGTATCCGCAAGAATTTTATGATCAGGGCTTACGAGTGGTGACAGTGCCCACCCGGCGAAACAATCCGGATGCTCTCAATCCGAAAATCAAATCGTTAAACTATCTCAATAATATTTTAACCAAAATCGAAGCGAGCCGCGCCGGGGCTCTGGAGGCCTTGATTCTGAACCAGGATGGCTACGTTTGCGAAGCGTCGGGTGACAACGTGTTTATCGTGAAAAACGGGCGGGTTATCACTCCACCCACATATCTCGGGGCGTTGGAGGGGATCACGCGAAACGCGATCATCGAAATTTGCCAGCGGGAAGGCATCCCGGTGGCCGAAGAGCCCTTTACCCGGCACGATGTGTTTGTCGCCGATGAATGTTTTCTGACGGGCACCGCCGCGGAGTTGATCCCGGTGGTGGAGGTGGACGGCCGGGAAATCGGTCGGGGCGTCCCCGGGGAGATGACCAAGCGGTTGCTGGAGCATTTCCGGGCCCTGACTCGGGTGGACGGTTATCAGGTGTATCCCGAAGCCGCCTCCCATCAGGTCTAAAACCAAGACGACGGGGTTGAGGTGAAAGAGGATGGAAACGCAAAAGCTGGAGGTTGTGCCCGAACCTGAGGCCTCGGCCCCGGCGGCCGGCCCCAGGGTGATGACCGGGGCGGAGATGTTGGTGGAGTGTTTGAAACGGGAAGGCGTGGAGATCATGTTCGGGTACCCCGGCGGCGCGGTGCTGCCCATCTATGACGCGCTATATGGCTCCGGAATCAGGCATATCCTCACCCGGCATGAACAAGGAGCGGTTCACGCGGCAGAGGGGTATGCCCGGGTGACCGGGCGGCCCGGGGTGGTGCTCGCGACCTCCGGGCCGGGGGCCACGAACTTGGTGACGGGGATCGCCGATGCGTACATGGATTCCACTCCTCTGGTCTTGTTTACGGGCCAGGTGGCCACGGACCTCATTGGCAGCGATTCCTTCCAGGAAGCCGACATCATCGGGATCACCATGCCGATCACGAAACACAGTTATCAGGTGCGGGACGCCGCGGATATTCCCCGGGTGGTGCGGGAAGCGTTTCATATTGCCGCCACCGGCCGACCGGGGCCGGTGCTGATCGATGTGCCAAAGAATGTCGCCAACCAAAAGGCGGTGTTTGAGTGGCCCGAGCGCGTTTTTATCCGGGGCTACAACCCGACGTATACACCCAATCCCACCCAGTTGTCGAAAGTCACGGAGGCAATCCGGGAGTCCCGGCGGCCGCTACTGTACGTCGGCGGCGGCGTGGTCCATTCCGGGGCGGCTGAAGAGTTGCGGGAGTTTGCACACAAAACGGGCATTCCCGTGGTTTCCACCCTGATGGGACTGGGGGCGTTTCCTTCTGCCGATCCGCTGTTTGTCGGCATGCTGGGCATGCACGGGACCTTCGCGGCCAACCGGGCGGTGATGGAATGCGATCTACTCATCGCCGTGGGGGCGCGGTTTGACGACCGGGCCACGGGCAAGTTGGAACGATTTTCGCCGCATTCGAAAAAGGTGCACATCGACATCGACCCGGCGGAGATCGGGAAAAACGTGGCGGTGGACCTGCCTTTGGTGGGCGACGTGAAACGGGTATTGTCGGCCATGCTCCCCGAGGTGGGCCCGGTGGGGACCAAGGCCTGGATCGACCAGATCCGGGCCTGGGATGAACAGTGGCCCCTGGGCTACAAGGCCGAGCCGGGGGTGTTGAAACCCCAGCAGGTCCTGGAGATGCTGTGGGACGCGACCCGGGGCGAGGCGATCCTCACCACCGAGGTCGGACAACATCAGATGTGGGCGGCCCTGTTCTACCGGTTCAAGCGCCCCCGGCAGTGGGTCACCTCCGGAGGGCTCGGAACGATGGGTTTCGGATTTCCGGCGGCGATGGGGGTGCAGTTGGCAAAACCGGGTGAAACGGTCATCTGTGTGGCCGGGGACGCCAGCTTCCAGATGAATATCCAGGAGCTTCAGACGGTGGCGGAAAACGGCCTGCCGGTCAAAGTGGCAATTATCAACAACGGGTTTCTCGGCATGGTCCGGCAGTGGCAGCAGTTGTTCTACGACCGCCGCTACGCGGAGTCCCGGGTGGGAGCTCCGGATTTCGTGAAGGTGGCGGAGGCGTACGGGATCCGCGGCCTCCGGGCCCAGACGCCGGAGGAAGCCCGGGAAGCCATTCGGGAAATGCTCGCCCACCCCGGACCGGTTGTCGTCGATTTTGTCGTCCCTGAAGAAGAAAATGTCTTCCCGATGGTCCCTCCTGGGGCGGGCACCGATGAGATGATCGGGAGGTGGGATGATTGAAGCACGTTCTCTCGGTCCTGGTCAACGATCAACCGGGGGTGCTGGCCCGGGTTGCCGGATTGTTTTCCCGGCGAGGGTTCAACATCGAAAGCATCACCGTGGGCAACGCCGAGGAGGCAGGGCTGTCCCGCATGACCCTGGTCACCTCCGGCGATGAAAGAACGCTGGAACAGATTATGAAACAACTCCACAAATTGGTGGATGTCATCAAGGTGAACGACTTGACGGAAGAGCCCATGGTGGCCCGGGAGTTGGTCCTCATCAAAGTGGCGGCGACGGCGACCACTCGGCCGGAGATCACCCATCTCATTGAGCCCTTCCGGGCGGCTATCGTGGATGTGGGCCGGAACAGCCTGGTGGTCCAGGCCACCGGCGATATGGATAAAATCGACGCCTTGATCGAGCTCCTTCGCCCTTACGGCATCAAAGAGATCGCCCGAACCGGCGTGACCGCTTTGATGCGGGGCAGCTTGGTCAAAGTGCGAGTCTGACCGCTTCAAGAGCGGTAGCAAATCTCTTGATTCACATTCTTGTACAGATGGGAGCGAATCGTTTTGTCATTGAAAATCTACTATGAACAAGACGCGGATTTGAAATTGTTGGACGGGAAGACGGTTGCGGTGCTGGGTTACGGCAGTCAGGGCCACGCCCAAGCGCAAAACCTTCGCGACAGCGGCGTATCGGTGGTGGTGGGACTGCGTCCGGGCCGCTCCTGGAAGCAAGCCGAGGCGGACGGGTTTGAAGTCCTGTCTGTGGCCGAGGCCACCGAGCGGGCCGACCTGATCCAAATCCTCATCCCGGACGAGCGCCAGGCCCAGACCTATCGGGAGGAGATGCAGCCGAACCTGCGCAGTGGCCAGATGCTGATGTTCGCCCACGGATTCAATATTCATTTCGGCCAGATCGATCCTCCGGCGGACGTGGACGTGACCATGATCGCCCCGAAGGGCCCGGGACACCTCGTTCGGCGCACCTTCCAAGAAGGAACCGGGGTGCCGGCGCTGCTGGCGGTTCACCAGGACGCCTCCGGCAAGGCCAAAGAGATCGCCCTGGCTTTTGCCAAAGGCATCGGGGCGACCCGGGCCGGGGTGATCGAGACCACTTTCAAAGAAGAAACCGAGACCGACCTGTTTGGCGAACAGGCGGTACTGTGCGGCGGAGTCTCCAACCTGATCAAAGCCGGTTTCGAGACCCTCGTCGAAGCGGGATACAAACCCGAGATCGCCTTTTTCGAGTGTCTGCACGAGATGAAACTGATCGTGGATCTCATGTATGAGGGCGGGTTATCCCGGATGCGGTACTCCATCAGCGATACGGCGGAGTTCGGGGATTACCGGAGCGGGCCCCGGATTATCACCGAGGAGACCCGGGCCGAGATGCGAAAAATCCTCGCAGAGATTCAAAGTGGGCAATTCGCCCGGGAATGGATTCTGGAGAACCAGGCCAACCGGCCGTTCTTCAACGCCAGGCGGAAAGCGGAGCAGAATCATCCCATCGAAGTGGTGGGCGGAAAACTGCGGGAAATGATGACTTGGATTAAAAAATGACCTCCGCTCGTTACAGAGCGGTACACACGCGGGAGGTGGCACACATGCGGACCATCGAGGTGTTCGACACCACGCTGCGGGACGGCGAACAATCCCCGGGAATTAACCTCAGCCGGGAGGAGAAATTGGAGATCGCGCGTCAGTTGGGCCGTCTCGGCGTGGATGTCATCGAAGCCGGATTCGCGGCGGCGTCGCCGGGCGACTTTGAGTCCGTGGCGGAAATTGCCCGGGAGGTGCGCGGGTTGACCGTGTGCAGTTTGGCCCGCAGTGTCCAGTCGGATATCGACAGGGCGTATGAAGCCCTGCGGGATGCCGAAGACCCGCGAATTCACGTCTTTCTGGCAACCTCGGACATCCATCTTCAGCACAAGCTGAGATTGACCCGGGAACAAGTTTTGGAGCAGATCGACGCCGCCGTTCGCTATGCGGTCAAGTATATGAGCAACGTGGAATTCTCCGCTGAAGATGCGGGGAGGACGGACATCGACTTTCTCTGCCAAGTAGCCGAGGTGGCCATCCGGGCCGGGGCCAAGGTGTTCAATGTCCCGGATACAGTGGGTTATCTAACGCCCCAGGAGTACGCGGGAAAGATCCGGGCTTTGCGGGAGCGGGTGCCAGGGATCGAAAAGATCAAGCTGTCCAGCCATTGCCACGACGATCTGGGGATGGCGGTCTCGAACACCCTGGCGGGCATCGAGGCGGGAATCACTCAAGTGGAGGTCACGATCAACGGCATCGGAGAGCGGGCGGGCAACGCCTCTTTAGAAGAGGTAGTCATGGCTTTGGCGACCCGGCAGGATTTCTACCAGGCGAAAACGAACATTGTGCTCAATCAGATCTACCGCACCAGCCGACTGGTGAGTAAACTCACAGGATTCGTGGTGCCGCCGAACAAAGCCATCGTCGGGGCGAACGCCTTTGCGCACGAATCCGGCATTCACCAGGACGGGGTACTGAAAGAGAAGCTGACCTACGAGATTATGAAACCCGAAACGATCGGGGTGGCGGAAAGCAAACTGGTGCTCGGCAAACACTCCGGGCGCCACGCCTTCCGGGAAAAGCTGACGGAGATGGGCTATCAGCTCTCGGATGAAGAGGTCAATGAGTTGTTTAAACGTTTCAAAGACCTGTGTGACAAAAAGAAAACAGTGACCGACGACGACATCGCCGCTTTGGTGGACGACAGTCATACCGTTGAACGCTCGGACCTCTATCAACTGGAGTACCTGCACATCTCCGCCGGCAACACCGCCGTTCCCACGGCGACGCTCCGGGTGCGGCTGGCGGACGGGACCGTGGTGGAAGAAGCCGCGGTGGGCAACGGCGCCGTGGACGCTATTTATCAAGCTATCGACCGGGTGACGGGGGGAGCGACTGAACTGGTGAGTTATCAGATTCAATCGGTCACCGGTGGCCGGGATGCCCTCGGCGAGGTGCGGGTCCAGGTGCGGCAGGGTGAAGCCGTGGTGAGCGGCCGGGGTGTGAGCACCGATGTATTGGAAGCCAGTGCGAAAGCCTACCTGGATGCTGTGAATCGGTTGGCGGCGGGGCAGGGGCGGTCTGCGGGAGCAGCCCGGGTGAAAGCGGGTGTCTGAAAAGGTCTATCGCCTTGTCCTGCTGCCTGGAGACGGAATCGGACCCGAGGTGGTTCAGGCAGGGCGGCGGCTCATCGAAGCCGTCGCCGGGGCCTTGGGTCACGAGGTGATCTTTGAGGAACACGCCATCGGCGGGGCGGCCATTGAAGCCTTTGGAGAGCCGCTGCCCGAGGGCACATTGAAAGCCGCCCGGGAAGCCGACGCCGTGCTCCTCGGTGCTGTGGGAGGCCCCAAGTGGGATCGGCTGGGGGGCGATCGGCGCCCCGAGGCGGGCCTGCTCGGGATTCGGAAAGCTCTCGGCGTTTATGCAAACCTGCGTCCGGTGCGGGCTTATACGCCCCTTCTCGGCGCCTCCCCTCTTCGCCGGGAAAAGGTGGAGGGGGTGGATCTCCTGATCGTCCGGGAGCTGACGGGCGGACTGTATTTTGGCCCGAAACGCCGGGAGCCCATCGACGGCGGCACGCGGGTGGTGGACGAGCTGGTGTATACCACGGCGGAAATCGAGCGTATCGTCCGCCTGGGCTTTGACGCCGCCCGGAAAGCGGGAAAAGCGCTGACTTCCGTTGACAAGGCCAATGTGCTCGAAAGCTCTCGCCACTGGCGGGAAGTGGTGGAGCGGGTGGCAACAGACTACCCCGATGTGGCCTTTGGCCATATGCTGGTGGATAACTGCGCCATGCAATTGGTTCGCAGTCCGAACCAGTTCGGGGTCATTGTCACGGAAAACATGTTTGGCGATATTCTCAGCGACGAAGCGGCGGTGCTCACCGGCTCTATCGGGATGTTGCCCTCCGCCAGCCTCGGCGATGGGCCAGGACTGTACGAGCCTGTTCACGGTTCGGCGCCGGATATCGCCGGGCAGGGTCTCGCGAACCCTCTGGGGACGATGCTCTCTGTCGGGCTGATGTATCGTTTTAGCCTGAATGAACCCAGGGCGGATCAGGCCATCGTCCGAGCGGTAGATCGTGTGCTGGAGGAAGGGTATCGAACGGCCGACTTGGCGGGCCCGGGGGATCGCATCAGCCGGACGGAGGAGATCACCGAGGCCGTTCTCGAAAGGTTGGAACTCGAGTAAACCGGTTTGAGAAGCAGTGGAGTCTGGCGGAACGTGCCTGGGAGGGATTTCCCCCGGGCGCTTTTCGTGTACAATGGGATGTGTATCTCGAAGGAGAAAACCTCACAGGCTTCAGGGAACGGGTGAGGTTGAAGAGACCGGGGGGAACATCGTGGAACGGGATACGCACCGCCGAGCGATTTCGGCTATGGGGAGCGATTTATGGACACTGATGCGCCCCCGTCAATGGATGAAAAACGTCTTTGTCTTGGCGCCGGTATTTTTTGCCGGCAAGATTGGCAACTGGGGTTCCCTGTGGGCCACGGTGGCGGCCACGGTGGCATTCTGTCTCATGAGCAGTGCCGTGTACGTGGTCAACGATTTCATGGACATGGACAGGGATCGGGCTCACCCGAAAAAAAAGCACCGCCCTTTGGCGTCCGGCCGGGTGTCCCCGGGGCCGGCGGTGGTTTTGGCTGCCGCCCTCTTTGTGGTGGCCGAGTGGTTGGGCTGGGTAGCGGACACGGGCGCTGGAGTTCCGACGGTGCTGCTGATCTACGGGTTGATGAATTTACTGTACAGCACTGTCTTGAAACATTATGCCATCGTCGACGTGTTAATCATCGCCTTCGGGTTTGTCCTCCGGGTGGTGGCCGGGGCGTTTGCTGCCGAAGTGCCGCCGAGTCCGTGGCTTTTGCTCACGACCTTCCTGTTGGCCTCCGTGCTGGGCCTTTGTAAACGCCGGGCGGAACTGGCCGCCCTGGAGGATCAAGCGGCGGTCCATAGGGCCAATCTCGGCGTGTACACGGTGGATCTCCTCAACCAGCTGATTTCGATCTCGACAGCCGCCACCATTATGACGTACGCCATGTACACCTTCAGTGGACCTCAAGGTCCCAGAGCGATGGTGACCGTTCCCTTTGTCATGTACGGTCTCTTTCGCTATCTCTACTTGGTCAATCAGAAAAATGAAGGGGAGAATCCCGATCAGATTGTGGTGCGAGACACCCCCTTTGTGATCAACGGCCTCCTGTGGGTGGGGGCGAGTTTTGCCGTCGTCTATTGGCCGTGGCTCTAAAAGGAGTGAGCGCTCATGGCGGCTGATTGCATTTTTTGCCGCATTGTCCAAGGCGAATCCCCTGCACGCAGGGTATACGAGAACGCGCATGTTGTCGCCTTTCACGATATCGCCCCCCAGGCCCCGGTCCACGTCCTGGTGATTCCCCGCCGCCATCTTGCATCGGTATTGGAGCTCGGCGAGGAGGAGGTGGAGATCCTGAAGGGGATCCAAGGGGCGATCCGCCGGGTGGCGGAGGAGACGGGCGTGGCCAGAACCGGATTTCGGGTGGTTACCAATTGCGGGCGGGACGGCCATCAAACGGTGTTTCATCTCCATTATCACATCCTGGGCGGCAGGCGGCTCGGTTGGCCGCCGGGTTAAATCGGACGCCGGTGTCGGGGATTCAAAAACGAGGAGGCTGGGACACGTGGATGGGACAAAACCGTTAGCCGGATTAAGGATCGTTGATTTTTCTCGACTTCTCCCCGGTCCCTTTGGAACTTGGCGACTGGCGCAACTCGGGGCCGAGGTGCTCAAGGTGGAGGATGTACGGGGCGGCGATCCCATGCGGTTGTTCGGACCGCCCTACGATGCGGTCAATCGCGGGAAACAAAGCGTCGCCCTGGACCTCCGTGAGGAAACGGGCCGTCGCCAAGCGCTTGCCTTGATTCGGGCCGCAGACGTGTGCATCGAGAGTTATCGCCCCGGAGTGATGAAGGCGATGGGGCTGGACGAACCGTCGGTTCGGCCGCTCAATCCCCGGCTCATCTACTGTTCAGTGACCGGCTACGGGCAGGAAGGCCCCTGGGCTGACCTGGCCGGCCATGATATTAACTACTTGTCCGTCACCGGGGTGACGGCGGTGACCGGCGTTGCCATCGGCGATGAGGAGCACCTGGCAGTCCCGGGGATTACTGTGGCCGACTATGCCGGCGGGGTGGCGGTGGTAGAGGCGGTGCTCGCCGCCCTGTGGCGCCGGGAACGCACCGGGCAGGGGGCTTACCTCGACGTTGCGATGCAGGACATGCTTTTGTCCTTTCAAGCGGTGAATGGAGCCTTGGCCCGGGCCGGTGTGCCCACGGGTCCGGAGAAACAAGAGCTCAATGGCGGAGTGGTCTGCTACCATCTATACCGGGCTAAGGATGGCTGGGTTTCCCTGGGTGCCCTGGAACAAAAGTTTTGGGATCGATTCTGTCAAGGTGTGGGTCGGCCACAGTGGCGAGACAAAAGCCGGTCTCCCGCGTGTTCTGAGAATCCGGTGTACCGGGAGATGGTTGAATTATTTCGATCCCGGCCCCGGGATGAGTGGGCGACCCTTGGTGAACAGTGGGACTGCTGTTTGATGCCGGTTCTCACCGTTCCCGAGGTGGTCGAACGGTTTTCCGACCACCCCGCGTTTCGTCCGGGCAAGGGTCCGGCTCTGGGAGAACACACGTGGCCGTGGGTTCGAGAGGCCTTGGCGTCGGCAGACTGAGCGAAGATGTGCCTGAGCAGTTCTGCCGGTCAAATTCTCGGGTAGATATTTCGCCGATGGGTGGCCAGGGCTGTTTCATAAAGCCGCTCCTGGCTGTTCAGGGGCTCCTCCTCTTCCCCGGGGGTTATGCGCACATACGTGCCGTCCGACAACAATTGACGCCGCTTCACGTTGTCGGCCAATTGGGTTTCCAGGATTCCGATCACCCGGCGCTTGAGCCTCGGATTGAGCACCGGAAACAATGTCTCCACCCGGCGTTCCAGATTGCGGGTCATCCAATCGGCACTGGATATCCACACCTTTTCCCGGCGCCCGGCGCGAAAACAGTATGCCCGCCCGTGTTCCAGAAAGCGGCCGACAATGCTGTGGACGCGGATGTTTTCGCTCACTCCGGGTATCCCGGGCCTCAGGCAGCAAATGCCGCGAATGATCAGATCGATCTGGACACCGGCGCATGATGCCCGGTACAGCGCTTGAATCATTTCTTTGTCCGTCAGCGCGTTCATCTTCGCGAGAATGCGTCCGGGCTGTTCCGGGGTGGAGTGAGCGATCACTTCTTCGATCTGCTCAACAAAGGCCTCCTCTAGCCCCCAAGGCGCCACTCGAAGGTGATGCAGCTCGGGCAGGGAGGAGTAGCCGGAGAGCTGATTGAAAATCGAAGAAACATCTTCGCCGATCAGTTCGTTGGCGGTGAAAAGGCCGAAGTCGGTGTACAGGCGAGCCGTATTTTCATTGTAATTCCCGGTGCCGAGGTGGACGTAGCGCCGGAGCCGGTCTTTCTCCCGGCGCACCACCAGGATCATTTTGGCGTGGGTTTTCAGCCCCACCAGGCCGTAGATGACGTGACAGCCGGCCTTCTCCAATTTTTTTGCCCACACGATATTTTTTTCTTCGTCAAATCTCGCCCGGAGTTCCACCAAAACGGTGACTTGCTTGCCGTTTTCCGCCGCTTCGGCCAGGGCCGCCACGATGGGGGAATCGCCCCCGACCCGGTACAGGGTTTGCTTGATGGCCAAAACCTGGGGATCCTGGGCGGCCTGGCGCACGAAATGCACCACGGGTTCAAAGGACTCATAGGGGTGATACAAGAGGATATCCCGCTTGCGGATGGCCTCGAAGATATCCTGCTCCCCCCGAAGATCCATCGGGAGGATCGGGGGGTAATCCACAAAACGGAAGGCTTCGAACCCGTCTTGGTTGACAAACCGAAACAGGAAGGTCAAATCCAGAGGTCCTTCCAATTCGAATACTTCCTGGGGGCTGACCTCCTCCCACTCTTCCAGTACCTCCCGCAGGTAGGGGTGCATGTCCCGCTCCACTTCAATCCGAACCGCATCTGCCGTCTTGCGCTTCTTGAGTTCTTTTTCGATCTCCTCGAGGAGATCTTCCGCCGCATCCTCGTTTAAGGTTAAATCGGCGTTTCGAGTGATCCGGAAAGGGCTCGCCGACAGGATGTGTTTCCCCCGAAACAGATCCTGCAGGTGCATGCGAATGACTTCTTCAAGCAAGATATAAGTCAGCTTGCCACCTTCCGCCGGCAACTCAATGAACCGGGGCAATACGCTGGGGACCTGGACGAAGGCAAACAGATAGGGCTCTTTTTCAGGATCCTCCGATTCGATGAGCACCGCCAGGTTCAGGCTTCGGTTGAGGAGCATCGGGAACGGCCGGCTGGCGTCCACCGCCATGGGCGTCAACACCGGGTAAATCATTCGGTCGAAAAGATCTGAGATGTAGGCTTTTTGTTCCCGGTTCAACTGCTTCGCCCCGATGAACGAGATCCCTGCCTCTTCCAGCAAAGGGACGAGCACTTCCCGCCAGGCGTGCATCTGGTTGCGCATGAAGTCCCGACTGCGCCGCAGGGCCGCGTCCCACTGCTCCATGGCGGACATCTTCGTTTTGTTGTCGGGCACGTTGCTTCCCGTCTTGATCTGCTCTTTGAGCCCGGCGATGCGCACCATAAAGAATTCATCCAGATTGGAGCTGGTGATCGCCAGGAACCTCAAGCGTTCAAACAGTGGGTTGCTGCTGTCCAGGGCTTCCTCCAACACCCGCTCGTTAAAAGACAACCAACTCAGTTCTCGATTGATGTAATAGGCCGGGTTCTCAAATTCTTGCGGCGCGGTCAAGATCATCGACCTCCAACCGTATCTCTCGCTGAAAAACCTTTCGACATTTCTTGGTCCATTCCAAAGCCAGGTCTAACTCAATTCCCAGCGGCTGTCTCGCCTTTACGATCAGCTTCCAGACCCGGCCATCGGGCTGAAGGTCGAGGCCCGTGACCGCACCCGTTTCCGTGCGATCAAAGGCCCGGACCAGTCGCAAAATCACTCCTAATTGAGCGATGGCCGGGATATCCTCTTCGTCAAAAAATTCCTGATACATAGAAAGGTAAGTTTGAATCTGCTTGGTGCTTTTGAAGGCTGCAATGGCCGCCGCCATGACGCGGTCCCGGTGGCTGACCCCGAAGAGGGGAATCTGAAGGAGCAGGTAAAAGGTGTGTTTACTCGTATTATAGATACTGATGGCTCGCCCGATGTCGTGGAGGAGCGCCGCCACCTGAAGCCAACGCCGATGTTCTTCCGACGCTACCACCAAGCCGTGTTTTACCATGGCCGTCAACAATTGATCCGCCAGTTCCCATACGTGAAAGGCATGGTCCCGGTTCAGGCCAAACTGGTCGTGGACATTTTCAATGCTGTACATCAGCGTGTCCGGAAGCAACTCCTGCCCCCGAATATGCAGAACTTGCTCCATCAATACCCCATCCCGCAACCCTTTATTGCTGATGATGAACCGGGAGGTGCCCACTCGCTTCAGGATCTGATCCAACATCGCCAGCCCCGCCGTGATAATATCCGCCCGGTCGGCGGACAGGCCATTGATGTTCCTGCGTTTGGCGATGGGCATGGAGCGAACCATGTCCAGGATAGCCGTGACCTCTGTGGGCCACATCTCGTATCCGTGCAAAATCAGCAGGGGATAATGCCGCCGGCGCTGATGAATGCGCGCCAAAGATCGGGCGGTCCCCCCCATGCCGATCACCGGGAATCCTAAGCCCGTGAGCCACGGGCGGCGGTCCAGTTCTCGTTGAATGACCCGATCCAAGTTTTTCATGTCCTTCATGGACGGGAGATCACTCCGGAGAAACTCCCGGGTCAAGGAGACCGCGCCGTAGGGAATGGAGTCGGCCCGCACCAGGCGGCGGCCGCGAAAAACGGTGATCTCCGTGCTGCCGCCGCCGATGTCGACGGTGACGCCTTCTTCCATGGCAAGGGAATTCACCACCGCCAGGTATCCGTACCGGGCTTCCTCCTCGCCGCTTACCACCCGGAAAGGGATCCCGGTCGCTTCATAGATCCGCTTGAGCACTTCCTCCCGGTTTACAGCCATGCGAACGGCCTGGGTGGCGATTCCCGTGATGTGGGTCACCCCATACGCCCGGCACAACTGGCAGAATTGCTCCAACACCCGAAGCGCCACCTTGATCCCGGCTTCGTCGATTCGCCCATCGTCCCCCAAGTGGCTGCTGAGGCGAACGGTTTGTTTAAGATTATCGATCTCTTGTTGGGTGCCCTGTGAACTTTGTCGATAGATGACCAAGCGGACGGAGTTGGATCCGAGGTCGACAATGGCTCCGAGTTCGTGGCTCATCCCGATTCCTCCGTTGTATTTCTCAGGGAACCGCCGTGTTTTGTTTCTATTGTACAGCATTCCCGGAGGTCTTTCACCCAGGGGCGATCCGGGTGGCCAAACAGGGTGTCTTCGCGACGCTATCCTACCTCTCCACGTCAGCGGTGCATAAACTTATGCAGCCATAGATACCTGATAAAAACAAAGTAGCGATGGACTCTATAAAATTGCAGGTCTCAATGTGGCATTATTCTTGCAAGTGAAATGTGTATCCTGATTCTGATGGAGGGATAGAATGGTTGTCCCCAAGACAGCCGGTTGGAATGACCGGGTACAACAAAAGCTTCGGCGCATTATGGTGCTGGGAGCGGGAGGTGTTGGCGAGGTCGTCATTAAAGGGTTGCTTCGGCTAAAGGCTGTAGAGCGAATCTGTGTCGCCGATATTGATGAAAAGCGGGCCCGGGAGCTGGTGGACCGGGCTCGGGATCCCCGCCTCGTCCCCTTGCACATGGACGCCGGGAACGTCGCCGCGTTGTCTGCGGCTCTCCGGGAGTGCGGGATCGTGGTTCACGCTGGATTGCCGCGAAACAATCTTCATGTCATGCAAGCCTGTTTGCAAGCTTCTTGCCACTATATCGACATGGCCTCGGATGGGCCGGTGGATATGCCGGGATTGGTGACGATCCAGGACCAACTCGGGTACGACGACTCCTTCAAGACCTCGGGGCTGTTGGCCATCCTTGGCATCGGCAGTGATCCCGGTGTTACAAACATCCTCGCCCGCTACGCCTATGAACGTCTTCAACGAATGGAATCGGTGGTGGTTTACGACGGAGACAACTCCGTCGTCAAGAATCAAGCTTTTGCGATTGCCTTTTCCCCGGAAATCAGTATTGAAGAAAACCTGCAGCCCCCCCTGGTCTACGACCGCGGCCGCTGGGTGACGGGCATTCCCCTGGAGACGGGCATTGAACAATTCGAGTTTCCTTCCCCGGTTGGGACGCTCACCGTCCGCAGCGTCGCCCACGAAGAAGTGCACACCATCCCCCGATTTCTGGGCGACAAAGGGTTGTACCAGTGTGAGTTCAAATACGCCCTCAGTCAGCAATATGTGGATATCCTGAAGGGGCTGCGGCTCATCGGCCTGGATCGGGAGGATCCGGTGCAGGTCGGCGACGTTTCGGTCAGCCCGAGAAAGGTCGTGGCCTCTCTACTGCCCAAACCCGCCTCCCTGGCGGATAGTCTGGAAGGGACGTCCTGTGTCGGGGTGCAGGTCAAGGGACTGGATGACCAGAACCGGCCTGTGGAGATGTTTTTGTATACTATGCAGTCCCACGAATTCAGCCGGAAGGACATGGGGGTCAATGTCACCGTCTTTCAGGCCGGGATTCCCGCAGTGATCGCCGTGGAACTCATGCTGGAAGGGATGCTCGATGTTGCAGGGGTCTATTCGCCAGAACAGTTCGACCCGCAGCCTTGGATCGATCGGTTGCCCCGGTGGGGGATGCCTCTGTACGTCAGAAAAACGGTGACCGAAGCGCTCTGAAGACGCTTCGGTCGCACTGCAGAACTACATCGCTCGATTGAGGAGGGATATTGGAGTGGGTAGCGAGCGAAGCACGAGACTGAAAGCGAACGCCCTCAACTTTTTCGACAACACCGTCATCGGCGTGGCATCCACGGCGCCGGCTTACTCCCTTGCCGCGTCACTGGGCGGGATTGTGGCCGTGGTGGGCTTCATGTCACCGGCCCTGCTGCTGTGGAATTTCGTTCCCATGATCGGGATTGCGTGTGCCTTTTATTATTTGAATAAATACGTCGGGCCTTCAGCGGGAGGCGTTTACAGTTGGGTGAGCACCAGTCTCAACCGTTATTTAGGATACATGTCGGGCTGGGCCATTGCGGCTGCGGGGATTTTGTTCCTCATCTCCGGGTCGGTGCCGGCCGGAACCTATACCTTGGCGTTGATCAATCCGGATCTTTCTGACAACCCTGTACTGGTGTCTTTGGTGTCGGCGGCTTGGTTTATCGTCGTGACCTTTATCGTCGTTCGGGGCATTGAAATTACCGCAAAATTCCAATGGGTCCTGTTGTTAATTGAGTATGTGGTGCTACTGGTTTTTGCCGGTGTGGCACTGTATCGGGTCTACGGGGTCGGGGTGCCCGGGTCGACGCCCATTCATTGGTCCTGGTTTACCTTTCATGGAAGTTTAGCGGATTTTGCCAGTGCCACCACCATCGCCCTGTTCTTCTATTGGGGATTCGATACCATCACGAACCTCGGGGAAGAATCGAAGGATGCCCGAAACAATCCGGGCTGGGCGGGGGTCACCAGTGTGATCGCCCTGTTGATCATTTTCCTCGTGGTCTCCATTTCGGTCCAGGCGTTGATCCCCGAGGAAGAAATTGTCAAACATCAGGACGATATTTTGAGCTATTTCGCAGGTCTATTGGCGCCTCACCCCTGGAGCGATCTGATGATTCTTTCGGTTCTCTCGTCCACGGTGGCGACGCTGGAGACCACCCTCTTGCCTTCGGCCCGGGTGAGCTATGAGATGGCGGTGGACCGGGTGTTACCCGAGGTTTTTGGGAAGGTTCACCCGTCCTGGAAGACCCCGCACATCGGCACCCTCATCATCGCCGCGATTTCCTTCATTGGCATTTTCTCGATTAATCTGTCCTCAAGTGTTGGATCTTTTCTTGAAAATGCCGCCAGCAATGTCGGCATCATGGTGGCTTACTACTATGGCATCAGCGGTGTGACGTCGGCGTGGTTCTTGCGAAAGCGGTTGACGGACTGGAGAATATTAGTGTTTGGCTTTGTTCTCCCGTTGTTGAGTGGCCTGTACCTGGTTGCGGTGGGCATCATTGTACTTTTGGAAAGCGGGTTCAGCAGTTCGCTGCCGGCCCTGGTGGCTTTTGCCCTGGGCTTGCCGGTGATGGCCTATTATGCCTTCAAAAACCGGGCGTGGTTCCGGTCGCCCGAAGTCCCTGCACTGTCGGAGGACGTCTTGGTCGGAGGCGCAAAGGTGGACCAAAGTGGCGATTTATGATTAGCGCCCGGTTCGAAACGAGACACAGCCCGGACTGGGTTCCCAAAGGCAGCGGGTGGAGAGTTTGCGGTCGGGACGGTGATCGAGAATGGATGAGGCGGGAAGGTCAGAATTCGGGCGCAGTTTCTGGCTCGACACCTGCGGGGACGACTGTACTCCTCGTCCGGCTCTTGCTGGCGAGATTCTGACCGACGTTGTCATCGTCGGGGCGGGGTTTACCGGATTGTGGACGGCGCATTACCTCGTCAGCGCCCGACCCGACTGGTCGATCGCCATCTTGGAACGAGAGATTGCCGGATATGGTGCCTCGGGTCGGAATGGCGGGTGGTGTACGCCGGAACTTCCGATAAGTCCCGGGGAAGTGCTCAAGCGGTTCGGGCGGGAGGCCGCCCGGCGCTGGCAGGCGGCGCTGTACGACAGCGTGGGAGAGATTGAAACGGTTCTTGAGGCTGAAGGTATCGATGCACACTTTTATCGAGGGGGCTCTATGATGGTGGCCTTGGGAGCCCACGGCCTTCCCCTTCTTGAGGAGGAGTGGAAAGCTTATCGAAAGCTTGGCGTCGAATCCCACTATGAGTGGTGGGATGGACCCCAAGCCCGGGAACGGGTCAACATCCGAAAACTTTGCGGAGCTCTGTATTGTCGGGACACGGCCGTCCTTCATCCCGGTCGTTTGGTGCGGGGTCTTGCCCGTCGGCTGGAGCGTCGCGGTGTGCGAATTTATGAACGCACGCCGGTTCTCGACATTCGGGCGGGGGACGGTCGGAAGCCTCCGGAGGCGGTGACCAAGGAAGGCCTGGCCCGGGCCCGGGTGGCGCTTGTGGTGGCGACCGAAGGCTATACAACGATGCTCAAACCGTGGCATCGAAGTGTGACGCCGGTTTACTCTTCCATCGTGGTGACGGAGCCGCTGCCGGAATGGGTGTGGAAAGAGATCGGCTGGGCGAACCGAGAGGCGGTGGCGTCGACACGCCTCAGCATCGATTATCTGCAAAAGACCGTGGATGGGCGCATTCTGTTCGGCGGCCGGGGGGAACCGTATCATTTGGGATCGCGGATTCGGCCGGAATACGATCGGAATCCCAAGGTGTTCGCCAAGTTGATGGCCATGGCCCGGGAGTGGTTCCCCGCGCTCCGGGATGCCCGGTTTACCCATGGATGGTCCGGGCCTCTCGGCATGACCCGCGATCAGATCCCGAATGTGTGGTATGACCGGCAAAGTCGGTTGGCCGGAGCCTGGGGGTATGTGGGGGCAGGGGTGGTGGGGGCGAACCTGGCGGCGCGAATTTTGTCCACGCTAATTTGGGGAGAAGAACCGGTTTGGGAGGGGGTTCCCATCGTACAGCACCAATCGGTTCGTTGGGAGCCGGAGCCCTTCAGATGGCTGGGCATTCGTTACGTTCAGCATGGGTTGGAGCGTTTGGACCGCCGGGCGGAGCGAACGGGCAAGGCGCCCCGGGGCACCTCGCTGCCCGAACGGTGGTTTCGCCACTGATGTTTCACCAGTGATGCGTACAGGGGAGGGGTATCATGCGGGCTTCTGCGGAGGAGATTTTGGCCGAATCAAGCCGGATTCTCCGCTTGATTGAAGCGCCGGCGTTGTCCGACGACGAGCGCCGGCAGATCGTTGAGGATTCTGTTACGAATTTTTCCCTATACGTCACCAAAGCGATTCTCGAACATCGAAAATCCTGCTCGTCGGACTATTCGGTGGCGGAGTGGGAGGACGAAGGGGCGGTGTTCCGGGATACCGCCGGCCGGGAGTATATCGATTGTCTCGGCGGATACGGTGTTTATCTGCTGGGACACCGCCATCCCCGGGTGGTGGCGGCGGTGGAGCACCAACTTCACCGTTATGCTTTGCACAGCCAGGAGCTGATCGACCCGCTCCGGGGCTATCTGTCCAAATTGGTGGCGATGATTACCCCCGGGGATCTCCGCCACACCTACCTCGTGAATGCCGGGACCGAGGCCAACGAAATGGCGATCAAGCTGGCCCGGCTGGCCACGGGGAAAACGCACATCATCGCGACCCTAGGGGGATTCCACGGCAAGACGTTAGGTTCTTTGTCGGCCACGGGGAAAGGGCTTTACCGGGAACCCTATCTGCCTCTCGTTCCCGGGTTTCACCATGTTCCTTTCGGGGAAGCCGATGCGGTGGAGGAACGGATCGAGGCGCTTCTTCAGACCGGGGAATCGGTGGCCGCGGTGATCGTCGAGCCGATTCAGGGGGAAGGCGGGATCAACATCCCCCCGGTGGACTACTTGCCGCGATTGCGGGAGATCTGCGACCGCTACGAATGTCTCCTGATCGTGGATGAAGTCCAGACGGGGATGGGCCGAACGGGTCGGATGTTCGGGGTTGACCATTGGGATGTGGTGCCCGATATCATGACTCTGGGCAAGGCGTTTGGCGGCGGGGTGATGCCCATTGCCGCCATGGTCGCTCAGCCGAAGTGGTGGGGGAAGATGGAAGAAAATCCGTTTATTCTCGGATCGTCGACTTTTGGCGGGAACCCGCTGTGCGCCGCCGGTGCCATTGCCGGGATTCATACGATATTGGCCGAGGACATTCCCGGTCAGGCCCGGGCAAAAGGCGAGTATTTTCTCAGGGCGCTAAAGGCAATGCAGCAGCGGACGCCGGATTTGCTCCGGGACGTTCGGGGGATGGGGCTTTTAATCGGCCTCGAATTCATCGACAATGCCAGGGGATTTTCGGTGGCAAAGCGCATGTTTGAGCGGGGCGTGCTCGTGGGCGGCACTTTGAACAATGCCCGGGTGATCCGCATCGAACCTCCGGCGGTTATCCGCGAAGACCAGATCGACAGGGTCCTACAGGCTCTGGAGGATTCTCTGCGGGAAGAAGCGGCGACCATGTGAGAGTGGACACATGATGCCGGGATGAACGGGATTAGTTGCGGACAGTTGTACTTCGGTTCAGTGCGTGAGGGGCATCCGATGGGGTGCCCCTTCGAACGATTCGGGCATGTCTTTGGCCAGCGGTGCTTGAGCCCGGACCGGATTTAAACGGGAAAAAACATTATACACCCAAATATTTATGCCGCACGTCGTCGCTTGTGGCCAACTGCTCGGGGGTGCCTTGCCACACAATGTTCCCTTTGTTCATGATCATGATTTCGTCGGCAGTGCGCAGGGCGAGGTCAAGATTCTGTTCCACCACAAGGATTGCCAAGCCCGTTTGTTTCAGATGTTCAAGAATGTCCCCGATCTGGTCGATCACGACGGGGGCCAAACCCTCGGAAGGTTCATCCATCAGAAGAAGGTGCGGGTTGGTCATCAGTGCCCTAGCGATCGCCAACATCTGCTGTTGTCCTCCGGACAGTTGAGTACCTTGATTTTTCTCTCGCTCCTTTAGGATTGGAAAGAGTTCATAAACTCTTTCCAGATCCCAGTCTTTTGTTCCGGTGAACGGATTTGGGCGTGCGGACATGGTTAGATTTTCACGGATCGTCAAGGACGGGAAAATCCGCCTCCCCTGGGGGACCAAGCCCATGCCCAGTTGAGAGATTCGATGGGCTGGCAAATTCTGAATATCGGTGTCCAGAAACCGAATCCGACCTTGACGGCACCGAAGGAGGCCACAGATGGTGTGAATGGTGGTTGTCTTCCCGGCACCGTTTCGGCCGAGAAGCACGGTGGATTTTCCTGCGGGCACTCGAAAAGACACCCCTTGTAAGATATGGCTCGTCCCGTAATAGGTGTGTACATCTTCAAGCTCCAGCACCGATTTTTGCCCCCCCTCCAAAGTAAATGCGTTTGACCATTTCGTTGCTCCGTATTTCTTCAGGGGTGCCGCTGGCAATCATTTCGCCATGATGCAGGACCGTCAAACGATCGGCAATGGAAAACACAACTTCCATATCGTGCTCAATCACCAGAAGCGCCATGGTTCCTGGGAGGTTTTGAATGAGCGCCACGGTTTCCAACGTTTCGGCGGGTGACATGCCGGAGGTGGGTTCATCCAGCAGCAGGATTCGCGGTCTGGATGCCAGGGCAAGCACGAGTTCCAACAAGCGCTGCTCACCATAGGAAAGGTTGTTCACCCGGATATTCCTCCGGTCGGTGAGCTTCCACCTCCTGAGAAGTTCTTCCGTTTCCTCACGAAGATCTCGATAACGGGACAAAGGCTTGAAAAGTCGAGAGCGATAGGGTTTGGTTGCGGCCACGGCCAGGTGGATGTTCTGTTCGACGGTCAAAGTGCCGAACAGGTTATTCTTCTGAAAAGTTCTTGCCAGCCCGAGATGCACCCGGCGATGGGAAGGGAAGTGAGTGATCTCTTCCCCACCGAGATATATTCGGCCTGCGTCGATACGCTGTGAACCGGTGATGCAGTTGAACAAGGTTGTCTTTCCCGCGCCGTTGGGACCGATGATGACATGGCGTTCACCGGGCTGAACTTCCAGAGATACATCCCGAAGCACCCGAAGGCTCTTGAAAGATTTACTTATTCCTTCAATTGTTAACATATGCTCAACCCCTACTTCCCGTATAGATGGCCTGAAGAGGATTTTTGCAAGGATGCCTCTTTTTGCCTCACAAAGATTTTTGTTCTCGCCAAACCCACCCAGTGTACGATTCCGCCCCGACCGACGAGGACCAGGGTGACGAGCAAGGCCCCCAGAATGATGGGCCATCGTTCGGTGTAGCTGCTGATAAAGTTTTGGAGGATGATGAAGAGGGCCGCTCCCACGGCCGGTCCCATCAGTGTCCCGACCCCGCCGATGATCACCATCATCATGACTTGGCCGGAGAACATCCACCCGGTCAATTCAGGACTCACAAATAGATTGAAGTAGGCGTACAGCGAGCCGGCGAGGCCGGCTATGGCTCCGGCCACGGTATAAGCGAGCACCTTATAAAAACGGACATTGTATCCCAGGGCCGTCATGCGGTTTTCGTTGTCCATGACCCCTTGGACAATCCTGCCCGCCGGGGAGTTCACAAAAACGCGAAGGAATACATACACGATGACCATAGCGACGGCCATCACGGCATAAAGGGCAAGGGGTGAACCCATTTCTCCGAAACCAAAATCGAGCGGTGCCGAGACTTTATGACCGTCCGCCCCGCCGGTCCATGATTTCAGTTGCCATATCAGGGCGAAGATCAACTGTCCGAACGCCACGGTGATCATCAAAAAATAAAAACGAGAGGTCCGGATAAAGATCATTCCGGTCACCCATGCGATAATCCCGGCCAGTACCATGGATAACCCAATCAGAACAATGGTGCTGGGGATTGCCGGTCCCAACAGGGCCACGGTGTACGCACCGATGCCGAAAAAGGCCGCATGCCCCAGAGACACCAGTCCTGCATACCCCATGAGGAGTCCAAGACTCATGGCGAGGATGGCCATGATGTAAACTTCAGTGGCAAGATTCACTCCGTAATCGCCGAGGACCCATGGCAATGCAGCGGTCACCGCAACCAAAACAATGGCGGACAACAATGTTTTTTTCACGGTGCCACCTCTCTTCCGAACAATCCCCTGGGTCGAATCAACAGAATCACGACCATTAACAGAAAAATGACCAGCATTGAAAACGACGGGAACCAGACCTTCCCCAGCGTGTCCATGAGTCCGATGAGGAGTGCTCCAACGAAGGGCCCTTTCCACGATCCAAGTCCGCCCACGGTAACGACGATCAACGAAGTGACCAGAATGTCCCCGTCAAGACCCGTGTACACCCCGATCAGGGGGCCTCCCAACACCCCGCCAAGACCGGCCAATGCGGCACCAAAGGCGAACACACCGGTAAAAACAGCCCCCACATTGATTCCGAGGGCCGTCACCATCGCGCGGTCGTCAACGCCCGCCCGAATAATCGCCCCGATTCGGGTCCGGTTTTCCAACAACCAAAGGATAACGGCCAAAGCCCCTCCCACGGCGACAATGAATAGGCGGTACGCCGGGAAATCCACAGAACCCACGGATATGGAGAAGTCGAGAACACGGGGGACCGGAATCGTCTGAATGTCGGTTCCCCAGATCCATTTTGCCGCGTCCGACAACATGAAGGTCAGACCGAACGTTAAAAGCACCTGTTCCAGTTCCTTCCCGTATACCCGGTGGATCAAAAGGCGTTCAATGACGAGGCCCAGGATCGCCGTGACCCCAACTGACAGTATCAAAGCAAGCCAAAAACCGAGATGTTTCGACACGAGGGTGTAGGCGACATAAGCGCCGATCAAGAAGAATGTGCCGTGTGCGAGATTGACCACGTTCATGACGCCCAGGATAATGGTTAAGCCTGCCGCGATCATGAAGTAGAGCATGCCGTAGGCCAAGCCCGTCAAGATCTGTACGAAGAGAATGGAAAGTGACATGTTTTCCCCCCTTGTGTCGTTTCGCCCGCCGCGTGTTCCGGCTGAGTTGCGGTTCGGGCCTCCGGGGAGTTCCCCGAAGGCCCGCGGTCCTACTGCGCCGCCGGTGACGGGGTTTCTGGCATGGTGACGTTCGGGATCGTTTGACTCACCTGCGGAACAATTTTACCGTCGAGTTTAACGTTTTTTGCCACGTAAAAATTCTCAATCGGATTGTTGGTTTTGGGGTCAATGGTCACCGGCCCTCGGGGACTGTTGAAAGAAATCCCTTTGAGCACTTTTATCAAATCATCGGAACGGGTGCTCCCGGCTTTCGTAATTGCCAGGTCGATGACTTGGGCTGCGTCATAACCGTCGACCGCGAAGATATTGGGCAATTTGTTATATTTTTTCTGATAACTGGTGACAAAGGTTTGATTGACGTTGTTTTCGAGCCAGGGTGTGTACAGGACGCCGGAGATGATCCCCTCTGCCGCGTCACCGGCGGGATCCAGAATCAGATTGTCTCCCAATTCCAGGGTGCCGGTCAGCGGGATTTTTCCTTTAAGACCGAAATCGGCATATTGTTTGACGAATCGAATTCCGTCGCTGCCGGTCTCAAAAGAGTAGACAACATCGGGTTTCGTTTGAGCGATTGTCGTCAGGTAAGTGGCAAAATCGTTCGTGCCGAGTTTCGGGTACAATTCCTTGACCACCTTGCCGCCGGATGCCTCAAAGGCCGCCTTGAAGGCCTGGATCACCTCACGCCCAGCGGGATAATCCGGCGCGATGGTCACGGCGGACTTGCCTATGTTTTGGGCGATGTACTTTGCAACACTGCTCCCGTTTTGCCAATTGGAAAAGGAAACCCGATAGATGTAATCGCTTTTTTGCTTCCAGGACAGGTCATTGGCCGCCGCGTTCGGGTCGATTAAAACGATTTTGTCCTTTTCCACACCGTCTCGAAGCGCGTATGCCACGGCTGAGGAAATCGGTCCGACCAGAATGTCCACCTTGTCGCTGCTCACGAGCTGGCGGTACTTCCGCAGGGCCACTTGGGGATCTTCTTGATCATCCTCGAACTTGATCTCGACTTTCCGGCCCCCCAGCATTCCGTTGTGCTGGTCCAAATATAGCTGAAACCCGTTTCGGATACTCTCCGTGAGTGGGGCGAAAGTACCGGTGGCGGAGAGAATCATGCCAACTTTGAGGGTATCCGAGGAAGAGGCGGACGTGCCTTGCGGTGACTGGGTTCCGGTGGACGTCGTGCCTCCGCAGGCCGTCAGAGCCAGGCTGAGAGCAGAAGCTGCCAACACCGTTTTCCATTTGGAAAAGATAAAGTGTGACCGGGCGAATTTCACTTGTCATCCTCCCTGCTCAATTAGAATCCCATAATTCCATCAGCATAGATTTATGTTAATTTTTAAAGGAAGAGGATCAACCGTATTGTTTCATAATCTGAAAAAGGTTGAAAGGAGATAAGTACTCTGTGATCTATACTTTTGCCAGAAAAAAGTGCGGTGTCGAACAGGACGGACACAGGAGCCTGTGTTTTCGGAGGAGGTGGCACGGATGTTGAGTTCCGTCCGGAATATGGCCCGAGTGTTGCGGAGTTTCCGGCTTGACTGCCCGGAGTTGTCATTGTCGGAGTTATCGAAGCGATTGGAGATTCCGCGATCGACGATGGCGAAATTACTCAACACCATGACGGCGGAGGGAATGTTGGTGCGCAATCCGGCCAACGGAAAGTATTCCCCGGGAGAAAAGATGTTGATGTTGAGTCGAGCGATTCTGTCTCATCAGGCATTGGTAAAAGAGGCCGGTCCATACCTCCGTTCACTGGCGGCGGGCACGGGATTGACGGCGCACCTGGCGTATTATGGCAGTGGAGAAATCGTGTGGACAGCAAAAGTTGCGGGATGGCGGAAGATTGATTTATATTCCAGAATTGGCCGCAGGGTGCCCGCCTATGCCCCCGCATCGGGCAGAGCGATCTTGGCGTTCATGGGTGAGCGGGAAGTGGAACGTGTTTTGAAGCTGAGATGGAAACGCCTGACCCCCCACACGAATGTGTCGAAAGAGAATTTTATCCGGGAACTTAACCAAATTCGCGAGAGGGGTTATGCCATACAGTTTGAGGAGGTGGATATCCGTGTGGCCTCAATTGGCGTTCCGATCCTCACTCCGTTCAATCAGCCGATTGGTGCCGTCAGTTTGGCGTTTCCCGTCACCCATCTGCCTGCGGGCGGTATCGAAAAGCTAGCGGATCTTGTAAAGAGGGCAGCCAAAAACATCGGGATGTTGTCGGTGTCTTGATTTCTCGGCGAAAGGAGGCGGAAATTGTGCAGACTTCCAAGTCCACCCTGGTTACCGTCGGGAATGCATTGCGGTTGTTGAAGCTCTTTTCCCACGAAACCGCCGAAATTGGCGTGAACGAGATGAGCCGTGCCTTGATGTTGGCCAAAAGTACGGTTTCCCGCATGGTCTCCACTCTCGTCCAAGAATCTATATTGGAGAGAAATCCGGAGAACGGGAAATACAGATTGAATCCGTTATTGCTTGAGATCGGACTTATCGCACAGGAACGGTTTGGAAGAGAATCTGCGACGAATCCGCCGGAGGAGGGGCGGCATGAGCGGGGGAGTCCGTGAGGGGCGTCCGGATCCGGGCCCCCTGATTGGAGGGGGGCTGTGTTTCCGTCGAGCCCCCGAGCTCCTTTCTCGGTTCGCCCGTCACCAGTCAATGGGCATTCCCACATAGTTTTCGGCCAAGCTTGTGGCGGCGGCGCGGGACGACACGGTATATTCCAACTGGGCCAGTTGCAGTTTTTTCTCCAGCTGCGACTGTGTCGGGTCGGGATGCAGCATGGTGGTCATAAACCACGAAAAGTGTTCCGCTCTCCACACCCGGCGCAGGCAAGCTTCACTGTAACCATTCAGCCGATCTGTTTTGCCAGTCTCGTAGTACTGGACCAAACCCTGTGATAATTTCAGCACGTCCGCCGCGGCGAGATTTAGCCCCTTTGCGCCGGTGGGTGGGACGGTATGAGCGGCATCACCGGCGATGAACAGGCGCCCATATTGCATGGTCTCGCAAACGAAGCTGCGCATGGCCACGATATTTTTTTGGAAGATGGGCCCGTCGGTCAGTTGAAAACCGTCGGTGGTTTCCACGCGGGCGTGAAGTTCTGTCCAAATTCGGTCGTCGGACCAATTGGACAGGTTATCGTTCGGATCAACTTGGATGTAATAGCGCTGAATCCAGGGAGTTCTTGTGCTGAGCAGTGCGAATCCCCGTTCATGATGGGTGTACACCAACTCCGGTGCCGATACGGGGGCTTCGGTCAGAATCCCCAACCATCCGAATGGATACATTTTTAAATACTCTTTTCGGTTCGGAATGTAAGATCGACTCGGACCATGATATCCGTCGCAACCGGCGATAAAATCGCAGGATATTTCTTGAAACTCGCCAATTTTATCTTGTCGAAAACGGATTTTCGGAGCGGACGTATCGATATTGTGAAGGGTCACATCGCCGACGTTGAAAATGATATGTCCACCGGCCTGAAGCCGCGCGGCAATCAGGTCTTTGAGGACTTCGTGCTGAGCGTAAATGGTCACCCGTTTTCCGTCCGTAAGTTCTTCAATGGGAATTCTGTGCCCCTTGCGATTGAAGCGCAGCTCAATGCCTCCATGAAACGTGCCTTCCCGCATCATGCGTTCCCCGACGCCGGTTTCGCGGAGAAGATCCACCACCCATTGTTCGAGAACACCGGCCTTAATCGTTCCTTCGATCTCTTCTCGGGTCTTGCGCTCGATAACAATTGACTCGATGCCTTCCAGATGCAGAAGATGAGAGAGAAGAAGACCGGCTGGCCCCGCGCCGATAATCCCCACCTGCGTGCGCATGTTATCCTCCCCCCGGTTCAGTGACATATAAGGGATCTTGGAAGATATCCTAGCTTTTTGCTTCTTTTGTGTGAACAGCGTTGTTCCTGTATAGGGGAGTCTTTTTCAAACCATCCTCGCGCCGAGACAATCGGGGCATTCGTGGGCCTGCCGGTCTTTCACCAATCCAGCAGACGCTTGGCTCCCGCATCCCATTCTTCCCCGAGGGGCCGGCTGCTCAGATCAAAAGGAAAGTCTGACCCGGGAACGATTCGGTCTGTACCGGCCACATTTCTCAACAGGGCCAGGGAAGCCGGATGCCACAACACGCTGTCATACCAAAACCGGCGAAGGGACGCCTCCGGAGACTCCTTAAGGTCGGCCGACACGTCCAGCCACTGTTCATATCCCTTTTGGATACGGCCGATCTGATATGGGAGAAAGCCGGCTCCGTGTGCAAGCAACATACGGGTATCCGGATACCGGTGTACAGTGCCGCTGAGGATCAGATCTGTTGCGCAGACCGTGGTTTCCCATGGAACGCCGATCAGATTCGCCATTTTTCTCTGCCGGAGGCGCGGATCGCCGCAAAGGAGCGGGTGAAGAAACACGATGGCTTTCCGCCGATCCGCTTCCTCCCAGAAAGGCCGAAACCGTTCATCACTGAGCAGTTGGCCGTTGACAGTGGTGGCGATGATCACTCCTTTAAGTCCGATGTCCATCGCCTCGGCCAGTACCTGAGCGGCCCGGGCCGGCTGTTGCAGAGGAACCGTTCCCAGGGCGGAGATCCGGTCCGGGTTTGTTCGTGCCAAATCCGCCAAGGCATGGTTGTATTCGCGGGACCATTCCTCAGCCGTCTCGGCCGAAGATTCATATAGAAAAAGTTGAGGGACCGGGGAAATCAAAGAATGGGCGATTCCGGCCCGTGCCTGTTCTTTGAGATAGATCTTCGGATCGTAAAAGGCTCGTTTGAGTTCGAATCCCCATGTGCCGTTCACGATGAGAAACGGGTCGTCCTTGCCCGGAATGCGGCGAAATTCCGCTTGAATGTCACTTAGTTTTTTCAGTCGCTCCAAAACGGTATCGGGTATAAAATGCGTGTGCAGGTCGTACAAGGGCGCTCTCCTTCTCATTGAAAGTCTAGCGGCGGGAGAACACCATGATCGGGTTCCCACTGCCGGATGATTGGGCATAACCCAGGTACTCCGCATGGTACGCAGCGATTTCGCTCAACACGCCGAGAAGGACCGCCACGTGGCGGCCGCCGGACTCCACTTTGGCGGCTTGTGCGAAAGAAGGCAACATTTGGCGAACTTCTTCAAGTTTTTGATCTTGAAGAAGTTCAATGAACTTTTGATCCAGGGCCATTTCCATCGTGGTGGGCCATCGCTCGGGACCGCGGACCAGGTTGTGCGATAAGGCGCCGCTGGCGACGAAAGCGGCGCGGCGACCACTTTTTTTCAGAGTTTGTCCGATCACTTGCCCCCATTGATAACTCTCGTCCAGATCCGCGGACCAACACACGGAAAGCGGGACCACGGCGAGTTCTTCACGGGGGTCGAGGTAGCGAAGGGGTACCACGGTGCCGTAGTCCAACACATAGGCCGGGTCTTCGAAAGAGATCACTGGGATGCCCGCTGCACGACCGGCCTCGGCCAGGGCAATTCCCAAGTCCCTGTCGCCCCGGTACCGGTAAGGGACTTGGGAGATGAGATCGGGGCATTCCTCCGCGGTCAGCAACCCCTCGTGAACGGGGGTGGCATCCACATAATGATCAAAGGTGCTCATCCAATGGCACGAAATCGTGACCAATACGTCAATCTCGGCGTCGGACAGTTGCCCGGATGCCTGGTCCAGCGCGTGAACCAGCGGTTCTTGAAAAGGGGGGACACGGTCGCGATGGCACATCCGGGGTGTGTGGGTGCTCAAAATAGCCAGATCCATACTCATGGTTGCTCCCTCCGCATCGGTGATATGAATTCGACTTTAACTATAGCACCCTGAATCGATGGTTTCTTCAAGCGAATTTCACAAAACGAAACACGGGGGAGCTTTTGTTTTTGCCGCAGATTTCCGACAGTTCCCGGTTTCCATGTGGCCGGGACTATTGCCAGAGGGAAATTTTTTCAGATATCTGAGAGGCGGTTTTTTTGACGAGACGGACTAGGTTATCCGCATTTTCTGTTCGCATTCGGACTTCAGGGCCCGCGAGGCTCACCGCCGCCACAACTTGATCCTGACCATCCCGGATGGGGGCGGCGATGCAATACAACCCAATCTCATATTCTTCGTTGTCGATGGCGTAACCCCGTCGGCGAATGGTCTGCATTTCTTCATAGAATCTTGCGGGGTCGACAATGGTGTTGGGGGTCACGGCCTGCAATTGTTTCGCCGAGATCTGTTGCAGGTGTCGATCCGGCTGAAAAGCCAACTGGGCTTTGCCGAGACCCGTACAATGGGCCGGCATCCGGCCTCCGATCTTGGTTTCGATTCGAATGGCCCGTTGAGAGCGCAACTTGGCCAAATAGTACACCTCGGTTCCTTCCAAAACAGCGAGATGCACCGTTTCCCCGGTTATTTTTACCAGAGACTCCATAAATGGAGATGCGACCTGCAACAATTTTGAAAGCGGAGATACCGAACGCTCCCAGTCGAGGATCTTTGAGCCCAGTCGATATTTTTTTGCGGGGGTTTGAACGAGAACTTTGTGTTCACACAGGGATTTCACAATGTGATGAACAGTGCTCTTGTTCATGTTCAGTTGTACAGTCAGCTCCGAAATCCCCAACTCCGTCTTTTCCGGGGTAAAACAGTTCAAAATGTTGACGACATGATCGACGGATTTGATCATGGAGTTACCTCCCACATGTTCAATCGGCTTGTCGAAAGAGAGAATGTTTTCAATGGGCAGACTGAACCCCACGGTTACCCCTTCTTAAATTATTAACTCAATGGGCCTCAATTTCAAGTGGAATGTGCGATTGGACAAATCCATGCCATGTGTCAAGATTGTCGTTTCACGTCGGTCGAGGTTGGAGTATAGCGACAAATCAATGCACCTCCTTTTGTCGAGATGCGCACTTACTTTCGGCTTAGAGCGCTCTTAAAATTACAAATAGCCCCGCTGAAGTTTAACGAAATCTATAAGAAAGGAGAAATTCAGAAAAATGGGCATCATGCGACTGGGTAGAGTGGAGGCCCGGGTCCTGGATTTGGAGAAGAGCATTGACTATTATTCCAATGTCATCGGACTTCAGTTGATGGCCCGGGAAAATGGGAAGGCTTATTTCAAAGCTTGGGATGAAGAGGATCATCACAGTTTGATATTGACTGAAGCGGACCATCCGGGGCTGGTTCATCTCGCCTTCAAGGTGCGCTACGAACACGAATTGGACGAATTCGAAAAAAAGCTGGAAAATTACGGTGTCCGCGTGAATCGGATCTCGAAAGGAACCCGGCTCGCGGAAGGAGAGGCCATTCGTTTTGAACTGCCTACCGGACATTTGGTGGAGTTGTACCACGAGATTGAGCGGGTGGGCAACGGGCTCAAACTGAATCCTGACCCATATCCGGAGAATCTGAAGGGGATTGCGCCTCCGCAGTTGGATCATCTTCTGATTGTCGGCGAAGATGTGGAGGGAGCCACCGATCTGCTCATGAAAGTGTTTGACTTTCATATGAGCGAAAGGATCATTACTCTGGACGGCGAGAAGCTGCTGGCGGTATGGCTGTTCCGGACCAACACTCCGCACGACATCGCCATTCTCAAAGGGCCGAACGGGAAATTGCACCATTTCGCGTTTACGCTGGGCAGCTGGAATGATGTGCTGCATGCCGCGGATGTGTTGGGCCGCAACAACGTGACATTCGACGTCACGCCGACTCGTCACGGCATCACCCGAGGAACGACGATCTATTTCTTTGACCCGTCCGGAAACCGAAACGAGGTCTTCAGCGGCGGGTATATTCCTCATGAAGATTTCACGCCGGTCACCTGGACCGAAGATCAGTTGGGCAAAGGGATTTTCTATCATATGAGGGAACTCAATGACCGATTTACCACCGCGCTGACCTGAGTCAGGCGAACCAGAAACAAGAACTGAGCGAGATTTGGAAAGGAGCAGCTGGGCGATGGCCGAGGGGTATCGGATTATGGTCTTTGAGGAAGGACGAGAATTCACATGTAAGCATGAGCAGGATGTTTTGGAGGCGGCCATCGCCCAGGGCGTCCGAAGCGTGAAGCGCGGATGCCGGGGTGGAGGATGTGGATTGTGCAAGGTGCAGGTGGTGGAGGGCTCGTATGAACTGGGAAAGTCTTCGGTGGCGGTCCTTCCGGAGGATGAGCGGCAGCGAGGGTTTGTTTTGGCGTGCAAGACCACCCCGAAGTCCGATCTGGTGATCCGCCTGACCAAAGACTCATGAGAAGGGGAGAAAGCCAATGGCGTTTCAGCCAAAGACCCTTGAACCGGTCCGAAAACAGCCCTGGGACTGGCTGACGAAAAATGAGTACGAAGAGGTAACCGTTCGGGAACAATCGTATCTCCACGGACAGTATCGGTTCAAGTACGGGAAAACGGACTATGACATCTATGATCCGCGGTTTACGCGAATCCGGGTGAAAGACTGGGACGCTTTCCGCGATCCCAAGCGCTATTGGTATGAAACGTACACCCTGAGCCGCAAGAAAATGGCGGAGGATGTGGAGGGGGTATTCGACCGGGCCCAGAAGCTGGGGATCTACAGCTGGGTCTCTGATTCGTGGAAAGAATTTGCCTGCGATTTTTATACCCCGCTTCGCCATTACGAATACGCCGGAGCGGTTCAACTCCAGTACGTGGTGCGTTATGCCATGGGTTGTCCAATCGAGCAGTCGGCGACCTATACCGCATTCGACAAACAAGGACGCGCGCAATGGTTGAGCACGTGGGCGCTGGAAGTCGTTGGCGACGAGGGGTTGCCGGTTTTGGAGCGTGGCAGGGAGCTCTGGGTGCACGACCGCGCCTACAATGGGCTCCGCCGGTATATGGAGCATGTCTTGGTCACCGAAGACTGGGCGGAGGCACTTGTGGCCCTGCACTTAACCCTGGGACCTTTAATCGACAGAATCTTGTACCAAGAGATGAATGAAATGGCTTTGGCGCACCACGATACGGTCATCCCCGAGTTGGCGCTGGTGTGCGCGGAGCAGGTTCAGTGGCAGGAACAATGGACGGAATCCCTGTTCAAAATGGTGGCCGAGGATCCGACGCTCAGCCGTTGGGAATATCTCAAGGCGTTGGGCTATGAGAACTGGCCGGGGGATTATCGTTGGGGCAAGACCCTGAGCGACCCTCGTTTGACCCCCGAAGAGGAAAAGACGAACCGGGAGATTGTGGAATCCTGGGTGCAACATTGGCTGCCCAGGGCAGCGGAGGCGGTGAAGTCACTCCAAGCCCTCATGGATCGCCACGGCATCCCATTCTCGCTTGAACAATCGGTCGACCGGAATCTTCAGGAAAATATTTATCCAAAACTGCAACGAATGGGGATTCTCGCACAAGAGCCTGCGTAAAAAAGGGAGGGTTCAGGGATGACGGTGGACCAGGGCCAATACGTGGGGATGGATTTGGACAAGAACGGCGGCCCCGTGGTGGATGCGATTGTCGAAGCTGTTCAGGCGGACAATGCCGGGGTTGAGTTGGTTGATTTCAATATCTATGTCAAAGTGAAATCGCCGCTCAAACTGTTGTTGCGACGGGAGAAGGTGGAGGAAGTCCTGGGACGGGACTGGTCGATGGATGAGTTGCACATCTATATGTCGTCGTATTTCGGCTTCATTGAAGAATGGGATGAAGATCATCTTTTAATTCGGTGGAATCGGGAGGACTGACCGGAGGAAAAAAGGAATCACGGGGAGGGTTCGAGATGGGGAAACTTTCGGCGGGTGCGCGGTACAAGGCGCTGACCAGGGACCTGATGTGGGACCCGAAAGATGTGGATTTTAAGCAGATTTATCCGTTGGTGGAGGCCGAAGGTATACGTATCAAAGATCCAAAGCGCTGGGAAGACCCTTTTCGCATGACTTTCAATCAATATGTCAAGATACAGGCAGAAAAGGAACATCTGCATCACGCGATCCGAAGTGCGTTTGAAGCCAACCATGGACATGCGCGGATCGTGGACAGCCGGTGGTTCGAAGGCGTCAAAGCTTTTGCGGTGGCCGTCCAGCCGGCGGAGTACTCGGCCCATCGTCTCATGGCCTACATTGGCCGCAACATTCCGATCGAGGCGATCCGTTTCGCGACCTTTAATCAAGCTGTGGACGAATTGCGGCATGCTCAAATCGAAATCAAGCATTACGCGCACATGAGTCGGTATTACGACGGTCTTCATGCGTATGCAAAGACGAACGAAAACCTGTGGTTCAACACCGTGCCTAAATCGTTTTTCGATGATGCCCTGACATCTGGCCCCTTCGAGGCACTGATCGCCATTTCGTTCTCGTTTGAATATGTGTTTACAAATATTTTGTTCCTGCCTTTTGCAGCTTCTGCGGCGGCCGTTGGGGATGAACATTTTGCATCGGTGGGCAAGAGCGTTCAATCGGATGAGTCCCGGCACATGGCCCTGGGGATGGCGGCGCTGAAGATGTTGCTGGAGGAAGACGATCGCAACGTCCCGATCGTACAGCGCTGGCTGGATAAATGGTATTGGCGTTGTTATCGGATCTTCTCTGTGATTTCAACCTTGGTGGATTACTATCCCCGGGTGCGTGCAATTTCGTGGAGAAAAGCATTTGAAATGTACGTGGAAGACCAAGTGCTGAACGGATTGTTTAAAGATCTCTACAAGTATGGAATCCGGCCGCCGCGGAATTTTGAGGATACAATCAAGGAGAAGGAGCATTATTCCCACGCAACGATGCGGATTCTTGATCATTATAAGCATGCGAACTATTTCCGCGGGTTCCGGTTGCAGCCGGATGATTATGAATGGTTATCCCGGGAGTACCCAAACACTTTTGAACGCTATTATGCCCCCTTCTTCCGAAAAATGGACGATCATGTCATGGCGGTCGCGTCTCCCGGTCTGCCGGCGGTTTGCGCGGTCTGTCAAATTCCCTGCGAATTCCCGGACCCGGATCATCCGGATCGGATGTGGACGCAATATGCCGAGTACAACGGCAAGACGCACATGTTCTGTTCCCCCGGATGCAGGGATATCTTCCTGGAGGAACCGGAAAAATACATTCAGTGGTGGTGGCCGGCGGAATCGTATCTGTCCGGTGAGTTTGGACCTACTCTTCCCGATATGTTCGAATACTTCGGTTTTACTCCCGAAGAAGCCAACGAACATTATAGTTCCAGAGATTATCACCGGTGGGTCCGCTACCGGGAACAGTTGGGACTGGATAAAACCTTTGAAGTGGTGTAGAGAGGGGGAGACGGCGTGTTCGTCTGGGTTCGCGTGACCTTTGATGACCGGTTTCTTTGTCACCAAGGGGTCCCTGCAGAGCCAGGGATGAAAGGGAAGGAATTGTTGGATGTCGTGAAGAAGATGTGGGAATTGCCCGATAACAGGCCCTATCGCATGGTGCGCATCCATCCGAACGGCCTAAAGGAAATTGAACTCGAACGCACCCTTCGAGAAAATGGAGTCCGGGACGGGGATCCTGTCGATCTTGACGTGGCCTAAAAGGAGGAATGTGCTCATGTCTGAAGATCATGGGTCCGTACAAGTCGGACAGTACGTCGATGCCGGAGGAATACGCACGCATTACCACGTTCTTGGAGAAGGGCCGAATGTTCTTTTGATCCACGGGTCCGGTCCCGGAGTATCGGCGTGGGCCAATTGGGGAGGGGTTCTTCCCCGGTTGGCCGCCCGGTTTAGGGTGTACGCACTCGATGTCGTGGGCTTTGGCAAAACGGAGCGTCCCACCGCAATCGAATACCGACTCGAAACCTGGGTGAATCATGTAAAGAATTTCATGGATGCCGTCGGGGCTGTCCCGGCCATGATAGTCGGCAACTCCATGGGTGGGGCGGTGGCCCTTCGGCTGACGGCCCAGCATCCGGAATATGTGCGTGCCTTGGTGTTGATGGGAGCGGTTGGGGTGCCGTTCAGAATTACGGAAGGACTGGATGCGGTTTGGGGATACCGAGCCCGTGGCGTGGAGGAAATGGAACGCATTATGGATATCTTTGCGTTCGATAAATCCCTTCTGACTCCGGACCTGGCGAGGCTTCGTTACGAAGCCAGTCTGGAGCCCGAATCCCGGTCCGCCTATGAAGAAATGTTTCCGGAGCCCCGGCAGCGACACGTGGATGCGATGGTGACACCCGAAGAGGATATCCGGAATATTGTCCGCCCGACTCTGGTCATTCACGGGCGTGAAGATCAAGTGATTCCGGTGGACAACTCGTATCGGTTGTTTAATCTGCTTCCCTATGCCCAGCTCCACATTTTCGGACGTTGTGGTCACTGGACACAGATTGAGCGCCGAGATGAGTTCTGTGAATTGGTAGAAATGTTTTTTGGACGGGTGTCCCGAGGGAAAGCGGGGGCGTGATCGCTATGCAGCCCATGCCGTCGCGAAGGACGGACAGTGTATGAAAGCCCATCGGTTACTTCTCGATCAATTGCTGGAGGTCAATCCCCGAACCGGTATCATCAGACTGAACGGGCACCGAATGGCTTTGATCGAGACCTCGGCACTGGGATTGTTGCGCAGAGATCTGGTGGCAACCCTGGGGATGGACCGGGCGAAGGGATTTTTAATGAGGTACGGATGGGCCTGTGGCCAGAGCGATGCCAAGGCCATCCGGACCATGTTCAACTGGGAGTCGAAGGACGAATTGTTTTTCGTTGGGCCTCAGTTGCACACGGTCGAGGGGATTGTGACCGTTGAGCCGCAGGAACTTCGTGTGGATTGGGAATCCGGTTCGTTGGTGTTTACAGGGGAGTGGCGGCATTCGTATGAGGCGGACGAACATTTGCGTCATTTTGGGGTGAGCGAGGAACCGGTTTGTTGGACATTGGTGGGCTATGCCAGTGGGTATCTGACAGAGATTTTCGGACGGCGGGTTTTGGTCTATGAACCGGAGTGCCGTGGCCGCGGCGACGCTCGGTGTCTGTACATGGCGAAGAGCTGGGAGCTGTGTACGGATGCCGAGCGCGCCCTCGGCCAATATTATGAAGCGGAGTCGTTGGCCACCGAACTGGACAGGGCTTACCAGAGAATTTCTCTTCTCAATCAAACCTGGAAAGAGTCGATGGTTCTTCACAGAAGGCTGAGCGAGCTCATGTTTGAGGAGAAATCACTGGATGAAATTGTTCAGGTTATCGGGGATGCCCTTCACCGCAGTGTTTTTGTTGAGAATCTGAAAGGACGGCTTTTGTCCGAGGCGGTTCTCGATCCGGATCACCGGCAGGTTTATCGAGAGTGGAAAGCCCAGGCCGGGGCGATCGCCAGAACGGGGAAAGAGCCGGCCGTCGGAAAACCGGAACACTGGGAGAGCGGGGGCAACTTTATCGAGGTCCTGCTGATCGGCACCTCCGCGAACCGATTCGGCCACCTTTGTGTGGTTGGCGCGAAACCGATGGGGGAAGGGGAGCTTATCCTCGCCGAGCGGGCCAGTAACATCTGTGCCATCCACCTGTTCCAGGAACGGCTGCTGATGAAAGAGGCGAGACTTCATTTGGCCGATTTTCTCGATGAAGTGATCGGCGGGAGACATGACGAACAGACCCTGGTTCGACGGGCGAGGTTGTTGGATATTAATCCTGAGGAACCGAGGCGGTTGGTGGCGTTCCGGGTCGAACAGGAAGAACAGATGATGGAGGTTTTTTATTTTCTACAACAGAAATACCCGGAATTTGAATTATTCCCTAAAAATGGATATTTAATTGGCCTGTATTCCGAGGTACAGCGCCGTTCGGGAGATACGCCGGACGAGTTTCTCCAGTCGGTTTTCAACACCTGCCAGAAAAAATTTAAAGTGATCCGCATGTTGGCCGGATGCGGCCGGCTGGCGCAATCGGTCGTCAGCATAGGCCGGAGTTATGACGATGCCGTGAGTATTGTCGATTTTCTCGATGTTCTTGAAACGAGCGGTGTGCCTCTTCGTTCCCGCTTCGGGGTCTATGAACAGTTTCAAACCGTGTTGATACTCATGAAGGCCGCCTCCCATCAAGAGCTCGCCGATTTTTACCGATCTGTGTTGGGGCGTCTGGAAGCTTATGATCAGAAGCACCGAGGCGAATTGTTGACGACTCTGCGAGCGTATTTGGCCCATACCGGCAACATTCGAAAAGTCGCCGGTGCGCTGTATGTCTCGGAAACCGGCCTGCGATACCGTCTCCGCAAAATTGAGGAACTGTGCCGGATCAATTTGGATGATGGAGAACATCGGTTCAAGATTCACTTGGCGTTACAGATTCACGACAGTTTACAAGTTCGGCGGAGTTCAGGTCCAACTCGCCGGGATCAACCAGAGCTGAATTGAACGAAAGGGTGTTCGCAATGAGCGTTGTACAACAATCGAGTGTCACCTTCAAGATCCGTGTGGAACCGCGGGGAGCCGAGATTCATTGCAGAGAAGGTCAAACCGTTCTGGATGCGATTCTGCGCAGCGGTCTGGCGGTTCCGTACGGCTGCAAACACGGGAACTGTTCCGCGTGTAAAGCAAAAGTCCTTGAAGGGGATTATCGCCTGATGGATCGGGTTTCTGAATTCGCCCTCATGGGTTTCGAGCGAGACGATGGGTACATTTTGATGTGCAGCACACTGCCGGAAAGTGATCTGGTCGTTGAAGTCGAGGAGGAGGACGAGGAACCGGGGGTGCAGTTGTTCCCGGTTCATGATTTTGCAGCGGTGGTACGGGAGAATCTCGCCTGTACGCACGACATCCACCGCATTCGTTTGGAACTGACGGAACCGTCAGATATTCCATACGCGGCCGGACAGTTTTTCGAATTCGCAATACCCCAATCGGACGAGGGACGGGCGTATTCGGTGGCAACCCGGTATCGAACCGGAGAACCTCTTGAATTTCATGTCAAACGGGTGCCCGGAGGACGGGGCTCCAATTACATGTGTGACCTGAAGCCGGGGGATCGGGTGAGGGGCTCGGGGCCTTACGGAAAAATGCAACTCCGGGATCGCAACAAGAAGCTTCTTTTCGTTGCCGGGGGCTCCGGGATGGCGCCCATCAAAGGTTTGATCGAGGAATTATTTGCCGGTCCTTATGAACACGAGGCGTGGTTTTTTTATGGCGCGCGCAAGGTACGCGATTTGTACCTGATGGATCTCTGGAGGGAACTGGAGCAGAAGCAGAGCAACTTCCATTTCATCCCTGCACTTTCCGAACGGGATCCCGAAGATGCCTGGGAAGGGGAGGAAGGATACATCGCCGATGTCGTTGAGAGGCATTTTGAACGATTCGACGGGATGGATGCGTATCTCTGCGGTCCTCCTGCGCTCATTCAGACCACACTAAAGGTGTTGTACAAAGGTGGACTGCGCAGTTCAAATATCTTTTACGACGAATTTTAGGCGATTTCATATTGTGAGAAACGCGGGTTGTACCCGCGAGCAACTATTCTAAGATAAAAATAGCCACGGAACCAGTGAGAAATCTGTCAAGCCGAGAAAGGAAGAGATTCGATGGAACTGGTGCGGCATTTTATCGACGGGAAGTTTGTGGAGTCGGAAAACGGACGCAGGTTCGTGAATGTGAACCCGGCCACCGGAGAGGTGCTGGGCGAGGTGGCCGAGGGCGGAAAACCGGAGATTGACCGGGCGGTGGCGGCGGCCAGGAGAGCATTCGGCGAGTGGGGACGGATGCCTGTGGCCAAGCGCTCGGCGATTCTCAATCGGATTGCGGACCTGATTGATGAAAACATGGAGGAACTGGCCCGCCTGGAGACCCTGGATACCGGCAAACCGCTGACATTGGCCAGAACGCTGGACATTCCGCGGGCCGCTTACAACTTCCGGTTCTTTGCGGATTTTGTCAAGGGGTTGGGTACCGAAGCATTTCAGATGGACGATGTGGCCCTCAATTATGTGTTGCGGCGTCCGGTTGGGGTGGCGGGGTTGATCTCGCCCTGGAATCTGCCGCTTTTATTGTTGACCTGGAAGGTGGCTCCATGTCTTGCCGCGGGCAATACATGTGTGGCAAAACCCGCGGAATTGACGCCGATGACGGCGACGAAATTGGCGGAGATTTGTCAGGAAGCCGGCTTGCCGGATGGGGTTTTTAACGTGGTTCACGGGTTTGGGCCGGATTCGGCGGGATCGGCATTGACCGAACATCCGGATGTGAATTTAATCTCCTTGACAGGCGAAACGTCCACAGGGAAAGCTGTGATGAAGGCGGCATCCGGAACATTGAAGCGGGTGGCCTTTGAACTGGGCGGCAAAAACCCGAATATCATTTTTGCTGATGCCGATCTGGACGATGTTGTGGAGACGACAGTTCGTTCCAGCTTTTCGAACCAAGGGGAAGTTTGTCTGTGCGGTTCCCGGGTGTATGTGGAACGGCCGATTTATGACGAGTTCCTGAGCAGAATGGTGGAGAAAGCCAAGAACTTGGTGGTGGGAGATCCTTTTGATGAGCGAACGAACGTCGGGGCGTTGATCAGTGAGGAACACCTTCATCGGGTTGAGGGCTTTATTGAGCGGGCGGTCAAGGAGGGCGGGCGAATCCTGGTTGGGGGCCGGCGGCCCGAGCACCTGACCCGGGGGTATTATCTGGAACCCACGATTATTGTCGATGTCGACCGCCGTTGCGAAATTGTACAGCAAGAGGTCTTCGGTCCGGTGATCACGGTTCAGCCCTTTGACACCGAGGAGGAAGTGATCGAACAGGCCAACGATACCCATTATGGTCTGAGCGCCACGATCTGGACCTCGAATCTCAAGCGGGCCCACCGGGTGGCGGCGCGGCTTGAGGCGGGGGTGATATGGATCAACACTTGGTTCCTGAGGGATTTGCGCACTCCGTTTGGCGGTATGAAACAAAGCGGCATTGGGCGGGAAGGCGGCGTTCACAGCTTTGAATTTTTCACAGAGCTGTCGAACGTGTGTGTGAAATTGTGAGGGGGTGAGGACGTGAGCGTCGGACCGGAAAAACTGGCCGCATGGGCTGAGCGCTTGTTTCGGGCTGAGAAAGAACGCCGTCCCATTCCCCCGTTAACCGAAGCGGAATCCCGGATAACGGTGGAGGATGCATACCGGATCCAGTTGGAGGTTGTAAAGAAGAAGATAAATCTCGGAGAAGAGGTCGTGGGGCACAAGATCGGTTTGACCAGTCGGCCCATGCAAGAGATGTTCGGCGTGGGGGAACCCGATTATGGCCACCTGTTTCGCTCGATGGATTACCCGTCGGGTGCAGTGATCGACTATCCCCTCCTTCAACCGCGGGTGGAAGCGGAGATTGCCTTTATCTTGAAAAAGGATCTCGAGGGTCCTGGACTGGGAATTCATGACGTGCTCCGGGCTACGGATTACGTGGTTCCCGCCATTGAGGTGGTGGACAGCCGGATTGCCGACTGGCGGATTAAACTTCCCGACACCGTGGCGGACAATGCGTCGTCAGGCTGTTTTGTACTGGGTACGCGGGCGACCCGGGTGGAAGATGTGGACCTGGAGCTCGTGGGAATGGCCCTTTTTGAAGACGGAGAGGTCGTGCAGACGGGAGCGGGGGCCGCGGTGTTGGGACATCCGGCTTTGGGAGTGGCCTGGCTGGCGAACAAAGTCGCGGCGTTCGGGACGACTTTGAAGGCGGGACACGTGGTTCTTTCCGGAGCGGTGAGCGCGGCGGTGAATGCCAAGGCGGGATCCCGATACGTGGTTAATTTTGGAAAAATGGGCAGGGTGGAAGCGATTTTTCCGAAGCTGGAGGGAGAGGCGTGAAACTCAAAGCGGCCATAGTTGGATCGGGCAATATCGGAACCGATCTCATGTTCAAACTCATGCGCAGTGACTGGCTGGAACCCCGCTGGATGATCGGGATTGATCCAGCGTCCGAAGGTCTGCGCAGGGCGGGACAAATGGGGTTGGAGACTTCTGCGGAAGGGCTCAAGGCAGCGTTGGATCAGGGAGTTCGCCCGGACATCGTGTTTGATGCCACCAGCGCCAAAGCTCATGTGCGCCATGCCAAGTTGCTCAAAGAGGCGGGAATCCAGGCCATCGACCTGACACCGGCCGCCCGTGGGCCTTACGTGATCGCGGCGGTGAACCTAAAGGAACACCTCGACGCGCCGAATGTGAACATGGTGACCTGTGGAGGCCAGGCGACCACCCCCATGGTTTACGCCGTAAGCCGGGTGGTGGGGGTGTCCTACGCCGAGATCGTGGCGACCATTGCCAGTAAAAGTGCGGGGCCAGGAACACGCCAGAACATCGATGAGTTTACGGAGACGACCGGAAAAGCTCTTGAGGTTATCGGCGGTGCGAGAAAAGGCAAGGCGATCATCATTCTCAATCCGGCCGAGCCGCCGATTCTCATGCGGGACACCATCTACTGCCTGATCGACGAGACCGGAGAGGATGTGTATGAACGGATTGACCGGTCGATTCGTGAGATGGTGGCTCATGTCCAAGAGTTTGTCCCGGGATATCGCCTGAATCGGGATCCGATCTACCGGGATAACCTGGTCAGCATCTCCATTGAAGTGGAGGGGCTGGGGGATTTTCTCCCTGTTTATGCGGGGAATCTCGATATCATGACGGCTGCTGCGACCAAGGTGGGCGAGGAATTCGCCAAGAATCGCTTGGCGGTCCAACATTGACGGGGGCGGGAGGACGATCATGGGAAATCGGACGATACGGGTCACGGATGTGACGCTGCGAGACGGAATGCATGCGGTTCGCCACCAGTTCAGTGTGGAAGATGCCCGGGCCATCGCGGGTGCCCTGGATCGGACCGGAGTGGCGATCATTGAAGCCACCCACGGAGACGGTTTGGGAGGCAGCTCCGTCCAGTACGGATTTTCAAAGGAAACGGAAGAGGACTACCTGCGGGCGGTGTGCGAAACGGTCCGCAACAGTAAGGTTGCGGCCCTGCTTTTGCCGGGAATCGGGACCGTTGAGCACATGAAGAGGGCTGCGGATACAGGAATTCAAGTCATTCGCGTGGCCACCCATTGTACGGAAGCGGATATTTCTGAACAGCACATTGGAGAAGCGCGAAAGATGGGGCTTGAGACCGTGGGTTTTCTGATGATGTCCCATATGGTCCCGGCGGGTGTGTTGGTGGAAGAGGCGAAAAAAATGGCTTCTTACGGGGCACAAACGGTATACGTGGTGGATTCGGCGGGGGCCATGTTGATGGGTGAAGTCCGGGAGAAGGTCACCGCGTTGCGGGAAGCTCTGCCGGACGAGGTGGAGGTCGGGTTTCACGCCCACAACAATCTCGGGGTCTCGGTGGCGAATTCCCTTGCGGCAGTGGAAGCGGGTGCAACGAGGATTGACGCCAGTCTTGCGGGCCTCGGGGCCGGTGCCGGGAATACCCCGTTGGAGGTTTTCGCGGCGGTGGCGGAAAAAGCGGGCATTGATACAGGGGTTCGCCTGTATCCTGCGATGGACGCGGCGGAGGATGTGGTTCGCCCGAGGATGGCGCGGCCGGTACAGACGGACCGGGTGAGCCTGACAATGGGATACGCCGGGGTCTACTCAAGCTTCTTGTTGCACGCGTTCCGCGCTGCGGAACAGTTTGGCGTGGATGCGCGGGATATCCTGGTCGAATTGGGCAAACGAAAGGTGGTCGGCGGTCAGGAGGACATGATCGTGGATGTGGCGGTGGAGCTGGCCAAACGTAAAGAGGTTGGCGCCGCGGGCCGCTGAGCATCGGTGGCCTCACGTTGGGAAAGGCGCGAACCGGGCGGAAGGCTCCATGTCCCGGCCCATGGGCCTGTGACCGTGAACCGTGGCCCTCGCAGAGAGAAAGGGGATGAACGGATGCAGGATGTGGACTTGGATGCGTTGGCGCAGCGGGTGAATGAGCATCAGCGCAAAGGCTTGGCCATGAGAAAGCTAACGCTTGAATACCCGGAACTGACGGTGGAACAGGCATACCGCATACAGGCATTGGCCGTGGAAAGAGAGCTGGCCGCGGGCGACAGACTTATCGGATGGAAAATGGGACTGACCAGTCGGGCCAAACAAGTGTCCGTGGGTGTGGACGAACCGATCTATGGTCGATTGCTGGGCGCAATGGAATTGAAAACACCCATTCTCTCGGTCACGGGTTTGGTGCATCCTCGAGTGGAACCGGAGTTGGCGTTGGTGCTCAAGGGCCGGCTGGAGGGCGATTCCATCACACCGAGAGATGTGTGGCGGGCCACGGAGTGTGTAGTTCCGGCTCTTGAAGTGATCGACAGCCGGTATGAAAATTTTTCGTTCACATTGGTGGATGTTGTGGCAGATAACGCATCGTCTTCCCGCTTTTACTTGGGCGAACAAGGATTCTCCCCGTACCACACCCAGTGGGACGAGGTCGGCGTCGTGGTTCGCAAGAACGGCACGGTGGTTCAAACCGGGGCGGGCGCGGCGGTACTGGGTCATCCGGTGAGGTCCGTGGTGATGCTCGCTCAGATGTTGGCCCGGGAAGGATTGGCTCTGGAACCCGGTATGGTGATCTTGACAGGCGGCATCACCGAAGCGGTTTCCGTGGCGCCGGGGGATCGGCTCCAGGTGGCTTTTGACGGCCTTGCCACTTTAGAGCTGCGCGTGGAGTGACGACATAAAGCGCAATCCGGTAACAAGGGGGGACGGGAATTGCCTCTGGTACAGCTGCATATCCTCGAAGGGCGGTCACCCGAAATGAAGAAACGGGCTATTGAAGAGGTGACGGAGGCCCTTCATCGGAGTCTGGGAGCGCCAAGGGAGAATATCCGCGTGGTCATCTACGAGATTCCGAAAAGCCATTGGGCTGTCGGCGGGGTCACCATGGAGGACAAACAGACGAAGAAACACGAGCCCCCGAACGGCTCGTGAGCGGGATGCGAGGTGAACGGGCATGAGACCGAACGAACCGGTTCGATCCACCTTCGCCCTGAACCACAACACGGCGATGGCGATGGTTCAGGCGGCTGAAGCAAAGGCGCGGGAGATCGGAGTTCGTTTGAATATCGCGGTGGCGGATGCCGGAGGTAATCTCCTGGCCTTTTTGCGAATGGACGGCGCGCCCCTTTTGAGCGGAGAGATCGCCCGAAACAAGGCATACACGGCGGCGGCTTTTGGCAAGGCGACAGGGGATTGGTATGGGTTTATTAAAGATGAACCGGCTCTTTTGCACGGGATTGTTCACACGGACCGCCTGGTGATTTTTGGTGGGGGATTGCCCATTTATTATGGCGAGCATCTGCTTGGCGGGATCGGCTGTTCGGGGGGATCTTCCGAAGAGGATACGATCTGTGCCAGGGCGGGGCTGGCGGTGCTTGAAAATCACTCGAGTTCTTAAGAGAATCCTACTGAACGAAGACAGTTTGTGAATCGTCGAACAGATGGCAGCTATGGGGGACCCCAAAGGGGTCTCTTTTCATCAGTCGACAACTTAAAAATTCCTGTATAATTCCTTGTAAGAGACCAGGAGGGAGAGCACAGATGGATGCCATGACGTTTCGGCAAGTGATGGGGTTGTTTGGTACTGGGGTGACGGTGGTGACGGTGCCGGACGGGGACGGGGCCCACGGAATGACGGCCAATTCCTTCACGTCGGTGTCCCTGGATCCGCCGCTGATCCTGGTCTCGGTGGACCGGCGGGCCCGCACCCACGAGCTCATTCGGGAGGCCGGGAGGTTTGGGGTGAGCATCCTGCGGGAGGAACAGGAGGGAGTATCTCGGCATTTTGCCGGTAAACCGGATCCCGCGGTGGCGGCGGCTCTGAAGTATGAATGGCCCGAAGACATTCCGGTGTTGGCGGGAAGTCTGGCCCAGATCGCGTGCCGATTGTGGGCGGAATACGACGGCGGGGATCACACCCTTTATGTGGGAGAGGTTCTGTACCTGGCCGCCAATGAAGGACGGCCCCTGTTATTTTTCCAGGGACGGTATCGGAGACTTGGGGAGATTTTGTGAACGTCGCTCATATACATAAAGCAGGTTGTCGGTCACCGCAGCCTAAACCCGGTCCATTTGGTGAGGAGGGGACGGCGATGTGGAGGCATTGGCTGAGCCTGCTGATCGGAATCTGGCTTTTTATTTCTCCATGGGTCATCGATTTGTCGAATCGGGTGGCGACGACGTGGGATTTTGTCATTGTTGGGATTTTGGTTTTTATCCTGAGCATTGTGGATTTGTCCCAGGGAAGAGGTGCGCCTTGACGGTCAGGGGTTGAGCCTTTGTGGTTCGATCCCGGGCTTTGGGCGGAAGCCGCTGTCGCCGCGTCCGGTTGGCACAGGCAAGTGCCCATTGACCCACTTCCTTTTACCAGTTACGGCTGCTGGGAGTCCCGGAGCCGTATTTTTCGTGAGGACCGCCCTGAAGGTAGGCGATGTCTCATAAGGGGCCGGGTGGGGCCCCGGGACGTGGGTTCAACCCCTTTCGGGTTGCCCGAAGAGGACGAGGACACGTCAGGGCCTGGGTGCCCTGCGGTTGGCTTGCGTCCCAACTCCATGTATACTGGATCGTGAGCCAATGGTGCGATGGAGTCGGAGACAGGTGGAGTGGGTTCAATGTCTTTTCGCGTAGGATTGGTGCAGATGCGCCCGGTGTTAGGCGATGTGGCGGAAAATGCCCGCCGTCATGTGATGTGGGTGGAGAAGGCCAAGGGGGCCGGTTGCGATCTGGTGGTATTTCCGGAGCTTAGTCTCACCGGTTACTTGCTGAAAGACTTGGCGGTGGACTGCGCCCGGATGGTGGAAGACCGGGAGGTGCGGCAGGTCATTCAGGCGAGCCGGCACGCGGATATCGTGTTTGGCATGGTGGAGATGACCAAGAGATACACGTTGTACAACACCGCCCTGTACGTGTCCGGGGGCGAGGTGGTGTATCGCCATCACAAGGTTTACCCGCCCACATATGGGATGTTTGAAGAGAGCCGCTACTTTGGGCGGGGGAAGCGGGTGCGCGCCTTCGATGCCCCGGGGGGGCGTTTTGGACTGATGATCTGTGAAGATGCCTGGCACCCTTCGGTCCCTTATATCCTGAATGAGGACGGAGCGATGGTGCTGATTATTCCCTCGGCTAGCCCGGCCAGGCCGGCGGTGGGGGAGCGGGTGGGATCCCAGGAGACGTGGTACCGCACCTTGCGTACCTACGCCCAATTGTTCGGGGTCTACGTCTTGTTTGCTAACCGGGTCGGGGTAGAGGACGGCGTGGCATTTTATGGAGGGTCGGCGGTGGTGGATCCCTTCGGGGAGATCATCGCCGCGGCTCCGGAGTTTGAAGAGACCCTGCTGGTGGCGGATGTGCATGAGGAGGTGCTCCAGCGGAGCCGGTTGACAACTCCTCTGGGGCGGGATGAACAACTGGATGTCACGGTTCGGGAATTGGGTCGGATCTACGAGGGGTGCTACGGAGGGGGGCGGTCGAGTGAATCGTTTTGAGCGTTCCACCGAAGAGCTGTTGGCGATTTCGGCGCCCCTTGCCGTGGAGATGATGACCCGGTTTTTGCAGGATGAAGTGACCAAGGCGGGCTTCTCCAAAGTGGTATTCGGTCTTTCCGGGGGCATCGATTCGGCTGTGGTCGCGTATCTTGCCGCCCGGGCTTTTGATCGCGGGCAGATCCTCGCCGTGCTGATGCCGTATAAGACCAGTTCTCCGGCCAGCCTGGACGATGCCAGGAGGGTAGTCGAACAACTGGACTTGCCGAGCGAGATCGTGGACATCACCCCCATGGTGGACGCATTTTTCGCCGGGGATCCCGAGGCGTCGGCGTTGCGCCGGGGAAACCGAATGGCCCGGGAGAGAATGTGCGTGCTGTACGATCGGTCGGCCCGGGATGGCGCTCTGGTGATCGGCACCAGTAACAAAACGGAACTTCTTCTCGGCTATGGAACCCAGTTCGGGGATTTGGCCTCGGCGATCAATCCCATTGGCGATCTCTACAAAACCCAGATTCGCCAGGTGGCGCGATATCTGGGAGTCCCGAAGGAAATCCAAGAAAAGCCGCCGAGCGCCGACTTGTGGGCGGACCAGACGGACGAGCAGGAACTCGGGTTCACGTATGAGGAGGTGGACCGCCTCCTCTATTGTATGGTCGATCTGCAGTACAGCCGCCGGGATCTGGTGAGTTTGGGCTTTGCGCCCCGGTTTATCGATGCTGTGGCCAAAAGGGTGCGGATCAACCAGTTTAAACGCCGGTCTCCGGTGATCGCCAAGTTGTCCCGGAGGACCATCGGGGTGGATTTTCGCTATCCCCGGGATTGGGGCTTGTGATGAAAGGAAGGGGACGGTATGTCTGGACATTCAAAATGGCACAATATCCAGCGGCGAAAGGGCAAGCAGGATGCGGTGCGGGGGCAGTTGTTTACCAAAATGTCCCGGGAAATTTATGCGGCGGCCCGGCAAGGCGGTAGTAACCCGGAGACGAATTATCGCCTGAAGACGGCGATCGAGCGGGCCCGGGCGGCCAATATGCCCATGGACAGCATCCAGCGCACCATCGACAAGGCCGCGGGCAATGTGGAAGGTGTCAATTACGAGGAGATGTTTTACGAGGGCTACGGCCCGGGTGGCGCAGCGGTGATGGTGCAGCTTCTCACCGATAACCGCAACCGGACGGCCGCCGAGATCCGGCACATTTTTTCCAAACGGGGCGGAAGTCTCGGCGAGAGTGGGTGTGTGGCTTGGATGTTCGACCGCAAAGGAGTGATCGAAATTTCCCGGGAGGGGTTCCCGGGCTCGGAGGATGACGCCATGATGGCCGCCCTGGAAGCTGGGGCGGAAGATTTTACAGCGGAGGAAGATCGTTACGTGATCACCGTGGCACCCGAGCAACTCCGGGAAGTGCGTGAAAATCTGGAAAAAGCCGGAGTGCCCATCGAAGGGGCTGAGGTGACTTTTGTTCCACAAACCACGGTCAACCTTGAAGGGGACGAAGCCCAGCGGATGGTGGATCTCCTCGAAGCCCTCGAAGAACACGACGATGTACAAAACGTGTTTTCCAATGTGGATCTGGGTGACGAGGACTTGTTGTGAAAATATGTATTAGACCTGTGTCCAACGAGGCAGGGATCGGATAAACCGGGGGGGCCGCGGCGATACTGGGAATGAATCGGGTTTGCGGGAGGAATCGCCCATGGTTCATGCGCCAATGTTTCTGATCCGGGTGTTCACCGCGGTCATCCCGGCGCTGGCGGCGGTCGGTTTTGTTGCGGGTTCCGCCCAAGCGGCATCGCCGCTGTATCTTCCCACTTTCGGCGTATTTGCGCCGGAACAGGAGGCCCTTTTTGTCACGGAGTACACCGGCGGCCTGTTGCGGATTCACCAGGGGGTGGTGGCGGACGTGACAGAGCCGGCTTTTGCCGCGCACGGGGCGCGCTGGATGCTGGACGGAGGGCTGACGGTGGTGTCCAATCTGCCGGTGTTTCGGCGTTTGGTGTCCGATATCCCCCTTGACGCGAAGGGACACTTATACTTTGTCCTTCGCCAGGATAACCACCTGGTTCTCTGTGACGGACAGCCAGGGACCGGGAGGGTGGTCAAAGATTTTGGTCTGCTAAACGTGGAAAGGGCGGCTAAAGGGTTGCCTAAAGGGGCCCTGGATAGTTTGCGACGCGGGGTTCGGGTGGATGGGCGAGAGGATTATGCCTCCATTTTGGACACATATGGAGAATATTTACACTGAAAATGAGGCGAGAGGGCGGAGTGCGGGGTGAGGAGAGAAGCGGGGTTGCGCGTGCTCGGAATCGACCCGGGGATCGGCCGGATGGGGTACGGGTTGGTGCGATCACAGGGGAATCGGCTGCGGACAGAAGATTATGGGTGTGTTGAGACCCGGCCGGGACCCACCGGAGACCGACTGGTCAGAATCTACGAGAAGATGCAGGAACTGCTGCAAAACCTCAACCCTGACGTCGTGGCGGTGGAGCAATTGTTTTTTTATCGGAATGTAACGACAGCCTTTCATGTGGGGCAGGCCCGGGGAGTGGTCTTGCTCGCGGCTCGCCAGGCCGAGACGGCGGTGGCGGAGTATACGCCGATGCAGGTGAAACAGGCTGTGACGGGGTACGGATCGGCGGAAAAAGGGCAGGTTCAGCGCATGGTGGCCATGCTGCTCGGCCTCCCGGCGCCGCCGCGTCCGGACGATGCGGCCGACGCCCTGGCCGTGGCCATTTGCCACTTGCACACTGCGCCGACCATGGCTCTGGTTCGGGGGAGGAATGGGGATGATCGCTTTCCTGCGGGGGAAAATCGCCGGAGTGAATCCTGATCATGTGGTGATGGATGTCCAGGGCGTCGGGTACAAAGTCTATGTAGCCCCTTCCCTAGCCGCTACCTTCCGCCTTGGCCAAGAGGCGCTTCTGCACACCCAGTTAGTTTGGCGGGAGGATGGTCCGACGCTGTACGGCTTCGCGGATCCCAGGGAGCGGGATTTTTTTGTTCTTGTGCAGACCGTGCCCGGGATAGGGCCCAAGGTGGCTCTCGGCGTGGTGGCTGCGGGAATCGATCGCGTGAGCCGGGCGGTGGTCGAGGAGGATGTGGCTTTTTTGCGCGGGCTTTCCGGCGTCGGGCGGAAAACTGCGGACCGCCTTGTGGTCGACCTGCGGGACCGGCTGAGTGGTTTGGTCCCGGATGCCGCCGGTCCCGAACGAGAAGGTTCCGGGGTGCGCCCGATGGAAGATGTCGTTGCGGCTCTGTCGGCGCTTGGCTATAATGAGAGGGAAATCCAGTCTATCATGCCTGTGTTGCGCCGGGAATGGAAAGAAGGCCGCGAACCGGAAGAGATGATCCGCCTGGCGTTGTCTCAGTTGGCGCATCGTTGAGGGGGCGTTGGGAGGCGGAACCGTGCAGGAGCGGATGGTGTCAGCACATTATACCGGGGAGGATGGGCAGCTTGAGTCCCTGCGGCCTCGGAACCTGGACGAGTATATCGGCCAAGATCAGGTGAAAGAGAACCTTCGGGTTTTTATCACCGCGGCCAAGATGCGCCGGGAGGCGCTGGACCATGTGCTGTTGTACGGACCACCGGGATTGGGGAAAACAACTTTGGCCGGGATCATCGCCCATGAACTCGGTGTCCAGATGCACACGACTTCTGGGCCGGCTATTGAAAGGCCGGGGGATCTGGCGGCGATTCTTACGAACCTGGGCGAAGGAGATGTCCTCTTTATTGACGAGATCCATCGGTTGTCCCGGGTGGTGGAAGAGATTCTCTATCCGGCGATGGAAGATTATGCCCTTGATTTTATCATCGGCAAGGGTCCCAGTGCCCGGTCGATTCGTTTAGATCTTCCGCCTTTTACATTGATCGGTGCCACCACCCGGGCAGGGTTGCTGTCTTCCCCCCTCAGGGATCGGTTCGGGGTCGTGGGCCATCTGGAGTATTACAGCCATGAGGATTTGTGCCGCATTGTTCGGCGGGCAGCCCAGATCCTCCAAGTCCCCCTGGAACCGGAGGGGGCCGAGGAGATCGCCCGGCGGTCCCGGGGCACCCCCCGGGTGGCGGGCCGGCTGCTCAAACGGGTGCGAGATTTCGCCCAGGTGGACGGTCACGGCAAGATTGATCGGGAGGTGGCGGCGGCCGCCCTGGAGCGGATTCAGGTCGATTCCGCCGGGCTCGATGCGCTGGATCACCGACTGTTGTTGACGATGATCGATCATTTTGGCGGGGGGCCCGTGGGGCTTGAAACCTTGTCGGCCACGTTGGGCGAGGAACCCGACACCATCGAAGACGTATACGAGCCGTACTTGCTGCAGATTGGCTTCATTCAGCGCACACCGCGGGGCCGGGTGGTGACCGAGCGGGCCTGCGTGCACTTGGGACGGTGCCCGGCAGGTGGACGGGCCGGAAAGGGCTAGAGGGGGTAGAAGCGTGCATCCCGTCGCAAAAACCCTGATCGCGATCGGTGCGGTCCTGGTGGTCGCCGGGCTTTTATGGCAGTTTGTCGGGCGATGGCTGCCCCTGGGGCGACTGCCCGGGGATATCGTCATCCGCAAGGAAGGTTTTTCGTTTTATTTTCCCATTGTAACCAGTTTGCTCCTGAGCGTCGTGTTAACGCTTCTCGCCTGGTTATGGAATTGGTTGGGACGGCAATAAGACCCCCAGATACGCGAGAGCGGTAGCGAATTCTTTTCATATAAACGGGGTGAACGGGTGATGGTGTTCCCCTTTCACCGAAGGCGGAATGCTGAAGAGGCCGACCTTGGCGATCTCTTGGCGAGAGCGAAGGCTGGAGACGACGGGGTCCGCGACCAGTTGTTGAGAAAATATATCCCCTTTGTAGCAAAAAGTGCTTCTCGGGCATCCAGCCGGTATATTTCCCGGGGCGAGGATGATGAGTTCAGTATTGCCTTGGCGGCCTTCAACGAGGCCATCGACCGGTACGATGGAAATCGGGGCGCGAGCTTCCTGGGATTTGCCGATACGGTGATCCGGCGGCGGCTCATCGATTACTTTCGATCCCGAGAGAACCGGGTTCGAGATATTCCGATGGCGGAACTGGAAACCGAGGACGAGGAAGACCACCCGTACAACAAGATAGAGATTCAAAAATCTCTGGAGATTTACGAGACGACGCAGATTGAGGATGCGCGTCGAGAGGAGATCGAGCGGTACAGTGCGTGGCTGGCGGAGTTTGGGATTAGCCTGGAAGAGCTGGTGGAGTTGTCCCCGAAGCATGCGGACGCGCGGTGGAATGCGATGCAGGTGGCGAAAGTCATTGCCTCCCGGCCGAGTTTTTCCGACTACCTCCTCAGGAAAAAATCCCTCCCGCTCAAGGAACTGGTGGATGAGGTGGGGGTGAGTCGGAAGACGTTGGAACGGCAGCGCAAGTATATCATCGCCATCACTTTGGTCTTGATTGGAGATTTTGAATTGCTTCGCGAATATATTGCGTGAGCGGGAGGGCGCGTCCGCGGTGAAAGGGATTGTCATAAAGACCGATGAGAGCGAGGCCATTGTGCTCACCCGGGATCGCCGCTTTGTTCGGGTGCCATATCGTCCGGGGTTGGCGGTGGGCCAGGAGACCGAAGTCCCGCCGCAACGGTTATGGCACTCGGCTGACAGCGGCCGCTGGAAAGTGCTCCGCACGTGGGGATGGGTGGCGGCTGCCGCAGTGGTGCTTTTGGCGGGGATCGGGTGGCGGTTGTTTCAAGGTGCCCAGATCCCTTCGTCTGCGTATGCCTATGTGACCGTGGACAGTGATCAAGCGGTGGAATTTTCCATAGACCAGTCCAGTCATGTTACGGATCTTCGGGTCATTGGCCATTCTGGTCCGGTGGTAGATCCCGGGGGACTGAAAGGGTTACCCGTCTCTGAGGCGGTCGCCGCCTGGGTGCACCGCGCTGTCGCCCAGCAGCGAATACAAGACGGAGGAGAAGTGTTTATCGCCACCACCCCCGGGGATCGGGTTCCCGCAGTCACCGCCCAGGCGGCTCTGGACCATCTCAATCGGGAGGTCGCCTATGCTGTCGCCAATGCGGTAAAAAACGACCTCGATCTCGTTCATGTAGATGCCCTTCAAGTGCCGGAGGAGATTCGGAAAAAAGCCTTGGCCCAGGGGATGTCGCCGGGGCGGTACTATCTGTATGCGATGGCGAAGGAACGGGGCATGGCCGTCAATCTCGAGGAGTTTCGAAGCCAGTCCCTGACCGCATTATTTAGCAATTATCGAGAGTTAACGGGTTTGTTACAGCATATTCAAGAACAGGGGTCCCATCGGGATCAGCGGTTTTAAGCCAGGGCCGCCGGAGCGAATTCTTCCGGCGGCCCGTCCCTTGCGCAGGGGTCCCGGCCGTGGTATGGTTAGCGCAAATGCCTTGGAGGTGAAAGAAAAGCGTTGCGGGTCGAGGATTTTGATTACGACCTCCCGCCGGACCGAATCGCCCAGGTGCCGTCGGCAGACCGGACGGCGTCCCGGCTGTTGGTGTTGTACAGGGATTCGGGGAGGATGGAACACCGGCACTTTCGGGATCTGGTGGATTACGCGGTGCCCGGAGATGCCCTCATCCTCAACGACACCCGGGTGATCCCCGCTCGTCTTCTCGGTGTGAAAGCAGGCGGTGGCGGTCGGGTGGAGTGTTTGCTGTTGCGCCGGGACGATCCGGAACAAGATCCGGATCTATGGCGGGTGCTGGTCAAACCCGGGCGTCGCGTGCATCCCGGGCATCGGCTTGTATTCGGCGATGGGGCGCTGGAAGCGGAGGTCTTGGATACGACGGAGGAACGCGGCCGCTTGGTCCGTTTCCTGTATGCCGGGGATTGGGAGGATTTGCTTAAGCGCCTGGGAGAGATGCCTCTACCTCCTTACATTAAAGAGCGGACGGCGGATTCCGGACGGTATCAAACGGTGTATGCCCGGGTTCCGGGGTCGGTGGCGGCGCCCACGGCGGGTCTTCATTTTACCGAGGAGCTGCTGGAACAGTTGAGGGACAGGAGCATGGAGGTCGGCACCATCACCCTCCACGTCGGCCTCGGTACCTTCCGGCCGGTCCAGGTTGCCCGGGTGGAGGAGCACCACATGCATGCGGAATATTTTCGAATCCCTTCTGAGACGGCGGAATTGGTGTCCCGGGTGAGGGAGCGGGGTGGGCGCATCTGGGCCGTTGGGACCACCGTGTGCCGGGCTCTGGAAAGTGCGGCGCTCCAGGGTTGGGGGCCCCGGGAAGGGTGGACGGACCTCTTCATTTACCCCGGATTTTCTTTTCACGTGGTGGACCGCCTGATCACCAATTTTCACCTGCCCAAATCCACGTTGTTGATGCTGGTCAGCGCCTTGGCGGGGCGGGAACAGATCCTGCGCGCATACCAGGAGGCCATCGAAAAAGGGTATCGATTTTTTTCCTTCGGGGACGCCATGTTGATCACAACCGAATCGTAATACGTTTAGCTCCTGTGTATAATGAAAAGGTGGAAAGAGTGGGCCGATGGGTCTCCGAAAGAAAAGGAGTCGATTCATGGCAGTACAATTCCATCTCATCAAAACAGATCCCTCCTCCCGGGCGCGCCGGGGGCGGCTGTACACTCGGCATGGCTCGGTAGAAACCCCCGTTTTTATGCCTGTCGGCACCCAGGCCAGCGTAAAAACCATGAGTCCCCATGAACTTCTGGATATTGGGGTGGAGATGATCCTGAGCAATACGTATCATCTGTTTTTGCGCCCGGGCCACGATCTCATTCGGGAGGCGGGCGGGCTTCACCGCTTCATGGCCTGGTCGAAATCGGTTCTGACAGACAGTGGGGGGTTTCAGGTTTTTAGCTTGTCACCTTTGCGCCGGATCAGCGAAGAGGGCGTGACGTTCCGCTCTCATCTCAGCGGGGAAACCTTTTTCCTTTCACCGGAACGAGCCACCGAAGTACAGAATGCTCTGGGGGCGGATGTCATCATGGCTTTCGATGAGTGCCCGCCCTATCCTGCCGAAAGGTCCTACGTTGAAGAATCCCTGGAGCGGACGTTGCGCTGGGCCAGGCGGTGCCAAGCGGCTCACCGGCGGCCAGAAGACCAGGGGCTGTTTGGGATTGTTCAAGGGGGGATGGAGTTCGATCTCCGCCGTCATGCCGTCGAGTCTTTGGCGGAGATGGACTTTCCCGGTTATGCGGTGGGGGGGCTGAGTGTCGGCGAGCCGAAGGAGAAGATGTACGATGTCCTGGAGTACACGACTGAGCTTCTTCCGGTGGACAAACCTCGCTATCTGATGGGAGTGGGGGCGCCGGAGGACCTCATTGAGGGGGTCTGGCGGGGTGTAGACATGTTCGACTGCGTTCTCCCGACCCGGATTGCCCGGAACGGGACGGTGTGGACCCGGCGGGGAAAACTGGTGGTCCGAAACGGGGCCTACGCCCGGGATTTTCAGCCGCTGGATCCCGAATGTTCCTGTTACACCTGCCGACATTTCACCCGGGCATACATACGGCATTTGTTAAAAGCCGACGAGATTCTCGGTCTGAGGCTGACCACTTATCACAATCTGTATTTTTTGGTGCACCTCATGCAAGATATCCGGCGGGCGATTGAAGAGGATCGCTTCGCCGAGTTCCGAACCGTGTTTTACCGGACATTTGAAATCCGGAAATCGGAAGACGCCGAAGGAGGCCGATAACCTATGCAATGGCAAAATTACTCGGGAATCCTGTCGATCATTGTGATGTTTGCGATTTTCTACTTTCTCCTGATTCGCCCCCAGCAAAAAAGGCAGAAAGAACGCCAGGCCATGTTATCTAAGTTGCAAAAAGGCGATAAAGTGGTCACCATTGGAGGGATTCACGGGACCGTGGTGGATTTAACGGACGATCAAGTGACCCTCCGGGTAGCCGAAACCACGAAGATCGTGTTCGAGCGAAGTGCGATATCCAGTGTCATAAAGGACAGTTGAACCTACAGGAAGGCTTGAGTTCATCGGGCAGGTGGGACCCGACCCGTTCCGCAGACGAAATCCGGCTGGTGGGAAGTCGGCTTGCCCGATGGCCGCCCTTCCGCCGTTATTCCCGTTTCAGATTGACCCCGATGACGCCTCCGAACGTTCCGATGACCACGAGGAGCACGCCCTGAATGAACGCCGCGGGGCTCCACGTGACCTCTGCGGAGGTCAGGGCCAGGATCGTCACCGTCAGGGCGTAGCCGAGGCCGGTGATGGTCCCGTAGTACCACCCCCGCTCCCCGGCCATGCGGGCGGCCCACAGGGCTCCGACCACGACGGCCAGAACGTGAATAGTAAAGGTGAGATAGGGCAGCGAACGTTCTGACAGCGGGGTCCAACTCAGGGCGGACGCCACGATCAGAATGCCCACCAAGGCGGTGCACAGGCTCACGATCAGTCCGTATAAGACAGCGACCGCGGATGGACGAGACGGAGAGGGCGAGGGTCCTGAAAAATCGGCCATTTTTCATTCCTCCCGATGGCCCGGTTGGGTACCGAAGGCGCGGATGTCCGAAACCGGTACATGTATATGAGACGGCAGGTCGGAAATATGTGCCGGGATGAGGGTTCAGGTATGGAAGATGCGGGCCGGGGCAAGGCTGGATAAAGCCGAACCGCGGGACATGAAGCGGTTGAGACAGAATTCGAACATTGGACGCTCCCGGGCATTTCGCAAAGAGGATGGTTCGCCGGTTCGGCTCCCGTTTTTAGGGACCGGCGGGAGGGAGATTCATGGGGTTGTGGATCGGGCGCACAGTCTTTGTTTATCTGTTTGTCCTTATCGTGATGCGGATTATGGGCCGTCGGGAGATTGGCAAGCTGTCCATCTTTGATCTGGTGGTCTCGATTATGATTGCGGAATTGTCGGCCATTGCACTCGAAGACCCCCGCGGGTCGCGGTTGTGGCACGCGGTGGCAACCATCGCTCTTTTGGCTGGTCTGCAGTTGGCCGTTTCCCAACTTTCACTCCGGAGTTCTTGGTTTCGACGGTTGATCGACGGCCGCCCGGTGGCGGTGATTGAAGGCGGCCATTTGCAGGAAAAGGCGATGGGCCGCCTTCGTTATAACCTCGATGATTTGATGATGCAGTTGCGGGAAAAGGGCATTTTCCGGGTGGACGACGTGGAGTTGGCCCTGATGGAGCCGTCGGGGAAGCTGTCTGTGTGGCTGAAGGAGGGGCGGCAGCCGGTCAATCGGGAGGATCTTGGGATGGGCGGGCAAACCGGAGCCCTGCCGGTGATCCTTGTGTTGGACGGTGAACCCTACCCTCCGGGTTTGGCCCGGCTGGGCCGGGACTCCGGGTGGCTGAAGCAAGAACTGGCCGCGAGGGGGTACCCGGACATGAGGAGGATCTTTTACGCCCACATCGACAGCCGGGGCAGGTGGTATGTGGATCCGAAGGACAGCGCCGCAGGGGCGGCGGGTGCCCGGGGCGGACCGGGTTTAGGCGGCGGGGCCCCGGGGGATGGCGCGGATCAAGCGAACCAGGCTGTTCGGGTGTACGACGCCAAGCAGCATGAGCAAAGCGGTGTAGACCGCGGCACCCAGGGTGGCTGAGAGCAAGATCTCCGCCCAGGGGGACTGGGTCCACAGCGTCACATAACTCATCCAGGCGTAGGTACCAAAAGTGGCCAGAGCGATTTTGACCAGGTCCATGGCCGGGATGGGAAATCCGATCAGTCTTCCCAAGGAAACACTATGGAGGAGGGTGGTGAAGCAGATCGATGCCACCACCGCCCACAGCACGCCGAGAATATGGTAGGCGCTTTGGGAAGCGAGCCACCAGATGAGCCCGAGGCGCAGGACGGATCCCGCGATGGAATTGCGCATGGCGAGATCTGCCCGGTCCAGCCCCTGTAAAATGCTGGCGAGGGGGGCCTGGAGGTACAACAGAAATCCCACCGGAGCGAGCTGTTTGACGATGACGGCCACCGAGGCGTTGTGGTACAGTCCTTCGGACAGGGGTTCGGCAAATAAATACAGCCAGGCGGATGTGGGAAAGCCGATGATGGCCGAGATGCGCAACGCCTGAGAAAGGCGGCGCCGGATGAGGCCCGTTCGCTGCTCCGCCGCCGCTTCGGACACGGCGGGGACCAGGGCCGTGGACAGCGAGTAGGTCACCACGGTGGGCAGGAGGATCAGAGGCGCGGCCATGCCCGCATATTGTCCGTAAAAGGCGGTGGCCATCGAAGCAGTCATCCCCGCGATGATCAAAGAGCGGTGTACGAAGACGGGTTCCAGGGCATAGGCGAAAGATCCCAACAGTCGGCTGGCAGTCACCGGGATGGCGATGCTCTGGAGAGCCCGGACCGCGGACCGGGTGGAACTTCGCTGGCCGCTCACGTGGCGCCAAACGGCCCAGGTTCCGGTGGGCGTCAGCGGGCGGGCCCGCCAGAGCAAAAAAAGCAGACCGGAAAGTTCTCCCAGGACCGACCCTACCATCGCCGCGGCCACAGCGTAGGGCAGACCGTAGGGAAGGGCGAAACCGATGAGCCAATAGACGCTGCCGATGCGGATCGTCTGTTCAAGAATGACGGAGACGGCCAAAGGGTTCATGTGTTGCAGCCCCTGAAGGTATCCGCGTACCACCGAGGCGATGCTGATGATGGGAATCAGGGGCAACATGGCCACGAGCAAGGGATAGGTGTCAGGATTGTGAAAAATGGTCCGGGCGAGCCAGGGGGCGGCCGCCAGAAGGGCCAGGGTGCCGGCGGCGGACAAGCCGGTCACCACGCCGAAGGAGATGAGCAGCACCCGCTGAATAAACCCGGTATCCTCGGTCGCTGCTGCCTCCGCCACGCACTTGGAGACGGCCGTGGACAAGCTGAGGGTTGTCAAAGTCAGGACAAAGCTCAACAGCGGGGACACCGTCTGAAAGAGGCCCATGCCCTGATCGTGAATGAGGTTGGCGAGAAAGAATCGGTAAACAAACCCCATCACTCGGGTGATCAGAGCGGCCACGGTCAAGATCAAGGCCCCTCGAAAAAATTGCCCAGCTCCCATCCCCATCCTCCCTCCTCAGGCCAGTCCCTTTTTCACCCTATGCGGGTTTGTCCGGGAATAGTCCCGGGCTCCAGTTCGAGGAAAGGGTCCGGTCGGAAGGAATTCAGATCTCGGCCGCGAATTACTGGTGGTGGGGGAGGCGATGCCGATGCTTGCGCCGGAGGAATGGCCGATGATGTCACCCGAGGAGTTGACCCGGAGCATTGAGGAGTTGTGCCACAGCAAGGCACGGGAATTTGAGGTGCTCGGTTACGATAATGTCACGGGCCAGGAAATCTGGCAGTGTGTCTCTTCCCGGTACAAAGACGGTTTTCCGGCTCTTCATCGGATCGTCAACGATATTCTTTCTCTTAAACCCACTCAATATATGGATTGGGCCATGGTGAAGGCGATGAAAGGGGAATAGAGAGACCGCCGACTGGGCGCGGCGCGGTGGAACCTGCGGTTTGACAGGGAAAGGAAGTTGTTGCTACTATGAGAATATGGCCGAGCAGTCGAGGAGGAACGTCATGAGCCGTTCATCAAAACCTGTATGGAAACGGATTGCGTTATTTTTTTTGTTCATCATTCTTTTTGGCGCCCTGGCGGGATGGACGACCCCGAAGGTGATTCACCGGATCGTTCTGGGTCTCGACCTGCAGGGCGGTTTTGATGTTTTGTATCAAATTGTCCCACCCCCCGGCCAAAAGGTTGACCAGAATGCCGTCAAGGCGACGGTGGCGGCGTTGGACCGGCGTATCAATGCGCTGGGGGTGGCGGAACCGTCGATCCAGGTGGAAGGGACCGACCGCATTCGGGTACAGCTTGCCGGTGTATCCGACCAGGAAAAGGCCAGGCAAATGCTGGGCAAACCGGCGGTGTTGGAGTTCAAGGCTTCGGACGGAACGGTTCTTTTGACGGGAAAAGATCTCAAAAGCAATGCCAAATACGAAGCCGATCCCCAGACCAACGCGCCGCTGGTGGCGGTGGAATTCCAAGATCCGGCCAAGTTCCGGGATATTACGCAAAAATACCTGGGCCAGCCCATCGCCATTGTGCTCGACGGCCAGGTGATCAGCGCTCCCCAAGTAAAAGCAGTCATCCCAGATGGCCATGCGGTGATTGAAGGAGAAAAGACCCCGGACGACGCGATTCGCTTGGCGAATTTGCTGAATGCGGGCGCGCTGCCTTACCCATTGAAGGAGCTCAGCTCCACGGCTGTAGGGGCGACGTTGGGACAGGCCGCCCTTCATCAAACGATGATCGCCGCGGCGGTCGCGGTGGCGGCGATTTTCCTGTTCATGATCATTTGGTATCGAATCCCTGGCGTGATCGCGGTGATTTCTTTGATCGCTTACATGTACCTGATCATCGTGGTCTTTGCGGGGCTCAAGGTCACATTGACGCTGCCCGGGTTAGCGGCCCTGGTGCTCGGGGTGGGCATGGCGGTGGATGCAAACATCATCACCTATGAGCGGATCCGGGACGAGTTCAATAATGGGAAGTCTCTCATATCGGCTTTTGTTACCGGAACGCGCAAATCCCTGGGGACGATTCTCGACTCCAACATCACCACGGTGGTTGCGGGGGTGGTTCTCTATTTCTTCGGAACGGGGTCGGTTCGCGGCTTCGCCGTTGCCTTAGTGGTGAGCATCATCATCAGCATGCTGACAGCCGTGTTTTTAAGCCGGTGGCTCTTGCATCTGGTGGTTACGGCTAACTGGCTGAATCGGCCGGGATTGTACGGGCTGAAGGAAGGGGGCGAGGCGCGGTGAAGGTTCTGTTTCCCATCACTCGCCACCGAAAATGGTACTTTGCATTTTCGCTTTTAATTACGGTGCTGGGGATCGTGGCGATCCTCCTGTTCGGGCTCAATCTCGGCACAGATTTTCGCGCGGGAAGTCGAGTTCAGATGGATCTGGGCCCGGGTTGGAAAACCCAGGATATCATTCATCTTTTGCAGAGCCAAGGCTTATCCGTTTCTCCGGGTGATGTGACGTCGGCCGGAGCTCGGGGGGAGACGGCTGTGGTGCGGCTCAAGGACCGACTGGACCCGGCCAAAGAGCCTCAACTCACGGCGGCGATTCAAAAGCAGTATCCCCAGGCCAAGATCGGCATCGACAGTGTGGAACCCCTGGTTGCCCGGGAGTTGAGCCGCAATGCGATGTACGGGATCGGGTTGGCATCTCTTGGCATCTTGGTTTATGTGGCGATTCGGTTTGAGTTTCGCTTTGGCGTGGCGGGGGTAGTGGCCCTTCTTCACGACGCTTTTATTGTGATTTCGCTCTTCGCCCTTTTGCGTCGGGAGATCGATTTGCCTTTTATCGCGGCGGTCCTGACCATCGTGGGGTACTCGATCAACGACACCATCGTGATCTTCGACCGAATCCGGGATAACTTGAAAAACGCCAAAATCAAGACCGTCGAAGACCTGGAACACCTGGTGGATCAAAGTTTGTGGCAGACGATGCGCCGGTCGATCTATACCGTGCTCACGGTGGTGATCGCCGCCTTGAGCCTGTTTTTGTTCGGAAGCGCGTCCATTCACAATTTCTCGTTGGCTCTGCTGATCGGTCTCATCAGCGGCGCCTACTCTTCGATTTTTATTGCGAGTCCCCTCTGGGTTGCCTGGCGGGGCCGGGAACTTCGGCGCACGGCGGCTAAATGAACCGACCGGGGAGGTTAGTGCCTCCCCGGGATGACGGGGGACTGACGCTTGCGACGGGGACGACCGCCGTACTATAATGAACATATTCATATATGGAGGCGTTTTCCGACGATGGATTTTCAGTCGCACATTCGGGTCATCCCTGATTTCCCACAACCGGGGGTGTCGTTTAAAGACATCACGCCTCTGTTAAAGGATGGACGGGCATACCGGGCCGCCATCGACTCCCTGGTTTCCCTGGCCCGGCCCTTGGCGCCTGAGATCGTCGTGGGTCCCGAGGCCCGGGGATTCGTCATCGGTGCCCCCGTGGCATACGCCATGGGATTGGGTTTTGTTCCGGTGCGCAAAGCGGGCAAGTTGCCTGCGGAGACAGTTTCCGTGGCGTATGATTTGGAATATGGAAGTGATCGCCTGGATATTCACAAAGACGCGTTGCGGCCGGGGCAGCGGGTGTTGGTGGCGGATGATCTTCTGGCTACCGGCGGCACCATTCGCTCGACGATTCGGTTGGTGGAGCAGCTGGGGGCGGCGGTGGTCGGCTGTGTTTTTCTTATTGAATTGACCGAGTTGGAGGGACGGGCGAAACTCGCCGGCTACAATGTCCTATCACTTGTCCAGTATTGAGTCGGCCGAAACGGCCCCGAGAAAACCGGATCCGGCGGAGCGGGCCTTCGATCTTCTTTGCGAGAAAGTGCGCGGTTATGCCGAAGAAGGGGAGATTGCGCGTTTGCGCGAGGCCTTCGCCTTGGCCAAAGCGGCGCATGCGGGTCAGAAACGCAGCTCTGGGGAAGATTACATCCTTCACCCCATCGCCGTAACGGAGATCCTGGCCGACCTCCATCTCGATGGGACGACGTTGACGGCTGCGCTGTTGCATGATGTGGTCGAAGATACGCCGGTGACGTTGGAGGAGATCGGGAAGCGGTTCGGGCCGGAAGTGGTGGCCTTGGTGGACGGCGTGACGAAGTTGCGCCGCATTCAGTACGCCACCCGGGAGGAGCAGCAGGCGGAGAACCTGCGGAAGATGCTTTTGGCGATGGCCAAAGATATCCGGGTGATTCTGATTAAACTGGCGGACCGGCTTCACAACATGCGGACCCTTCGCCACGTTCCCGAACAGAAGCAGATGCGGATCGCGAAGGAGACTTTGGAGATCTTTGCACCCCTTGCCCACAGGCTTGGTATCTCCCGGATTCAGTGGGAGCTGGAAGACCTTGCGTTGCGCTACCTGAATCCTCAGCAATACTATCGCATCGCCAATCTGATGACCAAGAAGCGCCGGGAGCGGGAAGCGTACATCCAAAAGGTCATCGACACGTTAAAAGAAAAGTTCGTTGAGCTGAACATTAAAGCGGACATTTCCGGTCGGCCGAAACACATCTACAGTGTATATCGAAAGATGGTCAACCAGAATAAGCAGTTTGGCGAAATTTATGACTTACTGGCAGTTCGGGTGATTGTTGACAACATTAAAGACTGTTACGCGATTCTCGGCGTTGTTCACACGTTGTGGCGCCCTTTGCCGGGCCGGTTCAAGGATTACATTGCGATGCCAAAACCCAACATGTACCAAAGCCTCCACACCACCGTTGTCGGCCCCCAAGGAGAGCCCCTGGAGATCCAGATCCGCACCTGGGAGATGCACCGCACGGCGGAGTACGGGATCGCCGCCCACTGGCTCTACAAGCAAGGCGGACGGACCTCCGATCCTTCCTTTCAGCAGAAACTCGCTTGGTTTCGGGAGATTCTCGAATGGCAACAAGATTTTCGCGATGCCCAGGATTTTATGGAGACGTTGAAAGTCGATCTGTTCTCCGATGAAGTGTTTGTCTTCACCCCCAAAGGGGATGTGGTGGCCCTGCCCACGGGTTCGGTGCCCATCGATTTTGCCTACCGGATCCACACGGATATCGGAAACCGGTGTGTGGGCGCCCGGGTGAACGGCCGCATTGTGCCCTTGGATTATCGGTTGAAAACCGGGGACATTGTGGAAATATTGACCTCCAAGCACAGTTACGGACCCAGTCGAGATTGGCTTAAGATTGTAAAATCGTCCCAGGCCAAGAGCCGGATCCGCCAGTGGTTTAAAAAAGAGCATCGGGAGGAGAACGTCGGAAAAGGGAAGGAACTCTTGGAGCGGGAGTTGAAAAAACACGGGATCGAATGGGCCGACGTTCCCGAAGCGGTTTGGCAAGAAACTGGGGAGAAACTCCATTACAGCAAGGCCGAAGATCTGTGGGCGGCCGTGGGATACGGCGCCGTGGGGGCCCAGCAGGCGGTCGGTCGGGTGCTGGAGCGGCTGCGCAGGGATGAGCGCAGCACCCCAGCTCTCATACCCGGGGACGGCCGAGAGCGCAAAGGGGCTAAATCGAGCTCGGGAATCCGGGTAAAAGGGGTGGATAACCTGCTGGTGCGCTTTGCCCGGTGTTGTAACCCGGTTCCTGGGGATGAAATTGTGGGTTACGTGACCCGGGGAAGGGGCGTGTCGGTCCACCGGGCGAACTGTCCGAATTTGAAACAGCTGTCCCAGTCCGAGGGCCGCATGATCGATGTGTCCTGGGAAAGTTCTCCGGAGATTTCCTACAATGTGGAGATTGAGGTGACGGGGCTCGACCGGTGCGGTCTCATCAATGACGTGATGAACGCCGTGGCGGAGACCAAGACCGATATCACGGCGGTAAACGGAAGGGCGGACCAGCACAAGATGGCGATCATTCACCTGAGCCTCAATATCCGGAACGTCGATCATCTGCACACGGTGATCGAGAGGATTAAGCGGATTCGAGATATTTACACAGTGCGGCGGGTGGTTCAGTAGTGCGGGCGGTGGTACAACGGGTCTCCCGGGCCGAGGTGCGGGTGGAAGGCGAAAGGGTGGCCCGCATTGGCAAGGGGCTCCTGGTGCTCATCGGCGTCTCCAGGCAGGATGGGGAGGCGGACGCGGTTTGGCTGGCGGAGAAGTTGGCTGGGCTCCGGGTTTTTCCGGACGATGCGGGGAAGATGGGGCGATCGGTTCTGGATGTGGGGGGCGCGGTTTTGTCGGTGTCCCAGTTTACGCTCCTCGGCGATTGCAGGAAAGGGCGGCGGCCAGATTTTACAGGGGCCGCGCCGGCGGAGACAGCCCTGCCTCTGTATGAGCGGGTGAACGCCCACCTTCGGGAGAAGGGGGTGAGGGTGGAGACGGGCGTTTTTGGAGCCCACATGGACGTGGAGCTGGTAAACGACGGGCCTGTGACGTTATGGTTGGACAGCAGGGTCTGAATGTTTCGGCTGCCAGGAAAGGAGGAAGGGGAGTGCGGGTCGAGCGGCTGGTGATCAATGAGATGGGCACAAACTGCTATATTGTCTCCGGGGGAGACGGCGGCGCGGTGGTGATCGACCCCGGAGGCTCGAGCGAACCCATCGAGGAGTACCTTCAAAAACGAGGATTGGTCGTTCGGGCCATTCTTCTCACCCACGGCCACGCGGATCATCTCATGGGCTTGGAAGCGCTCCGGGAGCGCACCGGAGCACCGGTGTACGTCCACGAAGCGGATGCCGAGATGCTCACAGACCCCGCCAAAAACCTCTCGGCTTTCATGGGTCGGCCGGTGGTCTGTCGACCTGCGGAGCACCGTTTAAAAGACGGAGATGTTCTTGAGGTTGGGGGGCTGATGGTCAAGGTTCTTCACACCCCGGGTCACACGCCTGGGGGAGTCTGCCTGGACATCGCGCCCCAGGGGGCCTCGATTCGCCCGAAGGTCGTTTTTACCGGGGATACGTTGTTTGCCGGGTCCATCGGCCGGACGGATTTTCCCGGGGGCAGCTACGAGGTCCTGCTGGCTTCGATCCGAAAGTCGCTCTTGCCCTACGAGGATGACACGGTGATCTATCCGGGCCACGAGGAGGACTCTACCATCGGTGACGAGCGCCGGTACAATCCATTTTTGCGGGATGAGGAGGGCGTGCGGTGAGTTTACATAAGGAATGGATCGAATGGTCGGCAGCCGGTGCCCGGCGGCGGGGGTATGCCGTATGGCTGGAACGGGCGACCTTGCCTCTGCCTGTGGTGGTGGTTATTCAGGAGATCTGGGGTGTGGACGGTCACATCCGGGATATGACCGAGCGGTTCGCCAAGGCCGGGTATCTCGCGGTGGCCCCGGACCTCTATGCCGCCGATGGTGCGCGTCCCCCGGCGATGGCGGAGGAGCGGATTGAAGCGGTGAAAGAGTTTTTGGACACGCTTCCACCTGAGGCCTGGGGCAGCCCGGAGAAACGAGACGAGGCGCTGGGGCGGCTGCCCGAGCCGTCGCGCACCGAGATCGCCGAGACCCTCCAGGCGCTGTTTGGCGGGATGGCTTCGAATATGGAGACTTATGCCGAAATCCTCGACGGCTTGGTTTCGCATCTTGCCGGGTTTGAAGCGTCTCGGGGAAAACCCGTGGCTTCGGTGGGGTATTGTATGGGCGGGGCGCTGTCCGCCCGGTTGGCGGCCCGGCGGCGGGACCTGGCGGGAGCGGTGGTGAACTACGGGCGGTTGCCGGACGCCGAGACGGCCAAGGGAATCCAGTGCCCGATGATCGGGTTTTTTGCCGAGTTGGATCCGGGGATCACCGGTCAGGTTCCCGATTTTACCGAGGTCATGCAGCGAAACGGGAAAGCGTGGGAGGCGCACGTGTACCCGGGTGCGAAGCACGCCTTTTTCAACGACACGCGGGGCGCGTACCACGTCGAGGCGGCCATGGATGCCTGGGTGCGGACGCTGGAGTTCTTCCGCAAAGTGCTGTGGGGGAAACACAGCTGAGGTGACGGAAAGAGGCTTACTGCCTCTCCCGGTCCAATATCTGGACGGCTTTCCGTTCATATAGCCTGTAGTCCGCCCCGGAATACAAAACAAAGACAACTTCCCTCACACTCGACTTGCCGGGTAAGTGCTCGGCCACCGTGCTGATGGCGATGGTGGCCGCTTCTTCTTTTGGATACCCATAGACCCCCGTGCTGATGGCGGGAAAGGCGATACTCTTCAGACCGTGGGCATCGGCGAGGGACAAAGAGTTTACATAACACGATCGTAAAAGTTCAGCCTCTCCAGCGGAACCCCCTCGCCAAATCGGCCCCACGGTGTGGATGACATGGGCGGCCGGGAGGCGATACCCCTTCGTGATCTTCGCCTGGCCGGTGGGGCATCCCTTGAGTGTTCGGCACTCCTCAAGCAACTCCGGCCCCGCAGCCCGGTGGATGGCCCCGTCCACACCACCTCCGCCGAGCAGCGAAGAATTCGCCGCATTGACAATGGCATCAACGTCTAGCTTCGTAATGTCCCCTTGGTGCAACCGGATCAGGCGATCTCCCAGTGACCGAATCCACATCGCACGACCCCGCCCCTTTCCATAAATTCTGACAGGACGCGCTCCGCCATCATCGATGGGCGATACCCCCATTGCCGCGAAGAATGGGGGTATCCCCTGTGTCCTCCGATCATCCTGGAATCTTGGCTGTCGCGTTTTCGAGAATGGGAAACTCGCTTTCCCTATTGATGCGGCGCGGTCCTCACCGTTTCGATTATAACACGGTCAACCAGTAGGCGACCAAGGACAGCACCACCGAGGCCATGAGCATCGCCCCCAGGGGCCGGGCCGCCCGACCGAGCAACTGCCGCAACTCCACATTCAGCCCCAGTCCCACCATGGCCGCGGTGAGGAGCCAGGACGCCACAGCCGACACGGCGTTCAAAAACGCAGGCGTCAAGGGCGCGTAGGTGGTGATCACGCTCGTGGCGACAAAACCGAGGAGAAACCATGGAAAAGTAAACGCCGCCCGGTCTGTCGATCTGCCCCGGCGGCTCAGCCACCCGAGCAGTACCAGGGACAAGGGCACCAGGAGCGCCACCCGCCCGAGTTTGGCCAGGATCGCCTCCGCCAGGGCGCCCTGCCCGGCGGGAGCCGCAGCCGCGGCCACATGGGCGATCTCGTGTAAACTGGAACCGGCCCAGAGGCCAAACTGGAGATCGCTGATGGGCAGCCAAGGCCGAATCACCGTATACGCGATGGTAAAGACCGTTCCAATCAAGGCCACAAGCCCCACTCCGGCTGCCGTATCTTCGTCCCGGGATTTCAACAGTGGCGCGACAGCGGCGATGGCCGCCGCCCCGCAAACCCCCGTGCCCACCCCGAGGAGAAAAGACAGACGGCCATCCGCCCGAAACCAGCGGGCAAAAAGAGCGGTCAGGGCAATGGCGAGAACCACGCTTGCCAAATCTTGTAGGATCATGTGCCATCCCTGATGGGCGATCATGGCGATGTTCACCCGAAACCCGTACAGAATAATGGCCAATCGCAGCAGAACTTTAGAAGAGAATTGGATCCCGCTGACCAAGAACACGGGGTATCCTGCCACCTGTCGGTAAATGACAGCCAGGAGGATCGCCAGGACCATCGGTCCGAGACGGCTTAATCCGGGTAGTTCCGCGAGGGCCGTGCCCGCCGCCGCCACGGCAAAGGTAAAAAGCACGCCTGCTACCAATCGACCCGTTGGCTGCAAAGACCTCGGTATGCGCCGGTAAAATGGTCTGTGGGAATCCGCTCCGGTCGCGTGGTCCGCGGCGATCGATTTTGCTTCGTTCACTTTCGTCCCCCCTGTTCTTGTGGATGATTCGATCGCTCTCCAGAATACGCGAGGAGATTCAATAAGTAAAATAAATTGTTTTTATCCGATTGATGTATTTATATTATTATAAAATGAAAATAGTAGGAGCCTCCCTCGACATCACCCGAAGCTTCCGTCCCGCCAATGTCACCACGCCCCCGCTCAACTCTCGCAGCAACCTATTGGGAGGGATGACCCCATATTCGCACGCACCTCCGGACGGCAACAGTCCCGGCTCCGATTCCCAGAAACACTAACGGCATCGCGGCGACATTGTAGCGTCCAAACACAAAATAGACGCTGTACACAACTGTAAAATACCCGAGCACCATGGCGATGAAAAGCATTTCCCCACGATTGTGCCGGTTGAGCGCCAGATAGAGAAGTCCGCCTGCCACCCCGCCGACCACCGCCAAATGGTGGAGGACCACCACCGTCTCCGGGCTAATTCTGAAAATCTCGATCCAGTAAAACGTTCCGCCCCACAAGATGATCGGTTTGCGAAGCAGATAGCTGTACAGGAGAGACCCGGGGCTGCTTTGCCACCACTCCCGCAGTCGCTCCATGGCCACTTCTTTTTGGACTTGCATCCACGTGAAAGAGTCGGCGTTCGGGTATTCGGTCTGGAGACGCTGAAGGAGGGCGGACAAAGGCTCGTGGTTCGGGTACCCCACACCCTGGTACGTCCCCATTAACAGGGGATTCCCATCGCCGGCGGTCAGGGGGATAAACTGATGATAATGGACATAATTGCGCACCCACCACGGCCCGAGAACGACAAGTATCGCGACAAGGGCTATGGTCGCCTGGCGAATCATTAGAGGAAAAGGGTACCTTTTGAACAGCAGATACACGAACAACACCAGCGGATACAGGGCGACCGTGGCTTTGAAGAAAAGCGCAACAAGGTAAAAGAACAACAAGGCATAAAAATACACCGGTTTGCGTTTTGACGCCAGTTTCACCGAAAAGTACACCAAATAGATTAGACTCGTCATAAATGGGGTTTCCGTTAACAACAAATTATCGGTTAAAATCTGCTCAACCGAGACGGCTAACAAGAGCGCCGCTATCAAACCCGCCGCCTCGCCGAAACAATACCGCCCCAGCAAATAAATCCCATAGATCCCGGCCAGGCCGATGAGGATCGTGGCGATTTTAGCAGCATACACACCGACGGTTCCCGTTCCGAACAACCAGAAGATCGCGGCTAACAAAAATGGCTGTCCCGGCATGATTTTCACCGTCGGGTCGAGTTCGAATCGCGCGGGCTCGGAGGGGCCCCGGTAGGTCAAGGTGCCTGTTTGCAGGAGTCGGATCGCACTGTGAACATACCCTTGATCGTCGCTGTGGAGCGTGAGGCTCAAACCGTACGTCATTAAGGCGGCGATTCGCAGGACGAATGCTAGCAGGATGACCCATCCGATCCATCGCGGCCATCGAATCATCGACTGATCCCTCCCGCCGATCGAAATCGGATTATCGTTCTCATACACTGATTTGAATTGTAGTCGAGTTTGCCGCGGAATTGTACCTAAAGGATACCGCTTTTCCTCCAGAATTTCGGTAAATCGTCAGGAACTCCTTGCCACTCCTACCCCCCGGTGTATGGATAAGCCGAATCAATCCCGTTAAGGTGAAGGTATTGGAGGAACTTATCACGGGTTGGAGGCGTCTCCCATGGATCATTCTCTGCTGATCTTCGCGACCGTGGCCAAGACTCGCAATTTTTCCCGGGCCGCCGAAGCCCTTCACATGACTCAACCAGCTGTCAGCCTGCAGATCCAAGCTCTTGAACAGAAGTTTGGCGTCAAGCTTTTGGAACGCACCAACCGGACCGTGCGATTGACCCGGGCTGGGGAAATTCTTCTGGACCGGGCCGAAGAGATCCTCGAGTCCTATCGAGAACTCGGCCTGATTATGGACGACCTGGTGCAAGGGGAAGGGGGCCATCTCGCCATCGGGGCGAGCTATACCTTTGGAGAGTATGTCCTTCCCCGGATTCTGGCACAATTCTGTAAGCGCTACCCCAAGGTATCCGTGGCGATCACTATCGAGAATACCACTCAAGTGGCCGAGGCCATCCTGCGGCGAGAACAGGATGTGGGGATTGTGGAAGGGGGGCTGCATCATTCAGATCTGGAGGTGTTGCCCCTTTTTGAAGACGAGCTTCGCGTCGTCGTTCCCGCCAGCCACCGGCTGGCTGGCCGCGCTGAAGCGACGCCGGAGGAGTTGGCTGGGGAAAGGTGGATTCTGCGCGAGCATGGCTCCGGAACCCGGGAGGCGGCCGATAAAATGTTCTCGGCAACGGGACTTGTTCCTGCGGCCCTCGTGGAACTCGGGAGCACGCAAATCATCAAAGAATCGGTGGAGGCCGGCCTCGGGGTTTCCTTGCTTTCCACGTGGACCGTCGTCAAAGAAATCCGCTTGGGGACCTTGAAAACCCTGCGACTTCACGAGTTTCCGATTCTTCGCACGTTCTCTGCCGTGCTCCATCGCACCCGTTATCACATCCGGGCCGTGGATCATTTTATTGCCGTTTTGCGGGAGGAATCGGAGACCATTCGTCGATTTGGCACCAGCCGATGGGAGAATGAGATTCAGGAGGGCGGATGCACGCCCATCATGAAACGCGCCGGCATCGAAAAGGAGGCCCGCCCTGGGCCGAATGATGGCCAGGGCGGGTGAAAGTTTTGTGGCCAGGGAGATTTTAGACGAACTGCTCCTCTTCGGTGGAACCGGTGAGCGCCGTGGTGGAGGAAGTCCCCCCGGAGATGACCATGCTCACCTCGTCAAAATACCCGGCTCCGACCTCCCGCTGGTGTTTGGTCGCCGTGTACCCGTGCACTTCGGCGGCGAATTCCCGCTGTTGCAGCTCGGCGTAGGCGGCCATGCCGCGCTCTTTGTACTGCCGCGCCAGATCGAACATGCTGAAATTGAGGGCGTGGAAACCAGCCAGGGTGACGAATTGGAACTTGTATCCCATCTGTCCCAACTTTTTCTGGAAGTCGGCGATGGCGGCGTCGTCCAGTTTCCGCTTCCAGTTAAAGGACGGCGAACAATTGTAAGCCAACAGCTTGCCCGGGAATTTTGCATGAATCGCCTCGGCGAACAGGCGCGCCTCTTCGAGGTTCGGCTCCGAGGTTTCGCACCAGATCATGTCCGCGTACGGAGCATAGGCGAGTCCCCGGGCGATGGCCGCCTCCAGCCCGTTGCGCACCCGGTAGAATCCTTCGGAGGTGCGTTCGCCGGTGATAAATCCTTGATCCCGCGGGTCGATGTCGCTGGTGATCATCGTGGCCGCCAACGCGTCGGTCCGGGCCACCAAAATCGTCGGCACCCCCATCACGTCCGCCGCCAACCGGGCCGCGGTCAAATTCCGGATAGCCTGGGAAGCCGGGATCAGGACCTTGCCTCCCATATGGCCACACTTTTTCTCGGCGGCCAACTGATCTTCAAAGTGGACGCCCGCCGCTCCCGCCTCGATCATCGCTTTCATCAGCTCATAAACGTTCAGCGGCCCCCCGAATCCAGCCTCGGCGTCTGCCACGATGGGCGCAAACCAGTAGATATCATCTTTGCCCTCCATGTGGTGGATCTGATCCGCCCGTTGCAGAGCCTGGTTGATCCGTTTTACCACGTGGGGAACGCTGTTGGCGGGGTACAAGCTCTGATCCGGATACATCTGCCCGGCGAGATTGGCGTCCGCCGCCACCTGCCAGCCGCTCAGGTAGATCGCCTTGAGTCCGGCTTTGACCTGTTGCACCGCTTGATTCCCGGTCAAAGCCCCCAGGGCGGGGACGTAAGGCTCCGTATGGAGCAGATGCCACAGGCGCTCGGCTCCCATCCGGGCCAGGGTGTGCTCGATTCGAATCGAGCCTCTAAGCCGTAGCACATCTTCCGCCGAATAGGTCCGAACGATCCCTTTCCACCGGGGATCTGTTTCCCAACTGCGCTCTAACGCTTCCGCTTCTTGCTTGTCGATCATCGGCGAACATCCTTTCCCTTGTGAAAATATTCCTGATCCGGTTAGTCAATCGATCAAATCGTACCCGGGCAAGGTTAAAAATTCGGCGAAGGAATCGCTGGTGGTCAAGCGGCTGAACAGTTCGGCGGCTTCCGAGTACCGTCCACCGGCGAATCGGTCTTCTCCCAGCTCCGCCTTGATCTTGTTCAACTCCTCGTCCAAGACTTGCCGGAACAACTCCACCGTGACCTTTCTCCCGTCCTCCAGCACCCCGCGGGGGTGGCGGATCCACTGCCAGACCTGGGCCCGGGAGATCTCCGCCGTGGCCGCGTCTTCCATCAAGTTAAAAATCGGCACGGCTCCGGATCCCCGCAGCCAGGCTTCGATATATTGAATCCCCACACTGATGTTGGTGCGCAAGCCCTGCTCGGTGATCGGCCCCTCGGGTACCTGGATGAGGTCGGCCGCCGAAACGTGTACGTCTTCCCGCTTGCGATCCAGTTGGTTCGGCGTGGGCATCAACCGGTCAAAGACTTCCATTGCCACAGGCACCAGCCCGGGATGGGCCACCCAGGTCCCATCGTGGCCATCTGTCGCTTCCCGCTCCTTGTCCGCCCGCACCTTGGCGAAGGCCTCTTCATTGGCGGCCGGATCGTTTTTGACCGGGATTTGCGCGGCCATCCCCCCGATGGCCATCGCCCCGCGACGGTGACAGGTCTTAATCGTCAACTGCGTGTAAGCCCGCATGAAAGGCGCGGTCATGGTCACCAAGCCGCGGTCCGGCAGAATCACCTCGGGGCGGTTCCGAAAGCGTTTGATGAAGCTAAAGATGTAGTCCCACCGGCCGCAATTGAGTCCAGCGGCGTGATCCCGGAGTTCATACAGGATCTCGTCCATCTCGAAGGCCGCGAGGATCGTCTCGATCAACACCGTGGCTTTGATGGTGCCCCGGGGAATCCCCAGGCGATCTTGGGCCACATTGAACACATCGTTCCACAGGCGGGCCTCGAAGCGACTTTCCATTTTGGGAAGGTAAAAGTACGGCCCCGTCCCCCGCTCCAGCAACTCCCGGACATTGTGAAAAAAGTACAGGCCGAAATCAAACAGGGCGCCGGAGATCGGTTCGCCATCGACCAAAACGTGCTTCTCCGGCAGATGCCAGCCCCGGGGCCGCACGATCAGGACTGCCGTTCGATCCTTCAGCTCGTACCGCTTGCCTTCCGGGCTGACGTACCGGATCGTCCGGCGCACGGCATCCCGGAGATTGATCTGACCCCCGACGGTGTTTTCCCACGTGGGGGAGTTGGCGTCTTCAAAATCCGCCATAAAGGTTTTGGCGCCGGAGTTCAGGGCGTTGATGACCATCTTCCGGTCTCCAGCCGGGCCGGTGATCTCCACCCGGCGGTCCAGAAGGTCGGCCGGGATCGGTGCCACCGTCCAATCCGCCTGGCGAATGTCGGCAGTCTCAGCCGGAAAATCCGGCATCTGACCCCCGTCGATGGCCGCTTGGCGCTTCTGTCTTTCGGCCAGGAGTGCCTGGCGCCGACCGTTGAATTGACGGTGGAGATCGGCGACGAACTCCAGTGCCGCAGGAGTCAAGATTTCCCGAAAGGATTCGTCAACAGGTGCGGTGACCTGGACGCCAGCAGGGTACGCGACGGTTTCTGGCATGGTGTCCCTCCTTTTCGTATATTGATACACACATCAAAGGAAATAACTGTTATAGTACAGGAGGGGCACAGTCCTCCTCCTGTGGCCGGGCCTCACCCCCGATGGTTCTCCCCAGCCAAGGCCCTAACACGGGGCGCCCGGCGGCATCTGAAGTATAACACAGGAACAATTTACGCATCTATTATAACACAGGTGAGCGATCTGCCAAGAGGTGAGCGCAAAAAAACGGCGCACAAAAACATGCCCGCAGGTGAAATCCCCGCGGGCACGAAGTTCACTGGGTGAGTGGCCGATCAATCCAGGTACGCGTAACCGGGAAGGGTGAGGAATTCCTCAAAGTCGTCCCGAAGGGACATATCTGTGAACAGTGCCGCGGCCTGGTCGAACTTGCCGCGGGCGAATCGCTCCTCCCCCAGGTTCTCTTTGATTTTCTGCAATTCCTCGGTCAGAATCTGCCGGAACAACGCGGCGTCCACCTTGCGGCCATCCGACAGAATCCCCTTCGGATGGTGAATCCACTGCCATACCTGGGCCCGGGCGATTTCCGCCGTGGCCGCATCCTCCATGAGGTGGAAAATCGGAACGGCGCCGTTACCCCGAAGCCACGCTTCGATGTACTGGACTCCTACGCTTACGTTGTTGCGAAGCCCCTGTTCGGTGATCGGCCCTTCGGGGATCGCCAGCAGGTCGTCCGCCGTCACGTGAACATCTTCCCGTTTCCGGCTCAGTTGATTCGGGCCCGGCATCAGACGGTCAAACACTTCCATTGCAACGGGAACGAGACCGGGGTGAGCCACCCAAGTGCCGTCGTGGCCATCCTGGGCTTCCCGTTCCTTGTCCGCCCGGACTTTCGCAAAAGCCTCTTCATTCGCGGCCGGGTCATTTTTCACCGGGATCTGGGCCGCCATGCCGCCGATGGCAAAAGCTCCGCGCCGATGGCAGGTTTTGATCGTGTAGAGAGTATAGGCACGCATAAAGGGCACTGTCATCGTCACGAGATTGCGATCGGGAAAAATCACGTCGGGTTGATTCCGGAAGCGCTTGATGTAACTGAAAATGTAATCCCAACGCCCGCAATTCATGCCGACGATGTGATCCCGGAGCTCGTACAGCATCTCGTCCATTTCAAAGGTCGCCATGATCGTCTCCAAGAGCACTGTCGCTTTGATCGTCCCGACGGGAAAGTGCATCCTGTCTTCAGCAAAGGTGAATACATCGTTCCACAGCCGGGCTTCGTGCCGACTTTCCATCTTCGGCAGATAGTAATACGGCCCCGTGCCCCGGGCGATCAGGTTTTTCGCGTTGTGGAACAGGTAGAGGGCAAAGTCAAACAAGGCGCCGGAGACCGGGCGGCCGTCCACCCGGACGTGTTTCTCTTCCAAATGCCATCCCCGAGGCCGGACCATGAGAACGGCGACCTGGTCTTTAAGGGCATAGTGTTTCCCTTCGGGGCTGGTATACGTGATGGTGCGGTTGACGGCGTCTCGAAGGTTGACCTGTCCGCCCACGGTATTGGCCCAGGTGGGAGAGTTAGCGTCCTCAAAATCTGCCATGAACACCTTGGCGCCGGAGTTGAGGGCGTTGATGACCATCTTCCGGTCCCCGGCCGGGCCGGTGATCTCCACCCGCCGGTCCTGAAGATCGGCGGGAATCGACCCCACCGTCCAATCCCCGGCCCGGATCTCCGCCGTCTCTGCAGGAAAATCCGGGCGCCACCCGGCGTCGAGGCGCTTCTGGCGCTCTGCCCGGTCGGCGAGCAATGCCCGGCGCCTTTCGTCAAATCGGCGGTGCAGATCTGCCACGAACGCCAAGGCTTCTGGGGTTAAAATCTCCCCGTATTCCGGTGTCACTTCACCGATCACTTCGACCCCTTGCGGCCACTCAGCCATCCTTTCTCCTCCCTTCGAATCCCCTTTTGTGGATCCCGGGGACTCCCCAATCAGTTAAATAATGTGTCAGAACTGTTCCGTGATACAGTTTTTACTACGCGGTGTTCTGTAATACGGAACACTGTTCTATTTATATTCATCATACCATGAAGGCGAGGGGAGCGTAAACATTTTGACACGGGAAATCGGCCGAAAAAGCGTTCTGGAAGTGCGGGGAAGTGGTATAGTGAAAGACAAGCGGGCCAGTGGAAAGGAGCAGACGATCATGTCTCAGGGGAAACGCGCGTTAAACTTTAATGCCGGGCCGGCCGCCCTTCCGTTGGAGGTTTTGGAGCAGGCCCGGGAGGAGTTCGTCGACTTCGGGGGCACGGGGATGTCCGTCATGGAGATGAGCCACCGCAGCAAAACCTACGAGGCGATCCACAACGAAACGGCCGCCCTCGTTCGGGAGCTGCTTGGGGTGCCGGAGGGGTACGACGTGTTGTTCCTCCAGGGCGGAGCCAGTTTGCAGTTTGCCATGGTTCCGATGAACTTTCTCCCGAAGGGCAAAGCGGCGGGCTACGTCTTGACCGGCAGCTGGTCCGAAAAGGCATTGAAAGAGGCTCAGCGACTCGGAGAGACTTTTGTGGCGGCCAGCACCAAAGACGGTCATTATCGGCGCATCCCGGGGGCGGAGGAGATTTCCTTCGGCAGGGACAGCGCCTATCTGCATGTGACGTCTAACAACACGATCTACGGGACCGAGTGGGCCAGTTTTCCGGACACCGATCCGGTGCCTCTCGTGGCCGATATGTCCAGCGATATCCTATCCAGAAAGATCGATGTTCGCCAGTTTGCGCTGATTTACGCCGGAGCCCAGAAAAACCTGGGCCCCTCCGGGGTGACCCTGGTGATTGTGCGGAAAGACATGGTGGAGAGAGCGCCGGAAGATCTGCCGACGATGCTCCAGTACCGGACCCACGCAAAAAACAATTCGCTGTACAATACTCCGCCGACCTTCGGGATTTACATGATGGGCCTGGTGTTGAAGTGGGTCAAAGGACAAGGCGGGGTGGAGGCAGTGGAGCGCCGAAACCGCGAAAAGGCGGGGCTGATTTACAAAGTGATCGATGACAATCCCGATTTCTACCTGGGCCATGCCGAACCGACGAGCCGGTCGCTGATGAATGTCACCTTCCGATTGCCCACGCCGGAACTCGAGAAGGAATTCCTGGACGGTGCAAAGGCGGAGGGTTTTGTCGGGCTAAATGGTCACCGGTCGGTGGGTGGATGCCGAGCTTCTTTGTACAATGCGGTACCCGTAGAGCACTGCGCCGCATTGCGGGATTATATGGTGGAGTTTCGGAAAAAGCACGCCTGACCTTCGTTGTGCCGGTGGAGGATGACCAGGGTTTCCGTCTCCCGGAATGCGGGCGGGGACATTTCAGCGCCCCGCCCGAATGCTGGGTATACAGGTTAAGGGCGCTCAAGAGTTCTGTTTGGCCTTGAGTTGCTCGGCCAGTTGAACGAAAAAGTTTACCGCATCGGGATTGGCGGTAGAATCCAGGTTGACCGCCTTGTGAACCGGCGTGCCCAGCAGGATTTTCTTGATCGGGACCTCCAGTTTCTTTCCGTTTAAAGTCCTGGGCACTTCCCGAATTTGATAAATCTCATCCGGAACGTGGCGGGGCGAGAGATTCTTTCGGATTTGGTCTCGAATCTTCTTCTTAAGCCCGTCGTCCAACTCGATCCCCTCTTGAAGGACGACAAACAACGGCATAAAGGAAGATCCTTCCATTCCTTCGAGATCGATGACCAAACTGTCCATGACCTCAGGTAAGCTTTCGACTGTCCGATAGATTTCACTCGTGCCCATCCGAACGCCCAGGCGGTTGATGGTGGAGTCGGATCGGCCGTAGATGATCGCCGTGCCCCGGGGAGTGATCTTAATCCAGTCTCCGTGGCGCCATACACCGGGGTACATATCGAAATAGCTGTCCCGGTACCGGGCGTTGTCCGGATCATTCCAGAAATAGAGGGGCATAGAAGGCATCGGTTCCGTGATGACCAATTCGCCGACCTCATCGATCACCGGCCGGCCGTCGGGGTCGAAGGCTTCGACCTTTACGCCCAGGCTGCGGCATTGAATCTCCCCGGAGTAGACCGGAAGAATCGGACAACCTGTGACAAAGGAAGAACAGACGTCCGTACCTCCACTGGTCGAGGCGAGCCACAGATCTTTTTTGACATGCTGATAGACCCACTCAAAACCTTCGGGCGGAAGCGGCGAACCCGTGGAACCCATGCTTACGAGGCGTGACAAATCGTAGTCCCGGCCTGGCTCGATTCCCGCTTTCATGCAGGAAGTCAGGTATCCAGCGCTGGTTCCAAAAACGGTCATTCCAGTCTTCTCGGCGAACTCCCATAGGACGTTGAGGTCTGGATATCCGGGACTGCCGTCGTACAGCAGGATGGTGGATCCCGCCAGGAGGCCGCTCACCACGACATTCCACATCATCCAGCCGGTGGTGGTGAACCAGAAAAACCGATCGTCCGGAGTGAGGTTGAGGTGTAAACCGATCGATTTCAGATGTTCGAGCAGAATGCCGCCATGCCCTTGGACGATCGCTTTCGGCAGGCCGGTGGTGCCGGAGGAGTACAAGACCCATAGCGGATGATCAAAGGGGACTTGCTCAAACTGGAGCGTGCTGTTTTGTCCCAGAATGTCTTGCCAGAGAAGGGCGTTGGCAAGTCCCTCGACGCCGCTTTCCGGGTTTAGATAGGGAACCAGGACGGTGTGCGACAAAGTGGGCAGTGCCTGCTGCAACTCCTGGATCACGGGTCGGCGGTCGAAAGCCTTGCCGCTGTAGCGGTATCCATCGATGGCAAACAGCACCTTCGGTTCAATCTGCCGGAATCGATCGATCACGCTGACACTTCCGAAATCTGGCGAACAACTCGACCAAACCGCCCCGATACTGGCCGAGGCGAGCATGGCAATCACGGCCTCGGGCATATTGGGTAGATAGGCGACCACCCGATCCCCGTGTTGTACGCCCATATTCCGCAAGGCGGCAGCCACCGAAGCCACGTGTTCCTTCAACTGTTTCCAGGAGACCGACTCAAAAGGCCGGACTTCGGATTGAAAGAGGATGGCCGGTTGTTCGTTCGAGTCGTGGCGCAAAGCATGTTCAGCGTAGTTGAGTTCGGCGCCAGGGAACCACTGGGCGCCGGGCATGGAACGGGATGCCAAAACCCGGGTATAGGGCTTAGAGGCCTTGATATCAAAAAAGTCCCAAATCGAAGTCCAGAAAGCGTCCAAGTCGGACACTGACCACCTCCAAAGTTCCTCATAAGAACTAAAAGTCAAACCTCGTGTTTCTTTCAACCATTGCATATAACGATATAAATTCGTATTGTGTTTGAAGACTTCGGACCCTTCCCACAGCAGGGAACCCTCTGGCATGTTGGCCACGTTTCACACCTGCCTTTGTTATCAATCGAAGATGAGAGGCTCGGGCGGATGAATTTATTGTACCGTGTTCAAAGAGAGAAGGGAAGGCGGTTCCGATCGGGCACGCCCTGCCCTTCGATGTTTGGTCGAGATTGTGCGTGAAACAGTATTGTCTACTCTCGACCTGTTATAGTACAATTGCAAAAAGGCCACGGGAAAGGGGCAGGGGTACATGACCACAGGATTTCAGCTGGTGCACAAATGGATCGAGCGAAACCGGGGACTTGGAAAAACGGATGAAGAGATGATGAAGGTTCAATTCGTGTACGGGGATACCCTTTACCGGTTGAGAAAAACGGATAACGGGGAGATTGCGGTAGATGCTGAACCCGGTACGGTGATCATTTTTCGGGATGAACGGGAACTGGAGGACGAATTGACCTGTCGAATCTGTGGCGCCCGCTATACCAACAAGATCGACACGATCCGCTGCTGTATGAACGGGGACGAATGAAAGGTTCCGGGCCGAGGGCCAGGTGCGGTGAGGCTTGGTTGCAGGTGAGTGCCTGAATTGTTTCGGTGACGGCAGGTGTCCAAACACCGGAGCACCATTCTGCATTTCCTGACAGTGCGGAGGGGGGTGAGCCAAGATGTTCGGAGTGTTTGGATACTATACTCGGTGGGCTGTGGTGTTTCTGGTGATCTTTGTGCTGTTCTTCCTCCTCGTCCCGTGGGGCGGCTACGGTCCGGCGGCGGGTGCCGCAGCCAGCGCGGCGGCTTACTGAAGACAGATGGATAGAGTGAAACAAAAACCGGATCGGAAAGTCGTGGGCGGGGATTCTCCCCGCCTTTTTGTCTTCGTGCCGGAGGGTCAAGAAAAGAGGTTCAAATTAAAGCTCGCACCCGGTCGACCACGAGTTGCAGATGACCCCGGCGGCGTTCCACCGTCCCGTGAACCCCAAGGGCGATGGCGTCAGGGCGAAATAAGTCTCCTCCTGAACGCCGATATTCTTTCTCAAACATCACAGCGTCCACCATGCCGGTTTCATCCTCCAAGCTAAAGAATACCACTGTTTTTCCCGATGGGGTTGGCGGACGGTGGGGGCGGACCAAGATGCCCGCCGTCCACACCTCTTTCCCTTCAAAGGATTCCAAATCGACCACGGGCAAAAATCGCCGCATTCGCAGGGTCGGCCGGAATAGTTCCATGAGGTGGCCGGACAATCCCACCTGAATCAATCGGTATTCGTGAAAGAGACGTTCTTTCAATGTGAAATCTCCGCTGTCTCCGGGGGGCGGAAGGATTTGTGTCCAATGGATATCAACTCCCGGATGTTGCAAAAGATCTTCTAGGTACCAAAGGAGTTGACGGCGATTCGGATAAAGGCGGTCAAAGGCTCCGGTCAGAATCAGATTTTCAAGCAAAGTTCGGGATGGATGGATTCGAAGGCAAAACTCCTCCGGAGAGGCGAAGGGACCCTGGCGTTCCCGATCCTCGACGATTCGCGCCACTTCCTCCCTCGGAAGGCCTTTGATGAGGTTCAGTCCCAGTCTGATGTTTCCCTTCTCTAAACGGCACCCCGTTTCACTGTTATTGACATCGGGGGGGAGGATCTCCACCCCCCTTCGACGGGCTTCCGAACATAGGACGTGGATGGGGTAATATCCCATCGGGAACTGATTCAACAGCCCGGCATAATAGGCCGCCGGATAATGTCTAGCCAGATAGGCCGTACGGTAGGCGGTGGCCGCGAAGGCGGCGGCGTGAGCTTCGCAAAAACCGTATGAGGCGTATCCCTTGATGTAGTTGTAGATCTGCTCCGCCGTCTCTCGGGAGACCCCCCTGGCCATGGACTTTTCTAGAAAAATTTTCCCAATTTCCTCCATTTCCCGGAGGGAGCGGTGGTGGCTCATCACCCGGCGGAGGCGGTCTGCTTCACCAGGAGTAAATCCAGCCACCGCTGTGACGATTTCGATCACTTGTTCCTGAAAAAGGATGACCCCGTACGTCTTGTCCAGAATGGGTTTTAAGGCGGGATGAATATAATGGAATTCCGCATTCCCCCTTCGCCGTTCCAAAAAGGGTTCTACCATATTGCCTTTGATCGGACCCGGGCGGATAAGCGCTACACTGGCGACCAAATCTTCGAGGTGATCGGGTTTGAGACGAACCTGCAGGGCGCGCTGGGCGGGGCTCTCCAATTGAAATACGCCGATGGTCCGCCCTTCTCCAATGGCGGCGAACGTGTCCGGATCGTCCAGAGGGATATCTTCCGGATCGATCGGTTTTCCGTCGCGGTGGAGAAGCTGGACGGTATCCTCCACTGCGGATAGAGTTCGCAGAGAAAGAAGGTCCAGTTTCATCAAACCCACGTCTTCCACCGCTCGCTTGTCGAAGGGAGTGATGATGACCCCTTTGGCCGACCGTTGCAAAGAGGTGACGGTGGTCAAGGGGTCCCGGGAGATCACCAGTCCACCTAAATGGGTGCCGATATGTCTGGGGATATCGACGAGGGCGGACACCAGGTGGAATAGCTGCCAAACTTGTTTGTGTTCGATTCCCGCGTCTCGCAATTCTGGGAACCGTTCCAGCGCCGCTCCCAATTCCCCAGCCCGCACCATGTGCGGAATTCGCTTGGCTAGGCGATCGAGCAGGGGCGGGGGAAATCCCATCACCCGGCCCACTTCCCGAATGGCGGAACGGATTTGGAACGTCTGGTAGGTACACACGGCGGCCACGTGATCTTCGCCGTACCGGTTATACACATAAGCAGCCACTTCATCCCGGCGCCGGGCGTCGAAATCGACATCGATATCCGGTTTTTCCCCGCGCTCTAAACTGATAAATCGCTCGAACAATAATCCTCTCCCCGCGGCGTCCACATCGGTGATGCCGAGGCAATAGGCCACCGCCGAATCGGCGGCAGACCCTCTTCCGGCATAACGAATCCCTTTCTTGCGGGCGAACTGGACCACATCCCAAACCACCAAAAAATAATCGGCATACCCCAAGGTTTCGATAATGGCAAGCTCATGTTCTAACCGCCTGCGGATCTCCGGTGTGAGGGACCCGTAACGACGAATCGCACCTTCTTCGGTGAGGCGCCTCAGGATCGCCATGGGGGTATCTCCGGGACCGTGGGGAAAGGCCGGGTGGCGGGGGAAGGAAAGGTCCAGGGATACCTGGCATCGTTCTGCAATCTCCTTCGCCCGGTGAAGAGCGTCGGGACGTCGCTGAAATCGCAGGTTCATCTCCTCGGGCGATAACAGATACGCCTTGCCGTTCAACGGGCGCTCGGGGTGGGGAGACTCCAAGTCCGTTTGGTTTCGGATACAGGTGAGCACATCATAAATCGGAAATTGATCCGGGCTTGCGTAATGAATATCGTGAGTGGCGGTGACGCCGATGTCGAGAGTATCGGCCAGTTCACACAGCCGTTCTGTAAAATATTGGCTGCCGGGGGTGAAGGAGTCTTGGATTTCAAGAAAAAAGCGATCTTTTCCGAGCCCGTCTCGAAGCCATTCGGCCATCTCCCTCGCTTTCTGGTTTTGTTTCTGCAGGAGCAGAGAGGGGATTCGCCCCCTTCGGTCACCGGAAAGGACGATCAGCCCTTCCCGGTGTTCCACCAGATCTTGGTACAAGGTCCGCGGTTCTCCGCGGGGGTGGGAAAGGTGGGCTTTCGTCAAAAGGGTGCAAAGTTCGGCGTATCCTTTCGCGTTCTCAGCGAGGACCGTTAGAATGGTACCGTCCTCCATCGTGACCTCTGCCCCGGAAATCGGTCGAATGCCCACTCGTTCAGCTGCCCGGTGAAAAGGAACAAGTCCCGCTACAGTATCGCGATCGGTGAGGGCCATCGCCGAAATGCCCAGCTGGGAGGCGATATCTACCAATTCCTCCGGAGCAGAGGCGCCGTCGAGAAAAGAGAAGTAAGAATGGGCATGAAGATGGACCATGGGTGATTCCTTCTTTCAGTCCCAGATTCGGTACAACCGCCACTCCTCTTTGTATCGTTTGAGGTCGAAGACCCCAAGATCCGCCGTCTGAACGCGGTAGATTCGATAGGAAGGCTCTCCTTTCCACCAAGCTCCGCTTTCTTCCCACTGATCGATAATTTCGAGGATCTGGTGGCTCTGTCCGCGGAACGAGAAAGAATCGGGCAGGCCTTTTTTCACCCGGACTGCAACGGGGCGGTCGATCAGCCGGCTCAAGAGGACAACTGGGAGCCCTTCATTGGATTTGGCGGACTCCCACACGCCTGTGAGCTGTTTTGCCAAGGATCCCACCAAGCTTGTCGTTGATTTCGCCAGGGAACGGAAAGTCCGAAACGAATCGGAGCGCGGGGGTACTTTTGCCCTAACTCGTCGATCAAAAATCGCCATGTTTGTTGCCGGAATTCGAGGGGAGGGTAGAACTCGTTCCCTCGTAAAAGCCAGCTTACCTGTTCCCCGCGAAAGGGATGAAGGTGTGTGGCGGTGAGTTGAACCCCGGAAATTCGGGTTATCTCGGGGTGCCGGCTTCGAAGGCGAATGTTTAATACCCGAGCGGATCTCCGAATTCCTTCGGGATGAGCGAGAACTTCGGGGAACAAATGCTGTTCCCAGACCCGGTTTCCTTCATCGTCGGTCCACTGGATGGCGATTCCTTGGATTCCGACTTGTTCTCGTTCAAGTCGCTTTACTAATGCATCACACAGCAGATCTAATAAAAGCTCGGTCGACTCAGTCGGGACCGCCTCCCCAGCTGGGGCTACCCAGGTTTGTGACAAGGTTTTACCGGGGTCTCGGGGAACAAAAGAATCCCCGAGCTCTCCGGCAGCAAAGTGCTGCCAAGTAAGAGCTTCAGGGCCAAACCTCCTTTGTAGCAAAACGGGGGGGATCTTCGTCAACTGCTCTCCGGTGTGTACGCCGAGTCGTTCCATCTCCTCCTTTATCTGAGGTGGAATGTGCCGAAAGAACCGAAGGGGAAGGTGGCGGACAAACTCGGCGTCATCTTCGACCCAAGCGCCGGACACCGGCAGCACTGCCATGCGAGAGGGCGGGGAGAACGCCCTCAGGCCTTCTTCGACGATGCGCAGGGAAATGGCTTCGGCTGTCGACGGACGGCCGGCGAGGCCGCTATATCCCCTCCACCCTCGATCGGGAAGTCGGTCCTTCAGGCGGGCAAATAACTCCCGCCATTGTTCCCGGGGATGCTCTGAATAAAAGGCGGCATACCATTCCTGATCTGAAACGATCTTTAACCACGGAGTCCATCCGCGGAGGATGTCCTGCATGGTATCAATCCACTTCCGGTGGTGGCGCGGGTGGAAATCCACTACGAGGGCGTCCGGTGCCAGCCGAAGAGCTTCTATTAAAGTCTTGAAAGGAGTGATTCCTAGCTCCTTCGCCGATGTGTTGTAATCAAGGATCTGACCATCTTGCACAACCAGCACCGGCCGACGATCCTCTTTTGCTTCAGCCGCAATTAACCCCACAAACACAGCATGGATCACCCAGCGTTTCTTCACCCTTTGTGCGGGTCTCCCGTACGGGGTTCCCGCAGCCCCCTCTCTTGATGTGGTGCTCTTTATTATAACGGGTAGGGGAAAGAATTGCAAACAAATGTTTGCGATAAGACGAAAACGTACCCGGGCGTACCGTGGCTGATCGTCGGCCCCACCGGAGCGGGTAAAACCACGGTGATCGATCTGTTGATGCGATTCTACGATGTGAATGCCGCCTTCGCTTAGCAAAGCCCCGGTCGCTCGTGTGCGCCGGGACCTTTGATTGGCTGAGGGGTGAGGCTCTTGGGGTCCCAAACGTGGACGGTCATCCCCCGGCTCGGTACAATGGAGGAGAGGTGAGCCCCATGATGATCCGCGACCCGATCCACGGCGATATTCATCTCAGTTCTTGGGCCACCCGGGTGATCGATACCCGGGCTTTTCAACGATTGCGGGGGATTCGGCAACTGGGAACGGCCTACCTCGTGTACCCCGGGTGTCACCACACCCGGTTCGAGCATTCCCTTGGCACTTATTGGGTGGCGAAACAGATCATGAACCACCTGTGGGCGGCCGGTTCGTCCGAACTCACCCAAGCGGATGCGGGACAACTGGAAGGGGTGGCTTTGGCGGCTTTGCTTCATGACGTGACCCACGTCCCCTTTGGTCACACCCTGGAGGATGAGTGGCGCCTGTTTCCTCGCCACGACACCGGTGCCCGGCTTCGTCACGTGTTCTCCGAAGAGATCGGCGAACTCTTGGACCGGATGGGGGTGCTGTCTTTTGTCCACAGGCTCCTGGATCCCCGGGAACCTTTTGAATGGCCATGGGCGAGAGAGATCGTATCCGGGACGGTGGACGCGGATCTGTTCGATTACGTGCGCCGGGACGCGCGATTTGCCGGCCTTCGAATGGATTACGACGATCGGATCGTGTCCAATTTTATCATCGCGGAGGGAAGGTTGGCCCTGAACCTCGTCAAAGGGGGCCGGGAACGGGCGGACGTGCGGTCTGAATTTTTCCATATGCTTCATATGCGGTATGTACTGACAGAACGGTTGTATTATCATCATGCGAAAATTGCTTCGTCGGCGATGGTGGCCCGGATGGTGGAATGGGGGGCGGAAGGAGAAGGGATCACCGAGGAGCAGCTTTTGGGCTGGGGGGATGCGGAACTATTGGAAGCTCTTCGGCGCATGGGCGAGAAGGACGGCCGGATCGGCCGCATGTTGGATCGCTTGGCGCGCCGGGGCCTTTTTAAACGCGGAGTAGAAGTGTATCCTGGCGATCTCTCCCCGGAACAGAGGATTCGGTGGGTCCAGGGTCTCCGGGAACCGGCCACCCGCCGAAGACTGGAACGGTGGATAGCCCGGCGCTTGGGATGTGGGGAAGACGAGGTGATTCTTTACTGCCAGGCGGAGACCTTTATGAAAGAGGTCGATGCCCGGTGTCTGACGGCAGACGGGGTGAAACCCTTGGGCGAGGCGGGGGTGACCACCGAATTGGAGGTGCGCCTCTTGGAACAAAAATATCGGGACCTGTGGCGTTTGTATGTGTTGGTTCCACCCGAATGGAGGGAGCGGTGCCGGGAGCACCGGGAGCCCATTTTGAAGGCGCTGGACGAGGCTGCCGAGGCGCCTTCCGGGAAATTAGGATGACTTGGGGAGGGTGGCTTGGTAATCGTACACCATTCTCGACACGGTGGAAAGAACCTGGGCGGCGGTGTCCTGGTCGATGTCCCGGCTGAATAGGCTGATCACGTACGGGCGCCCGGACAGGAAGACGATCCCCACGTCGTGCCATTGATCGGTCCAGTTGCCGATCTTGTGTGCCACCGGGACTCCCTTCGGCAGTTTGGCCGGGATTCGATCGTTAAAATCCGTGTGTTCCAGGTCGTCGATCAGGGGCGCCGCCACAGTGGGATTTTTCTTGACGAATTCAAATAATTTCACCGCATACAGGGCCATGTCGTCAGGAGTAGTCACGTTGTCGCCATCCACCACCTCTTTGCCGCCCAATTGGCGCATAAAGGCCTTTACGTTGTCGACCCCCAGGTCGTCCAGGAGAATATTCGTGGCCACGTTGTCACTCGCCACGATCGAGGCTTGGGACAGTTCTCGGATCGTGTACTCCGTTCCCACGGGGGTGGAGGCAATCCATCCTGTGCCATCTTCGTAATCGGACGCCTCGTAGATGAGTTTGGTGTTGGGATCGACTTTACCTTGGGCGATCAACGTGTAAAGATAGAGATTCATAGGAAGCTTAAAGGTGCTGGCCGCGAAAAAAACGCGATTTCCGTCGATGTCGAGCTTCGCGCCCGAGTCTAGGTCCACTACGACGACGCCATAAGTTCCGGGCTGAGACGTTATGTATCCGTTGATGGCTTGTTTCAGTGCTGTATAATCCGGCGGGGCAAGGTGGGCCGATGCGTCAGTTCCCCTAGCCCAGGTGGCGATGGCCCGCCCCAACTCCCATCCTGTCCACCCGAGAACCAAGACGAGAACCGCGAGGGTCAACCGGCGGCGGCGCATGCGTTTTCGCCGCGCGGCGGCATTTTTTTGCTGGGTGAACCGGGATAGTCGCCCGGGACTGTACGGGGTGTACATGCAGCGGCCTCCTCACAGGTGTTCTTTTTGCGCTGAACTGGTATCATTGTAGCATGGAAAAGAGACAGAGAGATAAGGAGGTGTGCTCCTCCGAGACGGTGAGTTCCTTTTATTTGACGTACACGCTTATGGATGGATCGGTGGGCGCGGCCCGTTTTGAGACCGAAGAAGACCGGGATGGTTGCCACATTTCCCTCGATCTGTACCGCGCGAATCTCGGGCCGGTGGATGATGGCGTTTTTGCCAGGATGGTGCTTCGGCATCGGGGTCGCGTGTTGAAAAATGGCGAGGATAGGGGGCCGGACGGAGCCGATGGAGCGCGGTGACGGAAGGCGGTCGAATAAACCCGCGGGTGGAGGATGGATGTCTCATGATAAGCCAAGTCCGGGTTCTTCCGCCGGGCGCCGGGGATCCCGCCGCCGGCGTCCTCCGGGGCACGGGCGGGGGCGCCTTCCCGGAGAAGGGCCAAGGGCCGGTGGACGGCACCATCGCCGTCCGGCGACTCTCCACGTGTCAGACGATCTGGGCAGAGAGTTTCCCGGGGCGCTGGATCTTGTGTCTGGAACGACGGGAGGGGAGTTCCAAGTCGGACAAAAAGTGAAATACCTCGGGCATGTGCGGCGTCATCGGTATCGGGTGGGGATTGTGGAGCAGGTTCTCGGCGACGGGGAATACTTGATCAATATCCAGCACGAATTGATCTGGACCTACGGTTCATACCTTGAACCCACAGATGAGCCGGTTTTTTACAAGTAGCGCCGCCCGAAGCCCTCGGGGCGACCCGGTGGGCACAGTGTTTCCCGGAATCTCGGGCAGACGAAAAAATCGCCCCGACGGGGCCAGATGGACAGGAGGATGTGTGGTGACCGAAGAACTGCGAATGTCGCTGGACCAGATCCGCCAGGAGATGCCGGCGGCAATGCGGTGGATTTATATGAATACGGGGACCACCGGTCCCCTCCCGGAGCGGGCAATGCGCGCCGTGGAGAAACAGACGGCGGCGGAGGTGGATCGGGGTCGGATCGATCCAGAGCTCCACCAGCGTGTCTCCGAGTTGAAAGAAACCCTTCGTCGGGCCTGGGCAGAATTGACAGGAGCAACGACCGCTTCCATTGCCTTGACCCAGAACACCACAGAGGGGATCGGGCTGGCCTTGGCGGGGCTCGATTGGCAGGCGGGCGACGAAGTGATCACTACAAACCTCGAGCACTCCGGCGTCATCATGCCCCTTTATCTCCTCGCTTCTCGCAAAGGGGTCCAGATCCGGTTCATCGACCTCGGGGTCGGGGAGAAAAACATGATTGCGGCGTTGGAGCAGGCGGTGACTTCGAGGACTCGAATGATCGCTTTCTCCCATGTTTCCTACCAAACCGGGGCTGTGTTGCCAATGGAGCGCGTGGCTTCCTGGGCAAGGGAGCGGGGGTTGTGGACACTGGTGGATGGCGCCCAGGGCGTCGGTGCTCTCCCCTTGAATCTCAAACAAACGGGCGTGGATTTTTACGCCATGCCGGGACAAAAATGGCTGTGCGGCCCCGAGGGGTGCGGCGCCCTGTATATTGCCGAAGACCGGTTGGAACAAGTCCAGCCTACTTTGGTGGGGTGGGCCGGGCTCAAACAGATGGGACCTTGGCCCGAGGTGGTCCTTCATCAAGACGCGCGAAAATTCGAAGTGGCATCGTTCTCGGCGCCACTCTTTGCTGGAATGCTGGAGAGTCTGCGATTCGGTGAAGACGTGGGGTGGACGGGGATTTACCGCCGAACCCATCGATTGGCGGCGAGGTTTCGGTCGTTGCTCGGCGAAGTTCCCGGCGTTCAGGTGGTCACACCGGACAATCATGCGGGACTGGTGAGTTTTGAAGTGCAGGGGCGGAAGCCTGAAGAGGTGCTGGAAAGACTGCGATCCCGAGGCATTCTGATGCGGATCATTCCCAGAACTCCGTGGGTGCGAGCCTCTTTAGGATTTTTCAATAGCGAAGAAGACGTGGATCGGGCGGTTGAAGGAGTGGCGGAATGGCCGTGAAGGGAGGGTGTCCCCTCCCCTCGCGTACCCTTGCCGTCTTAGAAAGCCGCCGCGCTGGCTGCTGCACCACCGCCGACTCCGTAACCGCCCAACCCGTCGCCGGGTGCGATGAGGAAGAACAACACAAAGATGATCAGGAACACGACGGCCCAGCGGGTCGCGGGACCGAACACACCCCAGTACATACGTTGTTCACCTCCTTATCTGGTGCTATAAAGATGCAGCCCTGCGCCAAGAATTGTGGACGCCTTACCTAGGGCCGGGAAAATGTGCGATGGCTCGTTCGATGGTCGGCATGAGGAGTTGAAGGGAAGGGCATACTTTTTCCAAAGATTTGCCGAAATGGCCGCGGGGAGGGATTTGCGATGGGGTTTGCAATCGTAGGGGATTGGGATACGGCGGAAGACCGTTTTCTCGATGCGCTGCAGGCGGAGATGCGCCGGAGAGGGATGGTGCAGGCGGATCAGGCAGAGATTCGGGAATCTACGGTGGTCTTTCACGTGTTGGAGCCCGGCCGGATAATCCCCTATCGGCGGCGTTCGCAAAGTGTGTACGTGGTGTCGGTGGTCTTTCTCGACCAGTGGCCGGACAATCTCCTTCATTTCGGTTATCCGATGCTCATTCGATCCCTGGGGAATCTCCTGCTCATGACGGATCGGGATCCCTCGGCTTGCCGGGCGGCCTTCGTGACGCTGGAGCAAGGCTCTTACGTGGTGGAAGAGGACGGCGGGTTTGATCGGTGGATTGCGAAGGTGGTGGATCGGCTGTGGCCCCTCGCCACGTCGCGGTTGGTGATCAACAATCGATTTGAACCGGATCTTCCCGAGTTCCTGTGGGAAGGAGATGCCGTATCCAAGCGGTTGTGCGAAGCGGGCCGGCGGCTGGATGAATGGGACTTGTTGCCTGCGCCTTTTCCAATGGAGCAATTGTTATCGCCCCGGGACATGCGCCATATCCACCATTTGTTCGGTATCGGGGGGCTCAGCTACGGTAATCTCAGCGCCCGTTGCCCGAGCGGCGGTTTCTGGATGAGTGCCAGCGGCATTAATAAAGGAGCGATGACCACCGTGGGCGAGCACGTGCTGTTGGTGAAAGATTACGATGAGACTCGCAACGAGATGGTCCTGTCCGTTCCTCCCCACATTCAGCCCCGCCGGGTGTCTGTGGACGCCATTGAGCATTGGATGATCTACCGCGACCATCCCCAGGTTGGTGCCATTGTCCACGTCCACGCGTGGATGGACGGCGTGAAGGCCACCCAGGTGAATTACCCCTGCGGGACGATTCAGTTGGCCAGGGAAGTGGCGGGACTCGTCCGGGAGGCGCCGCGGCCCGAACGGGCGGTGATTGGCCTCAAGAATCACGGCTTGACGATTACGGGCACGGATTTGGACGACATTTTTGCGCGGATCGACGGGAAAATTCTCCGTCATGTCCCGATGGTTTGAGACGGGGTGACAGCCGATGACACCCGATATGCGTCCCCCCGAAGACCCGCCCCACCTCGTTGAATGGGGCGGGGGATCTTCTTCGTGTATCATATGTGGTCGGCCAGTCTCCGATGGCGTCCCCTTATGTGAAGACGAGGTATGTATGAAGCGATTTGCCGATGTGTTTCTCACCGGCATGACGAACACGCGGAAGGGGGATCAAAGTGGGATTCTATGACGGCCGATGTGTGGCGATCGTTGGCGCCTCCCGGGGGATCGGCCAGGCCGTTGCAACTCGGTTATCTGGGGAGGGTGCCGAGCTCATTCTCTTTGCCCGGGACCGGGATGGTTTGCTGAGGGCGGCCGAAACGTTGCCGGGAAAGGTACACGTTTTTTCTGTCGACGTGACCTCCACCGAAGCGGCTTCGGCCATGGCCGAGGCTGTTGAACAAAGCCTCGGGCGATTGGATGCCCTCATTTATTCGGCGGGGATTCTGCCCTTGGCTCCGGTATCCGGGATGTTGACGGAAGAGTTCGAACAGACGATGAATGTGAATTTCTGGGGGGCCGTTCGGGCCGTTCAGGGCTTAGTACCGATTCTCGGGCGAGGGGGGATGAGGTCCATTGTCCTGTTATCTTCCTTGTCCACTCATTTTCCCTTACCCTTTTTCGCGGCCTATTGCAGCAGCAAAATGGCCCTTCGGGGGTTTGCCGCCTCTCTGCGCCAAGAGCTGGCTCCGCAAGGATTTCACGTGGGGCTCGTCTCTCCCGGGCCGGTGGATACGGCGATGGTGAAGGGAAAGCTCCACACCCCTTTGTACCGGGTTCCCCGGTGGATGCCGCTTTTGCGCCCGGAGGATGTCAGCCGGGCGGTGGACCGCGTTTTGCGCCGTCGACGGGCGGAGGCAATCGTTCCAGGGTGGCTGGCGCCCCTCGCTTGGTTGGGGTTAGCGCAACCCAGCCTGGTGATGGGCAGTTACCGGTTCGCTGTGCCGGGATGGGAGCAGGCTGTGCGGGAAGGGATGAACCGGGCTATTCCCGGAGAAGTGAGCCCCGAGTCCCGGAGCTTTAATCAAAATCATTCGTAAGTTAAAGGAAATTGATCTAGTCCAACTTGGCAGGCTATGGTATAGTTGTGTGTGCCACGGTTCTACAAATGTGGACAATGCAATGGGGTGGGAGGGGTGTCAGTGAGCGGGAACCGGACAGGAGGCCGGCCACAGCCGGACCGAACACGAACAGAGAATCCCACTGGTTCCTTAGGGTGGAAGATCCGCGAAGCGAGGCGGGCCCGGGGGCTGACCCAACAATCGTTGGCGGAAGGCATCGTGACAGTGAGCATGGTCAGTCAGATTGAATCGGACAAAGCCATGCCTTCGTATCGGGTGTTAAGGGCATTGGCCGAACGTCTGGCGTTGCCCCTGGAACATTTTCTTTCTGACGTCGCCCAGCAGACGCGGCAGAACGCGTTGTACAAGTTGGCCAAAGGGAAGATGGAAGCTGGGATGGCCCAAGAGGCGGCGCCGATCCTTCAAGACCTTTTGCAACAAGAACCGCTATATGTTCCCGCGTGGAAACTGCAGGTAGATTTAGCAGAATGTTATGTACGGACAGAACAATGGGAACAAGCGGAAGAACTCTTGGAAAAACTGGTCGAGGGGCTTGACGGAGAGGCGGACCCGCAAGTGATGGTGCAATGTTTAGATCGCCTGGCCCGGGCCCGGCTTCAGCTGCGCCGGGTCTCCCTGGCGATTTACCATTGGGAAAAGGCGTGTGAACGGATGGGGGAGGAGGCCGATCTGTACGGCACCCTCTTCTCGGAGGTCTATTATCACTTGGGGATGGCCTATGCCCGGGTGGGGCGGCTCGAAGATGCCGGCCGAGTGTTGGCCAAGGCTTTCGTTTCGATCCAGAAGGACCCGGCAAAAGTCGGAAAAGTGGCGCTTCAACTGGCCGAGGTTTTACATGCCATGGGGGAGGACAAGAAAGCGTGCCAGTACGCGGAACGGGCGATGAGGTTGTTTGAAGACGCCCGGCAGCGAAAGTTGTATCTGGACATCAAAGCACGTTATGCCCGGTATTATGGTTACCTGGGGAAGGTCGCGGACTCGATGTTTATGTTGCGGGAGTGTGCAGAGGAGTACCGCAACGCCGGACATCGGGACGAATGGGTGGAGACCCTGGAGCAGATCGCGCTGTTGTCGCTTCAGAGCGGCCGGCCGGAGGAAGCAAAGACCATATGCCGGCAGGCTTTGGAGTCCGCAGAGCCCGACAGTGGGCAAGAGGCGCGGATTCGATATCTGTTGTCCCGGATTTTACGGGAGGTCGGGGATCTGGAGGGAACAGTGGTCGAGTTGGAAAAGGCTGTGGCGATTTGGCAAACTTTAGGTGACGAAGAGCGGCTGTCAGAAGCCTACCCGGACCTGGTGGAACTCTATCGCAAACGGGGGGATTATGTCCGGGCCGAGGCGGCGTTGCGGCACGGTTTGACCACGATCCGCCATTATCGCCAGTTATTCTTGGAAATGGGGTGATGCGATCCGGAGGTGGTGCCGGGTGTGGCCCGACCCTCGGCTGTACAAAGATCGGACCCATTGATAGAATAAGAACAGTCTGGAACACGGCGAGCCGATCGGCGGCTTTGGTCGCGGCCAAGAAGGAGTGAAAGTTGTGCGAAGCGATATGATTAAACGCGGTGTGGACAAGGCGCCGCATCGCAGCCTCTTGAAGGCCACGGGGGTACGGGATGAAGATTTCGGAAAGCCTTTTATCGGCATTTGTAATTCCTTTGTCGAGATTATTCCCGGCCACGTGCACTTGCAGGAGTTTGGCCGGTTGATTAAGGAAGCGGTCCGGGAAGCGGGCGGGGTGCCCTTTGAATTCAACACCATCGGCGTGGACGACGGCATTGCCATGGGTCACATCGGGATGCGCTTTTCCTTGCCCAGCCGGGAGCTGATTGCTGACGCGGTGGAAACGATGGCCATGGCCCATTGGTTCGACGGCCTGATCTGTATCCCGAATTGCGATAAGATTACGCCGGGTATGTTAATGGCGGCAATGCGGGTGAATATCCCGACGATTTTTATCAGCGGCGGACCCATGGCGGCCGGGCGCACACCATCGGGCAAGATCGTGGATCTCATCTCCGTGTTTGAAGGGGTGGGGGCGTACCAATCGGGCCAGATCTCGATGGACGAACTCAAGGAGCTAGAAGATTATGGATGTCCCAGTTGTGGGTCTTGTTCAGGGATGTTTACGGCGAATTCTATGAACTGTTTGTCCGAGGCCCTGGGCATGGCGCTGCCCGGGAACGGATCGATTCTGGCGAACACCCCGGAGCGGGAAGAATTGGCGCGAAGGGCCGCAGCACAGATTTTGGACCTTGTGCGCCGGGATATCAAACCCCGGGATATCGTCACGATCGATTCCCTCGACAACGCCTTTGCGCTGGATATGGCGATGGGCGGCTCCACCAATACGGTTCTTCACACCTTGGCGATTGCAAAAGAGGCGGGGGTAGAGTACCCCCTTTCTCGAATCGATGAGATTTCCCGACGGACCCCCCATCTATGCAAAGTCAGCCCCGCTTCCCATTGGCACATGGAAGATGTCCATCGGGCCGGGGGTATTTCCGCGATTCTGAAAGAGTTGAGCCGGATCGATGGGTTGCTGCACCTGGATGCCATGACGGTGACCGGTCGTACCCTGGGTGAGAACATCGCCAATGCGGAGATCCGGGATGCCGAAGTGATCCGGCCCATTGAGAACGCATACAGCGAGACGGGCGGCTTGGCCATTCTTTACGGGAACCTGGCTCCGGACGGAGCGGTGATCAAGGCCGGTGCCGTGGATGAGTCGGTGAAACGGTTCGAGGGTCCGGCGGTGATTTTCGAGTCCCAGGATGAAGCTTTCGAAGGGATCATGTCCGGCAAGATCCACGAAGGGGACGTGGTCGTCATCCGGTACGAAGGTCCAAAAGGGGGACCGGGTATGCCGGAGATGTTGGCGCCGACGTCGGCCCTGGCCGGGATGGGGCTTGGAGCCAAAGTTGCACTCATTACCGATGGGAGATTTTCCGGGGGCTCGCGGGGAATCAGTGTGGGGCACATTTCCCCGGAAGCTGCGGAAGGCGGACCGATCGCCTTACTCCAAGACGGGGATGTGGTCGTGATTGACATTCCCGGACGCAAGCTCGAGGTGAAGTTGAGCGACGCGGAATTGGCAGAGCGTCGGGCAAAGTGGCGAGCTCCGGATCCTAAGGTCCGCACGGGGTATCTGGCCCGTTACGCAAAGCTCGTCACCTCGGCCAACACCGGGGCAGTATTGAAAATCGACTGATATTCGGCAAGGGGCGGAGGTGTAGTGCTGGCCGCCCCCTTTTTATTAGCCGGCCCAGATCCGGCGGGGAAGGCGGGGCTCGGGCTCGGCTGAGGGGGCGCCGGCTCACCGGTCAAGTACAGGTGGACCGTTTCTCCCAGGACGACAGACTGGACGTGAATGGCCCACACGCGGCCGTCCACGAGAATGGTTCGTCCCTCCAAAAGGCCGATGATGAGGTCGGGGTGGTCGTTGAGGGTGGAGAGACTTTTCCCGATCAACGTTTTGGTCTGGTCCTTGGCAAAGCGAAGGATAGCGATTTCGGCGAAATGATCGTTTGTTTGAACTTGAACCTCAATGGTGCGGATTTCCGGTTCTCTGGACTGCTGGTTAAGTTTTGCCCGCAAACCGTTAAGTTCCTCGGTGAGTCGGTCGACCTGGAGGCGGTACTGTTCGATGGTATAATGCAACTCGTCCATTTCCCGGGCGGTGATGGCCATCCACCCCGCGGCGCCGGTGATGAGGCCGAGAAGAAAAACGGCGACCGCGCGAACGGGATTCACGGTTTGATTCCGGTTGCCGCCCGGAGCACGAGGTAGGCGGCCTGGCTGCCGAGGAAAGCAGCCATGAGGTAAGTGAATTGTTTGGCGACCGGGGACAAATGACCACCGAGCACCCCGGTCTCGATGACTCGGAGCGTATCCATGGTCCCGCCCAGGGCACTGACGAGGCCCCAAATCTTAAGATGATCCGCCAGCCGCATCATGGTGCTCCCGGGTGGCAGGTGCACCAAGACGGCGGCCATGCCCCCAATGAGCGAACCGCCCAGCACGATCCCAAAGGCGACGAAAAAGTCGAGTACCACTGTGCTCGTAAAACGGTCCATGCGATGTCCCTCCCCGTCCATAGCTATGGCCGGGGGAGATGGGATATGCCTTCAAGACTAGGATTCTTCCATTTTGGTTTTCGCGTGCTCATAAAGAGCATAGATGAACTTTTTTTGATTCCTGTGAAGCGTGATATCGCGCAGGGCATGATAAGAGCCGTACCATTTATTGACCTGGTGAAACTCGATCAAATCCTCCCCTCCCGCTGTCGTAGAATGAACCGGACGTGAAGGGATTGTATCGAAAGGCCTACAAAAGGTAACAGAAAACCATTGATTCCTACATACAGGCGTAAAAAATAGGCCTTTCGCCCCAGTCGATTTTCTGGGCTTGTCGAACAATTCCGGGTTTATTCGGGGGTTTTAGTCCAAACGTCTCATGTAGGATAAAGATGGATTCCGATACAATTCTGTTACAGGATTTGTCGGATTTCGTCGGAGATCCTCGAAAATCAGGGGATCCTGTCGGGGGCGAGTTCGACATCCCCGATCACCAAAGGACGGGGAGGGACGCAGCTGGAATATCCTTGGCAACCGGATACAGATACATACCGAGAGCACGTAGTCGCTGGAAAGACGGCGGTGGTTGATATGAAAAGAAAAACCATTCGTCAAGGACGGACTGAAACAAAGAAGGGTGAGAAAAAGTCCGTTTGCCGCTTTGTAGGTACGGGGTGATCAAAGCGGTGTAAAAGAGATGAAACCGGGCAGAGCCGGTTGCAATGGGGTGGGGAAGCAAGATGGATGAACTAACGGCTCTCGCGTGTCGGGCCAAGTCCGAAGCGGACGCGTTTTCGGAATTGGTTCAGCGTCTCAATCCGCTTTTGGGAGGCTTGGCTCAAAGATATTGGATCCCGTATGAAACCGACGACGAAGTGGCTCAGGTGTTGCGGATCGAGTTGTGGAATGCCGTTCGCTCCTTCCGCAGCGGCCATGTTCCGTTTTTGCCTTTTGCCAAGATGTTTGTGGAAAACCGCATGAAGACGATGATGAAGCGAAGGGTTTACGGGGCCAAGTACTTGTTTATGAATCAGATGAAGCGGGTGGACGAGCAAGGACCTGCGAACGATCGGGGAGAACCTCTACCCGGGACCACGCCGGCGGTGGAAGAGGACGTTGTGCACGAGCTCGTACTAAAAGCGGCCCGGGAACGTCTGTATGAGTTGCTGGAGCAATTGCTGACAGATCTGGAACGGGAGTGTTTCGTCCGGCGGTACATTTACGAGCAGTCTTACCGGGAGATCTCCGAACAGCTGGAACTCGTCAGTGTGAAAGCGGTGGACAACGCCATCGCCCGGGTGAAGAAAAAGATGATGAACCACCCGGCGGTGGTGGAACTGTGGAACAGTGTAGCCGGTTGAAGGACTTCATATTCGCATTTCATCGATGAGTAAGCGCGTCTTAATGCTTAGCAGGGAGGGCCACCTTTTTCAGGTGGCCCTTGTTCGTATGCGGCGCCTTCTAAGGGTGGCGCCTTCGCAAGTCGGGCTTGGGGGTCGGGTCTTGTAGAGCGCAAGGGCCTACAAAGACTTGGACGGGTATTGCACGATGTAGACGGGCACATCGCGCTTGACCCCGAACTGGAGGGCTTTGTTGACATCGGTCATGTATATGTCGATTCTTCGCCCCCGTATGGCACCGCCCGTATCCTCGGCGACTCGATAGCCGATTCCTTCGATATACAGTTTTGTACCGATAGGAATCACATTCGGGTCAACAGCCACCGTCCTTCCGGGGGTGGCTGGACGCCCACTGGCCGTGACGCCGTAGCCCGGATCACCGGGGGACTTCCCCGTGGATTCCGGCCCCGAAGTGTAGGCGGTTAAGGTACAATAGAACACGGCCAGCGGTGCGGCCGGCTTACCTTCCTGGGTAGTCGCCGGCTCCGAAGAGGTGGGCGCGGCCGCTGTCGGAGCAGCCCCGTCCGGGATCACTAACGTTTGCCCACTTTGCAACAATCTCGGGTCGACGATGCCATTCGCCGCTTGCAGGGCCTGCGGCGAGATGCCGTAGCGTTTTGCGATGCGATAGATTGTTTCGCCCGGTTTTACGAGATACTGGTGGTGGGTTTGGTTCGTCATCCCGTCGCCGCCCCGGGACGCCAGGGCACCCCCCGCACCGTCTTCCGCCGAGGCCGTCCAAGGGGCCAGATTCCGGGTGGAATCGAAGGCGGCGAAGGGGTTGTCGATCCAGAAGGCTCCGGCATGGGAGGCCTGGGTTAAGGCCATCAGCAAGAACACCCCGGCCGGCGCCCGATAGCGAGTCATCGGGAATCTCTCACCTCTCAAGTGTAACAGATGGTTCTATCCTGGCCAGGGATGAGAAATTTTAAACATACCTGGCAACTCGCCGATCAAAAAAAGTTGTCGGAGCGGTAACCCGACGCTGAATGTGGTATAAACGTATCTAGAAAGGGGAATCGGCAGTGGCAACTCAAACCCAGAGCGCAAAAGAGAATCTGCGCCGCACCTTAGAGCGTATCGATGGTCGGGGGTATCCGGCTTATCGAGATCTGGAGGGTACATACAGGTTTGAAGCTTTTCAGTTGGTGATCGAACACGTCCAGTCGGACCCTTTTGCTCCTCCGTCCCGCTTCCGGGTGGAGATGGGGTTGGATACAACCGGGATTCCAGAAGAGCTGTATGCCGATCCGGTGAGGCGAACGGCCATGGAGGATTTTATTCTGAGGACGGCCCATCAGCGGTTGAAAGGGTGGCGACAGCGGCGGGGTAGTGGCAAGAGTGGGCTCATTGAAATTACGGAGCCAAGCCAAGTCGTGATCCCGCGAAGTGCCGTGGAGATTGGGCACAGCCGGTTGACCGTGCGTTTTGTGGTTGGACTCCCGGCCCGGGGACGGACTGTGCTCGGCCGACAGGCTCAAGAAATGATTCTCGAAGACATCCCCGCATGGGTCGAGGAAAGTTTTCTCTGGAAATCGATGGATCAAAACAATGCCCGGGACCACGTCGCTTTGGCGGTGGATCAAGCGGCGCTCAGGAGATGGATGGCGGAGGAAAAGGTGATTGCCTTTGTTGCAGATGGGGCGATCCTCCCCCGGGAAAGCGGCCAAAGTGACAAACCGATGGGCCGGGGTGCGGTTCCCTTTCGGTCGCCGGAATCGCTGCGCCGGGAGGTTCGACTGCCGAGTGGCCGTTCGGTCGCGGGGATGGCCATTCTCCAGGGGATCACGCTGATTTGCGGGGGCGGGTATCACGGCAAAAGCACCCTGCTCCGGGCGCTGGAACAAGGGGTGTACAATCATATTGCCGGCGACGGACGGGAATGGGTGTTGACAGACCCTACCGCCGTGAAGATTCGGGCTGAAGACGGCCGGTGGGTCCGAGGGGTCGATATCAGTCCCTTTATCAACGACCTTCCCTATGGAAAGTCCACAGATCAGTTTACGACCGAGTCGGCCAGCGGGGCTACGTCCCAGGCCGCCAACATCATGGAGGCCGTGGAGATCGGCGCCACCACTCTCTTGATCGATGAAGACACCAGTGCGACGAACTTCATGATTCGAGATGCACGGATGCAGGCGCTGGTAGCGAAAGAGCATGAACCGATCACCCCGTTTATCGACCGGGTGCGGCAGTTGTTCGATGAGTGGGGGGTCTCCACGGTGTTGGTGGTGGGCGGGGCCGGGGATTACCTGGATGTTGCGGACGCGGTGATCGCCATGGAGAGCTATATCCCAAAGGACGTCACCGAAGAAGCCCGGCGGGTGGTGGAACGGTTTCCTTCGGGGCGGAGGGCGGAAGCGGTGGGCCCACTTCCCGCAAAACCTGTGCGAAAGGTGCGGGAGTTGGGCAGGCGGCCGAAACCCGGAGATAAGTGGAAAGTCGAAGCGAAAGACGAGCACTTGATTCTTTATGGCCGGGAGCGGGTGCTTCTACAGGCGGTGGAACAATTGGTGGAAATCGGGCAGACCCGGGCCATTGCCGCCTGCTTGCGAATCCTCACCGAACGCGCGGACGGGCGCACCTCCCTGGACGAATTGGTGCGACAACTTTTGGCCGAAATGGACCAGAAAGGGTTCGCGGCACTGGCTGGGCCTCGGGGCTGTCCGGGCAATCTCGCCATGCCGCGACCGCACGAGGTGGCGGCGGCGGTGAATCGCTTAGAAGGGTTGAAAATTGTCTAAATCAGAGAAGGAGGGCGATGTCATGGCGGTGATCTCGACGGTTCGGGTGCGCTATTGTGAAACTGACGCCATGGGTCATGTCAACAATGTCAGTTACTTGATTTACTTGGAGCAGGGCAGAACGGACTTTATGAGGGAGATTCGCAAAGACCTGGGCCGGGAGGTAGGAATCGTCCTTGCGTCCATCCGTTGCGATTTTCGAGCCCCGTGTTATTTTGACGACGAGCTGCAGGTCCGGACCGAAATCCAGCGGGTGGGCAAAACCAGCATCACCATGTCCCAGGCGATTCTGAAAGGGGATCAGTTGGTCGCCGAAGGGGAGAGCGTGATTGTACACGTGGATCCTGTCGTCCAGCGTCCGGTCCCCATCCCGGACGATCTTCGCCAAGTGTTGATGGGACAGATGGCCGGGGAGGTCAACTGTTCATAGTCGGGCTCGGGGCTCTGTGGACGCCGGCCCGCCAGCGGGGGTGTCGGCGGCTGAAGGTTTCGGACCGGGCCTGGTGATCGCCGGTTACCGCGGCGATGGGAAAGGGGCGCAGTCGATGGCGTGGTGGCAAAATCTCAATCTGTTGGAAAGCGCCTTCAAGTCCTGCCGTCGCTGCGGATTGCGGGGCGGGTGCAGCCAAGTCGTGGTCTCCCGGGGCACCCCAGGCCCCGTGGTCCTTGTGGGTGAAGCGCCCGGGGCGGACGAAGACGCGCAAGGATTTCCTTTTGTGGGACGAGCAGGGCAGTTGCTGGACAGAATGCTGAAGGAAGCCGGTTTCGATCCGGCCCGTCTCTATATCACGAATGCTGTGAAGTGCCGGCCGCCGGGGAATCGAAAACCTGCACCTGAGGAAATGGTGGCGTGCCGCCCGTATCTGATGGCGCAGTTCGCAGTTTTGCAGCCTAAAATCGTGGTGACGATGGGGGCGACGGCCATCCAGGCAGTGTTGGGCCGTCCGATTCCCGTGGGGCGGGCCTCCACCCGCTTTTATCATGCCCGGCACCGGGGCCGGGAGTTTCTGGTCGCCCCTTGCTATCACCCTTCCGCCATCCTGCGGGATCCGCGAAAATACCCCCAGGCGGTGGCCAGGTGGGTGGATATCCGAAAGCGGGTGGAGGCGGCAGGTCTCATCCTCTGACGGTTCAATCGTTTTTTAGAAGGCGGAGGAATTGGCGGGTGAATTCCTCGGATAGCCGGACGTGGAGGGTCCCGGCGCCCGTTTCTGTAATCCCACTCGGGCGATGGATGCGCATGTTGGTGGCGACGATTTTCACTACACCCGGGCTGTCCGCAGCCGGTACCCGGGTGTCTCCACTCCACTCCTCGGGGAATACCGGGGGAGTGCCTTGTTCCACGACGCCGAGAATGTCGTCAAAGGCGATGTGGTAGGCTTGACTTTCTTTTTGCAAAACGAACTCTTGAGTGGTCAATTGAAAACCGGTGTTGCGTCGAATCTCCGTGCGCCGCAACTCTCCGCGCAGCGCCTTGACGCGCCAGAGCTTTTTCAAACCCTTGCCCCCTCGTATCGGAGTTCCCGAATCAACCCCAAACTTTGGCCCATACGTACGGGATCCCCGGTTTTCAGATGGGATTTCCATTCGACTCGTCCCCGTTCAAACAGCAAAACCACCGTCGACCCAAAGGAAAAATATCCGATCTCCTCTCCTTTACCGATCGTGGGAATGTGGGAGACCTCCCACTTTTGCAGGATTTTGCGATCGGATATCTGCTGGATCTCCTCTGGCAGATACGTTAATCGCACACTTCCGACGATGAAAGATCCAATTTCCACCAGATACATGGTGCCAGCCGCCGTGGAGAAGGTCGTTACCCAGCGTTCATTTCGGGCGAACAGCCGGCGCACCCCCCGGGTGCCGAGGCGATTGACCGGGAAAAAGGTTCCGGGTATGTGAGCGGCCTGAAGCGGCTTCCCTCTCAGCGGGAGGTGAATGCGGTGGTAATCGGCGGGACTGAGATACAGCGTGATCCAAGTCCCTTCCTCCAGTTCATCCGGAAAATGGCCGCCGAGCAAGTCGGCCACTGGATAGGCGTGACCTTTTGCCTGGATGAACGTCCCGTCGTGGATGACCCCCATCCCTCCCACCACGCCGTCCACGGGTGAAACGACCGTTTTGCCACCCGGGTCGACGGGACGCGCGCCGGGCCGCAGACGCCGGGTAAAGAGTTCGAACAGGGATCGATATTCCCCCGGGGGAAGGATCGCATCGGTCAGGTCTAGAGAATACCTGCGAATATACCAAGGGATGAGCAGCCGGCTCACCTCGTGTTCAAGCAGCCGCCCCGCCGCCCGGGTTAAACTTCGTTTGGGTAACAGGGCCAGGAGCGCCCCGATCAGGGAAAATCGACTTTCCAAGAAAACGCCTTCTTCCAAGGCAAGATGTCCTGGTCTGACAGGATCATACGCGAAGTGGTCCATTTTGGCAAGGCGCGGTGCCGGGGAATTCTCCGACTCAGACACGTCCAGGCGCCGATTTATTGGATCAGGTGGCGGCGCAGCGCCACGGCCACCGCCTGGGCTCGGTTGGAAGCGCCCAGTTTTCTCAGGATTGTTCCTACATATTCGGAAACGGTGTACTCGCTGAGGTGAAGTCTCGCGGAGATATCCCGGGTATCCAATCCATCTGCAATGAGTTGTAAAATCTGGTGTTCCCGCCGGGTCAGCACAGAGGGGGTCTGTCGGGATGTGGGCCGGGGTGAACCCGACAAGTGGGTGGCGATAGGTTTGGACGCCCGGCAGAGCAAAGTATGCACCAAGCGGACTGTGCGATCTTCCGGCTGAAAGGGTGTGCCCCCCTGGTCGAGCAGCAAAACGGCCCCGGGTCGGCGGGGTTCGAAGACCATCGGGCAGAACAGAAGGGAGGTCAAGTGAAAAGTCTGCACATAATGATCGGGCAGGCGACGGGCGACATTTTCATAAAAAACAGGGGTGGTGGACCGCATGACTTCCTGGATGCCGGAAAGGTTTTCCTCATATTCCCGGATGCGGAGGATATCCTCGCGTTGCAGGTTGAAGGCGTGAGCCCCCACCACCGTCCGGGTGAGAGGCGTATACCAAAAAAGGGCTCCCCGGCGAAATCGACCGATGCGGCACACTTGATCCACGGTGCTCGACAGAATTTCTTCTAAATCTCTAGATTGGAGTAGCGCTTCGTCAAAATTCAGGACGGCATCGTACAGATGAAAAAGATCACCCGCTTTGCCACTCGGTCCGGTGATCCGGGCCGAGAGATCGAAGCATAAACTGAGCCACTGGGCCACTTGATTGACCCGAAACCGGGTTTCTTCGCCCGGTAAGCCCGCCGTCTTGACCACAAGGTCCACCCCCGGGGCCACGGAACGACAAAGGGTGTGCCGGTCGACGGTACGGACCCGTTCCTCGAGGTCCATGGCTTGGCCGGACGCCATATCGGCTTCCTGCCATCCTCCCTCCGGTGTGGCCATGGCGGCGTCCAAAAGTCTGCACGACGCCGATCGATCCACGAGCGCCGCCCACTGCCACGCTTCCCCCCGGGCCACGCGGTTGAGCAGTCGGGTGAGGGGTGGTTTCCACTCCGTCTCCGTTTTTTCCTCTTTGCAAGGCCACAACGGCATCTGAAGGACCAGGGCGTGGACGTTAAGGATCAAGGAGCGGATCCAAGCGCAGCCTTGCTCGGCATTGCCAGGTCCCAGGGCATGCCGGAGTGTCCGGCAGACGGTGTCTTCCCAGTGGGCTAGCATGGCCACCACCGCCGTCGGGGAAACGGCGCTCCCGTTGCTGATCAGATCAGAATAGAACCCGCTTAAAAATGCGATTGGGTCGCCTCCTTCCGCGCAGAAACGCCGATGGAAGGAGGAAAATAATTCCTCTAGAATCTTCTTTTCCGCCTTCCTGAGGTTCATGGTGTTGAGCATCACCATCCATGACGCCAGGGATTGAGTGGACCCTTGATCGATGATCTCAAACACCTGCTCCAGGCAACGAGAAGATAGAAGGGGCAGGGGGAATAAAAGATTCCGAATGATCACGGTGGACCCCCTCTCTCGACAGAATTCGATATTAGATACAAAAAGTTCGCTTATTATAGAACTTCGAGATCGTCCATAAACTTGTAAGGGTACCCCCGGAAGATAGGGGATAAAATTCCCCGAAAATGAGGTATTGTTTGATTTTATATGACGATTATATGATACTCACTGAACTGAGAATCAATCACGAGGGGGCGATGGGGTGGGGCTTGAAGCCTTTGGGCCCGAATGGGCGAAAGCGTGGGGGGAAAAGATCAATGCCAGTGCGGCATACCGCCAGGCGGCGGGAACCTGGGAGTGGCCGCTCGTCTTAACGATGGAACGGGATCCGTCAGCGGGGGTTTCGGAAGACCGGTCGGTTTACCTGGACCTTTGGCACGGAGAATGTCGGGAGGCCCGGGCTGCGACGCCGGAGGATGTCGAATCGGTTCCTTATGTCATCAGCGCTGACCCGTATTCCTGGAAGCAGATTTTTGATCGAGAAGTCGAGCCGCTTACTGCCATGATGCGGGGCCGTCTCAGGTTGGTGAAGGGGAATTTGTCCACTTTGTCAGCTTACGTGATGGCGGCCAAATATCTGGTGGAATCATCGTTGGAAGTGGAGACCGACTTTCCGGAGGGACTGCAATGAAGGCGGTCGTTTTTCGGGGTGTCGGCCAGGTTTCGGTGGAGTCGGTGGAGGATCCAAAGATCCTTCAGCCCGGTGACGCGCTCATCCGGGTGACCACCGCTGCGATCTGTGGCTCAGATCTCCATCTGTACCACGGCCGGATTCCCGGTGTTCTTCCGGGTATGATCATGGGCCACGAGTACGTGGGAATTGTGGAGGAGGTGGGGTCCGCTGTTTCCGCCGTGCGCAAAGGTGATCGGGTGGTGGGCGCTTTTCACGTGGCTTGCGGGCACTGCCGCGCATGTCGAAGCGGGTACTTCAACCAGTGCTCTCAGGGCGGGGTGCTCGGCTACGGGATGGCTTTCGGCGATTTGGCGGGAACCCAGTCTGAATATGCGCGCATTCCCTTTGCCGATTGGACCCTTCGCAGGGTACCCGATGAGCTGACCGACGAGCAGGCGCTGTTTTCGGGGGATATTCTTTCCACCGCCTACGGGGCGGTGAGGAATGCCGGCCTTCGCCCGGGGGAAACTGCAGCGGTCATCGGGTGCGGACCCGTGGGGCTCATGGCGGTCATGAGTGCCCTCGCCTGCGGAGCTTCCCGGGTGTTTGCCGTGGACCTCGTGAAATCGAGGACCGACGCGGCGGCCCGGTTCGGTGCGATCCCCGTTCCCTCGGGGGAAGTCAATCCGGTGGCGAGGATCAATGAGGGAACGGACGGAGAAGGGGTCGACGTGGTCATTGAGGCGGTGGGTAGCATCCAGACGTTGACGCTTGCTTTTCAGTTGGTTCGCGGAGGCGGGCGGATTTCGGCGGTGGGCATCGCTTCGGAGGAACAGTTTCCGTTTCCGTTGGCCCAGACCTTGGTCAAAGACATCACATTTCGGATTGGAGTTGCCAATGTTCATCGGGACATCGATACGACCCTGGCGCTTGTCCGGGCCGGTCGGATCGACCCGACCGCGGTGATCACCCACCGGGTTCCCTTGCATGACGCCCCGGAAGCCTACCGACTGTTCGATCGCAAGGAAGCGGGGAAAGTGGTCTTGCGCTTGGCGTAATACGAATTCGGGGGGATGGATTGTGCGGGTTTATCAGACCACCAGCGAGAACGGGCTCAATCACGCCCTTCTTCCCATGCGGCTTTATCACAAGGCGAAACGGCTTGGCACATGGGATCCGAAAGAGATCGATTTCACCCAGGACATTGAAGATTGGCAGACCCTTGACGAGCGGGAACAAGAGACGGTGTTGCGCCTGTGCTCTCTGTTTCAGGCCGGGGAAGAGGCGGTCACCCGGGATTTGCTTCCCCTGATTCAGGTGATTGCCGAGGAAGGGCGCCTGGAAGAAGAGATGTTTCTCACCACCTTTTTATTTGAGGAAGCGAAACACACGGAGTTGTTCCGGCGTGTGTTGGATGAGGTGATCGGAGCCAAAGGCGACCTTGCCGGGTGGCACCAAGAGAATTACCGGAAGATTTTTTACGAATTTCTGCCCGAAGCCATGAACCGGCTGAAGGAGGACCCGTCTCCCGAGGCCCAGGCGGAGGCCTCGGTGACTTACAACATGGTGGTGGAAGGCGTGCTGGCCGAGACTGGGTACTACAGCTTTTTTAACGGACTGGGGAGGGTGGGGAAGATGCCGGGGCTCATCAAGGCCGTTCATCTTCTGCGCCAGGATGAGTCCCGACACATCGGATACGGCACCTATCTCTTGTCCCGGCTGGTGGCGGAACATGAACAGATCTGGGAGGTTATCAACCGCCGCATGGGCATCCTTTTGCCCTACGCGATCGGGGTGGTCAACGACACCTATGAAGGTCAGGAAGAGCCCTATCCGTTCGGAATGACCCAGGAGGAGACGGTAGAGTTTTCTACACGGCAGTTCCAGACCCGCATGGAGGTCTTGGAAAGAGCCCGGGGCCGGTCGGTGGAGGAAATTTTCGCCCTCAGTGAGACGGTTGTCGGTGTTGAGGGGTGACGGTCGATGAGTTCCAGCCTGGAGTTGCCGGCGGTTTCCGAGTCGGTTCGCCGCTTTGTCGGCGAGGGGCCGAAACGGCTGCTCGTCGGGGGAAGGTGGATTCCGTCCCAATCGGGGCGCTGTTTCGAGACACTGGATCCCGCCACCGGCGACGTGTTAACCACGGTCTACGAGGCCGGCGAAGAGGAGGTTGAAGCAGCGGTACAAGCGGCGCGGCGGGCTTTGGATGGGCCGTGGAAGTCCCTGTCCCCCGCGGAACGGGGAAGGTTGCTGTGGCGGCTTTCCGACCTCCTTGAAGCGCATGCCGATGAGTTGGCACAACTGGAATCGCTAGACACGGGAAAACCCCTCACCGAGACCATGCTCGTCGATATTCCGTACACTGTTGACCATTTTCGCTATTACGCCGGCTGGACCACGAAGTTGTCCGGGGAGGTTCTACCGGTGTCTGCCCCGGGGCAGTACCTGGCTTACACCCGTCGGGAACCTGTGGGTGTAGTCGGGGCGATCGTACCATGGAATTTTCCCCTCATGATTGCCGCCTGGAAAGTGGCTCCCGCCCTGGCCTGTGGGAATACCGTGGTGCTCAAGCCTTCGGAGCTGACCCCGCTCACCGCTTTGCGCTTGGGTGAGTTGGCTTTGGAGGCCGGAATACCCAGGGGGGTGCTCAATGTCGTTCCCGGATTCGGCCACGTGGCCGGGGCCGCCCTGACCCGGCACCCGGGTGTCGATAAAGTCAGTTTTACGGGATCGACGCGGGTCGGTCGGGAAATCGTTCAGGCGGCCGCGGGCAATTTTAAGCGGGTCACCCTGGAACTCGGGGGCAAATCCCCGAACATTGTTTTTCCCGATGCGGATCCCGATACGGTAGCGGGCGGAATCATGATGAGCATCTTTTTTAACCAAGGGGAAGTGTGCTGTGCCGGATCGCGATTATACCTCCACAAGCGGGCGTACGATCGGGTACTCGCGGCGGTGGTGGACCGGGCTCGGTCGATCCGCCAGGGTGTGGGCGTGGACATGGCGACCCAAATGGGGCCTCTTGTGAGCGAGCCGCACATGAAACGGGTGCTGGATTACATCGAAAGGGGGGTGGGAGAGGGCGCCCGGGTGTTGACCGGGGCAAAACGCAAAGGAGACCGGGGGTATTTTGTTGAGCCGACGGTCCTGGAAGCGAGGGACGAAATGGTGGTGGCCCGGGAGGAGATTTTCGGACCGGTCTTGGCGGTGATGCCCTTCGAGGATGTCAGCGATGTCGTGCGCCGGGCGAATGCCAGTGACTACGGGCTGGCTGCGGGGGTGTGGACGGCCGACGTGAGACAGGCGCTTCGCGTCGCCCATGAACTTCGCGCCGGAACGGTGTGGGTGAACGGCTACAATTTGCTCGATCCCACCAGTCCTTGGGGTGGTTTTGGACACAGCGGCTGGGGCCGGGAGATGGGGCTCTACGCCTTGGAGCATTATACCGAGGTGAAAAGCGTCTGGGTGAATTTATCGTAAATTCTTGAGAAACTAGGCGAGATCGACGCGGGAGAATGGGTAAAGGCGAGAGAGCTCGTCGATGCACGCAGTGGAGGGAGTTGCGAGTTATGCGGGGTAAGCGAACTGAAGGGTGGAAGCGGAAAAGGAGGCGGCTGGCTGCAGGGGCTTTGGCGGCCGCCTTGGTTCTTCCCGCGGCAGTGCCGTGGGGAGGTGCGGCGTCGGCCAGTGATGGCCAGGATTATTCCGGAAATGGTTCCGCCACGGCGGTGCAGGTCAGTATCTTGTCAGGGTTGTCGGCGGGGAGTGCCGCCGGTTCGGGAAGCTCCGTCGGCCATGCGTTAATTGGGTTGGGCGGGGCTACGGGCCTGCTTGGCGGCCTCACAAATACGCTGGGGAAGGTCGTGGGTGGAGTGGTAGGCGGGGTAACCGGTCTTGTGGGTGGCCTTTTGGGCGGGTCATCCGGGGGCTCGGGGAATGGGGGTGGCACTGCTTCGGGTACCACAGATACCAGTTCCGGAAGCCCGGCGACGGGGCAGACCGGCAGTGCCGGCGGGGCGGGCGGAGGCTCGGATAGCCTGCTCGGTGGCCTGACGGGGCCGGTGACAGGTTTGACGGGAACCATTGGAGGGCTCACGGGTACGGTGGGAGGTCTGACCGGGGCGGTGGGCAATACGGTGGGAGGCCTCGTCGGGGGGTTGACCGGAACCTTGGGCGGGTTGACAGGAGGTCTGACGGGATCTAATTCGGGCAGCAGCGCCGCGGGGGATGTTCCGGCGGGTACATCCGTGCAGATCGGGGTCAGCCAAGCCACCCTGGACAGCGCGGCGGCCAAGCCTTCCCAAGCCGATGCGTATCCTCTCGGGGTTCAAGCTCCCGGGGCGGGGATGGTCAAACCTCTTGATGCTCATGCCGAAGCGCCGCCGGACTCGGAAGATGGAGGCCCGATTCCCGATGTCAATGCCGGGGGTGTCCAGGCGAAGCTCCTCAATGCCCACGCCAGGGCGGTGTGGGAAGGGGGTTATCCGGCTTCCGAGTCGAATACGTCCACGGCAAATGTCGGGGCTCTGGGACTTTTGAATCTCGGGGCCGTCGAAACATCGACTTCGGTGACCACTGACCCCTCGGGGGCGCTGACGACCACATCCCACATGCATGTGGCCGATCTCTCCCTGGCAGGGGTGGTCAAAATCGCGGCTTTGGACGCGACGGTCACGGCAACGGCGAACGGCCAGAGCGGCGGCGCGAAAGTCACGTCGGATTTTCCCGCGGCTAAGCTCTCGATTCTTGGTATTCCTTACGAAATTCAGTCAGGTAAAGTTTTAAATATTCCGGGAGTTGCTAAAGTGGCTCTTGGGGAAGTCGGCAAACAGGAGGATCCCGCCGGCCTGACGGCGTCGGGTTCGGGCAGCGGGTTGACCATTGAACTGCTCGGGGCTTTGTTCAACGGGATTACGGTACAAATCGGCGCCGTTCACGCGGATGCGAAGGTGCCCGAGGGCGGGATTCCGTTTCAGGCTCCCTACACCCTCGCAAAAACCGCTGTGCGAGACACGGTGGAGCCCGGGGGTGAGATCGAATATCACCTGGTATACAACATCACCCGGGATATTCCAGGGGTGCAGATCAAGGACCCGCTTCCGGACCATACGAGCTTCGTTAGTGCCGACTCTGGAGGTACTTATGATCCTTCCCAAAATGCCGTGATCTGGAATTTAGGGGACCAGAAAAAGGATGACGGCGGTGTTTTGACTTTTAGGGTCAAAGTGGATCCGGCAACTCCGGAAGGGACCGTGATTGCGAATACAGCAACGATCTCGGCGCCCGGGGCCGAGCCGGTGTCCTCCCAGACGGTGGACGTGACCGTAGGGGCAAAGGTCCACATTCCCTTCCTAATCGGCTACCCGGATGGCACTTTCCGCCCCGATCGATCGGTGACCCGGGCAGAGTTGGCAACCATTGTTGCCCATATCATGAAATTGCAAGATTACACGAATCAACCGATTTCCTTCCGGGACGTGCCCAGCAACTACTGGGCGAGGCCCTTTATCGCAGCGGTCACGGCCAAACATCTTTTCCCGACCTTTAATGACCAAACCTTCAGGCCGGATCAACCGGCCACCCGGGCCGAGGTGGCAGCGGTTATGGTGCGGATGCAGCAGACAGACCCTGTCGAGTTTGCCAAACTCCCCGCCGGGGCGAAGGCCACGTTCACCGATGTCCCAGCGGGATACTGGGCCTATAACGACATTGAGACCGCTGTGCGCCTTGGGTTTCTATCTGGATATCCGGATGGACATTTTGGACCGGATGATCCGGTGACCCGGGCTCAGGTGGTATCCCTGTTGTGCCGGGCCCTGGGCCGGGGGCCTTTAGTAGACGGCAAAATCCCCGTGGTCCAGCACTACCCGGATGTGGCTCCCGACTCCTGGTACTTCGGATGGGTTGAGGAGGCCACCCGTTATGGACATAAAGGGGTCTACGTGGAAGGCCACGGCGAAGAGCTGCAAAGCTATGTGCCGGATGTGAATGTGTGGTAAGGAATGTCCGGGGGCTTTTCGCCCCCGGGCTTCACGGTGTACCGGAAAGGAGGAGAGGACGGCCATGGGGACGATGTCGGCGGAATACGTGCGGGCCCCTATCCATGCACTGAGCCTCGAAGAGAAAGAAGAGATATCCCGACGGATTTCCGCGATGCGGGCGGGGATCACCAGGGGACGGCGGTATCGGGCCATCGCCCGGGCTCTGTCCAAACACGGTCTTCTCCATCTGTTCCAGGACCGGGGCCGACTCCGCCTTTTCGGCCGACGTGCCCGGGCAGAGGAGGACGAACTTCGCCAGATTGGTCGGCGGTTGCGTTTGGTGTTTGAAGAGCTGGGGCCCACCTTTATTAAACTGGGTCAGGTGCTGGTCACCCGCCAAGAGCTGATCCCGGAACCCATTACCCAGGAGTTGGCGGAACTCCTGGACGAAGTGCCACCGATGCCTTTTCCGTATTTGGCCGCGGTCATGGAGGACGAACTTCCCGGGGGTTTGGATACCTTTGAATGGATTGATCCGGACCCCATCGGCTCGGCGTCCCTTGCCCAAGTGTACAAGGCAAAGCTCAAAGATGGTCGCTTATGTGCGGTGAAAGTCGTGCGCCCTTTAGTGGGCGACCTTTTTCAAACGGATATCGCGATTATCCGAAGGCTAGTGCGCCGCATCCAACGGCGCCTGCCTCCGCGACTGGCTGCGTCCGTGGACTTGCCCGGGCTGATCGACGACTATTACAGCAGTTCGAAGAACGAGCTCGATATGCGAATTGAAGCGCGAAATATGGAGGAGCACCGACGAATCGCCGCTGAATTTGAAACTTTGCACGTACCGACCATTTACGAAGTTACCGAGCACGTGTTGGTCATGGAATATATCGATGGATGGAATCTCAAGGAATTTCCCGTCGATTTTTTGGATTTTGAAGAGAGATTTACGCGCATGGTGGATTTGGCGCATTATTATATAAAAACGTTTGTCGAAGGATTTTATCACGCTGATCCCCACGGTTCCAACATCATGATCGACCGGCACAGCAGGAAAGCGGTCATGCTCGATTGGGGCATGGTGGGACGGATGGATAGCCTGCATACTGAAGCGATTTTTCGGATGTTGTTGCACTGTCGGTTGAACCAAGCGGAAGATGCCGCCGAGGCCGCCCTGGACATCATTCAGCCGACGGTGTACACGAATCCGATTCATCTAAAAGACCAGTTGCGTTCGATGTTGATTCACTATGTCAACAGCGAGCAGGCCAGTCGGTACAACTGGGGCAATATGGTGATTCAAATCATCACCATCGGCATGAAAAATGCTTGCCGAATTCCCAACGGATTGGCGCTTTGGGCCAAGGGGTTTTCAGCGGCAGAAGGGACCGCCCGGTGGCTTTGTCCCGAGATCACCTATCACACAGTGGTGGAAAGCGCCGATGTGCAGATTCTGCGCCGGTGGCTGGGCAGGCGGTTCAATTACCGCGCCAACGCCAGCCTCGTGTCGGAAACCGCAAAACTGATCGGCACTCTCCCCCGCAGGCTGAATAAGATTCTCGATCGCCTCGTGTGGAACGACCTGAAGTTGGTGGTGGAAGGCCGGCTGTCCCCGGATGTCGTCCGCTCCACCAACCGGATGGTCAGTCGATTCACCCTCGGCCTGATGTCCGCAGGATTTTTCGTTGGGGGAGCGGTGCTTGTCAGTTCCGGTCCCGCAGGGCTCGCTGTCGTGCCCGGCGGGAGAGGTCTCGCGGCAGCTGTGCTCTGGGGATCCGCCGTGCTGGCGTTGGGGGTGCTGTGGAGTGCCTTTCGCTCCCGGCGACAGGGGTGACGCGAGCGAAGGGGCTTGGGCTGAGGGCAAAAAGGTCTGGCTCTCTCCAAGACGGCCGGGCCCGATGGACTCGATGATCCCAGGAGATTGACGAGAGATCGGAGGGAGAACAGGTGGGATACCGGTGGAAATGGTTTCTTTACAGCATGAGCGGGGCGCTGGCTTTGTTGTTTGCTCTGGTGTTCGGGATTTGGAAAGGCGGGGTAGCCCTGGCGGTACCGGTTGCGGGAATCGGGAGCTTTTATATTGAGGCGGACCAGATCGACGTAACGAACTTTAAACTCCTACCGAAAATCGGAGAGAGCAGTGAATCGAGTGTGGTGCCCCAGGGGGCTTCCACCCTGGATGCGACCATCAAGGGCATGAAACTGTACAAAGATATCGACATGCCCGGCAAGGGTCGGGTCCGGGTGTTGATCACCGCTGCCGGGGACGTCAAAGCGTCTGGCTTGACCCTGGATTTAAGCCGGCTCAGCAGCGACGGGTCCTTCACCAAATTGGAGGTGGCGGAACACAACGACACGGATCCCACTAAGAAATTTTCCATGGGCGCGAGTTCCATTGTCTTAAACAAGCCGGTAATCGAGGGCCATTATCTCTTTGCCAACAGCATTTCGTTGCCCGGCATGGTCATGCAGTTTGAATTAAACCCGAGCCAGTGAGGAGGGGGGCGCCGTGGTAGAGGGGATGGATGTGAGGCCGAGGGAAGGGGACTCACCAGGTGACGGAGATCGCGCGCGGGCGAAAAACAGACCCGAGATCAGAGCGATGCGCCGACGGCCCCGGGCGGGGTTGACCCTCGTTACGCTGGCGGGGCTTCTCATCGTTTGGATTCCAGCCAATTTGTACTGGTTGGCTTTCGTGCCCGGCAGTTTTGCATTCGCCGGACTCCTGTTTGGATCTTTGGTGCTCGCCTGTGGCGTGGTGGGTTGGATCATGCCGCGTTACGTTAGGCTTCTCGGCGTTTTTGCGATCATCGTATCGATTCTGTCGATCATCGGAGCCCTTGGCGGGATGATCATCGGCATGTTGCTCGGTATCATTGGGGGAGCTCTGTGCGTGGCCTGGAGTCCGAAAGACCGGGCCACTTCCGAAGATGCGGGTGCCGGATCTGCGTCGGCGGGGGGAGCAGTGACGTTGCCCGCGGACGGGATGTGGAATCGGTGGTTTCGATGACTAGGAGAAGAGGACGGTGGTTTATGGGGCTTACGGCCGCGATGGCGCTGGGGATCGGGGTTCCAGCTGCCCAGGCTGCGGTGCCCCCACTCGGGGTACTGGCATCTTCTCCTGCGGGGGATGGGGGAGTCGTGGTGCGGGCCGCCCGGATCACCGCCGAAGGGCTGCTCCCGACCCTGGCCCAGGGCTCGGATGGTGGTGTGGTGATTCGTTTGTATATCGCCCATGCGACCGCGTACGGGATGCGTCTCATTCGAAATCAGGCGCTGGGCGGAACCAGTTGGGGGCTTGGCATCGACAGTCCTGGACCGGTGGAGCTCACGGATCTCACGGCAGACGTAACGGCGCTGGGCATGCGGGGAGTGGGGTTGAAACTGGACGTCAGGGTTCCGGGATTGACCTTGACCGATGTGTATCTCCGGTGTGACCGACTGACTGCTGCCCAGGTTTCTTTGCCTTCTATGGTACTGAAGACGGAGCCCACGGTGCCTGACCAAGGTACCGCGCCCCTGCTCGATTTGCGCACTTTGGCGCCCGTGAACGGCCAGGGTCTTGCGGACCTGATCAACGGAATTCTGTCAGGGTCAGGCATAGGAACCGAAGCGAAAGACGCCCGGGGAAAATCCACCACCGCCAACCCCGGTTCGGGTTCCGGAACAGAAGTGAATGGCAGCGTCCCCGCCAGGGACGGGGAGCATGGCGGGACATCGGGTGGGCCCGGGACTCCCGCACCCAGTCCTTCTGATTTCAGCCTGGCCTGGAGACCCTTGCCACCCCGCGGACAGGGTTCCGCCGGATCTGGAGCCTCGGGAGGTCCCCCTCAGGAACAATCTCCGGGCACTGAGCCGGCGATGGGGGAACGGATGCCGCCCGCCCTGGGCATGCCGCCGGAACTTTTGCCATTCTCGGGTGACAGGACCCCGGTGGGTGGGACGTCTCATCCGTTCACCGGGCCGCAGCCGGGAGGCACGGTGGAACAATCTCCGGCTCAGTCCACCGACGAGGCACCTGCCGAAAGCCCCGCTCCCGCCGGCTCCATAAACGGTACGTCGGGACTGGATTCCTTGCTCCGCTCCCTGCTTGGCGGGCGGTGAATCGATTGTGGAGGTTGCGCCATGGATAAGAAGATGACGATGGAAGCGCGTATTGAAGCTTTTTATCGGCAAAGCGGAGGTCCCCATAATCCGCGGATTGATAAATTGCTGCAAAAACATTTGCTTTACGGTAAGGATCACGGCATGCCCGGGTATCGCGAAACCTTTGCCGACGCTTTGATGGACGTGGTTCTTCAGGATCCGAGCTTGCTGCTTCTTTTCGAGCGCATTCAACGCAGTCGAGTTGCCCGCTCGGACCATTCAAAATGGGAGGCGCTCGAGCAGCGCCTGGAACGGAGGTTTCAAAAAATAGAAGCGGAGTTGCAGGCCATTCAGGCACGGCTCGATGAGTTGGCGGGAGGCATGGAATCTGGGAGCATGCCCAAGATCGATTCCCTCGACCGCTGAAGGTGCAGGCGGCCCGGAGTTTGGCGGTCGGGCGCGAAGCCAAAGTAAAAAAGGGATAACAGGTCTGCGATTGTGTAACAACCTCCGTATGGGGCGGATGAGTAAAATACCCGAAATCGGCATGAGAAGTCGAGCAAGAGAGTCCGGTGGACGGCTTGCCGCTCTTTCGCCACTCAGCGGGTTGGAAGTCCAGTTGGAGATATTGATACAATCAGGGAGGAAATCAAAGGGAAACTTGGTTTAAAGTCCAAGAGAAAAACGAGACGGGAGGAGAGGTTGCGTGCGAGGTTGGCAATGGGTGATGGGAGCAGGGGTGTTGGGTATAGGCGTGGCGTTGTGTCCTTGGCCAAGTAGCCCAGGAAACCCGCAAACCGTGGGAGAGATGATATCACTGCTTGTAACTAGACAACGACCGGACGTCTCGACGGCGGCATCCGCAAAATCTCCTCCCATTCTCGCTGCTGCAGTTCCGGTACTTCGGTCGGGTACGCCGTGGGCTCCGATTTCGTCTGGACAGCCCGGTTCGCTGACTAGCCGCGGTAGGGAGGGCGTCAAAGAGGAGGATGCGTCTGGCGCGGACGGAGGCTTCGGGGCCCTCGGGTGGCTGGGCCGCCCGGAAGGGGGCACAGGTTGGGCGGTGTTTATTGGAACTTTGCGAATGGTTGGCTGGCCTGGTTCGGATTTTGCATACAACCCACTCCCAGGGTCTCGGGGCACGGCGGCTTCGTCTCTCAGTGCGTCTAATGGGAACCCGGCGTCGGTGCCAGCGGGAAGCGGGGCCTCTGGGGAAAATGCACGTTCGGGCAATGTAGGTCGGCCAGCTTTTCACTCATCCACGAACCCCTGGCCTTTTCCGAGCAGTTACGGCGGGTCTCATCGTAGCGGCGCTACAGCACCCCCCGCGCCACCTCGGCCATCCGTTCCCGAGCTACCCGAGCTACCCAAACCGGCCCAACCGCCCATACCGACAGTTCCGGAAGGGAGTGCCAACCCGCCGACATCCGTTCCAATTCCGGAGCCGCCGACGGTACCAAATCCTCCTGTTGCCGTGATTACTCTGCCGGTCTTACCCGGACTACCAGCTTTGCCCAGTCTACCGGTGTTACACGATCTGCTGACTTTACCGGATCATCCGGAACTTGGGAAACCAGAGCCCGGTGGCAAAACTGGCCCCAGCGTGCCGCGCATGGAAGCGGGGTCGTTGCCCGATTCATTGTTCGGCCAGGTTTTAGATGCCCTTGTTCCCGAAAAGAATGCCGAACTTTTTCCGATGCTTCCGTTCGATCCGACGGCTCAAAGTCCAGCCGACGTTCCCGGGCAAAAGGCGATGGCGCCAACCCCCGACGGGCTACTTTCCCGGTCCGAACAATCCCGGGTGCCCGCTCCGGGAGACGGTGCGAATCGTTCACCGGTAAGTCCCGTCGGAGATGTGCGGCAGTGGATGGACGAAATTCTTTCCGTGGGGAACACTTCCAAGGACAGAGGTGGGGTGTCGACGGGGCACACTGGGCCAGCGCATTCCGAGACTCGATCCACACCGGCGTCCGTCGGGAGAGATTCGAGTGCTGTCCGGGGGACATCTTGGGGTTCACCGGCGGCGAGGTCCAGTGCTTCACCTCAGAGCTCAGCGGATGCTCATCCATCCTCTGGAGGCACGTCAGTGTCCTCCTCGTCTTCCACAGCATCCGCCGGTTCGGCTTCTTCTCGATCCGGAGGCCTAGGCGGGACCATCAGCCATCTGCTAAGCAGTTTGGCGAAAAGTCTCTCCCTCCCCTGATCTGCCCGAGGGCGAAGGTCGAAGTGAGTCGGGGTTCTGGTGGGCTCTGTTGCGCCGTGACATTCCTGTGAAGACTTTGCGTCCTTCCGCATGAAACCAGGTTCGTTTGTATATCCTGGCTTATAACTGCAGGAGGGAGGGGCGCAAAGTGAATGGCCGCGGGAAGAGCAAGCCGGATCCCGGGTCTGATAACCGGGATCCATCGGCAGCCGGGGAGAAGGCAGGAGACGCCCCGGAGGCGGTCTCGACAGAATCTCCTGATCAACAGCACGGTCCATTTTGCGAGTGCATTTATTGTCTGGGGACTTGACCGGGGATGGCCCGGCAGGTCCTTTTTTCATGGTATACTGGCAGTCGGGACCCCGGACAGGCCGAATCTCGGGGGTGTGATGAATAGAGTAAACTGACTTCCTGTGACCATGGCAAAGGTGTGGATCAATGTGCAAGTGGATCTCGGCGGCTTGCGAATCAGTTATGAGGATCGCGGGGAGGGATTTCCCGTGCTCCTCCTTCACGGGTGGGGCGGGCGGGCCGAAAGTTTCCGGCCGGTGACCGATCGTCTGGCTCAGGGATATCGGGTTCTCGTCCCGGACCTTCCAGGATTTGGAGAGAGCGCTCCTCCCCCTTCAACTTGGGGAGTGGGGGATTATGCGAAGTTCGTGCTGGAATTTATGAAACATGTTGGTATTTCTAGAGCTCACGTGATCGGACATTCCTTCGGGGGGCGGATCGGCATTGTCCTGGCTGCCACCCACCCGGACCGAGTTGCCCGTATGGTGTTGGTGGACGCAGCGGGAATTCGCCCCCGCCGTTCCTGGAAGTACTATATCCGGGTGTACACATTTAAAACGTTGCGCGCTCTGTACCAGCGTCTGCCCGGCAAGGACCGGGACAAACGGTTGGCGCAGTTGTACGCGCGGTTTGGATCGAAAGATTATCGGGAGGCCGGCCCCATGCGGGCTGTGATGGTGAGGGTGATCAACGAGGACCTGCGGTCGTTTTTGCCCCGGATCCGAGCTTCAACCTTGTTGATATGGGGTGAAGAGGATCGGGATACCCCGGTGTGGATGGGCAAGGTCATGGAAAAGGAGATCCCCGATGCGGGACTCGTCGTGTTCCCGGGGGCCGGGCATTTTAGTTATCTCGATCGATTTGCGGACTTTTCCGTGATCGTGGAACGTTTTTTTAAAGGGTGATCGGGTTGGGTATGGGATGGTGGGTCATCGCGGCAGTGCTTTCTCTTCCCGTGGTGGTCGGACGTGGAAAATACCTTCTTCACATGGCGCAGCTGGAAGGGTATCGGCCGGAGCGCTACTTGCGGTGGATGAAGCGAATGCCATCCGCGCTGTGGGAACGCTGGGCCGCGGCGGTGTGGGTGATTGGGTTATTGGTCGGGCTTCTGGTCCCAGGGGATGTTGTCGGCGGGATCGTCTGGGTCGCATTCGCCGTCGCCGTGTCGGCCCTCGCTCTGCGGGGCGTGCGGTTGCCGGCGAAAAAACCGCTGGTGTGGACGTCAAGGGCGAAGCGACTGTACGCGTGTTTTCTCGGGCTGAACTTGGTATTGGGGCTTATTTCCGCCATGGTCGGGCCGAGGTTTGGGTTGCCCGTTCTCGGGTTCATGTTGTGGACGGAACCTTTGTGGATGATGGTGGCGACCGGGCTGATGAGTCCAGTGGAACGGCGTATCAACAACAGATTTCTGCGTGCCGCCCGGGAAAAACTCGCTCAGCGCCCGGATCTCATTATCGTGGGTATCACGGGAAGTTACGGGAAAACCAGCACAAAGTTTATTCTCGGCACGCTTTTGACCCAAAAATTCAACGTCCTGGTGACACCGGACAGTTATAACACTCCGATGGGGGTCTGTCGGGTTGTCAATGAGCGCCTGAAACCGGAACATGAAGTTTTCGTGGTTGAGATGGGGGCCAGGCAACCTGGGGACATCCGGGAGTTGGCCGATTTGGTTCACCCGAAAATCGGTGTTCTTACAGCCGTGGGACCGGTGCATCTTGAAACTTTCGGGTCTGTAGAAGCGGTGGCGAGAACAAAATATGAACTTATCAAAAGTTTGCCTCCCGACGGGCTGGCCGTGATGAATTACGACAATCCGTATTGTCGGGAGCTTGCCAAGGAGACGCGGCATGTCCAGGTGGAGGGATATGGTCTGGAGAACCCGGGGACACGGCTTTTCGTGTCCGATGTTCACGTCTCCGAAAAGGGCACGACTTTTGTGCTCGCGGACCGGGAAACCGGGGAATCCGTGTCCTGCAGGACAGATTTGCTCGGTCGCCACCAGGTGCTCAACATTCTCGGTGCGGTGAGCGTCGCCAGGCATCTGGGTCTGTCCCTGCGCCAGATTGCGGCGGGGATTGGGCAACTGCAACCTGTCCCTCACCGTCTACAGTTAATCCGCTCAGGCGGGGTCTATGTGATCGATGACGCGTTTAATGCTAATCCAACCGGGACCGAGGTAGCCCTGGAAGTGCTCAGCGGCTTTTCCGGCCGCAAGGTCGTGGTCACCCCGGGGATGGTGGAATTGGGAGGGGAAGAAGAAAGGTACAACCGGGAGTTCGGCCAGCGGATGGCCCAAGTCTGCGATCATGTCATTCTCGTCGGGCCGGAACGGACGAAACCCATCGCTGCGGGTCTTTTGGACGGCGGGCTTCCCCGGGACCGAGTGTCGGTGGTGACGAGCCTCGAAGAAGCGACGGCGGTGTTGCAGCAGTTGCTGCGGCCGGGGGATGCGGTGTTGTTTGAGAATGATTTGCCTGACAACTACACCCGGTGATAGTCGGTGATGCGGGAGGGAGCCCCATGAAAAAGCTTATTGCGGTCATTTTCGGGGGGCGGTCGGTGGAACACGAAGTTTCCATTGTGACCGCCCAGCAGATCATGTATCAACTCCGCCGGGATCTCTATGACGTGATGCCCCTTTACATCGACAAAGAAGGGGCCTGGTGGACGGGCGATGTACTCGCCAAATTGGAATCTTTTAAGGCAGCCAACCGGAATGCCGCCCTTGCCCAAGCGGCCCGCGTGATCGTGGTTCCGACTCCGGGCGGGGGGGTGATCGAAGATCCCAGGGCTTTGCGAGGGCTTTTTCGCAAACCCCGGCGGTGGACTCCCGATGTCGCGATTCTGGCCACCCATGGAACTTACGGGGAGGACGGGTGTTTGCAAGGGCTTCTTGAGATGGCCGGAATTCCTTACACCGGTCCCGGGGTGCTGGGATCGGCAGTGGGGATGGACAAAATTCTGATGAAAGATGTATTCCGGGCCCAGGGGATCCCGGTGGTGGACTACATGTGGGTCCACCGGGACGAATGGCATGAGCATCCCGATGAGGTGGCGGATCGGGTGGAAGGGGAGTTGCAGTATCCGGTTTTCGTAAAACCCTCCAACCTCGGTTCGTCGGTGGGGATCGGCCGGGCGGAGGACCGGGACGGTCTGTTCCACGCCTTGGATGTGGCAGCGGGGTACGACCGTCGGCTGCTCATCGAGCAAGGGGTGGTCTCGCCCCGGGAGATCAATTGTTCTGTTCTGGCCGATGGCAAGGATCTCCGGGTTTCTCTTTGCGAAGAACCGGTGTCCTGGGAAGCCTTTCTTAGCTATGAAGATAAATACATTCGCGGGAATTTCACCAAGGGCCAGACCGGCCGGCGCATTCCGGCGGAGCTGCCGGACGGGGTGACGGAGACGGTGCAGGAGTTGGCTCGCCGGGCTTTTCGCGCCATTCAAGCCCGTGGGGTAGCCCGGGTGGATTTCCTTCTTTCCCCAGACGGTTCGATTTATGTGAATGAAATTAACACCATTCCGGGTTCCCTCTCCTTTTATCTGTGGGAGCCCAGTGGCGTGTCGTTTCCCGATCTCCTTGACAAATTGATCGAAGACGCCTTGGGCGATTACCGGGATAAAAGTCGAAATATCTCTACGTACGATACAGACCTCATCGAACAATTTGGCCGAGGTGGGAAAGTGGGCGGTAAGGCGTCGCCACAAACTTCTTAATTCGACAAACCTCTCCCGATCGGCAGGAACCGCGCGAGGGATGTCGAACCCTCTTATGGAGTGAAATTCATAGGAGGGACGAGATTGCGAGAACGGTGGAATGCCGGGAGGCACGGCGGGTGGATCCGTTTGTCGGTGGCCGGCGCCTTGGCGGCGATGGCGGTAACCCGGGCGGGGGTCGGCCTTGCGGCGAGTGGGGCCCCATCTTTTCCCGACGTGCATCCCGGGGACTGGTATTATCCGGCGGTCAGCGACTTGGCGAATCGGGGCATTGTGCACGGCTCTACGGATGGTCGATTCCATCCGGAGGCCTCGGTCACCCGGGCGGAGTTCACAGCCATGGCGGTCCAGGCTTTCGGCTATCATTATACGGTCCTACAGGGTACACAGCCGAAGCAGGTCTTTTCTTCTCAATCGGATGCAATCGCTTACGCTTCCCAGTTTGATCATGCTTTCGTCCGAGATAATCAGACCGGGGCGGTGGTTTGGAACAATTATCCGAGTTCCGACCAGTCCCAGCTACAGCGGGATAGCACCTACTCTCATTTCTCAGATGTTCCCTACGGCGCGTGGTACTGGCCCGTTGTGGAAGGGGCGTGGGCGGCAAACGTCGTTCATGGGGTGGGGGGCGGGCAATTTGCTCCAGATGCCCAGATCGAGCGCCAGGACATGGCTGCTTTGCTGATCAACGCCCTGCGGCTGAGCGGGGTGGACCCCGGAAAGGACGTTTTACAGCCCTTCGGGGATGCGGGGCAGCTGAGTACATACGCGGTGGTGCCGGTAGCCATGGCGGTGAAGGTGGGCGTTGTCTCCGGGGATGACAAACGGCTTCTTCATCCCAAGGATCCGGCGAGCCGGGCGGATGCGGCGGCGATGATTGACAAGGCATTGCAGATTCCCCCAGATCAGCTCCAAGCGTGGCAAACTCGAACCATTCAGCAACTTCAAGCGGTTCCTCAGCAGGTTAAGTTGTCGCTGGGTCAAACGCAAAAGATCGTGGCCCTGGCCCTGCGGCAGGACGGCGAGGCGGTTCCCGTCAGCGTGAATTGGCAGGTGGAGGGAAACATCGGAACGATCCAAGGGGGAGAATTGCAGGCGAAACAGGCCGGCACCGGTACAGTCATCGGCACCTTGACCACAGCGGATGGCCGGACATTGACCACCAAGATTCCCGTGACTGTGGACGCCTCGGTGCCGGTGCAGGTGGAACTGGCCGTCACCCCCTCCCTCAGTTTGGTGCCTGGGGGACAAGCCCATATCCAGGTGACGCTTCGCGACCCGGCCGGGCAGTTGGTTCCAGGGGAAGTAGATTTGAACGTCAGTGTCTCTGACCCCTCCAAGGGTCATCTCGATACGACAAAAGCTGTCGTCACCGGAGGCATCGGGGATCTGGGGACGTTTACAGCGGGATCCCAGTACGGACCGGTCCAGGTTCGCGCGGATATTGCGACCCAGGGGTGGAAGGGGTCCGGACAGGTGACACTGAATGTGGTTAAAGTGCAGAACCCAGTCAATGGCAAGGGCATCTGGGGAACCTGGGTGGAATGGGGAACCTCCGGTTATGACCCGGACCGCATTGTACAAACGTCGAAACAGGCGGGGGCTAAATATATCTATCTCATTGTCCGGAATCAGCCTGGCGAAGGGACGATCCGTCCCGAGTCCAAGGCCATGCTTGACGCCATCGTTCCCAGAGCCCATGCCGCCGGGATACCCGTTATCGGGGTGGTCTACCTAGTGGATGATCCGGCATTGGATTCAAGCCGGATGTTGACGGTGGCGAAATACACGACGCCGACCGGGGAACGGGTGGACGGCCTTGCGGCCGACATCGAGGAGAGCCCGACTTCGGAGTCCATCAGTGGCACCATGATACCGGTCCGTCAGGCTCTTGGGCCCGATTACCCGATTATCGCCGTGACCTATCCGCCTCATATCAGCACGGCATGGCAGCGATCGGCGACGTACCCGTGGAGCACCTTCGGTCAATATTTTACGATGATCAGCATCATGGACTACTGGCATTACGAAGATCGAGCGTACACGGCGGACGAAGTGCGGAATGAAATCTACAACGAAGCGAAAGCCGCCGCCACTCTGACCGGTCGGCCCGTAGAGGTGATCGGACAAGCGTACCGCATGAACACCGCCTCGGGAAAACCCTTTGCCACGGTGCCCACCGGTGAAGAGGTCACCGCGGCCATGCAGGCGGCGAAAGATGCCGGGGCGTCGGCATTTTCCCTGTATCGCTGGGACACGGCCACTCCCGAAGAGCTGAGCGCATTTCATAATTTTTCCTGGTGAGCCAGGCCGCGCAAGCTTCTCCCTGGGATCGGTGATACTGAGAGAGAATCGGTTCATCGATAACACAGGGGAGGGACGTTACGTGATAAAACCGTGTATGCTGGCGGCCGGCGCCGTCCTGCTGGTGGCGAGTCTCGGGACGTCGGTGCCGGTGTTGGCGGCGGAAGGGCCGCAATCCACGGCACCGGTCCACGGCCGGGCTCATTGGGACATTGACTGGGATGAAGTGCACAGCAGTGTTCAGTTAACGGACGCGCAGAAAAAACAGCTCCGTGTGACCATTGAACAGGCGTACCAGCAAGCGCTCATGCCTCACGCCAAGATTACGGCGAAACAGGCGGAGCAAGCGGCCCTGAAGGCCGAGCCAAAGGGCATGGTCACCGAGGTCAAGCTTCACAGTGTTCACGGGAACGTCGTGTATCTGGTGCACATGAACCGCGACGGGGCGCGATCCTTGGTGGTGGTCGACGCCGGCAACGGCAATGTTTTGGTGCACAAGACCATGATGAAGGCGCACGGCGACGATTGACAAACGAGGGTCCATTTGGGCCGGGCGCTCCCGGAAGGTTTTCTGCCGCTGGGGGCGCCTTGGTTTTTGGACCTTTGAGTTTGTGCGAGATTGGCGAGGGGGATCACCATGAATGAAAAGAGAATTCCGCAGCGGATTTTGTTGGGACCTGGCCCAAGCGACTGTCATCCCGAGGTTCTGAAGGCCATGGCGACCCCCTTAGTGGGACATCTCGATCCGGTTTTCCTCGAACAGATGAACGAGACAATGCAACGGCTGAGACAGGTGTTTCAAACCCGTAACCCGCTGACCCTGGCGATGTCCGGAACGGGCAGTGCAGGGATGGAAACGGTGTTTGTCAATGCCTTGGAACCCGGAGACCGGGTGGTAATCGGCATCTGCGGCGCCTTCGGGGAGCGGATGGTGGACGTCGCCTCCCGTACCGGTGCCGAAGTGATTCAGGTGCGGGCGCCGTGGGGGAAGATCGTCGATCCGGGTCAGATTCAGGAGGCTCTGAAAAGTCACCCGAGAGTGAAAGCGGTGGCGGTAGTTCACGCCGAAACTTCCACGGGGGTTTTACAGCCCCTGGAGGAGATCGGCAGATTTGCCCAGAATTACGGGGCTTTGTTCCTGGTCGATGCGGTGACGTCATTGGGGGGCGTTCCCGTGCCGGTGGAGGAGGCGGGGATCGACGCTTGTTATTCCGGAACGCAAAAATGTCTCAGTGCGCCTCCCGGGCTTTCTCCGGCGACGTTCAGCCCGAGATTCGAAGAAGCGTTGGAGCGCCGCAAGCGAAAAGTCCAGAGTTGGTATCTCGACTTGACGATGGTTCGCCAGTACTGGGGGATGGAGCGTTTCTATCATCACACCGCCCCCATTACCATGATGTACGCTCTCCACGAGGCCCTGGGATTGTTGTTGGAAGAGGGTTTGGATTCCGTATTCCGGCGGCACCTGGTGAACGGCCGGGCTCTTCAGGCGGGCCTTGAGGCGATGGGTCTCAAGCTGTATGCCGACGAACGGCATCGCTTGCCCCAGTTGACTTCGGTGTGGATCCCGGATGGTGTGGAGGATACTTTGGTGCGCAACCGCCTGCTCCACGAGTACGGGATCGAGATCGGCGGGGGGCTTGGAGAGGTCAAGGGCCGGGTGTGGCGAATCGGGTTGCTCGGCCATTCCAGCCGACGGAGAAATGTCCTGCTCCTACTCGGTGCCCTGGAGCAGATTCTCCGGAGTGTGGGTTACTCGGTGGAATCGGGTATAGGCTGTCAGGCGGCGGAGGGGGTGTACCGGGATTTTTTTGGCTAAGGAGTGAATTGGCTGCCGACACCTTTGCGCGGTTTTCGGCGTACCTGTATCGTAACAGGTTTCAAGTGAATTCCCCCGGGACATAACTGGTAAGGAACCTAGGAGAAGAGGGGGACCTCGCAGATGGACGATCTCCGCGTGGCCGCCGTGTTTCGCGCTTCCGCCCATCGGATGACCGTATATGAGCGGATGAAAACCTGGCGCGGTTCCGATGTAAGCACCGCGGTATCCCATACACCCCAAGCGACAGTTTATACGTCCTGCAGTTCCACGGGGGTGGTGCGGGTCCGGGCGGAAGAGGACAACCTGTCCGGGAGTGCCAGTTTTTACGGTGAGCCGGCGGCACTCGGTTGCAGCGGTCTGGTGACGGCCTGGCTCGACTTGCTCAAAACGGTGGAGGCCGGAGGCACCGCCTATGTGACGTGGAAAGGGCGCATCAGTGAGGTGCGCTTCAGCCGAGGTCTACTGTTTTGGGAAGCGGTGGGGCGAGTGGAATGGGATCAGCGGACCGACTGGGATTTACTTATTGAGAAGGAAACCTGGACAGGTCACGTGCACCGATATCTGGATCTGCTCGCCCAAGCCTTGGTGGTGCCAGACCCCGAGGCGCAGAAAAAGGCGGTATCCGAGTTGGCCCGGGCCCAGCAACACCTCCAGCGGGTGAACCAGGAACTCTCCGCCAGGCGGGGCGCCCAGGTGGCGATTGGCCGCAGTTCCGGCGGCCGGGGATGACGGAAGCCGCCTGTCCATCCGATGCAAGCGGGGTGTCACTTTGTCCTTCGGACAGCCGAGTCTCGGGCGGCTGTCTTTTTTCTTCGCGCCAACGCCCCTCAATCATGTCCCGAAATCGCTTTTTTGCTATGATGGAGAGCGGGGGGAAGTGCGGTGCGTCATTCGGTGCTCGTTTTTATCTGTGCGGTGGAACCCCTACAGGTGTTGTTGCTCAAGCGAACGGCGGAGCGGGGGGGATGGTGGCAACCGGTAACAGGGCACGTGGAGCCGGGGGAGCGGGCGGAGGAGGCGGCGGGGCGGGAAACCCGGGAGGAGACGGGGTGGATACCGGACCGGTTGATCAGGACTCCCTGGACGGCCCAGTTTGAGCATCTGGGGCAAACATACCGGCACACCGTCTGGATCGCTTGTTGCCCTCGTCCTTTCGTACCGCACCTGAGCGGCGAGCACACCGACAGCCGCTGGGTGGATCCCGGCAGGGCCGAAAAGATGCTTTTTTGGCCGGACAATCGAGAATTGTTGTTTCGCGTTACGGATTGGTTGGAGCGACAAAGGAGGATGGATGGTGGGATTACTTGACGGCAAGAAGGCATTGGTCATGGGGGTGGCCAACGACCGAAGCATCGCCTGGGCCATCGCCAAGGCCCTGGCGGACCAAGGGGCGGAACTGATCTTTACATATCAAGGGGAACGGCTGGAACGCCGGGTTCGGGAGTTGGCGGAGCAGATTCCGGGATCGTTGTTATTTCCCTGCGATGTGAGCCGGGATGAGGACCTGGATGCGTTGAAGGAAATCCTCGATCAACAGGTGGGCGCCCTTCACGTCCTGGTGCACAGTATCGCCTTTGCGAAAACCGAGGAGCTCTCCGGGCTTTATGTGGATACCTCCCGGGAAGGATTCGCCGTGGCCCAGGAGATCAGCGTCTACTCCTTGACGGCAGTGCTCCAGCGCCTGCGGGGGCTTTTGGCCAAAGAAGGCGGGAGTGTCATTACCATGACCTACATGGGTTCGGAGAGAGTCATGCCGAACTACAATGTGATGGGGGTGGCCAAGGCGGCCCTGGAATCCAGTGTGCGCTATCTGGCGGAGGATCTCGGCCCTGATGGGATTCGGGTGAACGCCATCTCGGCGGGTCCCATCCGCACCCTGTCCGCAAAGGGAATCAAAGATTTCAACAGCATTTTAAAAATCATCGAAGAAAAAGCGCCCTTGCGGAGGAATACCGACCCGGCGGAGGTGGGGGATACGGCGGTCTTCCTGGCCAGTTCCATGTCCCGGGGCATTACCGGGGAAATCATTCACGTCGATAACGGGTATCACATCATGGGGGTTTGAGTGGTTGGACAGTAAGGAGTAGATTGGCCGGGAAAAAAGGCAGTCCTCGGATCCGGAGGGCTGCCTTTTTGATCAGGTGTTCCAAAAACCTCCCAGGGTATCGGCCAAGCATCGCCGGGGGACGGGAGGGAAACGGGGGCCCCGGTGCCCAGAACCCCCGGGCCCGGGTGACTACTTCGTCGACTTATCGGCCTCAAAATGTTTGAGAAATCCCTTGTTCAGCCATTCACCGCCGTCCAAGGTCACAACTTCCCCGGTCATGAAACCTGCGTAATCGGAGACGATGAACGAGGCAAGCCTGGCAACCTCTTCGGGCTGCCCGAACCGCCCTGCGGGGATTTCTTGTTTCAGGCGTTCCTCGATCGTCTTGGTCGGCCACAGCTTGTCTGCGCCGCCCGTGTGTTCGATGGGACCCGGGGCGATGGCGTTGACCCGGATGCCGTACCTGGCCCATTCCACCGCCAAGGTTCGGGTCATGGCCACGACCCCGGCTTTTGCCGCAGCCGAGTGGACAGTGCCGGGTCCGCCCGTCCAGGCGTAGGTGGCGACGATGTTGAGGATGTTTCCACCTCGCCCGGATTCGATCATCTCTTTTCCCATCGCCCGGGAGCAGTAGAACGTTCCATTGAGGACGATGCCGACCACGGCGTTCCACCCGTTGACCGACAACTGTTCGGCCGGGCAGACGAAATTGCCCGCGGCATTGTTGACGAGGATATCGATCTGGCCGAAGGCTTGGCGCGTTTCTGCCACCCAGCGATCGACGTCCGCAGGATTGCGGACATCCCCTGCGACGGCCAACACCCGGGCTCCCGGGGTGCGGCTGAGTAGATCCTGGGCGGCGGCATTCAAGCGTTCTTCATTGCGTCCGGTGATGACGATGTGGGCGCCAAGCCGGGCGAATTCGCCGGCGATCGACTTTCCCAGGCCAGAACTGCCTCCGGTGATCACCGCGACGCGGTTTTTTAAGGTATCAGGACTTAACATGGGCGATTCTCCTTTTAAGAGTGATAGGGAAGGGATGTAGATAGAGTTGATTCATTAGATTCGAGAGGATTGGTCGATTTTCCTGCCAGAACGACCGTTTGGTTGCAGGAATTTGGGCAACAGTCCGTTGACGGACGGGAAAAGGACACGTAAGATGGTACCAGGAAACCTGATCGAACGCTCGCTCGGCGTTTGGCCGGCCGAAGAAATGTCGAAAGGAGGGGGGGCGGGGTGTGCCCGCAAAAGCACATTCCCTCGGCGGTCAAGGACCCCAAACTGATCGAAACCCGAAGACAGCAGATCGTGGCCGCCGCGGTGAATCTCTTTGTGAAAAAAGGGTTTCACGGCACCACCACCCGGGAGATCGCCCGGGAGAGCGGACTGAGCATCGGAGCCCTTTATGAATACGTGGAGTCCAAAGAGGACGTGTTGTACCTGGTTTGCGACAATATCCACACCACCCTTGAGACGCGGCTCCGGCGAACCCTCACCGAGGCGGGCAACGGCCGGGAGAGCCTGCGGTCGGCCATTCGACAGTATCTGTACGTGATGGACGATATGCAGGATGATGTGCTGCTCATCTACCAAGAAAGCAAATCTTTGCCCCTGGAGGCCCTGCGCTTTGTGCTGGGAAAAGAAGAGCAGATTACCGGGATATTTGCCGACATTTTGCGCCGGGGGATCGAGGACGGCAGTCTTCGCCTGGACCCCGGGGCGGTGACGCTGATGGCCCATAACATTATTGTGCTCGGTCAGATGTGGGCCTTTCGCCGATGGGCGTTGCAGCGGCATTATACGCTGGAGGAGTACATCAGGGTTCAGACGTCCCTCTTGCTGAACGAACTCATGAGTCCAGACGAGACAGATGACACAGATACACACGATAAAAAAGAACAGGGGGAAGCTGTCGGTGGAAACTGAAGTGTATCGGCCGCAGCACCAGGTGCGTTTCGTGACGGCTGCCAGCTTGTTCGACGGCCACGACGCGGCGATCAACATTATGCGGCGCCTGTTGCAACGCTCCGGAGTGGAGGTGATCCACCTCGGGCACAACCGCTCTGTGGAAGAAATCGTGAATGCCGCCATCCAAGAAGACGTGCAGGGGATTGCAGTCAGTTCTTACCAAGGCGGGCATATGGAATTCTTTAAATACATGTATGATCTCCTGCAAGAGCGGGGAGCGGGGCACATCCTGATTTTCGGCGGCGGCGGGGGGGTGATCATTCCCGAGGAGATTCGCGAACTCGAAGCATACGGCATCGCGAAGATTTTCTCCCCCGAGGACGGCCGGGAGATGGGGCTTCAGGGGATGATCAATCATATGATCCGGTTGGCGGATCACCCCACCCCCACCCGGTTGGCCGAGTCAGGTGCGGAGGTGCCCCTCACTCCCACCGAGGTGCGCCGGGTGGCCGAGTGGATCACCTTGGCGGAACGCCGGGTGGTGGAGAAACATCCGGAATGGGACGAGATCTTCGTCCGGCTGCGGGAAATGCGCCGGCCGGTTCCCGTGGTGGGGATCACCGGAACTGGGGGTGCGGGAAAAAGTTCGTTAACCGATGAATTGCTTCGCCGGTTTTTGCGCGTCTATCCTGATAAAACTTTCGCCGTTCTCAGCGTGGACCCATCCAAACAGAAGACTGGAGGCGCATTGCTCGGTGACCGGATCCGCATGAATGCCCTGGCCAGCCCCAGGATTTACATGCGAAGTCTGGCCAGTCGACGATCCGGGTCTGAACTGAGCGCCGCCATGGACGAGGCCCTGGATGTGGTCCGGGCGGCCGGATTCGATCTGATTATCGTGGAGACCAGCGGTATTGGCCAGGGTGATGCCGAGGTGGCCCGGGTTGCGGATCTGAGCATCTATGTGATGACCAGCGAATTCGGAGCGCCGAGCCAACTGGAAAAAATCGATATGCTCGATTATGCCGATTTTGTTGTCATCAACAAGTTCGACCGCAAAGGCTCCGAAGATGCGCTTCGGGAGGTGCGAAAGCAGTACCGGCGCAACCACAATCAGTTCGAGGGTCCCGATGAGTCGCTTCCGGTCTACGGGACCATTGCCAGCCAGTTTAACGATCCGGGCACCGATCGCTTCTTCAAGGTCTTGACCGACCGGCTGGCCCTACAATTTGGGGAGACGTGGCGGGGCGATTACACGCCCGGGGCGATGGACAGCCGGAAACCCGGCGTCATCCCTCCCGAACGGACCCACTACCTCGCAGAAATTGTAGACACGATACGACGCTATAAACGTTGGGTCGAGGAACAGTCGTCTATTGCAAGGAAAATTTACCAACTGGAAGGGGCCAGGACGGTGTTGGCCGAGGCGGCCGGGGAAGGGGAGGTGGTCCCCCTTCAGGAAATCGACCGCCAACTGGCCCATTTTTGGGAACAACTGCATCCCGACTGCAGAAAAGCCCTGGAGGAGTGGCCGAAACTGAAGGAGAGGTATCGCCAGGACGAGCTGGTGATGAAGGTCCGGGATCGGGAGATTCGCCAGCCTTTGTACACCACGAGCCTGTCAGGTACCCGGATTCCCAAAGTGGCCCTGCCGCGATACGAGGATTACGGGGAGGTTCTGCGCTGGATCCTGTTGGAGAACGTTCCGGGTTCCTTCCCTTATACCGCCGGGGTGTTTCCCTTGAAGCGGACCGAAGAGGAGCCCCGCCGGCAGTTTGCCGGGGAAGGTACTCCGGAGCGCACGAACCGGAGGTTTCACTATCTCAGCCAAAATGACACGGCGAAACGCTTGTCCACCGCTTTTGACAGCGTGACCCTGTACGGCCAGGATCCCGATCGGCGACCCGACATCTACGGCAAAATCGGGGAGAGCGGGGTCAGCGTCTGCACCCTGGACGACATGAAAAAGCTGTATGAGGGTTTTGACCTGTGCGCTCCCAATACAAGCGTGTCCATGACCATCAACGGGCCGGCGCCGATTTTACTTGCCATGTTTCTCAACACCGCCATCGACCAACAGGTGGAGGCATTCCGGCGGGAGACGGGCCGGGAGCCTTCCCTGGAGGAATACGAAGAGATTAAAGCCAAGACCTTGCGCACGGTCCGGGGGACGGTGCAGGCGGATATCCTGAAAGAGGACCAGGGGCAGAATACCTGCATTTTCTCCATCGATTTTGCCTTGCGGATGATGGGGGATATCCAGGAATATTTTATTGCGCACCAGGTCCGCAATTATTACTCGGTGAGCATCAGTGGCTATCACATTGCCGAAGCCGGGGCGAATCCCATTACCCAGTTGGCCTTTACTCTGTCCAACGCTTTTACCTATGTGGAATACTATCTGTCCCGGGGCATGAAAATCGACGATTTTGCCCCGAATCTGTCGTTTTTCTTCAGCAACGGCATGGACCCGGAGTACAGTGTGATCGGGCGGGTGGCCCGGCGGATTTGGTCCACGGCGATCAAATACCGATACGGCGGCAATGAGCGGAGTCAAAAACTGAAGTATCATATTCAAACGTCCGGCCGGTCGCTGCACGCCATGGAGATCGATTTTAACGACATTCGCACCACCCTGCAGGCGCTGCTGGCCATTTACGACAACTGCAATTCCCTGCATACAAACGCTTACGACGAGGCGATCACCACCCCCACGGAGGAGTCGGTCCGGCGGGCGATGGCGATCCAGATGATCATCAACCGGGAATTCGGCCTGGCGAAAAATGAAAATCCGCTTCAAGGGGCGTTCATCATTGAGGAGTTGACCGACCTGGTGGAGGAAGCGGTGCTTCAGGAGTTTTTGCGGCTCAATGACCGGGGAGGAGTGCTCGGGGCCATGGAGACCCAATACCAAAGGGGAAAGATCCAGGATGAGTCGTTGTACTACGAACAACTGAAGCATACGGGGCAGTTGCCCATCATCGGGGTCAACACGTTTCTCAATCCAAAAGGCCCATCCGAGACCGAGCACACCACCATTGAACTCGCCCGGGCGACCCGGGAGGAGAAAGAAGAACAGCTTCGCAACCTCCGGGCCTTTCAGGAGCGCAACCGAGATCGGGCACCCCAGATGCTCCGCAGACTGCAGCAGGTGGCCACCGAGGGCGGAAACATTTTTGCGGAGTTGATGGAGACGGTTCGATACTGCAGTCTCGGCCAGATCACGGCGGCGCTGTTCGAAGTCGGGGGCCAGTACCGGCGGAACATGTGACGATAGAGGGAGAGGGTCCGAACGCAACCGGGTCGGGTCGTCCCAAAGCGGCCCGGCTTTGTTGTGCGCTGATGGGGATGAGGTACCCATCATCCTCCTGGGGAGACGGAACGATGGTGACGTCTATAAGCGGCCGGGGAGAATGAGGGATTGATCACCGCTGGCCTTGAGGTGTCGCGGTGAACCTGTCGGCCGCCCTTTGCGGATGCGAGCCCCATGAGCAAAGGGACAGGAAGGGAGCGCAGTCCCTTCCTGTACGACACAATCGGATTCTTGCTCTGTGATCCAAGTTACCGACTGAACAATCCCGGGTCGGCCCAGATCAGAACCCCGTTCTGACCGCCAAATCCAAAAGAGTTGCTCATAGCCACGGCGATATGCCGCCTCCGGGGCCCGTCCAACACCAAGTCCGGAGGTGCTTCCGGGTCCGGCTGCCGACAATGAAGAGTGGGGGGAATCCAACCGGTCTCAATCGACTTAATGCTAACAATGCTCTCCACCGCTCCGGCGGCTCCCAGGAGGTGGCCCATCCCTCCCTTGGTGGAACTGACCGGAATCTGGTTGAGATGTCCCCCGAAAACCCGGCGCAACGCCAGGGATTCGGCTCGATCCCCGGCGGTGGTGGCCGTGGCATGGGCGTTGATGTAATCGATGTCCGCCGGACCCAGCCCTGCGCTGTACAGAGCCCGCTCCATTGCCAGCACCGCGCCGGTGCCGTCGGGATGTGGGGCTGTCTCGTGATATGCATCGTTGGATGCCCCGTAACCCACCAAGACCGCGTAGACCTTTGCCCCCCGGGCCCTCGCCCGATCCAGAGGTTCCAAGATCAGGGCTGCCGCTCCTTCTCCCATCACCATTCCGGTTCGGTCCACGTCAAAGGGCTTACACCAAGTGGAAAGATCTCCCTCTCCCTCCATGGCCACGGCGCCGGCTGAGCGCAGGCCGCCCAAGGCCGTGGGCGTGAAAAGACTCTCGGAACCGCCCGCCACCACTTGGTCAACGATGCCCAGCCAGAGCCATTGAAGGGCTTCCCCCAGGGCGTTCGCCGAAGCGGCGCAAGCCGTGGTGTAGGTCATCGCCGGGCCCCGGATTCCGTAGTGCATGGCCAGGGCCGCTTCGGCGGCATTGGGAATCGCCTTTGAAACCACCCGGGGCCCGACCCGGCCCTCGGGATGTTTCGCCAACCGCACCGCTTCCTCTTCATAGCTGGGAAGCCCGCCAAAAGCGGTTCCCCAGGCGATCCCCGTCCGATTGGCGTTGACTCCCCGCAACTCGAAAGGATCCTCCTCCGCTGTCCAACCCGCGTCGGCCATGGCTTCGGCGGCCGCCACCAGGGCCAATTGGGTGCTTCGATCCGTGTCCCGGACCGTTTTTTTGGGCAAATGGTCCATGGGTGAAAAATCTTTCACTTCGGCCACGGCGGGGCTAAAGTGGGCGATGCGGGCGTCAGACGGTGCTCCCACCGCTGTGCGGCGCCCCATGATCGCGTTCCACAGCCGCTGGACGCCCGAGCCAAAAGGAGTGACCGCGCCCATCCCGGTCACGGCGACGGGAGTGAATACAGGATTGCGCCTCATTGCCGCCGCCCTTCTCGGTAGGAAGCTGGTTGAGTGAGACGCTCCTGGGCCATCTCTTGCAGTTTGAACTTCTGAATCTTTCCGGTCCCCGTCATTGGCCACTGCCCGGGCTCCACGAACCAGACGTACCGGGGGACCTTGAATTTGGCCAAGCGGTCTTGACACCAACGAGCGACCTCTCTCCGGGTCAAGGTAGCCCCGGGCTTGAGTTCAATAAAAGCAGCTCCTACCTCGGTGGTTAAGGGATCGGGCACTCCCACCACGTACACCTGGCCGACGGCTGGATGGCGGGAAATCACTTCTTCCACTTCCTTTGGTGAGACGTTTTCTCCAGACACTTTGTACATCTCCTTACTGCGGCCGAGAAATTCGATATATCCGTTTTCATCGATGCGACCGAGATCTCCCGTGCGGAACCAGCCATCCTTATCGATCACCGCCGCTGTTTCTTCGGGCTTGTTGTAGTAGCCCCGGGTGACGATGTTGCCCCGGGCGGTCAATTCCCCGACGGCGCCTTCCGGCAGGTCTTCGCCGGTGTAGGGATCGACCACTTTGTACTGGACATTCGCCCCGCCGAACTCCGGCAGGCCGGTGGACCCCGCCGGCTTGATCCGTCCCACCCGGCTGACCACAATATCGATGGGATCTCCGACCTCGGTGTGTACAGTGGAAGCTGTCACCTCCGTTCCCCCGTAGCCAGTGCAAATTTCACGGACGCCCAGCTCCTTGACCGCCCGTTCCCAGATGGGCACCGGCGCCGGGGCGGCGGCACACATGAGGGAATGAAGGGCTCCCAGGTCAAATCGTTCCCGGTCCGGATGGTTGAGGATCGCCACAAGCATCGACGGCACGCAAAGGAAATCGGTAGCTCGGTGGGTTTCCATGAGAGCGAGAGCCTCCCGGGGATGGAACTCGGGCATCGAAATGATCGCGCCGCCGACAAAAGAAACAGCGAGCAGGCCTTCTTCGTAAGCGAAGACGTGGTAATACGGCAAAGGGGTAAAAATTCTCCGGCCTTCTTCAAAGGCTCGGCTGAGGGTGGTGCTGTACGCGCAGCGCAAAAAATTGTCGTGGGTGAGCATCACGCCCTTGGGAAGTCCCGTGGTTCCGGATGTATAAATGATATCGCTCACTTCATCGGGATACTCGGACTGCCGCATTCGCTCTTCCAGGGCCTGGTCCGAGACGGAGGAAGACTGCTGTAAAAAGGATTCCCAAGACAGAAAGGCACCCTCCCGGGCACCGGCGCCATCCCCGATGTACACCACTTGCTGGAGCTTACGTTCCCCTTCATCGTCCATCCGAGCGAGGAGCCGGGTCACCGCAGGACCGTGTTTCATCCCACCTGCCGACCAATGCATCACGAGCCAGCGGCTGTCTGACTGGCGAATCATGTAGTGCAGTTCATCTTCCCGCAGGAGGGTGTTTAAAGGAACGGCCACCGCTCCCACCATGGCCACGGCGAATTTCACGAACACATACTCGGGTTCATTGGCCATCAGGAGGGCGACGTGGTCCCGGCGCTTCACGCCGAGGGCCAGCAGGGCCTTCGCCACCGACCGGGCTTGCTGCCAAACTTCTCGGTAGCTGTAGTTCCGGTCGGCCGTCATAATAAATGGGCGATCGGCGAACTCCCGGCACATTTCCTGCATGTGGGATGTGAGTGTCCGGCGGGGCCAGGTGGGGAATCGACTTTCGAGCCACCTTCGTCGCTCCGAAGGGCTGCGTACCATAACGACACCTCCCTGTGGATTCGTTGATTTTCGACGTTTCTGTTACAATAGTACATCAAATACGCGATGCATGGTTGTATTTCCTGCAAGTTTGCCGATGAAGACGGTTTCCTTTCCAGGATGGAGAAAGACGGCAGGAAAATCCGTTTTCGATCTCGAATTATGCTATACTGGGAGTGGTGGATATACGAGGCTGAAGTGGCGGCTGGATCTTCCGACTGTTTGGTTGATGTTCATGGAAAGGCGAGATGGTGAGGAGGATTGTGAATGACCACAACGATCAACCGAGTTGCGGTTCTGGGCTCCGGCGTGATGGGAGCGGCCATCGCAGCGCATCTGGCGGGGGTGGGCCTCGAGGTGGAATTGCTCGACATGGTCCCTTCGTCCCTCACAGAGGCAGAAAAGGCCAAAGGGTTGACCCTGAGTGACCCGGAAGTTCGCCTGCGAATTGTCCGAACAGGGCTCGAGCGGGCTCTCAAAGCGAGACCGGCGGCATTTTATACCCAGCGGGCGGCGGACCGGATCCGGATTGGTAATTTCGAAGACCATCTGGATCGCATTGCGGACTGCCAATGGATTATCGAAGTGATCGTGGAAAATCTCGAAGCCAAGCGAGCACTTCTCAAGCATGTTGAAGCCTATCGGCGCCCCGGCACGGTGGTCAGTTCGAATACCTCCGGCGTGTCCATCACGAAGATGGCGGAAGGGCGATCCGAAGAGTTTCAAGCCCATTTTTTGGGCACTCACTTTTTCAACCCGCCCCGGTATATGAAATTGCTGGAGATCATCCCCACGGCGAAAACCCGGCCCGACGTGGTGGAGGACATGTGTCAGTTTGCCACTCGGGTACTGGGCAAAGGCGTCGTCGTGGCCAAGGACACGCCGAATTTTATCGCCAACCGCATCGGCACCTACGGACTTCTCGCCACGGTCCAGGCCATGTTAGAGGACGGGTACACTGTGGAAGATGTGGATGCCGTGTTCGGTCCGGCCATGGGTCGACCCAAGAGCGCGGTCTTTCGGACCTTGGACCTTGTCGGCATTGACACCTTTGTGCACGTGGCGCACAACGTCCGGGATAGTGTTTCCACCCCGGAGGAGAAAGCGGCTTTCGAGGTCCCGCCTTTCATTCTAGAGATGGTGAAGCGTGGTTGGATTGGAGAGAAGGCGGGCCAGGGAATTTATAAACGGGTCAAGAGCGAGGCCGGACGGGAGATCCTGACCCTGGATCCGTCGACGATGGAGTACCGGCCGAGAAAGAAGGCGGAGTATCCGTCTCTAACCCAGGCCAAGTATGCCACGTCCCTTGGCGACAAGATTCGGGCGCTACTGTTCGGCAAGGATCGGGCATCGGCGCTCGCCTGGAAGGTGACAAAGAAGACGCTGCTTTACACGGCCTCGAAGATCCCCGAGATTGCCGATGACATCTTGGCGGTGGATCGGGCGATGAAGTGGGGGTTCAACTGGGAACTGGGTCCCTTCGAACTGTGGGACCTGATCGGGGTGCGCGAGGCGGTGGAGCGCATGAGGGCCGAAGGAGAGGCGATCCCCCCACTGGTGGAAGATCTTCTGGCCCAGGGTCTGGACAGTTGGTATCACAAGGAGCCCGGCCAGGTCGGGCGGTTTATGCCGGATAAAGAAGTGCGGTACACGGAAGAACCGAAAGAGTGGATCCATCTTCCTCGGCTGAGGGAAGAGGGCAAGGTGGTGATGGAGAACAGCGGGGCGGCCCTGTACGATCTGGGGGACGGGGTGGCCTGCCTGGAGTTTCGGTCACCACATAACGCCATCGGCCCGGATGTGGTGGAGATGATGTTCAAAGCCGCGGAAGAGGTCTCGAAAAACTGGCGGGGCCTCGTGATCGGAAACCAGGCGAAAAACTTCTCCGTCGGCGCCAACCTGTTTCTCATCCTCATGGGGGTCCAGGAAGAGGAATGGGACGAGGTGGAGATGGCCGTCAGCCAGTTCCAACAGGCCAACATGCGCCTGAAGTATCTCGACAAACCGGTGGTGGCGGCGCCTTTTGCCATGACTCTCGGCGGCGGGGCCGAGGTGTGTTTTGCGGCGTCCAGGGTGCAAGCATCGGCAGAGACCTATATGGGCCTGGTGGAGACCGGGGTGGGCGTGATTCCCGGGGGAGGAGGTACTAAGGAGTTGCTCCTTCGAGCCATCGAGGGCGTCCCGGAAAAAAGCGGGGTAGACCTGCAGCCTCTCGTCAATCGTACCTTTGAAACCATCGCCATGGCCAAGGTCAGCACCAGTGCCGCGGAGGCCAAGGAGATGGGATTTCTGCGAGCCGGCGACGGCATCTCGGTCAACCCTGACACCTTGTTGTACGATGCCAAGCGCAAAGTCCTTCAGTTGGCGGAGAACGGGTACCGGCCTCCCGTCAGGAGAAAGATCCCGGTCGTGGGAGAACCCGGCTATGCCGTCATGGCGGTGGGGGCGTACACTCTGCGCATGGGCGGATATATCAGCGAACACGACGAGAAGATTGCGAAAAAGTTGGCCTGGGTGTTGGCGGGCGGAAGTGTGCCCGCAGGGACTCTCGTATCGGAACAGTACCTGCTCGATCTGGAAAGGGAGGCGTTTTTGTCCCTGGCCGGGGAGCCCAAGACACAGGAGCGAATGGCATATATGCTCAAACACAATAAACCGCTGCGGAATTAGTGATGGGGAAGGTAAAAACTGCGTAGACGAGATCGGGAGATGAAGAGGGGGAGAGCGATGCGGGAAGCAGTGATTGTGTCCGGGGTGCGCACCGCGGTGGGCAAGGCGCCGAAGGGTGCCTTGCGCGAAACCCGGCCGGAGGACCTCGCGGGGCTCGTGGTGGCCGAAGCCCTGCGCCGGGTGCCGCAGGTGGAACCCGCCGAAGTGGAGGATGTGATCATCGGTTGCGCCATTCCTGAAGCAGAACAGGGGATGAACCTCGGGCGGATCGTGGCCTTGAGAGCGGGTTTGCCGACATCGGTGCCCGGAGTGACTGTCAATCGATTCTGTTCATCGGGGCTTCAGACGATCGCCATGGCGGCGGAGCGAATCATGGCCGGATTTGCAGACGTGATCGTGGCCGGGGGCGTGGAGAGCATGAGCCTGGTCCCCATGACCGGCCACACCGTGCGCCCAAATCCCTATCTGGTCGAACATTATCCCCAGGTGTATTTGTCCATGGGGCTCACCGCTGAGCAGGTGGCCCGGAGGTTTGACGTGAGCCGGGAGGATCAGGATGCTTTTGCGCTCCGCAGCCATCAGCGGGCCGCCCGGGCGATTGACGAGGGACTGTTTCGTGACGAGATTGTTCCGGTCCCGGTGACCCGCACGGTGGTGGGTGAGGACGGCAAAGTGGTGAAAACGTCCTTTGAGTTCGTCGAAGACGAAGGGGTGCGCCGGGATACCTCCATGGAGGCTTTGGCGCAACTGCGTCCGGCCTTTGCCAAGGACGGCACCGTGACAGCGGGCAATTCCTCCCAGACCAGTGACGGCGCGGCGGCGGTGGTGGTCATGTCCGCCGAACGGGCGGCGCAGCTCGGCTTGGAGCCAAAACTGATTTTCCGCAGTTTTGCCGTGGGGGGTGTCGACCCGGATATCATGGGCATCGGGCCCGTAGAGGCGGTGCCCAAAGCCCTGAAAAAGGCCGGCCTGTCCATCGACGACATCGATCTTTTTGAGCTCAACGAAGCATTTGCCGCCCAGTCCCTGGCGGTGATGCGGAAACTCGGGATGGATCCGGAAAAGACCAATGTCAACGGAGGGGCCATCGCTTTGGGCCATCCCCTGGGCTGCACCGGCTCGAAGTTGACCGTCTCCCTGATGAACGAGATGCGCCGCCGGGGCAGCCGCTACGGGGTGGTTACTATGTGTATCGGAGGAGGCATGGGGGCGGCCGGAGTATTTGAACGCCCCTAGTGTTTGGTCAAAGCGTCCTGGGATGCTGTCTCGGGATGTCATAGAAACGATCGAGAGAGGAGTGGCATCATGGAAGAACAAAAAAAGGTCAAGGGTGGAGAATTTTTGGTGGGCCCGGTGGATCCCGCCAGTGTGTTTACACCGGAGGATTTTACCGAGGAGCACCGCATGATCGCCAAGACCACTTACGATTTTTGCGTCGGCGAGGTGCAACCCCGGGATGCCGAGATCGAAGCCCAGAATTTTGACGTCACTGTCGGGTTGTTGAAAAAGGCTGGCGAGCTGGGGCTGCTTGGCGCGGATGTCCCCGAGGAATACGGGGGCCTTGGACTGGACAAGATCAGTTCCACCCTGATTACTGAGTATGTCACCTATGGCGGGGCCTTCGCCCTTTCCCATGGGGCTCACGTCGGCATCGGGACCCTTCCCATCGTGTATTTCGGCAATAAGGCCCAGAAGGAAAAATATCTTCCAAAGCTCGCGTCCGGCGAGTGGCTGTCCGCTTACGCCCTGACCGAACCCACCTCGGGATCGGACGCCCTCGGGGCGAAGACCACGGCGGTGTTAAATGCTGAAGGTACCCACTATATCCTCAACGGCACGAAGCAGTTTATCACCAACGCCGGGTTTGCCGACCTGTTTATCGTCTATGCCAAGGTGGACGGGGAAAAATTCACCGCCTTCATCGTCGAGCGCGGATTCCCCGGGGTTTCCACCGGTCCGGAAGAGAAGAAGATGGGGATCAAGGGCTCTTCCACCCGGCAGCTCATCCTTGAAGATGTGCCGGTTCCGGTGGAGAATGTGTTGGGCCAGATCGGCAAGGGCCATCTGATCGCCTTCAATATCCTGAACATCGGCCGTTACAAATTGGCCGCGGGCTGTGTCGGGTCTTCGAAGATCGCCCTGGCCATGTCTGCAAAATACGCCAAGGAACGAAGCCAATTCGGCAAACCAATCGCCGAGTTTCCGCTCATTCAGAACAAATTGGCCACCATGGCGGTTCGCACCTTTGCGGCGGAGTCTGTGATTTACCGGACGGTGGGGTTGTTTGACAGGCAGCTGCAGGATTTTGACCTCACCCAGGACGAGGTGGGCATGCAGGCCGCTGCGGCCATCGGGGAGTACGCTTTGGAATGTTCCATCAATAAGGTGTTCGGCTCCGAGGTGCTCGACGCCGTGGCGGATGAGAACGTCCAGATTCACGGCGGCTACGGCTTTATCGCTGAATACGGTGCCGAGCGCATCTACCGGGATTCCCGGATCAATCGAATTTTTGAGGGGACGAATGAGATCAACCGCATGTTGATCCCCGGCATGTTGATGCGCAAGGTCATGAAGGGCGAGCTGCCCCTGCTGCAAAAAGCCCAGCAGCTGCAGGGTGAACTCATGTCCGGGAGTGTTGCCGGGGTGGAGGACGGCGGATTCCTGGGAGTCGAGCGGGGCCTGATCGAACAGGCGAAGAAGATTTTCCTTCTGGCGGCGGGCACAGCAGTGCAAAAATATCAGGCGAAGTTGGAACAGGAACAAGAAGTCCTCGCTGGTTTGGCCGATTTGGTCATCGACATCTTTGCCATGGAAAGCGCGGTGCTGCGAGCGGTGAAATTCGCCCAGGCCCAGGGGGAAGAGAAGGCCGGGCTCATGGCGGATATGGCCCGTTGCCAGGTTTATGAAGGGTTTGACCACTTGGAGACGACCGCCCGGTCGGTTCTTGCGGCGGTGGAAGAGGGGCAAACTCTCGCGATGATGCTGGCGGGGCTGAGGAAACTGGCCCGGAGGACTCCGGTGAACATCGCGGCCCTGAAGCGGCGGATTGCGGCCCGGATTCTCGATGCCGAAAAATACGTGGTTCAGTGATCGATAAAGGTGCCGGTGGTGATCGCCGCCGGCCAAACCGGCTCCTGGAAAGGGGCCGGTTTTTTTCTGCGTGCGCCCGGCATGGGCGTTGACTGGGTGGTGAAAGTCCACTGCAGGCGAGGCAGCACGAGTCTGCTAGCCAAAGGCAAGGGTGTCCGCTGCGAGGCGGAATCCGAAGGAAGCCGGAGGCAAACCCACGGCCCGATGAACAAGAACCTCATACGAGGCTGCACCGTTCGGATGAGCTGGCGCAACACAGCGAAATCCAAGGCTGCCAAGGGGCGGGGGAGTATATGAGGCGGGCGCGGGGGGAAGGTCAGCGTTCTTACCCGGGGAGGCCTGCCGGATACACCAGGAAAACTGGCAACCCCGAACCGAGAGGTTCGGCTGAACCGGCAGGAGTCAGCAGAGGGCATAGTACCCAGGAGGTCATGAATTCAGGGGGAAGGCCCGAACATCAAGTCAGAGGTGAGACCGATGCGTTCGCGAGAAGGACGAAGACAGCCGAAAACCCTGAACAGGGACTGCCCACGGGAGGAAGTGGTGAAGCCACGGGGGACCGTGGGAGAGCCGAGCCCTTCTCCGGCACAAAGCGGAGCCTCACCTCGCGGAGATCAAGGTGACGGCCTGATGGAGAAGGTGGTGGCCAGGGGTAACATGCTGGCTGCCCTGAAGCGGGTGGAGCAGAACAAGGGCGCGCCCGGCGTGGACGGCATTCCCACGGAAAACCTCCGGGAACAGATCCAAGCCGAGTGGCCGCGCATCCGGGAAGAACTGCTCGCGGGGACCTACCGACCGCAGCCCGTGCGCCGGGTCGAAATCCCGAAACTCGGGGGAGGCCAGCGGATGCTGGGGATCCCCACCGTGATGGACCGCCTGATCCAACAGGCCCTCCTGCAAGTGCTGACACCGATCTTTGATCCGCAATTTTCGGAGGCCAGCTACGGGTTCCGTCCCGGGAGAAAGGCCCACGACGCGGTCAAGAAGGCGAGGCAGTATGTGGAAGAAGGATACGAATGGGCCGTGGACATGGACCTGGAAAAGTTCTTCGACCGGGTGAATCATGACATCCTGATGGCCCGGGTCGCCCGGAAGGTCACGGATAAACGAGTACTCAAGGTCATTCGCCGATACCTCCAGGCAGGGATCATGGTGAACGGGGTGGTCATGGAAAGGGAGGAAGGGACGCCACAGGGCGGGCCGCCCCGTCCACTGTTGGCGAATATCCTTCTGGATGACCTGGATAAAGAACTGGAAAAGAGGGGCCACAGGTTCGTCCGGTATGCGGATGATGCCAACATCTACGTTCGAAGCAGACGGGCGGGGGAGAGAGTCCTGGCCAGTATCCGGAAATTCCTGCAGGAGCGGTTAAAACTCAAGCTTAACGAGCAGAAGAGCACGGTGGACCGACCGTGGAAACTCAAGTTTCTGGGGTTCAGCATGTACAAACGCAAAGCCGGGGAAATCCGGATTCGCCTGGCCAGGCAGTCGATCGACCGGGTCAAGACCAAGATCCGAGCCCTCACGGCGAGGAACCAACCGATCGCCATGGAGGAACGAATCCGACGGCTGAATACGTACCTGGGCGGCTGGATCGGATACTTTGCCCTGGCCGAAACGCCGAGCACATTCGAAGAAATCGAAGGATGGATCCGGCGGAGGCTGCGGATGTGTCTCTGGAAACAGTGGAAACGGGTGCGGACGCGATACCGTGAACTGCGCGCACTGGGGTTGCCGGAGTGGGTGGTACACCCATTCGCCAATGCCCGCAAAGGGCCGTGGCGAATGGCCCATGGGCCGATGAATCGAGCCCTGGACAACACCTACTGGCAGGCTCAAGGTCTGATGAGTTTAACCGAACGTTACCGAAGGCTCAGTCAAGCTTGGTGAACCGCCGGATGCGGACCCGCATGTCCGGTGGTGTGAGAGGACGGGGGCTAGCCGCCCCCTCCTACTCGATGTGCAAGGGGGCCGGAGTGGCTTCAGGTTTGGATAGTCAGGCTCCGCGTCCCTGGGATCCGCCTTCGCCTAAAGCGTCCCGGGACGGTCGGCCATATGCTGTAGGGTAGGGTGAAAGGGGGAGTGGCATATGGCTGACGCCGCATGGGCGCAGCAACACGGACTGCGAATTCCCTTTCCCGTGGATTGGGACTGGTGCCGCAGATGGAAGGGACAATGGGTCGAAGTACGGACCCGGACAGCGGTGTATCGCGGCACTTTGGTGGAAGTGGTGGAAAAAGGTCTGTATCTGCGCGTGCACGAAGCTCTGGCAACAGAGGGAGAAACCCGGGAGGAAAGTTCGGGTTTGCGCCGCGTCAACCCGTTTGTGTTATTCATCCCTTTTGCAGCGCTGTTGGCACTGACACCTTTGATTCTATCCCAACCCGGCCCCGGCGGTCCGCCGTACGGCCCCGGTGGTCCGCCCTATGGTCCGGGCGGTCCTCCTTACGGGCCTCCGCCGGGGGCCGGTGGGTATGGTGGCGGATACGGCGGGGGGTACGGCGGGGGATATGGGGGCGGTTACGGCGGGGGCTGGGGAGGCCCCCCGCCCGGCCCGCCGCCGGGGTATGGCAAGCCCTGGACCTGGTGACAGGCCCCCGCTCCCGGGCGGGTTCAGTGTAGACACGGACGGTGGTGAGGTGTATATTTATCACCATCACCGAATATTTATTCCCCACGCTGAGCCCGCGGGGATGGGGGAGTTTGGGCATGGAATTGAGGAAAGCTGTGGTTGAAGACGTCGACGCCATGTATGTCTTGATCGATTATTATGCACAACAAGGGTTGCTTCTCCCGCGTTCCCGGCTGTCCTTGTACGAATCCCTCCAATGCTTCAGTGTGGCGGTGGAGGGTGAACGACTGCTGGGGGTCGCGGGGTTGCACATCCTTTGGGCAGATTTGGCGGAGATCCGGTCCTTGGCGGTGGCGCCGGACGCCCGGGGGCAGGGGATCGGGGGTCTGTTGGTGGATCGGTTGTCGGAAGAGGCCCGGCATCTAGGTATCCCCCAGGTACTCGCTTTGACCTATCAGCGGCGTTTCTTTGAAAAATGCGGGTTCTACCCCGTGGAGAAGCAGACCCTGCCTCACAAAGTCTGGAAGGATTGTGTCACCTGCAGCAAATTCGCCACCTGCGATGAAGCCGCATATTTGCGGGTGGTCACGCCGGATGTCTCTCCCCGGCTACGCGTTTCTCCGGCCATCCAAGTGACGCAGCCTTAGACACCGGGGTGCAGGCCGGCATCGACGTTGACGCCGTGCCCCTCGTCCGGTACCTTAAGGGCAGAAACGGCTCGGGGTGGGGCGGATGAGAACTGCGGCAACGCTCGCAGCGACGGTGGCGGCTATTTTTCTGCTATTGCCACTTTTTGTTCTTGGGGTATCTTGGATGTTGCAGGCCACCGTGTCCACGGCAGTCCTGACCATCGTCCTGCGCACAGCGGTGGCGGCGGCTGTCGCCACCGCCATCGACATGATGTTTGGAATCGCAGTGGGTTATCGCCTGAGTCGGGACCCTGGGTTTCGCCGGAGGCCGCTCCGGGTGTTGTTACAGATCCCGGGTCATGTCCCCCAGGCGGCGGTGGGGCTCGCGCTGGTGATGGCCTGCGGGGGGATGCTGGGAAGTGGGTCTTCCTGGGCTGGCTACGCCCTCGTCATCGTGGCGATGGTGTTCGTCAGCCTCCCGGTTGCGGTGGAAGAAAGTCGGCGCGGATTCGATGCCGTTGATCTTCATTTGGAGAGGGTCTCCCGGACCCTGGGAGCCGGGGCGGGCAAAACCTTTCGACAGGTGACTCTGCCCCTGGCCGCCGATGGGCTTCTCGGAGCGGCGGCCGTGGTGTTTGCCCGAGCTTTCGGGGAATTCGCCGCCCTGGCCTTTGTTGTGCCCTTTCCCTTGACCGTGGGCACCGGTATTTATCAATGGTTTTCACAAGGAATGACGGAAAAAGCGGTGGAGCTGGCAGCAATCGGGGCCATGTTCAGCCTCCTCAGCTGGGTGTTGGTTGCCGGCATACGGCTGTGGGTCGGGCGACGGCTGGGGAGGTTTCGCGGTTGAGTCTGGAGATCGAGGGGTTGACGGTAGAGGGGGATCCCGGTTTTTCCCTGCGTATACCGGGGTGGTTTGTCGGGGAAGGAGACATTGCCACTTTGGTCGGACCCCAGGGTGCCGGGAAAACCCTCCTTTTAGAAACGATTGCCGGTTTCGTCCGACCCGTGTCAGGCGATATCCGGGTCGGGGGACGGTCGGTGGTGGGACTACCTGTAGAGCATCGCAACATCGCGGTTCTTTTTGCTCGGGACGGCCTTTTTCCCCATATGACGGTTTTTCGGAATCTGTCTTTTGTCGTGCCTCGCCCCCGCCTTGCCCGTCGCTGGCTCTCCCTCGCTGACCTTGAGGCTTTAGCCGATCTCTATCCCCGGCAGTTGAACTCCTTCGACAGGCGCCGGGTGGAGCTGATCCGGGCTCTGGCCAGCCGTCCCCGGGTGATTCTGATTGATGAACCGACGGCTGATATTCCCGAGGAGAGCAAGGAGCAGTGGCGCAGCTTTGCCGGGAGCTGGCTTCGGGAGACCCGAGTCACGGCGGTGGTAGCCGTTTCAAACGTGGAGGAGGCTTTCCACTGGTCGAACCGCCTTGCTCTGCTTTGGAAGGGCCGGTTGGTCCAGGAGGGCACCACGGAAGACGTATGGAACCGACCGGCCACCCCCGAGGTGGCGGCGATCTTGGGGGGAGGTCGGGTGTTCCGGGGACAGGTCGTCCAAAGGAGCCACTCGTGGATGTTGGTACGCCTGTATCCCGGCCAGGGCGCCGTGGACCTCATGATCTGGTCGAACTGGTTGTACCGAGAATGGGAGGACGTGTGGGTTTACATCCCATCGTACGCGTGGAAGGTGTGGCCCCGGGGGGAAGGGGAGGCCGCAGCGGCGTCCCCCAATCGATTCCCGGGCTCAGTCGGCAGCATTCAATTGCACCTCGAAGGCGTCCTTGTGGAAGTGAATACGCATCGCCTGACGGTCAGAGCCCTGATCCCCCATCGGGACTGGGCGCGGGCCGCCTTTGCCCAAGGAGAACCGGTATGGCTCTCCATCGACCCTAGTGACCCGCAGCTGATTCGGGCAAAACAATAGCGGGGTATCCCTTTTGGCGCAGCTCAGCCGCCAAAGCATCTGCCCGCTGCCGGTCGTGGAAGGCGCCGACCTGAACGCGGTATAACACTTCTGGCCCCGGGGAAGAGGTCGGAGCCGGAGTCGGAGCCGGCGTGGGGGTTCCCCGGAGGGGAAGTTGCAGGGCGTCGGCGAGCCCCGCGGCGGCCGCGGCTGCGAACTGGTCTTGGAATTCAGGTGAGACCAACAAGGCGCGGTCCTTGGCACTGTCGATAAACAGGACTTCCAGGAGCACCGCATCCATCACGGTTTCCCGAAGTACGGCAAAATCCGCTTCTTTCTTCCCCCGGTCCGCCACCCCGAGTTTCTGGAGAAAATGAGCGATATAATCGTGCAACACGTCCCGGATTCGGCCGGTGGATCCTTTCTCGGTGCCGGGGTAGATGTAATCCTCATACCCTTCCCCGCCGCCGGCGTTGATGTGAATCGACAAAAAGAAATTTGCCCGGGCATCGTTCGCAATTCTTGCCCGTTCGGATAAGCCGACGAACCGATCATCCTGTCTTGTGTACATGACATCCACAGAATACGTGTCCACCAGGCGACGGCCTAGCGCCAAAGCCAGGGCCAGGGTGAGGGTTTTCTCATAGAGGGTTCCATAGGTGGCCCCGGGGTCGGAGCCCCCATGTCCAGGGTCTAGGCAGACCAACATCGCATCTTCCTCCTTTTTGCCGATCTTCTTCCATGTATATGCGGACGGCCTTGAGGTCGGCAGACAGGCCGGCCAAAAAGGTCTGTCTGTCCATCGGCGGACATAGGATGAGGACAGGATGAGATGGTGCGGACGGAGGGGTTTGCATGGCGGAGGGGGGACATGGAAGGCGTCTGTCACCGTGGGCGCGGCTCATTTTGTACACGGCACTGGTCGCAGTGGCCGGGCTCGTGGTGACAGGGCTTAACGCAGGGGCTCTCAATGAGTCGGGAGGCGACGGCCGGCTCAGTGGATGGGTGCTCTTGGTTGCCGCTGCCTTGGTGCCGGTGATGTATCGCTTTGGCGAAGGCCGTTCTCCCGCCCATATGGGGCTGCGTCTGGAAGGTTTTGCTCGCCAGGCCTCCTCGGGAGCTTTGTGGGGGGCGATTGGCGTGATGGGCGCCGTCACGCTGTTTTGGGCAGTGGGATGGGTCCATTGGCCCAAGGGTTTTTCCGGCGCCACCCCCGGGCGGGGTTTGATCAGTTGCTCATTTTTGGCTCTTTGGGAAGAGCTGGCTTTTCGAGGCTACTTATTCTCCACCCTTCGCAGCCAGTATGGTTCCCGGCCCGCGGTGGTCGGAAGCGCGTTGCTATACGCCCTGTATGCGGCGATGGGGGCTCCGGGGCCGCTCTTCGCATGCAACCGCTTTTTATTGGGCTTGCTATTGGCCCAGTCCCGGGACAATAGCAATTCCCTCGGGTGGGCGGTGGGTTTTCATTGGATGTGGATCGGTCTTCAAGGCCCTCTCTTTGGTATGGGGGTGCCCGCCCTGGGCGGACCAGTGGCGGAGTGGTTTGGACCGCAGTGGTTGTTTCCAGACGAGGCGGGACTAGAATCGGGGGCGGCGGCCACCGCCGGGCTGATCGTGTATCTTGGCCTCTTTTCTCACTTTTTGTCCAAGCGATCCTCTTGACAGACTGCAAAAGGGGATCTATGATGAGAATGTGACGGGTTTGTGAAATAAAACACAAAGTGTGGGGGATATCGGTGAACAAGCGCGTGGTGGTTTTGGGAGCGGGGTACGGAGGATTGGTGGCCGCCCTGAAGCTGGCTAAAGGAACGCCGGCCGGATCGGTGGACATCACCCTCGTCAACAAATACGACTATCACCAGCTGGTGACCCAGTTGTATGAACCGGCGGCAGCGGCGAAACGGGATACGGAGGTTCGGATTCCTCTCAAAAAGTTGCTCGCCGGGAAGCCGATTCGCTTTGTCCAGGATGTGGTAACAAAAATTGACCCAAAGGAAAAGGTCGTGACCTTGGAGGGTGGGGAGCTCTCCTACGATTATCTTGTGGTGGCCCTGGGGAGCGAGACAGAGTACTTTGGCATTCCGGGGATGAAAGAGTACGGCATGACGTTGAAGTCCGTCGATGAAGCGCGGTTGATTCGCACGCATATCGAGCGCTGCTTCGCGGAATACCCGTTGGATCCCCGGCCGGAGTTGCTGACTTTTGTGGTGGGCGGTGCAGGACTCACGGGCATTGAGTTGGTGGGGGAGATCGCCGATTGGCTTCCCCGACTTTGTGAAGAAAGTAACATTCCCCGGGAACAAGTGACCTTGTACAACGTTGAAGCAATGCCTTCGATTCTTCCCGGTTTCGAGCCCGATCTGGTGGCCAAAGCGGAAGAAGTCCTCAAGGCCAAAGGTGTGATCTTCAAGGTGGGATCGCCCATCGTGCAGGTGGAGCCTGGAGCCGTTCACCTGAAAGATGGAGCAGTGATCCAAAGCCGGACCATCATCTGGACCGGCGGTGTGCGGGGCAATCAGATCGTCGTGGACGCCGGATTCGAAACCGAGCCCCGGGGGCGGGCTAAAGTCAACGAGTATCTTCAGGCCGTCGGTTACGATGACGTGTACATGGCCGGAGATTGTTGCTTTGTCCTGAATGAACAGGGGCGGCCGTATCCGCCCACGGCTCAGCTTGCCATCCAGATGGGCAATTCCGTAGCCCACAATCTGGCCGCCGACCTGCAAGGCCGCCCAAAGACCCCCTTTGTGCCCAAGATTCTCGGCACGGTGGCGTCCCTGGGAGGCCGGGATGCTGTGGGGAAAGTCGGAAACAATTACAAGGCCTCCGGGCGAGTGGCGTACTTCATTAAGGATTTGAGCCAGATCAGGTACCTGGCCAAAATCGGCGCTCTGATGAAATAACTTCAAAACGAGGGCGGCAACCCATTCCAAAAGGATGAAAGCGAGAAAATAAAATATGTCCACGAAACCAGGTGCCCTCCGTAAGGAGGGCTTTATTTTTGGCGATCATGGGAATAGAGTGAGAACAGGAGTTGTGACGGTATGGACGAGGAGGGAACCCTTTGAGTGAGGAATTTGAAACCACGACCGTTCCGGGAGGACAGGTGCACCTGTGGTCCACCAGTCGTTTCCACACCATCACCATGGTGGCGTACTGGGTGTGGCCGCTAGAACGGGAGACGGTGACCGCCGCAACGCTTCTTCCCCATGTGCTCCTGAGAGGAACTCGAAACCTTCCGGAGTTTGATGATCTTCAGAATGCCTTCTCCGATCTGTACGGGGCCTCGATCCAGGCGGATGCCAAACGCAAAGGGGATCTGGTCACGTTGGAGTTTGTCGTGCAAGTGCCGGCTGGGCAGAGAATCACAGAGGGGTTGGATTTGACCCGCCCGGCATTAGAATTGTTGGGACAAGTGTTATGGGACCCCCTGGTCGTCGGGGATGGGTTCGAGGAAGATCGCGTCCATCGGGAAAAAGAGCAGCATCGGAAAAGAATCGCAAGTCTCATGGACGACAAAATGCTGTATGCCGCCCAGCGTTGTACAGCGGAGATGTTCGCCGGCCAGGCTTATGCGGCCCCGAGATACGGATTTGAAGAAGACCTGGCCCAAATCAGCGGAGCTTCTCTCTATGCCCTCTATGAACAGATCCGGGACGGGGGCTCTTTTCACCTGTTTGTGGCTGGGCCGGTGGACCCGGATCCGGTGGTGGCCTTTGCCGCGAAATGGGGGAGAGCAGGGGTCCGGGGGGATTGGTCTGCCGGGGAGCCCTTTATGGCCGATCGACCGGTTAAAATGGTGGAAGAGGTCATGGATATTCAACAAGGGAAACTGAATATCGGTTATCGAACGGGATCCGGTTGGCGGGATCAAGATTTTCCCGCGATGATGATGTACAACGGGGTATTGGGTGGGTTTCCCCATTCAAAATTGTTCATCAATGTTCGGGAACGGGCAAACTTGGCCTATTATGCGTCTAGCCGCCTGGATGCCCACAAGGGAGTCTTGTACGTGATGACGGGGATTCCCAGCGATCATCGGGACACGGTGATGGAGATCGTCGACCGACAAGTGGAAGCCATGGCCCGGGGGGAAATCAACGACGAGGAGTGGACCTGGACGCGGATCGGTTTGCAAAACCAGTACCGGGAGTTGCAGGATTCGCCTTACGGCATGATCGACATGAGGCTGGCGGGAATTCTTCACGGTGTCTCCCGTTCACCCGGGGAGATGATAAAGGCCTTGGATGCGGTGACAGAGGAGGAAGTGGCTGCTGTAGGCAGGAGGGTTCAAAAGGATACCGTATATTTTCTGCGCGGAAAGGAGGGGACAGAGGATGCGGGAACGGAAGTATGATCACTTGGGGGTTCGCATGGTGGAACACCGGTGCGCGAACGGTCTGACGGTGACGGTGTTGCCCAAGCCGGGCTATAACCAGGTATTTGCCACGTATTCCACGAATTTCGGCTCCATCGACCACCGCTTCCGATCCGGGGACGGGCGGGAGATCAAAGTCCCCGACGGCGTGGCGCATTTTCTTGAGCACAAGATGTTCGAGAAAAAAGAAGGGGATGTGTTTCGATTATTTGCTTCCCGGGCGGCATCGGCCAACGCCTATACAACTTTTGATATGACCGCCTATCTGTTCTCAGCTACCCATGATATCCTCGAAAACCTCGAAACCCTTTTGGATTTTGTCGACGAACCGTATTTTACCGACGAGACTGTTGAAAAAGAGAAGGGGATCATCGCCCAGGAGATCCGCATGTACGAAGACAATCCGGATGCCCGGGTCTATTACCAGCTTCTCAAGGGACTTTATGAACACCACCCGGTGCGTATTCAGATTGCGGGTACAGTGGAGAGCATCCGGGCCATCAGCAAAGAAGACCTTTACACCTGCTACCGGGGCTTCTATCACCCCCAGAATATGCACCTGTTGGTGGTCGGGGGAATCGACCCGGAGACGGTGATTGAGACGGTGGAGAAGAACCAGGCGAAAAAGGCAAACCGCACTGCCGAGGGACCGGCTCAGCGATTGGCGGAGACGGAACCCGACCGGGTGTTTCAAGCTCGCCAGGAGTGCGAAATGCCGGTGAACACCCCGCGAATTTTTGTGGGGTATAAGGATGTCGGCACGGAGGTTCGGGGGGCGGAGGGGTTGAAAAGAGACACGGTGACCTCTCTTTTGTTCGACGCCTTGTTCACAAAGGGCGGTCCCCTGTACGGACAATTGTTCGAAAAGCAGCTGATTGATCAGAGTTTCGGGTGGGAGTATGATTACGGACGAGGATATGCCCACGCGGTGATCGGAGGCAACACCCCTGAACCCGAACGTTTTCTGGAGGTTGTGGCCGAGGGGTGGCGCCAGGTGGAGAAGGACGGGATTGGAGACGAGATTCTGGAGAGAAGCCGCAAGCGGTTGATCGGACAGTTCGTGAAAAGCCTCGATTCATTGCGGTTCTTGGCCCGGTACATCACGGCCTATCATTTTAAGGACATGGATTTGTTCGCCACCATTCCGGCCTTGCAAACAGTGAAGCGGGAGGATGTGGAGGCGCGGCTGCGGGAGTTGATCCGGCCCGAAAGACAAGCCGTCTCTCTAGTGCGTCCGGTGAACTGATGGTCTTCCTGCCCGGTGGGGATCCCGAGGGTCCCGGGGCTCGGCCGGAGAGGCGGGGACCCCTTGTGGAGGGATGTTCAGATGAAAAAAGCACAATGGGCGGTGGCGATTCTCTCTGCGATCGTGGCGTTAGCCGCCTTGGTGTTGTGGGAATGGCACCGGCTGGCGGGCCAGCCTGTACCCCTGTATGTATGGGTGATGGCCGCATACGGTTGGACCTTCGTGATAGGTCTTGGCGTCGATCGGTGGGCTCGGGGAGTGAGCCGGCGGCGAGGGATTCCGGGCAGCCGGCCGCGGCCAAAGCCGGCATCTGTTCCTGATGAACGGGAGGAAGTGTTATCGGCCTCTGCGACGGAGGATCTGACCGCATCGGCGGAGACGCGGGAGGGCCGGTAGCGGTGAACGACCCGGGTGCCCGGGAGCGTTAGCGTCGTCGGGACTGCCGCTTTTGGCCGATTGCAATTCTTGTCTTTTGCGCGTTGTGTTTTTATACTGAAAAAAACGGATTGGAGGGGAAGGCGCTCATGCTTCGGGAGAAAGTGGAAGAAGCTTTGGAGCGGATCCGGCCGGGTTTGCAATTCGACGGCGGAGACGTGGAGTTGGTGGATGTCGAAGACGGTGTGGTGACCCTGCACCTGATCGGCGCCTGCGGGGGATGCCCGATGTCCACCATGACCTTGAAGATGGGGATCGAGCGGGCACTTCGGGCCGCGGTTCCCGAGGTCAAGGAAGTCGTCGCCGTCTGAATCCCGCTGCAAGGTTCGTCTAAGGATAAAGCCTTTGTCCGCTTCGCCCCCGGTGAGTACTCCGGGGGCGAAGGCCACTTGTTGAATGGGTCAAGGCACGTCCTTGGCCACGGCGGCAAAAGCCGCGTCCGCAGCTTCGAGGGTCTCATCGATATCTCGTTCTGTGTGCGCAATGGTAAGGAACCAAGCTTCGTATTTCGAAGGGGCCAGATGCACGCCCCGGTTGAGCATTTCATGAAAAAAGCGGGCAAATTGATCTGACCGGGAAGCTTTCGCGTCTTCATAGTTGTGGACGGGCCGATTGCCAAAAAAGAGGGTCAGCGCCCCTTTCAGGCGATTGATGGTGACCTCGACACCGTGGTTTTGGGCCACGTCCAAAAGGCCTCTTTCCAGGCGGTCTCCCAGGAGATCCATCTTTTCATAGGTGCCCGGCCGGGACAGGATATCCAGGCAGGTGAGTCCTGCTCGCATCGAAAGAGGGTTTCCGGCCATGGTGCCGGCTTGGTAGGTGGGTCCTAAGGGCGCCACCCGCTCCATGATTTCCGCCCGCCCTCCGTATGCCCCGATGGGGAGCCCTCCGCCGACGATTTTCCCGAGAGCTGTGAGATCGGGTTCAACGCCGAACAGCGTCTGAACCCCTCCAAAATGAAAGCGAAAACCGGTAATGACCTCGTCGTAGATCACCAGAGCCCCCCGGTCCCGGGCGAGATCCCGGATTCCCTCCAAGAACCCGGGATGGGGGAGGACGATGCCGAAGTTCCCCACCACGGGCTCCACGAGGACAGCCGCAATCTCTTTGCCAAAATGGTCGAAAGCCTGGCTCAGGGCATCGAGATCGTTGTAGGGGACGGTCACGACATCCTCGGCGATGCCTTGGGGGACCCCGGCGCTGTCCGGCGTCCCCACCGTAGAAGGACCGGAGCCCGCGGCCACGAGGACAAGATCCGAATGGCCGTGGTAACAACCCGCGAACTTGACGATCTTGTTCCGGCCGGTGGCGGCCCGGGCCACCCGGATTGAGCTCATGACCGCTTCGGTTCCGCTGTTGACAAACCGAATTCGTTCCATGGACGGAATGGCCGATCGGAGGGTTTCGGCCAGGGTCGTTTCCCATGTTGTAGGTGTTCCAAACAGAATCCCGTCTTCTCCGGCCCGGGTCAGGGTAGCGGTGATTTCTGGATGGGCGTGGCCGAGAATCACCGGACCGTAGGCGCAAAGGTAATCAATATATCGATGGCCATCCACATCCCACAGATATGCCCCTTGGCCGCGGGTGATGAAGACCGGTGCCCCCCCGCCCACGGCTTTAAATGCCCGGGAGGGGCTGTTGACTCCGCCGAGAATGACCTTTTGCGCCCTTTCGTAACACCGCGCGGATTCCGGGCGATTGACCGACCCCGTTTGTTCCATACTTGTGACCCCTTCCTGCAAAATCGTCTTTGATCAATCCGGTATCGTCAGAACAGTGGTCGATAAGGCCACGACGAAGGGCCGCCCGGGCGGATTCGAAGGCGGCTTCTGCGGTTCGGCAGTTCGCCGGACTCGGATGTGAACGGTTTTCGTCGGTTTTGATCCTCCTGGTTGTCGGGAAACCGGGGGATCGTTCACGGACCCGCAGAAGAGAATGAGAGCTGATCCCCCAACATCAGGCGTGTGTGAGCGTGTTTACGAAGGAATATCATCCAGTTTCCCCTGAAAGCGATATCCTGTGCCATAGACGGTTTTAATGTACTTCGGATGTTTCGGTTGGTCCTCAATCTTGGCCCGAAGGTTTTTCACATGGGCGTCGATGGTTCGGGAATCTCCAACAAAATCCGGGCCCAGCACCCAGTCGGACAATTCTTGTCTCGAAATGGTTACCCCGGGCGAGCGGGCCAACATCAACAACAGCATGTACTCCGTGGGAGTCAGTGGAATCTGTCGTTCTCCGCGATACGCGGTGCGCCGGTAGACGTCGACCTCCAGATCCCCATCGTTGAAGCGCAGCCTTCGTGCAAAGATCGGTTCCTTTCGCCCCCGAAACAGAATTGCGCGCACCCGTTCGGGCAGTTCATCGGGCCGAAAGGGCTTGGGCATCCAACCGTCGGCGTAATCATTGGAACGTCTGTCCGCCGGGTCGGTATCCTGTAGCCATTGTCGGCCCAACAGGAGTAGCAGAAATCGATCGGGGATCTGCCGCAATGTTCGACATAGGTCCCAGGACATGTCTGGGACCGAAGCGTCGAGGATGACAATGTCCGGAGCTCGTTCCTGCACCGCCGCTAACCCCAGGCGGCCGCGGGGGACAACGGTGGGAATGAATCCGTTTTTTCTTAAATTCAGTGCAACTTGGCGAGCGATGCGAGGTTCCGCTTCGATGACCAGTACTCTCGGTGTCATCCTTTTCCCCCTCATCTGCTGCTCTGCGGGTCCGTTGCTTTCTATTGTCGTATAAACACCTTTTTTTGAAAAGGTGTAAAGGTGATTTGAAAGTTGCGAACTTAAGGGGGCTGGCTCAGGAAACGCTGAGCCAGGATGGCCTAGAAATAATTTCAATCCACAAGGGCCCCTCCGCCCATTTCATGGGGCCTTGCGCGGTCGAAAATTGAAACCAGCCTGTCGAAGTGCGGCTCCAGGTTCCTTCAAACATTTGGCCCGATCGAAAAAACCACCCCTGGCCCGACCCTGTCAATGTGATCTGACGGCGTCCCGCCTGATCGATGATCCGATCCGGAGCTACCATCACCGCGATATTCTGACTCTCAATCCGCGTTCCATCATCCATCACGTGGGGCGTACCGTTTTCGCTGCGCACGTACTGGCTTCCGTTCCAGGTCCAGGATGCCGAGTAGTCGTACCAATGCAGTTGCACGGCCTTGGCGGGTGTCCCCGACTCCATCATCTCGCCCCTGGGGATGGGTACCGGCTCTCCAAGGGAATATCCTTTCGCCTGAACTGCCGCCATCAACTTGTCCGTACTGGTATACAGGTTGTGGGGGGCCTGGCGATGGGGATCCCGCCAAAAGGCGGAACCGGCATTGTAGATCTGGTCCAGATCCGGCCAGCCGCCCCGGCGGACCATATTAAGGGCGTCGGGACTGCCGCCGGCGTGAGCTGTCGGCGCCCCCAGGGATTCGGCCAAGGTGGCAAAATACGGCCGGAGGCTGCGCACCGGTCCGATTTTCGCCACCTTGTGATCGACGAACACCTCGAAGCGCGTGATGGGTCCTTCGGCCAGGGCCTCCACCACCGCGGCCGCCTGGTCGACCCCCGCTTGAGGGCGGGCCTGTTGGAGATTGTCGATCATCACGGCTAATGTGCCGCCGAGAGGTGGAGGGGCAGAAGTGGTGGGTGGGCTCGGCGCCGGAGCGGGAGCCGGTGCCGGTGCGGGAGCCTGCATCGGAGCGGCGGGCCCGCAGCCCGGGAGAACGATGAGAAGGCCGAGGGCGGCGGTGGCGGCGAGTCGAGTGAACATCGAACGCGGCACAAAAATCCCTCCTCTCTGGGCTTGTCCAGGCTCCTTCCCCCATGGCTATGCAATCCCCTGGGCGCGTATGCTCACTCGGCGAGAAAAATGTCCAGAATCCGAATGCTTGCCCGGCCGTCCCCGTACGGGTGTGTCCACCCCCGGGGAGCCCGGGCCATCATTGACACCGCCTCAACGATGGTGTCCGGATGGTATCCCGCCAAGCGATTGGATCCGATGGCTAAAGTTTCCGGTCGCTCGGTGTTCTCCCGCAGCGTGACGCAGGGGACGCCGAGCATACACGCTTCCTCTTGGAGTCCTCCGCTGTCGGTGAGCACGACGGCCGCCTGGGACTGTAGGGCCAAAGAAGCAAAAACGTCCACCGGGGGGTAGACCACTCGTATCCCCGGGATGCCGTAGAATCGGTCGAGCCAGCCGTATTCGATCAGCCGCCCCCGGGTTCGGGGGTGAAGGGCGCAGACGATGGTGAAGCCGAGTTCTTTTCCGACCCTCTCGATCCCTTGGATCAAAAGATCCATGCGTTCCCGGTGGTCCGTATTCTCCTGCCGGTGCAGCGTCAGATACACGTACGCGCCCGGTTTGAGATGAAGTTCGTTCAAGATCGGATGTTCCGCCAAGCCCGGCCGGAGGAACTCAATGGCGTCCGCAGCAGTTTGGCCGGTTAAGTAGACCCCATTTTCGATTCCCTCAGCCCGAAGGTTGTCCACCGCCGCAGGGGTAGGGGCAAAAAGATGGGTGGCGACGTGATCCGCGAGAACCCGATTGACCTCCTCGGGCATGGTGCGGTCGAAACTTCGCAACCCCGCCTCCACGTGACCGATGGGGAGGTTGAGTTTCGCGGCTGCCAAGGCGCCCGCCAAGGTGGTGTTCGTATCGCCGTGCACGAGGACGGCCCGAATGTCTTCTTGCAGGATGTACGCCTCGAATCGTTCCAAGATGCGTGCCGTGACTTCGCCGTGCCGTCCGGATCCCACCCGCAGATTGACGTGAGGATCGGGAAGTTGGAATTGTTCAAAAATCGCCCGATCCATGGCGTGGTCGTAATGTTGGCCACTGTGGACCAGGCGATAGTCGACCTTTCTCCTCTCACATTCCCGAATCACCGGTGCCATCTTGATGATTTCCGGACGGGTCCCGACGATGATGGCGAATCGTTTGCCCATAATGTGCGCAACCCGCTTTCTGGCAGAGACTGTCGCAATGCGACGCAAAACTGGGATCAGTGTAGCACAGCGGAGATGGATTGACTATAGATTCCTGTCCACTTTCGGGAATGCCGGCGCCCAGTTTCTTGACGTTGGGTCGGCCTGTTCGCTATCATGATGCTGAGTGGCAGGTGGATGTCAGTCCCGTCCCTGCGCCCCGGGGCGGGTTTTTTGTTTGCGTGTGGGGGACGGGCTGGCCCCGTCTTCCGTGGCGAAGGAGGGATTCGGGGTGTTGACACAGCGACCGCGGGGGATGCACGACATCCTGCCCCAGGAGGCGTCCCTGTGGCATGAGATCGAGGAGGCGGCCCGGCGAATTTGTGCACGATACGGTTTTTCCGAGGTGCGTACCCCGATTCTGGAGCACACGGAGTTGTTTCAGCGGGGGGTCGGGGAAAACACCGATATCGTGGAAAAAGAGATGTACACGTTTAATGATCGCGGCGGCCGCAGCATGACCCTGCGCCCGGAAGGCACGGCAGGGGCCGTTCGGGCTTATGTGGAGCACAAGTTTTACGGTGGGCCACAGCCCGTCAAATGGTTTTATCTCGGCCCGATGTTTCGTTATGAGCGACCTCAGGCTGGACGGCAGCGCCAGTTTCACCAGTTCGGGGTCGAAGTGTTCGGGGTGGCGGACCCGGCCGTGGACGCCGAGGTGATTGCCCTGGGCCTGGATTTTGTGGAAGATATCGGTTTGAAAGGACTGCGGCTGGAATTGAATAGCGTGGGCTGTTCCCAGTGCCGGCCGGTGTACCGGGAGCGCCTGCTGGCGTACTACCGACCGTTGCGAGAACAGCTGTGTGAGGATTGCCAGGGCCGATTGGAACGCAACCCATTGCGGCTACTCGATTGTAAGCGGGAGACCTGCAAGGCTCTCGCCCAGAGGGCGCCCAGGATCGGGGAGGCGTTGTGCGACGAGTGCCGGGCTCATGATGAGGGGTTGCACCGCCATCTCGACGCCGCCGGCATTGCCTACGAGATCAACCCCCGGCTAGTCAGGGGTCTCGATTATTATACCCGCACAGCCTTCGAAGTGGTGGAAGAAGGAATCGGGGCCCAGGGCACGGTGCTGGGCGGAGGCCGTTACAACGGGTTGGTGGAGGAGCTGGGAGGCCCTTCGGTGCCCGGGATCGGATTTGCCGCCGGGTTGGAGCGCTTGATCTTGGCCCTTGAGCAGCGTCGGGGCGAGGGGGCCTCAGAAGCCGGTGTGGATGTGTTCGGCATCGCTCTCGGGGATGAGGCGTCGGTGGAGCTGACGGGGTGGCTGCGCCGCCTGCGGGCCTTGGGCTGTCGGGCGGAGCGGGGGTTCGAAGGGAAAAGCCTCAAAGCCCAGTTGAAGGCGGCGGACCGACTGGGTGCCCGGTGGGCCCTCATCCTCGGAGAGGAGGAACGGCGACGGGGGGTAGTGATCGTGAAGGATTTGACGGGCGGTGAACAACGAGAGCTGCCCGCTCTGGAATTGGAGTCATGGTGGAAGGAGACCGAGCATGGCACAGGCAGGTAAGGAATCGTTAACGCGCACCGCGATGTGCGGACGGCTAAGCGAGTCCGACATAGGCCGGGAGGTGGTTCTCAGCGGCTGGGTCCAGCGGCGGCGGGATCTGGGTGGAGTGATTTTTCTGGATCTGCGGGACCGCAGTGGAATCGTTCAAGTGGTGTCGAGTCCAGAGTTTGGAGAGGCTGCCTTTGCGGTGGCGGATCTCGTGCGCAACGAATATGTGATCAGCGTGCGGGGGGATGTGGTGGCCCGGGATCCGGATACCGTCAATCCGAATTTGGAGACGGGGACCATCGAAGTGAGGGCCCGGGAGGTGGAATTGCTCAACCGGTCGAAGCCGACCCCCTTTCCGATTGAGGACGGCATCGATGTGGATGAGTCGGTGCGTTTGCGGTTTCGATACTTGGATTTGCGGCGGCCGGAGATGCAGCGGACGTTTTTGCTGCGGCACCGGGCCATGCAACTGGTCCGGCGGTTCTTGGACCGCCACGGGTTCATGGAAATCGAGACCCCCATGTTGACCCGCAGGACGCCAGAAGGGGCCAGGGATTATCTCGTCCCCAGCCGGGTGCACCCCGGACAATTCTATGCCCTGCCCCAGTCCCCTCAGCTGTTCAAGCAACTGTTGATGGTCTCGGGGTTCGAACGGTATTTTCAGATCGTGCGGTGTTTCCGGGATGAAGATCTCCGGGCGGATCGCCAGCCCGAGTTTACCCAGATCGATATTGAAATGTCCTTTATGCCCCTGGCGGAGTTCCAGGAATTGATGGAGCGGATGATGGCGGAGTTGTTTCAGGAACTGCTCGGCGTGACGGTTCCACTCCCGTTTCGGCGGATACCCTATGATGAAGCGATGCTCCGGTACGGCTCAGATAAACCGGACTTGCGGTTCGGTCTGGAGATTCGGGACGTGACGGAGACGGTTAAAACCTGTGGATTTCGGGTGTTTCAGAGCGCGGTGAATTCCGGTGGGGCGGTGCGCGGGCTCAACGCCAAGGGATGCGGAGGGTTCAGTCGCAAGGAAATCGACGATTTGGGGGCACTGGCCGGACAGCTGGGGGCTAAGGGCCTGGCGTGGATGGTCATTACCGATGAAGGCGTCAAATCCCCGATCGCCAAATTTTTCACCGACGAGGAACTCGCCGCCATCCGCCGGGAGCTTGGCGCCGAGGCCGGGGACCTGCTTATTTTTGTGGCCGACCGGCCGGAGATCTGCGCGGAGGTGCTGGGGCAACTGCGGTTACATTTGGGGCGCAGACTCGGGCTGATCGACGACGGGTCTTTCGCCTTCGCATGGATCACCGATTTTCCGCTGTTTAGCTATGATGAAGAGGAAAAACGATGGGTGGCGGAACATCATCCCTTCACGATGCCTCGCTGGGAAGATGTGGATTTGATGGAACGAGACCCGGGGCGGGTACGGGCTCAGGCTTACGACATGGTGCTCAATGGTTATGAGATCGGAGGCGGCAGTCTGCGCATTTATCGCCGGGAGATCCAGGAGGCGATGTTCCGGACCCTCGGGTTCTCGATGGAAGAGGCTCGGGAGAAATTCGGCTTTTTGTTGGAGGCCTTTGAATACGGGGCCCCTCCCCACGGGGGAATGGCTTTCGGATTCGACCGGGTCGTGATGCTTATGGCGGGGAAGTCCTCCATTCGGGAGTGTATTGCTTTCCCGAAAACGGCCAGCGCCTCGTGCCTCTTGACCGGTGCTCCTTCGGAGATCTCGGAAGAGCAGTGGCGGGAGTTGCACATCCGGCCGGATGGCGTGACGGCCCGACAATAGGCCGGACAAGAGTCCGTGACGGAGAATTTCTCCATTGCACAGTGTGAAGTGCTGTGGTACCATAAAGATGCGGAGAGCGAGCGGGCGAGCTCGCGATACCGCGACGATCCGTAGGTTTGGGCCCTTCTGTGTTAGTGATCTATCGTGAAGTTTTGAGCCAACACCGTTTAAAAGGGAGACCGGGGTCGGCGCGGAGCGCATAAGCCATCTTCGGGTGGACATGTAAACCGTGACGCAGGTCACCCACCTGCCGAGGGCAGGTTCAAAACTCAGGGACACGGCATGGCAGGGCTCTTACCCCATATATGAAGGATCATCGAAAACGGGCGAGGGCCCGTTGTTTTTTTATGTTGGAAAGTAGAGTATAATGATGAAGTTACGGGTGAAAGAAGGGCGGAAAATGGATCTGTTTTCCTATCGCGCTGAGCAGGAGAAACGGATGAACGCTCCTCTGGCGGCCCGCATGCGTCCGGCGACCCTTGACGAACTCGTGGGCCAGGAGGATGTGGTGGGCCCTGGCACCCTTCTTCGTCGAGCCATTGAGGCGGACCGACTCACTTCGGTGATCTTTTACGGACCTCCGGGCGTGGGTAAAACGACCCTGGCTCGGCTGATCGCGGGGTACACCCGCTCTGCTTTCGTCACCCTTAGCGCCGTGACCGCGGGGGTAGCGGATTTAAGACGAATCGTGGATGACGCCCGGGAACGTTTGGGGATGTATGGGCAGAAAACCACATTGTTTATCGACGAGATCCATCGTTTCAATAAGGCCCAGCAGGATGCCCTGCTGCCTCACGTCGAGGACGGGCTGATCATCCTCATCGGGGCGACCACGGAAAATCCGTATTTTGAGGTCAACAAGGCGCTCCTGTCCCGCTCCCAAGTGTTCGCCCTGCACCCGCTCGGTCCGGAAGACTTAAAAACGATCGCGAGGCGGGCCATTGCGGATAAAGAACGGGGGCTGGGTACGATGCCTCTGGAGGTGCGGGAGGAGGCATTGGATCACTGGGTGCGCTATTGTGAAGGAGACGCCCGCAGGCTGCTAAGCGCCCTGGAGCTAGCCGCCTTGACGACCGCTCCGGACGACCGGGGCCGGATTGTTGTCACGCTGGAGGTGGCGGAGGCGTCCATTCAGCGCCGGGCGGTGGTTTACGATCGGGAAGGGGACGTCCATTATGACACCATTTCCGCCTTCATTAAATCGGTCCGGGGTTCAGACCCCGACGCGGCGCTGTTGTGGTTGGCGAAAATGCTCAAGGCGGGGGAGGACCCGCTGTTTATCGCACGGCGGTTGGTGATTCTGGCCAGCGAAGACATTGGGAACGCCGATCCACAGGGACTGGTGGTGGCGGTGTCGGCTTTTCAAGCGGTCCAGTGGCTCGGCATGCCCGAAGGGAGGATCCCCCTCGCTCAGGCCACGACCTATTTGGCCACGGCGCCAAAGAGCAATGCCAGTTATATGGCGCTGGAGAAAGCGTTGGCAGATGTCGGGAAAGGGCTGGACCTGACTGTCCCCCGCCATCTCCGGGATGCCCATTATAGCGGAGCAAAGGCCATGGGTCACGGAGAAGGGTATCTCTATCCCCACGATTATCCTGGCCACTGGGTGGAACAGTCCTATCTGCCTCCGGGAATTGCACCCCGGCGGTATTACCGGCCCAGCGATCAGGGCCACGAGCAGCAAATCGCTCGTTTCATGGCCGCGCGCTGGAAAGAAGAGCAGTCCCCGGGCGAAAAGAGGGGGGAGGCGGGCGAGAAGATCACGGGCGAGGGAAAGCATCAAGTCGAAGGGAGTGGGACTCCATGAAATTGTCGACCCGAGGTCGTTACGGGATTACGTTGATGGTGGATTTAGCGATCAACAGTGGGGACCAGCCGGTGTCCCTGAAATCCATCGCCGAGCGCCAGAATCTGTCGGAACATTATCTGGAGCAGTTGATTGCGCCTCTGCGCAACGCCGGGCTTGTCAAAAGTATCCGCGGCGCGTACGGGGGGTATGTGCTTGCCAAACCCGCCCAGGAGATTACGGCCGGGGATATCGTCCGGGTTCTGGAGGGCCCCATCACCGTGGTGGAAGATGAACCGACGGGTCTTCGCCGGCTGTGGGATGAAGTGCGGGATGCCATCAATGCCGTGTTGGACCGAACGACCCTGGTTGATCTCGCGGAGATGATGCGCCAGGGCACAGATGACGGTTTGATGTACTACATTTAAGAAAAACAAGTGAGGTGGAGCCGATGAGGGCCATCTATTTGGACCACGCGGCGACCACCTTCGTGCTGCCGGAAGTGCGGGAAGCCATGGCCCGCCACTTGGAAGAACGGGTGGGGAATCCGTCGAGTATTCACGAGTTCGGCCGCAGAGCCAAGGCGGCTGTGGAGGATGCCCGGGAGGCGGTGGCGGCGCTGATTGGCGCCACTGCGGCAGAAGTGGTGTTCACCAGCGGAGGCACGGAGGCGGACAACGCCGCGTTAGTCGGTGCCGTTTTGGCTCTGCGGGACCGAGGTCGGCACGTGGTGACCACGGCCATCGAGCACCATGCGGTGTTGTACACTGCTCGGCACTTGGAGGAGTGGGGGTTTGAGGTCACCTATGTCCATCCGGGGCCAAGGGGTGTTGTGGGGGCCGAAGACGTGGCCAGGGCGCTTCGGCCGGACACGGTTTTAGTCAGCGTCATGTGGGTGAACAACGAAACCGGGGCGGTTCAGCCCGTGCGGGATATCGGCGCATTGGCCAAGGAGCGGGGCATCCTTTTTCACACCGATGCGGTCCAGGCAGTGCCGTGGCTCCCGGTGGAGGTGGATGCGGTCGGCTGTGATCTGCTGTCCGTGTCCGCCCACAAACTGCACGGGCCCCAAGGGATCGGCGCGCTCTATGTCCGGAAGGGCACTCCCTGGGTGCCGCTCCTGTACGGCGGAACCCAGGAACGGGGGAGACGGGCGGGCACGGAGAATGTCCCGGGCATCGTCGGATTTGGCGCGGCGGCAGCCTGGCTCAAGGCGAGGCGAACTGCGGGTTTGGACCACGCGGCTCGGTTGAGAGAAATTTTTCTCGGTGCAGTCCGGGAGGAGTTTGGCCAGGTCCTGGTTCACTCCCCGGAAGACGGCATTCCCGCCATCCTCAATGTCGCGTTTCCCGGGGTTTCGGCGGAGACCTTGTTGATGAATCTCGATTTGCACGGAATTGCGGCGTCGAGCGGTTCGGCGTGTACTTCCGGGTCTTTAGAGCCCTCCCATGTACTGCAGGCGATGGGCCTCGGGGACGCGGTGGTGCGAAGTTCCTTGCGTTTTAGCTTTTCGATACAAACCACAGAGGAGGAGGTGCGGGAGGCCGGACGCGCGGTGGGGCGGATCGCCCGGCGATTGGTCCGGCCCGGTGGCCATGGATAAGGGGACCGTGGTGGTAGCCATGAGCGGCGGCGTGGACAGTTCGGTCACCGCCGCCCTGCTCAAGGAACGAGGATACGATGTGATCGGAATTACCATGCGGCTGCGGGGGGGAGAAGAGACTTCTTCCGGCCGGGGGTGCTGCTCGGTGGATGATGTGAGCGACGCCCGGCGGGTCTGTCAGACGCTGGGGATTCCTTTTTACGCCGTCAATTACCGCGAGGCTTTCGAAAAACGGGTCATTCAGTATTTTGAAGACGAATACAAGCGGGGACGGACGCCGAACCCCTGCATTGCGTGCAACATGTATATGAAGTACGACCTGCTCCTCGAGCAGGCGTTGGATCTCGGGGCGGACTACCTGGCCACGGGACATTACGCCCGGGTACTGTACGACGAATCCCGGGGTCGCTATGTGTTGCGCAAGGCGGAGGACCGGCGAAAAGACCAGACCTATGTCCTGTATCACCTGACTCAGGAACAGCTCGCCCGGACCTTGTTCCCCCTCGGGGAGTACGAGAAGTCGGAGGTTCGGGAGATGGCGAGGGAATTTGGGCTCCGGGTGGCGAACAAGGCGGAGAGCCAGGACATCTGTTTCGTCCCGAACGGGGATTACGGAGAATTTCTCCGTCGGAGGATGGGGGATTCAGCCGTAGCGCCGGGGGATTTTGTCGACACCGAAGGGCATGTGGTCGGTCGGCACGAAGGGGTTCCTTTCTACACCATCGGCCAGCGAAAGGGCTTGGGGGTGGCGGTGGGTCATCCCGTATATGTGGTGGATATTCAGCCAGAGCGCAATCGGGTGGTGTTAGGGCCCAGGGAGCGGGTGTTTGCGGCGGGCCTCGTGGCTTCGAAGGTGAATTGGGTCTCCCTTCCCCGGCCGGACGGTCCGACCCGGGTGAACGCGAAGATTCGTTACGGGGCCCCAGAAGCTGCGGCCACCCTTTACCCCGAAGAGGAAGGGCGGGTCCGGGTGGAGTTCGATGAGCCTCAGCGGGCGGTGACCCCGGGGCAGGCGGTGGTGTTTTACCGGGGCGAGGACGTGGTTGGCGGTGGTACGATCGAAAAAAGTTTGGCCTTGGCCTGAGGGGATGTCCCGGGTTGCACCGGGGCATCCCGGCTTTCGGCCGCCAGGTCAGGACGACCACCCGAGAAATGGATTTACAAGTATATTTTTGTTGCTTCCGGTCGGAAAATACGCTATAATAAAGGCAGCTCGGGTTCCCGGTCGAGACCCGGGCGAGTTGAGCCAAGGAGGGATTCAGATGAGTCAAGCGGCTTGGACGGCATGGCTGAGTGCATTGCTGGGGCTGTGGTTCATCGTATCACCTTGGGTCTTCAACTTCAGCCAGAACGTCGGGGCGATGTGGAACAGTATCATCGTCGGTATCGTCGTGGCGGTTTTGTCGGCCTATGCGGGCTCCCAGATGAGTAAACGGGGTTCGTGATCGTAATGGCACTTATTATCCACTACTTTGATAATCGAGGATAACCGGATATACCGGACCCCCTCACCCGAACGGCGAGGGGGTTTTTTGTGCCCCAGCTCTGGGGCGTGGATTTAGTTTTCCGCCGAGGAGATAGGATTCGTGTGCGTCGGCTGGGACTCATTCGCCTGGCGCAAAACCCGGATCTCCAAGCGAATCCAGAGCGAAACGGCCAAGGCGACAGCCAAAAGGCCGGCGAAGACGTAGAAGGTGGCGTCGTAGGATTTCGTGGCATCTTTGATCGCTGCCACCACCATGGGACCGACGATGCCCGCCGCTGACCAGGCCGTCAAAATGTACCCGTGTATGGCGCCCAATTGCTTGGTGCCGAACAGGTCTCCGATGTAGGCCGGAATCGAGGCGAAGCCGCCGCCGTAGCAGGAAATGATGGCGAAAAGTAGGACTTCAAACAACAGTGCCTGGTGAAGAGACGGCATATACAGGAAGGCGATCAATTGGAGCTGAGCAGGGCGATGATCCAGCGATTTTTTGAACTATTCATTCCAGTTTCCCCCTTTGTAAGATTAAAACGGATAAAGCCGTCATGAATGAGAAAAGCCGCCACAACCGGGATCCAGGGAAACGATCCCGAAGTTGTGGCGGCTAGCCACCAGCACGAGGGTACCGTGTACCAACCGCTAAACGGTCTTCTCATTCTGCACATTGACGCTGATTATTATAATCGGGATTTTGATTTTTGTCAATAAGTTTTCGTCATTTGGTCACATTCTCATCGGTGATTCGTTCGGCGTGGGTGTAGACATTCATCCCATTCCCCCGAAGAAACCCTGCCACCGTCACTCCGAGTTCATCGGCCAGGCGTAAGCCGAGGTCTGTCGGGGCCGATTTGGAGAGCAGGATCGGCGCGCCCATCTTGGCGACCTTCAACAGCACCTCCGAGGAGACGCGGCCGCTGAACACCACCATGACCTGAGTCGCGTCAAACTTTTCCCTGAGGGCCCAGCCGTACAGTTTGTCGAGCGTGTTGTGCCGTCCGACGTCCGCGCGGACAGCGACGAGATCCCCGGAAGATTGTGCCAAAGCCGCGTGATGGATGCCTCCGGTGGCGTGAAAAAGCTGGGATGCCTGCTGCAAAGAAGCCATGGCTCTAAAACAGGCTTCCGGGGACACGGTCCAGGTGCCGATGATCTTCCGGGCGGTGCGGGCGTCGTTGAAAAAATAAAATGAAGTCCGCCCTCGGCCGCAGCAACTGGTGAGGATCCGTTTTCCGAACATCCTCCGGGCGGGTGTCGACAGCCTGGGCAGTGACGCCCACACGATGCCGTCCGAGGCGTCCATGGTGAGAGATTGAATGTCTTCCGGGCCCCGGATTAGCCCTTCCGAGGCGAGAAAGCCGATAATAAGCTCCTCCACACAGTCGGGGGTGCAGACCAGGGTCACGAATTCCTCGTCGTTCACATAGAGAGTGAGCGGTGTTTCCACCGCCACCGTATCGTCGAACTCTTGGACGTGACCGAGAGTGATTTTTTTGGCTTTATACGAGCGGACGTTTTCCGCCATGAAGATCTCCTCGCTTTAGATTCCCAGCACGCCGGCGTGCGGACCTCTTTGTTCACGCCAAGCGGCCGGAGCTGTTTGGTTGACTCCGTTCTTAGAATAATGCTACATTGTTTTTGCGGGGGATGAAAGGATGGAGGAGTCGCGGCGGGATCGCGAGCAAGCGTTCGCGAATTTGGTGCGGGCCTATCGGAAAAACCATATCGGCAAGGGGCCGGAAAAGATCAAGGTGACCTTTTTTGGAAACTGGGCCATCGCCCACATGGCCGGGAGCCTCAGCCCGGTTGAGCGATTTATTGCGCGCACCGATCAGGGACGGATGATGATTTGGCAGGCGAGAACGCACATGATTAAAGAATTATACCAACAAACGCGTCCCGTGGACATGGAGGCTTTGGTGGGTGCGAATTTTGTAAAATTGTTCACCGATATTGACGTCGATCAGGATGAGGTGGTTTCAGTATTCGTTTTTGATCGGCCTATCGATGGAGGGACCCGGATGAATGAATTATAGGTCACGGGTTGGATCAGCAAACAAGGGTATACCGGTTGGAACACGGTACCGAAGGAGTGCTGGTGACTAACCATCGCGATGAATCGGAATATGGCTGAGGTGCATGGGGAGTGTACCGGCCGACAGCCGATCGTTGCGATGGTTTTTTGATGGGTCAAAGGGGGACGAGACAATGGCAGAGCGGGCGGATGGGATCACCCGGGAGGTTTCGGGGGTGGTCGTTCACGTGAACGGGGAGGTGCGACGGGGTCGTCTGGACCGGACGGTGCTGGAGGTTCTGTTGGAGCAGGGGGAGGAGATCCCCCATGTGTGTTATCACCCGAGCCTGGGTCCCATTCAGACCTGTGACACCTGTCTGGTGGAGATCGATGGCGAATTGGTCCGTTCCTGCGGTGTCAAGGTGACTGAGGGGATGCGGATCGACACCCGGTCGGAACGGGTGCGCCTGGCGCGGCTCGAAGCGATGGATCGCATCCTTGTGAACCACGAGTTGTACTGCACGGTGTGCGACAACAACAACGGCAACTGTGTCGTGCATAATACGGTGAAACAACTGGGGGTACAGCATCAGCGCGAACCCTTTTCCCCCAAACCTTACGAAGTGGATGCATCGAATCCCTTTTACCGGTATGACCCCAACCAATGCATTCTGTGCGGCCGATGTGTCGAGGCATGCCAGAATCTCCAGGTCAACGAAACTCTCTCTATCGACTGGAGCCTGGAGCGTCCCCGGGTGGTGTGGGACGGGGGCGTACCCATCGACCAATCCTCCTGTGTATCTTGCGGGCACTGCGTCACCGTTTGTCCGTGCAATGCGCTCATGGAAAAATCCATGCTCGGCCAGGCCGGGGTGATGACGGGGCTGAAGCCCGGCGTTCTGCGGGAGATGATCGAGGTCACCAAAGAGGTGGAACCGGGATACGGGCCGATTCTCGCCCTCTCGGACGCCGAGGCGGCGGTGCGCAGTCAAGGCATCAAACGCACGAAAACGGTGTGCACCTATTGTGGCGTGGGATGCAGTTTTGAAGTGTGGACCAAGGGGCGTCATATTCTCAAAATCGAACCGACTCCCGAGGCGCCAGTCAATGGGATTTCTACCTGTGTCAAAGGGAAGTTCGGCTGGGGACACATCAACAGCCCAGACCGCCTGACCAGGCCCCTGCTTCGTCGGGATGGGGTTTTTGTGGAAGTCTCCTGGGAGGAAGCCCTGGAGGCTGTCGCTCGGGGGTTTGGAGCGGTACGGGAGAAGTACGGGCCGGATGCTCTCGGGTTTATCGCTTCGTCCAAATGCACCAACGAAGAGGCGTACCTGATGCAAAAGTTGGCCCGAGCTGTCGTGGGGACGAACAATGTGGACAACTGCTCTCGATATTGTCAGTCTCCTGCCACCCAGGGGCTGTTCCGCACCGTGGGCTACGGCGGGGACTCCGGGTCGATCGCCGACATTGCCGCCGCGGATTTGGTGATCATCATCGGGTCCAATACCGCGGAATCTCACCCGGTTTTGGCGACCCGGGTCAAACGGGCGCAGAAACTCCGCGGTCAAAAGGTGATCGTCGCCGATCTGCGCCGGCACGAGATGGCCAGGCGGGCGGACTTGTTTTTGCCCCCCGCCCCGGGGACGGACTTTGTCTGGCTGGCGGCGGTGACCAAATACATCATCGACCAGGGGTGGGAGGATAAGGAGTTTCTGGCCAAACGGGTGAAGGGCTGGCCGGAGTATGTGGAGAGTCTCAAGGATTTCACCCTCACCCGGGCGGCGGCGGTGACGGGGATCTCCGAGGCGGATCTCACCCGGGCGGCACAGATGGTTCATGAGGCGAAAAGGGTGTGTGTCCTGTGGGCGATGGGCGTCACCCAGCACTGCGGAGGGAGCGATACCAGTACGGCAATTTCCAATCTCCTGCTCGTTACGGGCAACTACGGCCGCCCGGGCACCGGGGCTTATCCCCTGCGGGGGCACAACAACGTGCAGGGAACCAGCGATTTTGGCGCCATGCCGGCCTACTATCCCGGCTATGAGCGGGCTGAGGATCCGGCGGTGCGCCAGCGTTACGAGGTGGCCTGGGGCGTCAAGCTGCCGGAGAAGCCGGGCCTGGATAATCACGAGATGGTGGATGCGATCCACGCCGGAGATCTCCGGGCGATGTACATTATTGGCGAAGATATGAGTTTGGTGGACGCCAATGCCCATTATGTCCAAGCGGCGTTTGCGAAGTTGGACTTCATGGTGGTCCAGGATATGTTTCTTTCGCGCACGGCAGAGTTTGCGGACGTGGTACTGCCGGCCGCCCCGAGTTTGGAGAAAGAAGGCACTTTCACCAACACCGAGCGGCGCATTCAGCGACTGTACCGGGCGTTGGAACCCCTCGGCGAATCCAAACCGGACTGGGAGATCATCCAGGCGGTGGCGAATCGACTGGGAGCGAATTGGCGGTACGAGCACCCGGGGGAGATCATGGCCGAGGCGGCGAGGTTGGCGCCTCTCTTTGCCGGGGTGCGGTACGACCGGCTGGAGGGATTCCGCAGCTTGCAGTGGCCCGTGGCCGAGGACGGCACCGATTCACCGCTGCTGTATGCAGAAAGGTTTGCTTTCCCGGACGGGCAGGCGAGGCTCTATCCGATGGAGTGGGTACCGCCTGTGACAATGCCGGAGGAATACGACCTTCACTTGAACAACGGAAGGCTCCTTGAACATTTTCACGAAGGAAACATGACCTACCGCACCGAGGGACTGCGGTACAAAGTGCCCGGGGCCTTTGTGGAGATTTCCCGGGAGTTGGCCGAGGAGCGGGGGATCGAGTCCGGGGCACTGGTGAAACTCATCTCTCCTTTCGGGGAGGTGGTGATCCGGGTGCTGGTGACCGACCGGGTGAGGGGTCGGGAGCTGTATTTGCCCATGAATACGGCCACTGAAGCTGCCGTGAACTATGTCACCGGCTCCCATACCGACCGGGTGACTCATACCCCGGCGTACAAAGAGATTCAGGTTCGGATGGAAATTTTGGAAAAATCGGGTCCGACGCCGCTGCCGATCCATAACCCGCGGTTTCATGAGCCTACGCCGAGATCCGGCGTGGAAGTTGAGGAAAAATGGCGGCGCCGGGATTACGTGTTTCCGGGGAAGGGGGAGGGCGGACGTGGCTGAGCCGATCCGCATGGTGAAACGGTCTGTCGGGGGCGGGGAGCAACCGGCCGCTCCGGGATGGCAGGAGATGGCGGCCAAATACGCGCCGGCGTTGGAGGAGACCTTGGAGCTACTGGCCGTGTTGCGTGAAAAAGGGATCCTGCGCACTTTGCGGGATGTGGCGGCATCTGGGGAAGAGGTCCTGGAGATCCTGGTCCATCAGGTGAACACCCAAGGCGGAAAGCGGTTGTTAAAAAATGCGGTGGCTTTAGGAGAGGTATTGGCGTCGGTGGACTTGCAAGGAGCGGCGGAAACGGCCAAGATCGTTGCAGAGGGGTTGCGTCAGCCCGCCGGGGCCCGGGAATGGGAGCACCGGCCGCCGGGGATGATGGATCTGTTCCGGGCGATTCGGGATCCGGATGTGGCGGCCGGTCTGCTGATCCTTCTTCGGGCGGCGAAGGTCATCGGTGCCGCAGCCCGGGGGGCGGAGACCGGGACGGCTCCCCGCCCATAGGCGGCCCCGTCAAGTCAGATGTCTCATCGAACCGGAAAGGAGATCTCATCATGCCGAAATTAGAACCCATCGATTTTGCCGACGCGAGACGCCTGTGTTTCGAACGCGTGACACCCTTGGACCGGGTGCGAATCCCCCTGGGACAATCCGCCGGTGAGGTTCTTGCCCGGTCAGTGGAGTTGCCCGAGGACGTGCCCCCCTTTGACCGATCGGTGATCGATGGGTTTGCCGTCCGGTCGGTGGACTGTTCCCAGGCGAAGGCGAACGAACCCGCCGTACTGTCGGTGGTGGATGAGGTGGCGGCGGGGGGCTGGCCCTCCCGAAGCTTGGGGCCGGGTCAGGCAGTGCGAACCATGACCGGGGCGCCGGTGGCACCCGGGGCGGATGCGGTCATTCCCATTGAGGATGTCCGTTTTCCCGAAGGCTCCAGGGGTTTAGTAGGAGAACGCATCGAGGTGATCGCCCCGGTTCCCGTCGGAGAATCGATCCAGCGCCGGGGGGAAGATTTATCCCGGGGATCTGCGCCGGTGGAAGCCGGTCGCCGGATCGGTCCGGCGGAGGCGGCGGTGCTTGCCACGGCCGGGGTCGAAGAGGTGGAGGTGTGCCGTGCGCCTCGGGTGGCGCTGTTTTCCACCGGGGACGAGTTGGTGAGCGGCCCCGGGCCTCTCACCCCGGGGAAAATCCGCAACAGCAATGGCCCGATGCTCCTGGCAATGACGCGGTTGGCCGGGGCGGATGCCCGGGATCTGGGACGCCTGCCGGATCTCCCGGACAAAGTGATCGAGGCGGTGGCGGGGGTCTTGGAGTGGGCCGATGTGGTGGTGACGACCGGAGCGGTGTCTGTGGGGGATTACGATGTGGTGCCCGGGGCCATGGAAGAACTCGGGATGGACATTTTATTCCAAAGGGTTCGGATCCGTCCCGGAAAACCTGTGACGGTTGCGGTGAAGGGCAACAAAATGTGGTTTGCCCTCCCCGGCAACCCGGCTTCTGCCTTTGTCACCGGCCACCTGTTCCTGCTCCCGTCTCTGCGCCTCATGCGCGGCTATACGGGGTGGGATTTGTCGAAAACTGAGGCGGAACTCCGGGGCCGACCCGGCGGTGAACCCGGGCCTTCCGTTCGATTTTGGAGGGCCCGGGCGTGGATCGAAGACGGCCGAGTGGTGGCGGATGCTGACCGGGAACAATCGTCTTCCGCCCTCTCCAGTTTTGTGGGTGCGAACGCCGTGGTGGAAGTTCCGCCTTTCGCCGATCCTGCCGTAGGGGATCGGGTCACAGTCTGGTGGCTAAATCCCCTGGTACCCTGATGGCGAGACCCATGGCTTCCACTACGGGTTTTGTGCACCACTGCGCCGCATATACTCCTCGTAATCTCTTGGGGTGTTGAGATTCACCCAGCTTCTTCGTGTTGCCGGAAGAACCTGGGCGGGCCCCAGGGCGTCGAGCCATCCTCTGGCGGAGGCCCGGGGCCCAGCCTTTGTTAGAACTTTCCTGGCCGCCCGCAACGCCGATTCCCGCCGGTAGAGTCCGTGAAAGGGCTCGCCAGCCACATATATCCCGGCCAAGGGGGCGTCCGGCGAAGGGGTGGCGGCGATCTCCATCATTTCCGCCAAAAGCGCCGTATCCAGATTGGGGATGTCGCAACTTAGTAGCGCCATCCATTCGGAACGCACGGCGGCAGCCCCGGAAGCGATCCCCATCACGGGTCCCCGCCAGGCTTCGGCATCAAAAACAAAGGACGCCCAGGGAACCAAGGATTGATAACGCCCGATCCGGGCGGGAGGACCGGCGGGCGGGAGAACGATGACACAAGGCCAGCCAAGGGCCCGGACTTGCTCGGTCAGGTGTACGATCAGGGGCCGATTGCCAACCGGCAAGAGCGCCTTGTCTACCCCCATTCGAGAACTGCGGCCCCCTGCGAGCAAGACCGCCCAGGGCCGGAGCGTGCCTTTGTGCACGGTCATTCCCTCCGTTCCTTTGCCTCGCATTGTAGCGGCCCCATCCTTGGTGCACAAGCCCCCCTTCGGAGCATTTCCTGTCATTTCTCCCTTTTGCCCATGGGCGCATTTAGTATAAATTTTCCATGAAAAGGTCATGATACCAATGATGAGACTGCCGAAGGGGGGATGAGTTGTGGATCCGATGACCCAGTGTCCGCGCTGCCAATGTCGGGATGTGGGGCGAATCGGCACCCATCAGTACTACTGTTGGAGTTGCTGCACGGAGATGGTGGTGACGGACACGGAAGTGCAGATGTTTGAAGTGGCCGAAGACGGCAGCCTATTAGAAGTTGGACGGGTGGAAACCGCCGGTTGACTTTTCCCCCACCTCCCGGTAAATAAAGGGGAGGGGGCGTGGAACGTGAAGAAGCTCGTCTTATTTTTGCGACTGGTGAAATTCGAACATACGATATTCGCTCTCCCCTACGCTTACCTGGGAATGATCCTGGCTGCATATGACCACACCCGAGGCCTCCCCACCTGGGGGCAAGTGTTTTGGGTTACGGTGGCGATGGTCGGAGCCCGGAGCGCGGCCATGGGGTTGAATCGGGTGATCGACCGGGCCATCGACGCTCGAAATCCGCGCACAGCCCAGCGGGAGTTGCCCCGGGGACTCCTGTCGACGCTGGAAGTTTGGGTGTTTATCATCGTTTCCCTGGCGGTGCTCGGCGTGGCCGCATGGAAATTGAACCCTCTGTGCGTGGAACTGTTGCCGGTGGCCGTGGTGATTCTCGTAGTGTACTCGTACACCAAGCGATTCACCTGGATGAGCCACTTCGTTCTCGGCATTGCAGATGGTCTGGCACCCCTTGGCGGGTGGCTCGCGGTCTCTGGACAGTTCGATCTGCCCGCGGTGGTGCTGGCGGCGGCGGTGGCGACGTGGATTGCCGCCTTTGACATCATCTACGCCTGCCAGGATGTGGATTTCGATCGGGACAATGGCCTACACTCGGTGCCAGTCCGGTTCGGTATCCGGAGGGGTTTGTGGATTTCCCGGGGTTTAGACGTTGTATCGGTGGCTTTGTTTTTGAGCCTTCTGATCTGGGTGCCCCTTGGGTGGCTCTACGCCGTGGGAATCGCCATGGTGGCCCTGCTTCTGATTTACGAGCATCGGCTGGTATCCCCCGAGGATATGACTCACATCGAAAAAGCCTTTTTCACCGTCAACAGTTATGTGGCCATGGTAGCCTTTGTTTTTACGGCGGGGGACGTACTGTGGCATGTTTTGCGGTGATAGCCCCTTGGGATCGATGGGCGGCGCTGGGCGTTAGGCAGGGGCTGCTGATCTCGGCGGTGACCCGGGCGGCGGGTGCCAGTCCCGAGATCGGGGTGGACATGGGTGATCCGGGCGACGCATAATATGGTGGTGCGGATGGGGTAGGTATCCGGCCTGACTGATGGTTTTGCTTGGGGAGCAGGGGAGGGTGAGGCCGTGGGCAAGTGGACCCAGCGAGAGCTCCTCCAAACCGCCACCTTGATTTTGGTCGTTCTGGCTTGCGTATATATGGTGATCCAGCTGCGTCCGGTCTGGGATTGGGCTTTGGGTTTGATCGGATCGGTGGCGACTCCTTTTGTGGTGGCCTTGATCATTTCCTATCTTTTGAACCCCGTTGTCGAGGCCCTGGTGAAACGCAGGGTTCCCCGGGGTATCAGTATACTCATCATTTATGCCATCTTTTTGCTAATCAGTGCAGTGGCGGCAGTGCAGGGCATCCCTGCCTTGGTGGAGCAGGTCAAAGCTTTGGCCGCCAACCTGCCGGAAACGGTCAACCGCATCGATCAATGGCTGAATGAGCTGGCCCGGCAGACCCGATATTTACCTGACGGCATCCAGCAGGCGGTGGAAAATCACCTGAACCAGCTGGAGCGATGGACGGGACGGTTTCTCGGCCAGGTGGTCGCCTCCTTGGGGGCCACGGTGGGCCAGTTGCTCAGCGCCTTTGTCGTGCCCTTCCTGGTGTTTTATCTTCTTAAAGATCTTAAAATGGTCGAGCGCGTGGTGCTCAGTCTAGCTCCCCGGGAACAACGGGATTCCTGGAAAAAGCTGTTGCAAGAAATCGACGATGCTCTGGGTCGGTACGTGCGCGGGCAGCTTTTGGTGATGGCTCTGGTGGGCGTACTGACCTATGCGGGTTATTTGATCATCGGCCTCCCCTTTTCTCTACTTATGGCCTCGATTGTGGCCGTGGCGAACATCATCCCGTACGTCGGGCCCTTTATCGGCCTTGCCCCGGCCGCTCTGATCGGCTTGACCATTTCGCCGGCCATGGCTCTGAAGGTGCTCCTGGTCAACCTGATCGTGCAGCAGATCGAGAGCAATCTTATTTCCCCGACGGTGGTGGGGCGCTCTTTAGACATCCACCCCTTGGCGATTATTTTTGCATTGCTTCTGGGAGGACAATTGGCCGGTATTGCGGGGATGGTGTTCGCCGTCCCGGTTTTAGCGGTGCTTCGGGTGATTGGGCAGCATTGGTCATCTTTTCGCAAAGGGCCCGTTTGACAGTCCTTTTTATCTGTGAGTATAATGGCTATAACTGTAACCGGACCATGCAGGGATGGAGAAGAGTAGGGCGATTCCGCGTCCCAGAGAGAGGGCCCCGAGGCTGGAAGGGTTCTCGACGGCGGGCGTCCGAAGGCCGCTCCGAAGGAACCCTGCCGGCGGGCGACCGTTATCTCGCGAGTGAGGGACTCCCGGCCCTGCCGGGGGTAATCAGGGTGGTACCGCGTGAGTCAAACTCTCGTCCCTGGAGGGGCGGGGGTTTTTTTATGGGAGGTTGAAGGCGTGAAGGGCGCAGAGATTCGAAAGAAATTCCTGGAGTTCTTCGCATCTAAAGATCATGACGTCTATCCCAGCGCCAGTCTCGTCCCGGTGGACGATCCGTCGCTGTTGTGGATCAACGCAGGTATGGCGCCGTTGAAGCCTTTTTTCGACGGGCGCAAAGTGCCGCCGAATCCGCGCATCGCCAGTTCTCAGAAGTGCATTCGAACCAACGACATTGAGAATGTGGGGAAGACGGCCCGGCATCAGACCTTTTTCGAGATGTTGGGGAACTTCTCCATCGGGGACTATTTTAAGAAAGAGGCCATCGACTGGGCCTGGGAGTTCCTCACCGAGCACATGGGCCTGGATCCCGAGCGCCTGTCGGTGACGATTCATCCCGAAGATGACGAGGCTTACGAGCTGTGGCACCGGCGGATTGGGGTGCCCGCCCACCGGATTTTCCGGATGGAGGACAACTTCTGGGAAATCGGGGAGGGCCCCAGCGGGCCATGCTCCGAGATTTTCTACGATCGGGGAGAAGATCGGGGCTGTGGGCGGCCGGATTGCAACGTCGGGTGTGAGTGCGACCGTTTCCTGGAGATTTGGAACCTGGTGTTTACGCAGTTCAATCACAATCCCGACGGCACGTATACGCCGCTTCCAAAGAAGAACATCGACACGGGAATGGGCCTGGAGCGAATGGCGTCCGTCATGCAGGATGTGGACAGCAACTTTGACACCGATCTGTTCCGCCCCATCATCGAAGCGGCTGCCGAGGCGGCTGGAGTCCAGTACGGCCGAAAAACCCAGTGGGATGTCGCCCTCAAAGTGATCGCCGACCACATTCGGACGGCGGTCTTCGCTGTGGGGGACGGGGTTCTGCCCGGCAACGAAGGGCGGAGCTATGTTATCCGCCGGCTCTTGAGGCGGGCGGTGCGATACGGGCGGAACCTGGGGTTCGACCGTCCATTCTTGTACCGGTTGGTGCCGGTGGTCGGGGAGGTTATGGGGGAAGCGTATCCCGAGATCGTAGAAAAAGGGGATTTTATCGTACGGGCGGTCAAAGCGGAAGAGGAGCGGTTTCTGGAAACTCTGGCCGAAGGCGAGCAGGTGCTGGAAGACTATATCGAAAAGCTGCGGTCGGCGGGTCGGACGACCCTAGCCGGGGAAGACGCTTTCCGGCTTTATGACACTTTCGGCTTCCCCATCGATCTCACCAAGGAGATTGCTAGCGAGCAAGGGATCGACGTGGATGAAGAGGGGTTCGCCCAGGCTTTGGAGGCTCAGAGAGAGCGGGCCCGGGCGGCTCGGCAGGACGTGGAGAGCATGCAGTCCAAGCGAGGGGTGTTGGTGGATCTTGAGGCCCCGAGTCGCTTTGTCGGCTACGACGTATTGGAGACCCAAACCCGGGTCGAGGTGCTGGTGGTGGATGACCGGGTGGTGGAGCGGGTATCCGAGGGCGACCAGTGTTTGATCGTGTTGAATGAGACGCCCTTTTACGCCGAGAGCGGTGGCCAGGTGGCTGATCGGGGCACCATCGAAACCGCCACTGCCCGGCTGGAGGTGGAAGATGTGCAAAAGGCCCCCCGGGGGCAGCACGTGCACCGGTGCCGGGTGGTGAGGGGCACGGTGACGGCCGGGGAAGTGGTGCGGGCTCGGGTGGATCGCCGCTACCGGGAGGATATCATCAAGAACCACACCGCTACCCATCTGTTGCACAAAGCCCTGCGGGAGGTGCTCGGGGAGCACGTGGCCCAGGCGGGATCCCTGGTGGCGGACAGCCGGCTGCGTTTTGACTTCTCTCATTATGGCCCTTTGGCGCCGGAAGAGCTGGAGGCGGTGGAACGGGTCGTGAATGAGGAGATCTGGCGCAATGAACCCGTGGACATTCGGGAGATGCCCCTGGATGAAGCCAAAGCCATGGGAGCCATGGCACTGTTTGGAGAAAAATACGGTGAGCGGGTCCGGGTGGTCAAAGCGGGGGATTTCAGCATTGAACTGTGCGGAGGGTGCCACGTCCGCCGGACGAGTGAGATCGGGGTTTTCAAAATTGTTTCGGAAACGGGGATCGGTTCGGGAGTGCGGCGGATTGAGGCAGTGACGGGTCGCCACGCCTACGCATTTCTGGATTCGCGCCTGAAGGGGTTGGATCGGGCCGCGTCCCTCCTGCGAGTGGCCCCGGCGGATGTACCGGATAAGTTAGAGCAAGTCCTCGGGGACATGAAAGAGACGGAGCGCGAGCTGGAGTCTTGGCGGGACCGCTGGATCCGCGGCCAGGCTCTGCGGCTGGTGGATCGCGTGACTGACATCCAGGGGGTGCCCGTTGTTGCCGAGGTTGTGGAGGGCGCGACTCCAGACCAGATGAGGCGAATGGTGGACGTGCTGCGGGAGACGATCCACTCCGGAGTCGTGGTGCTCGGGTCCAAACAAGAAGACAAGGTCATGTTCGTGGCGGCGGTATCCCCGGATTGGGTGGCGAAGGGTCTCCACGCCGGACAGTTGGTGAAAGAGGTGGCCGCTGCGGCCGGGGGCGGCGGTGGCGGGAAGCCTGACCTCGCCCAAGCGGGCGGGCGACATCCGGAGAAATTGGCAGAGGCACTTTCCCGGGTGCCGGGGTGGGTGATGCGCCAACGAGGGGCCGGGGTGTCATAACCCGGGAGTCCTCGGGGCTCTGCCGGCCCCCAACCGGGGGGCGGCAAGCGGCTTTATGGCGGAAAAGGGAAAAAAATGATCACCGCAAAAGGAGTCTGCGGCTTTTGAGGCGAATAGAGTAGTTACGAAGAATGGCACACTACGGGGTAAGGAGGGGAGCGCATGCATTCCTCCATGGACGAAACGATGCACTTTAACGTGCAGAAAGACGGATCTTCCGCGGTCCGAGAGGCATTGTTGACGGCGTATGATGCCTTAAAAGAGAAGGGTTACAATCCTCTTCATCAGTTGGTGGGGTATCTATTGTCCGGAGATCCGGCTTACATCACCAGTCACCGCGACGCCAGAAACCGCATCCGCCGGTTGGAAAGAGACGAGTTGTTGGAGGAGTTGGTGCGGACCTATCTGGCGGTGCATCGTCCGGAATGAGCCGGATTCTGGGGCTGGACGTCGGACGGGTGCGCATCGGCGTGGCGGTGAGTGATCCTTTGGGACTCGTGGCGCAGGGGCTCGAAGTTGTGGCCGTGGACGACGAGGAGTCTGCCTTGGCTCGTATCGAAGGGTTGATCGCCGAGTGGGGCGTCGAGCGGGTCGTGGTGGGATTGCCCCGGAACATGGATAATTCCCTGGGGGCCCAAGGCCGCTATACGGAGGAATTCGCGGAAAAACTCCGCCATCGCGTGCGGGTTCCCGTCGATCTGTGGGACGAGCGTCTGACCACCGTCGTGGCAGAGAAGACTTTAATTGGTGCGGGGTTGCGAAGGGCCAGGCGCAAGAAAGTCGTGGACCAGGTGGCGGCGACGGTGTTACTCCAAAGCTATCTGGACGCTCATCCAGATGAAGGGGGATCAGGATATGGCTTCCGAAGACCGGGAGGACAGAGTGGTGTTGACGGATGAAGAGGGTGGGGAGCACCCATTTCGGGTTATTGACGTGATCGAGGTGGAAGGGAAGATCTACGCGATTCTCTTGCCTGATGCCGGGGATGTGGACGAGGCTGGCATGGAAGAAGCTGTAATTTTTCGGGTGGAGGAAGACGAGAACGGCGAAGAAGTGCTCTACGACATCGAAGATGACGACGAATGGGAGCGGGTGGCGGAGGCCTACAGCCAGATGGCCGAGGAGGAATAAAGGGGATCGGACCGGGGAATTTCCCGGGAAAAGTTCGGGGCGGACAAGGGCGCGCACAGTGAGGGTGCGCCTATCGTTTTGATCCAGGAGTGCCGGCGGTAGCGCAAATGGTCGAGTCGGTAACTGCAGAGATGGGTGATGGCCATGAATTCGTTGGAACGATTGAAATTTTTCGGTCCTCGGCATCGCACGTATGTGTGTCTCGTGTTGGAACGTGTTCAGAAGTATTACGCCGATCGACTTCTTGCCTTTGCGATCTACGGGTCTTATGCCCGAAGGGAGAACCGGATGAATTCGGATTTGGATTTACTGATCGTGCTTCGGGAGGCCTCGATCCGTCGGGAGCGGATTGAGGAGTTTATTACGGAGGTCGAGATGTTCTGTGAGTCTGAAGCCCAGGAATTGTATGAACAGGATGGTGTGCTGTGTGATCTCTCACCGATGCTGCTCGTCGAGGAGGAAGCGCTCCAGTTTCAGCCGATTTACTCACAGATATGACGGAAAATTGTGTCATCCTTCTCGATCGTGAAGGGCTTCTTCAGCGCATTTTGGTCTCAGTTCAGCGTTTGTTGCACGAAACCCATGCGCGGAAAGTCCGGCTTAACAATACGTGGGAGTGGCAGTATGAAAAATTCTTGGGGGGGACGGGGCTATAAAACGTGATGAATTGACCCGAGCATATTTACAAAAGGCGCCCGGGAAAGCCCACCTCTTTCGGGGTGGGATGAAAGCGAGGTATTTTCGGGCAGTGGTTGTTATAAGATCCGGTCCCCTAGAATGTATCTATGGATAATCAGTATATACGCAAACACACGTCTGTATAGCTGGTGAACTATCATTTTGTTTGGTGTCCTCGCTATCGGCGCAAGGTCCTGGTCGGGCCTGTGGAAACACGGTTGAGAGAGCTGATACAGGAGGTGGCTAAAAAACTGGATTTGGAGATTCTTGCCCTTGAAATCATGCCCGACCATCTCCATTTCTTTGTCAACGCTCCGCCGACACTGGCACCACACGATATTGTGGCACGCTTAAAAAGCGTATCTTCGCACCATCTCCGTCGGGAGTTTGATCATAGTGCCCGTATGCCGTCCATGTGGACGTGAAGCTATTTTGTTTCCACTGCTGGCGACGTTTCTTCCGATACCATCAAAGTTGTCGATCTTTCCGACCGAGATGCCTTGCTTTTGGGCCTGTTGGGTTTTGTAGCCACCAAGCTCTGGAATGTGGCCAACCATCATCGGCGTTCGGTTTGGGACGCCACCGGCAAAATACCAGACTTTGCGCAACAGTGCCGGGAGTTGAAAGTAAACCGCTGGTACAAGCTGCTCCCGTCCCAGAGCTCTCAGGAAATCCTAAGCGAACTGGATGATTCGTATCGTTCCTGGTTTTCGGGCCGGAAAAACGGCGACCCAAGCGCACGTCCGCCGGGATTCTGGAAGAAGGAAACATTAAGGACCGTAACATTCAAACCGAAGGCTTGAACCTGGCTGAAAACCACGGTGTTTCCACATCTTGGTCGGCGAATTAAAAGGTATTCGCGCAGACAAAGATTGGGGAGACGCGGGGAACCAGAAGTTTCACGCATGGCCGTTCAGCCGGATTAGCAACCTGCTCACCTACAAAGCGGCCCTTGCGGGTATTCGGGTCATCAAGGTGTCGGAGACAAACACCAGCACGACTTGTCCCCTCTGCGACAAGAGGGCGAAAACGGCCCGCGTCCGCCGAGGGTTGTTCCTCCATTGCGGACAAGCCTTCAACGCGGATCTGGTGGGCGCGTACAACATTCTGCAAAGGTATCTCCGTGAGACGGGTCGGGTTTTGCCGGACCCGGCGGGAGTAGTGGGCGCACTGGCACGCCCGGCGGTCAACCGGTTCGTGTGGCGGAAAACCACACCGAAAGGCCGTGAACAGGGGACGTTCAAACAGGCCGCTTAGGCAGTTTGGGCATCCGTAAATCGACCGTCAATGAAGGGGAATCCCACCCTTTAGGGGTGGTGGATGTCAGAAAAGGCGGAGGATTTTGTTCCGACTGAGGAGTACGATGACGCGGACGCCGAGCAGGCTATCCGGGAGGCCGCTTTCGTCTACAAAATTGTCCGGGGGGCTTTTGACGTGGCGGATGACCCCGATACCGATGGACCTTCTCCGCACAAATAAACGAAAATCTCCTCAAACACTGTCCTTTTGTGCAGTTACAGGATGATAGGAGAATCGTTAAGATAAAAGCGCAAGAACCTAAATTTCCTGTTAACGCCGAAAGGAGAGAAGATGAGGATGGGTGTCATGCGTTTGGGGCGGGTCGAAGCGCGGGTGCTCGATTTGGAGAAGAGCATCGACTATTACAGTAATGTGATCGGCCTGCAACTGGTGGCCCGGGAACCAGGAAAGGCCTATTTTAAAGCCTGGGACGAGGAAGACCATCATAGCCTGATTATTACTGAAGCGGATTACCCTGGACTGGAACATATGGGATTCAAAGTTCGTTACCAGGAAGACTTGGATACTTTCGAGAAGGCCATCGAACAGTACGGAATTCGCGTGAATCGCGTGTCGAACCGCCATCGGATCGGGGAAGGGGAAGCCATTCGATTTACTCTTCCGACCGGTCAGGTGATGGAGCTCTATCATGAGATTGAACGGATCGGCAATGGTTTGAAGCTGAACCCCGATCCCAAGCCGGAGAATCTCAAAGGGATTGCCCCGCCTTACCTGGACCATCTCCTCATTGCCGGGGAAGATGTCCCGGCCACTACCGACCTGCTCATGAAAGTGATGGATTTTCATATGAGTGAACGGGTCATCCTTCACGGTGACGAGCTGTTCGCGGTGTGGCTGTTCCGCACGAATACTCCCCACGATATTGCCATTATCAAAGGTCCCAATGGAAAGCTACATCACTTTGCCTTCGGACTTTCGAGTTGGGAGGATGTGCTTCATGCCGCTGACTGCCTCGCGAAAAATGAGGTGGTATTGGATGAGGGGCCGACCCGGCATGGCATCACCCGGGGCCTGACCATATATTTCTTCGATCCGTCTGGCAACCGCAATGAAGTGTTCAGTGGCGGTTATATCCCCGGAGAAGATTTTACCCCGGTGACTTGGACCGAAGAGCGGCTACCCCGTGGCATTTTCTATCACAAAGGGGAAATCACGGAGCGGTTCACAGGGGTATTCACCTAATGACCTGCATTTATCGGCGAGGTTAAACGGATGGCTAACGAATATCGGATTTTTGTCGCAAACAAAAGCCGGGAGTATCTTTGCCGACATGGACAGAATATTCTTTCTTCATCCATCGAACAGGGCGTTCGTGTGATTAAACGCGGATGCCTGGGGGGTGGTTGTGGATTCTGTAAAATTCGGGTGGAGGCGGGGCAGTACGAGCTCGGAAAGGTTTCAATCAAAGCTCTGCCGGCGGAAGAGAGAAAAGAGGGCTTTGTACTCGCATGTAAAACCGTTCCTTTGTCCGATCTGGTCATTCGCATCTCGGGGGACTAAAAGTCGGCGATATGGGGAGGTTGAATGCCATTGAGTGCGCGGGTCAAACGGGTGGAACCGGTCCGGGAGCGACCCTGGGACTGGGCGACGAAAAACGAGTACGAGGAAGTGACCGTGCGGATCCAGCCATATCTGCACGGCCACTATCGGCACAAATACCGCAAGACGGAATACGACATCTATGATCCCCGATATACCCGGCTGCGGTCAAGCAACTGGGACGCTTTCCGGGATCCTAAGCGGTTCTGGTACTATCCTTACACACTGAACCGCAAACGGATGGCAGACGATGTAGAGAGCCTTTTTGATCGCGCGCTGAAGCTCGGGCTTCAGGATCACGTGGCCGACTCGTGGCGGCGATTCAGCGAGGAGTTTTATATTCCGTTGCGGCATTACGAGTACGCAGGGGCGGTTCAGCTCCAGCACGTCGTGCGTTACGCGATGGGAGGGCCCATTGAGCAAGTCGCCACGTACACGGCCTTCGATAAACAAGGTCGCGCCCAGTGGTTGAGCTCCTGGGGGTTAGATTTTCCCGGGGGCGGGGGCAGTGCCGCGCTGGAGCATGGAAAGGAGTTGTGGCTTGACGATCCTGCGTTTCAAGGTTTGCGAGAGTATATGGAACAGGTTTTGACCACCGAGGATTGGGGAGAAGTATTGACCGCCCTTCATCTTGCGGTGGAGCCTCTCGTCGATGGGATTCTGTACGATGGCCTAAATGCTGTTGCTTTGGCACATGGTGACGTGGTTCTTCCTGAGCTGTCTTTGATCTGTCAGGAGCAGATCAAATGGCAGGAGCAATGGAGCCAAGCGTTCTTTACATGGATCACCGAGGATCCGGCGTCCAGCCGTTGGGAATACCTCAAGGCACTGGGTTACGAAAATTGGCCGGGCGATTATCGCTGGGGAAAAACGCTCAGTGATCCACGGGAAACTCCCGAAGAGGAGTTGACAAATCGAGAAGTGGTGGCAGAATGGCTCAGCTTGTGGCTGCCCCGGGCTCTTGAGGCGGTGCGTGGGCTTCAGCCTGTGTTTGATCGGCACGGGATTCCTTTTTCGGTGGCATCATCGGTGGAGCGGACGGTGGATCAAGCTATTCGCCCACTTGTGCGGGCGATGGGAATTGAATCGCTGCCGACGTTGGGAGGCGAACAGCATGTCGAATGAAGCCTATGTGGGGATGGATCTGGACAAAAACGGAGGCCTTTTGATCGACGCGATCCTTGAAGCCCTTCGGGAGGACAATCCTCGAATTGAAACGGTGGATTTTAACATTTACGTGAAGGTGAAATCGCCCCGAGAGATGGTCCTGAAAAGGGAAACGGTGGAAGAGAAACTGGGCCGGGACTGGGATATCAATGAGCTCCAGGTCTACATGTCCTCTTACTTTGGTTTTATTGAGGAGTGGGACGACGACCACCTGCTGATTCGCTGGAACGGCTGAAATCTAGTAGAAAATGGGGATGGAGAGGAGGCGCCGGGTATGGCAAAATTGGGGACAACCGGGAGGTATCGCGCCCTGACCCGGGATCTGATGTGGGATCCGAAAAGTGTGGATTGGAAACAGGTCTACCCACTGGTGGAGGCGGAGGGGATTATCCTCAAGGATCCTAGCCGCTGGGAGGACCCCTTCCGGATGACGTTTAATCAGTATGTGAAGATTCAAGCCGAGAAAGAGCATCTGCATCACGCCATCCGCCACGCGTTTGAGGCCCATCATGGGCATGCTCGGGTGGTGGATAGCAGATGGTTCGAGGGAGTGAAGGCTTTTGCAGTAGCGGTGCAACCCGCCGAATACCAGGCCCACCGGCTGATGGCGTACATCGGCCGCAACATTCCTGTGGAGGCGATCCGGTTTGCCACATTCAACCAAGCGCTGGACGAACTCCGCCACGCTCAGATCGAAATCAAGCACTATGCGTATCTCAGCCGCTATTACGACGGTTTCCATGCATACGCCAAAACGAACGAGAATTTGTGGTTCAACACCGTTCCAAAGTCCTTTTTTGACGATGCCCTGACGGCCGGTCCTTTCGAGGCTCTCATTGCCATTGCTTTCTCCTTTGAATACGTTTTTACGAATATTCTATTCCTCCCTTTTGCAGCTTCGGCGGCGGCAGTGGGGGATGAACACTTTGCTTCTGTGGGCAAGAGCGTTCAATCGGATGAGTCCCGGCACATGGCCCTGGGGATGTCTGCCATGAAAATGTTGCTGGAGGAAGATGACCGCAATGTCCCCATTGTTCAGCGCTACCTGGACAAATGGTACTGGCGGGCGTACCGGTTGTTCTCAGTGGTGGCGACCTTGGTGGATTACTATCCTCGGGTTCGGCCGATTTCTTGGAAAAGGGCCTTTGAAATGTACGTGGAGGAACAGGTGCTGCATGGTTTGTTTAAAGACCTTGAGAAATACGGTATCCGGCCGCCCAGGAATTTTGAGGACAGCATCAAAGAGAAGGAGCACTACTCCCATGTGACCATGCGGATCCTCGACCACGCCAAGCAGGTCAACTACTTCCGAGGTTTTAAACTTCAACCTGACGATTATGAGTGGCTTCACAACGAATACCCGAACACCTTTGATCGGTACTATGCTCCATTTTTCCGCAAAATGGACGATCATGTGTTGGCGGTAGCATCGCCGGGGTTGCCGGCCGTTTGTGCCGTGTGCCAGATTCCCACGGAGTTCCCGAATCCGGATAATCCGTCGGAAATGTGGACGCAGTACGCGGAGCACAAAGGGAAGACCTATCAATTCTGCTCACCGGGATGTAAAACTATATTTCTGGAAGAACCTGAGAAGTATATCCAGTTCTGGTGGCCGGCGGAGTCGTATTTGTCCGGGGAATTCGGGTCGACCTTGGAAGACATGTTTGAGTATTTCGGATTTACTCCCGAAGAGACGAATGAGCATTACTCTTCTCGGGATTACTACCGATGGATCCGCTATCGGGAAGCCTTGGGATTGGACCGTTCGTTCCAGGTGAACGGATAGGAGGGTCGAGTGATGTGGATTGTGTGGGTGAGAGTTCCGTCGGATGATCGGTTTATTACCCATATGGGCCTGACCGTGGAACCCACGGCGACGGGGGAACAGGTGATTCGCCAGGTGGCAGGGATGTGGGGGCTGGACGAGAAGGGATCGTATCGCTTGGTGAGGCTCCGTCCCGACGGTTCCGAGGATATCTCTCCAGGTCAGACTTTGCTGGAGAGCGGGGTGCGGGACGGCGACCCGCTGGACCTCTTGGTTCCTTAGACGCGTTGTCTAATTCTGGGGGTGAGGCGGTGTGAAGATGAAGGCCCAGTCTCTGGTGTTTGAACACGTGATCGACATTCATCCGCGGACCGGACAGATCACGATGAACGGCCGCCGTATGGCGTTGATGTCCACCGAAGCGTTGGGAATTTTGCGCCGGGACTTGGTCAGTACCCTGGGAATGGACCGGGCAAAGGGGTTTCTCATGCGCTACGGCTGGTCCTGCGGACGAAACGATGCCCGAGCCATACGCAGCCTGTTTGAATGGGAGTCTTTTGAGGAGCTGATTTTGGCTGGGCCGGCTCTTCACACCCTGGAAGGAGTGGTGACCGTCGAACCCGGGGAGATGCGGGTGGATTCGACTATCGGTGAGGTGTATTTTACTGGAGAATGGCGCCATTCCTTTGAAGCCGAGGAACACGTCAGGCACTTTGGCGTCGACGAAGAGCCGGTCTGTTGGAGCTTGGCGGGTTATGCCAGCGGATATTTGACAGAGTTGTTCGACCGTCCGGTGGTGACCTATGAACGAGAATGCCGAGGAAAAGGGGATGCGCGTTGCATTTATGTGGCCAAGACGGTGGATGAGGCCGACGAAGTCCAGATGCGGGATCTCCGGTATTACCAGGCGGAATCCCTGGCTACGGAATTGGACGAGGCTCATCGTAGAATTCGCGCGTTAAACGAGACATTGATGCGTTCGGTGGAACTCCACAAGCAATTGAGCAATCTGGTCATGGAAGGGAAAAGTCTCCGCCAAATTGTAGAGACGATGGCTGGGGCATTCGGCCGCAGTGTGGTGGTGGAGACAAAATCCAGGCGGGTTTTGGCGGCCAGCTTTGTGTGTCCTGAGCATGAGGACACGTACCGGCGCTGGAAGCCGGGAGAACGAGGTGCGGCGATGGACTCTGGCAAAACGGGACGAGAGAGCTGGACTGTTGACGGCGTTTCGGTGGAGGCGTGTCGGATCACAGCCAACCATGTTCACCTGGGCACCCTGTGTATGTTGGGGAATCCTCCTCTTTCTCATGAAGATGAGATGCTGATGGAACGAGCTGTCAACGTCTGCACGTTGCAAATGTTTTATGAACAGCTATTGACTGAGTCCACATACCAGATGCGAGGCGACTTCTTAGAGGAGATCGTCCGGGGGCGCTATGACGCGGAAACCCTTCGGCGACGGGCCCGCATTCTGGACCTCGACCCGGATACGCCCAGGCGGTTGTTGGCCATCAAGGTTTTGCCCCGGGAGCAATTGGAAGACGTTCGGGACGCATTGCGGGGAGCCTGTCGCGGTGACATCATCTCCCGGAATGGCTATCTGTTCGTTTTTCTCCCGGAGGCCGCCCATGTGCAGGGTGAAGCGGGAATCGGCGATTTTCTCGATAACCTGGTCCGGTTCGTAGAAACGAGGTTCAAGGCGGTTCGCGTGTATATCGGTTGCGGTCGAAGAGCGGAGACGATTACCGATCTGGGAAGAAGCTACCAGGACGCCATCCGGATCGTCGATTTTTTGGAGCTTTCCAGTCCGGGGGAAAGTCGGTTCGGCCTGTACGATCATTTGGCCCCGCTAATGTTTTTACTCCGGGTGGCGGAGCAGGAGGAGGTGTTGGAGTTCTACCAACGGGTGTTGGGTGCCTTGGTGGAATATGACAGGGGTCATCAAGGGGATTTGGTGCAGACATTGCATTCTTACCTGGAGATGACCGGGAATCTCCGCCGGGTGGCCGAGGCGATGCACGTCTCGGTCACGGGCTTAAGGTATCGACTTTCGAAAATCGAAGAAATCTGCGGTGTTGACTTGGATGACGGGACGACGCGATTCAATCTGCAGCTCGCTTTACAAATTCATTATGCCCTTCATATGAGGCGCCGGGATTTCTCGGGTGGCCCGGGTACTCCTCAATGAACGCATCGGAGAAAGATGGAGGGATGATCCATGGCGCCAACCAAGGAGAGCGTGTCGACGTACCAATTGCGGTTTGAGCCGAGCGGACGGGAGGTCTCGTGCAAAGAAGGGCAAACTCTCCTGGACGCCGCCATTAGGGCCGGGTTGAATATTCCCTATGGGTGCCGGCACGGGAATTGTTCGGCTTGCAAGGCCAAGGTCCTGGAAGGGGATTACACGTCAATGGACCGGGTTTCGGAGTTTGCCTTGATGGGATTCGAACGGGATCAGGGCTATGTTTTGCTTTGCAGTACCCTGCCGGAAAGCGATTTGGTGGTGGAGATCGAGGAAGAAGATGAAGAGCCCGGTGTACGTTTGTTCACTGTGTATGATTTTTCTGCTGTTGTGGTGGAAAATGAGGCGATGACCCAGGATATCCATCGCCTCCGCCTGCGCTTGGAAAATCCTGTGGATATCCCCTATGCCGCCGGGCAGTTTTTCGAGTTTGAGATTCCGGAGATCGAGGATACCCGAGCTTATTCGGTGGCGGCACCCCACCGGCCTGGAGAAGGGTTGGAATTCCACGTCCGAAGGGTCCCGGGCGGTCGCGGATCCGGGTACATGACCGCACTGCGTCCCGGGGATCGGGTGACGGGATCGGGACCGTACGGCAAAATGCAGCTTCGGGATCGAAGCAAAGACTTGCTTTTTGTCGCCGGGGGATCCGGGATGGCGCCCATCAAAAGCTTGTTGGAGGAATTGTACAGCGAGCCGGTGGATCGGCAGGTGTGGTTTTTCTACGGCGCCCGAATGGCCCGGGATCTCTATCTGGTGGACCAGTGGCGCCGATGGGAGGAGGAGCGGGCGGGGTTTCACTTTGTCCCGGCGCTCTCCGAACCAGGGCCTGATGAACCCTGGAATGGAGAACGGGGATTTATCGCCGATGTCCTCGCCCGGTACTTTAGCCGATTTGACGGGATGGACGCTTACCTGTGCGGACCGCCGGCGTTGATTCAGACGACGTTAAAGGTCCTCTACCAAGGTGGCCTTCGGAGCTCGAACATTTACTACGATGAGTTTTGACCCAGTGGACGCGGACGAGCTCCCCGGCAGACGGGAGGGCTTTTTTGCGGCTTTTTGTTGAGCCATCCGGGGGCATTCCCAACCAGCCGTCCGATCCGGCGGAGTGCAGACTATCGTTGTTGATGGATGGACGCGAACCCTTCATTGCCGGTACAATGGGGCTGGGGAGGGCGAGAAATTGGAAATGAATCCAAATGTGTCATCACCGTATGTGTTGCTTGATTTTGTCGACGACCGCGGCCGTTGCCGGCGGTTGTTTTTTTCCGATCCGGCCGAGGTGATTGTGGCCGCCCGGCCCGAGGAGGTCCTGCCGGCCCTCGGGAAAGTGCAACGGGCGGTGCGGGAAGGTCATTGGGTTGCGGGATTGGTTTCCTACGAGGCGGCTTCCGGATTGGATCCGGCTCTGAAAGTACGTGGTGGACATCAATTGCCCCTCGTGTGGTTTGGGGTGTTCGACAGACCTCCTTCGGCACCGGATCGGTCGGGTGTCGTGGGCGAACCTTTTCAGTTGTCTAACTGGAGACTTTCTCTTGCTCGGGAGGCATACGACGAGCGGATCCGACGCATCCGTCGGGCGATCGCCGAAGGGGATACATATCAGATCAATTTCACGATGCGGCTGCGGGCGTTTTTTGAAGGTGACGAGAGGATGCTGTACGAAACACTGCTGAAAAAACACCCAGTGCCCTACGCGGCCTGCCTATGCTTAGGGCGGTTTCGCGTCCTGTCGATGTCGCCGGAGCTGTTCTTTCGGGTTGTAGATCGACGAATCGTCACCCGGCCGATGAAGGGGACGGCGAAGAGAGGACGTTGGCCGGAGGAGGACGAACGTCAACATGACTGGCTGGCGGGTTCGGAGAAGAACCGGGCCGAAAATGTGATGATTGTTGACCTGTTGCGCAATGACCTGGCACGGATCGCCAGGACCGGTTCGGTGCGGGTGTCCCGTCTCTTCGAGATCGAACGGTATCGGACCGTCTTCCAGATGACCTCGACGATTACCGCTGATTTGCGGGACGGTGTTGGGCTTCCGGAGATTTTTGCTTCCCTGTTTCCTTCCGGTTCGGTCACAGGGACTCCGAAGGTGAGTGCAATGCGGATCATCGCCGATCTGGAAGAGGAGCCGAGGGAGGCTTATTGCGGGACCGTCGGCTTTGTGAATCCGCAAGGAGAGGCGGTTTTTAATGTGGCGATTCGGACCCTGATCATCGACGGACACAACAGGACGGCCGTTTACGGAGCCGGGGGCGGGGTGACATGGGATTCAGGCAGCAGAGAGGAATACGAGGAGGCCTTGGCCAAAGCGGCTTTTCTCGTTAAACCGCCCGCAGATTTTGCGTTGTTGGAAACGATGCGGCTGGAAAACGGGAGGTATGTGCTGTTGGAGCGGCATCTGGACCGCCTCTTCCGGTCAGCCGACTATTTCGACATGCTCGTGGATCGAAGTGAAATTGTCCGGGCGCTGGAACACCATGCACGGCTTCACCCGGGCGAGACTCGCCGGGTGCGGCTGTTATCGGGGCAGAACGGCGCCATTCATGTGGAGAGCACTCCTCTCTCCGCTTTGTCGGCGGGGCCGGCCACGTTTGCCGTGCGGCCGGCCGGCCCGGGGAAGGTTCGTGGGGGTGGAGTCGGAAGGGAGGGGAACGGCTCCATCGCCGCCCCCCTGCCGGTGGCCGTCGCTAAGAAACCAGTTTCCAGCGGGAATTCTTTTTTGTTCCACAAGACGACCCACAGGTCGTTCTATGAAGAACACCGGGAACCGTTTCCCGACGTGCTCGATGTCTTATTGTGGAATGAGAAAAGGGAGATCACGGAATTTACCAACGGCAACGTGGTTTTGGAGGTTGACGGTCGGAAATGCACACCGCCCGTGTCCAGCGGTTTGTTGCCGGGCACCTTTCGGGCGGAGCTGCTGGACCAGGGAGAGATTGTCGAAGAGTGTCTAACTCTGGATGATCTGGTGCGGGCGCAACGGATATGGTTCATCAACAGCGTGCGGGGCTGGGTGCCTGTTCATCTGATAGGCTATTGAGGCAGCTATCCTTGGTATTAGGGCAAAACTACAATGGGAGTGGCCATGGTTAGAAGACCGTGCACATGATGGTTTCGCAAAGGCTCCAAAACCAGATCTTCAGCGAGGGCGCGGGGCCGGACGTGAAGATTATTCCGATCGAGTCTGTGGACAAGGAGGTCATTATGGATCCGGAATACTTCGAGGAACTGCTTCGGTATAAAGAGGTCGTCGAGCAGGTGATGGACGAGGAAATGGTCCGGCTGGCCGCAGAGCGCAAGGACGATGCAGCGGATATTCCGTTGGATCGCGTGATTGGAGATAATTTCGGCTTCGATGAGATCAAGGCCGAAATGGACAGGATTGGGGTGGACGACGAGGAATGAGCCGTGGACTGGGACCGTTTCGACGAAATGCTCGGGCAATGCGGTGTTCGGGGTCGGTCCACGAAGGCTGCGGCCGGCCGGGAACGGGATTCCGCCCACCGGGAACTGGCGCGACTGGTAAAAATCAAGAGCAAATCGGCCAATTTGGGCCTGGCGATGGCATTGGGAAGGGTGCGGGAGAAGCGGCAAGAACGCATGAGGAGCTTGGTTCGCAGCGTGTCCTAAACGGAACGCGATCGTAGAAGGCGGAGCTCCTGGGCCAGGTAACCAAGAACCTGACCGTGGTTCAGCATGGCCTGAACAACCCAACCTGGGGAAAAGGGAAAAAGGGAAAAAGGGACATCGAAAAAGGCTCAATGCGAAGTATACTTAACATGTGCGTATTATTGGGAGTAGAATGATTATATTCCCTGGTTTACTTATCGTCTATAATGTTAGTGAATAACGGGTTTGGTTGTAAAGGACTCGCTGTAGGAGTACCCGTTCACCAGGAGGAGGGGCAACATGCAGCAGTACAGTTTTGCCATCTCTTCTATCCACCAGTTTACGTCTCGAAAGCACGACTTGTATCACCAATGGGAGAAGATGTGTAATCATGAAGAAGTCAGTACGATTCGCCAGGAAATTAATTCATCCTGGAAAAGGTGTTTATCGAAACGGGTGGATCCACTCCGTCAGCAAGCTCCTGTTGTGTTCACTGAAGCCACGCTGAAACAAAAAAAGGAAGAAAAATTGGAGCTTTTGCGTCTGGTGGAACCGTATATGGATCAGTTGTATGAGCAATTGGCTGCCGAGGACATATTGGTCATGTTGTCGGATTCAAATGGCGTTATTCTTGAAGGGAAAGCCACAGCCAGGGGCTGGTCCATGGTGGAGAAGCTTCATTTTTACCCAGGTGCTGACTGGTCAGAATCGGGAGCGGGAACGAATGCCGTGGGTACTGCGGTGGCTGAGAGAAAACCGGTTCAAGTGTTTGGTGCCGAGCATTTTTGTCAAGGATGGCATACATGGGTGTGTTCTGCAGCCCCGATTTTTGATCCTGTAACGGACGAGTTGTTAGGTGTGCTAGATATATCCGGTACCATGGACCGTGTGCAGGCTCACAGTTTGCCTGCGGTTGTCCATCAAGTGGACAGGATTCGTCAGGATCTGAGCAGTGCGTTTATGACTCGAGACGTCCCCACCTGGCGTGCGATATCTGACGCATTGGACCAGCCATTAGCCATATTTGACACAAAGTTGAGGGTGGTTCGGCTAAATGAACGGGCAAGAACTGTCCTCGGACTTCGCGCTGGGTGTACGATTCAAGATTTATTTACAGAAGACAATGCGTCCAGTCTCGATTCGCTGCACTGGAATACTCCTACACCCGTGACGTTTCGTTCGCTGAAACCCGGAACATGGGTGGCGACCCTTTATCCCTATCATGTTGCTAACCGGCTTCTCGGTGGTCTGATCGTGTTTTATCCCATAAAAGTATCGAATAATTCGACTCGGTCGCCGAGCGCGTCGTTTCATATATCAACTATAATTACCCAAAATAATGAAATGATTCGCCTGATCGAAAAGGCGGGAAAGGCCGCCAGATCCGATATGAACGTACTGTTGGTCGGGGAGACGGGCGTAGGTAAAGAGATTTTCGCCCGTTCCATTCATGAATCCGGCCCACGAGGTCGCGAACCGTTTGTGGCTGTGAATTGTGGCGCGATTCCTCGAGACCTTCTTGCCAGTGAGTTGTTCGGTTACGAGCCGGGCGCCTTTACTGGAGCGACAGCCAAGGGGAGACCCGGCAAATTCGTCGCGGCGGACGGTGGAACGATTTTTCTGGACGAAATCGGCGAGTTGCCGTTAGAGGCCCAGGTCTATCTTCTCCGGGTGCTGGAGGAACGGGCCGTGGTGCCTGTTGGAGGCACTGAACCTCGACCTATCGATGTGCGGATTATCGCTGCAACGAACCGAGATCTAGAGGAAGAGATTCAGCGGGGGCGATTTCGGGCGGATTTATATTACAGGCTCAATGTGTTGCGTTTTCGCATTCCCCCTTTGCGAGAGCGTAAAGAAGATATCCCTCTTCTCGTGCGTCACTTCCTGTTAAAATGTGACGACACGGGGATACCATGGGTTGTCGAAGACGCCGCCATGGACTGTCTCATGCGACACAGTTGGCCGGGGAACGTCAGGCAATTAAAAAACGTTGTCGCGCAGGCCGTATTCAATGCGGAGGATCATCGGATTCGACTTGAGGATCTACCTCCTGAGCTTGTGCATTCCGCCGATGGAACCACCACTGGATTGACAAAGGATAACAATGAGAGCGCACCCGTTTCCCGATTCAATTATCGCAAGGTTGTAAACCGGGAAGTTCTTGAGCACGCGTTAAAAATGACGGACGGCAATGTGAGCCGGGCTGCTCGGTTGCTGGGGGTTTCTCGGATGACGGTTTACAGGAAGGCAAAACAGTACAATTTGTCGACGTAGATGTAACAGGAGTGTCACAGTGGTATCTGTGACACTCCTGTTACATGATAATGTTACATGCAATGTATCGAGAAGAACAAATATGTCGGGGAATCCAGCGATTTCTCCAATGGGCCTCTTGTTGGCACGAGAATTGCTCTCTCCAATCTGAACAGAAGAGGGCGAAAGAGATTCAGGAGATTGTTCGCCTTCTTTAAACAGAAAATCGTGATTGGAGGAAGGAATGTATGGCCGTTGCAGCAGGGCCCAAACCCAGAATTCTCGCCATCGATGCCGGCGGAACCATGACCGATACCATATTGGTCAATGAAAAGGGGGAATTTGTGGTCGGCAAGGCACAGTCGACGCCTGAGGACGAATCTGTCGGATTTGTCAATTCGTTGAGAGATGCCCTCCATTATTGGAATGTACCCCTGGAAGAAGGGGTTCCACACCTCGTCTCGGGCATCTATTCCGGGACGGCCATGCTGAACCGCCTGTTGGAGCGTAAAGGACTGAAATTGGGTCTCCTTGTTACGGCGGGTTTTGAAGATTATCTCCGCATCGAACGCGGCATCCAGACCTATCTGGGGTATTCCTATTCGGACCGTCTGCACCTTGTGACCCACGTCCATAATACCCCCTTGGTCCCTCGGGATCGGATTTATGGCATTCGTGGTCGGATCGACATCTTTGGTGCGGAGCAGATTCCCCTGTACGAGAACGAAGTTCAACAAGCCATCCGGGAACTTCTACAAAAGAATGTGCAAGGTATATGTATAAATTTCCTACACTCTTATGCCAATCCCGCGCATGAAGAAAAAGCCAAGGCGATTGCGCAAAAGGTGATGGAAGAGTTCGGCGTCCATGTGCCGTTGTTCCTGTCTTCGGAACTCTATCCCGTTTCCCAAGACTTTGCCAGACTTAATACGGTCTTGGTCGAAGCCTACGCCGCGGAACCCTCTCGAGGCCAGTTTCAGCGAATTACCCAGAAACTACGCGATCTTGGATCGAAGTTTGAACTTCGGGTGATGGCCTCTCACGGGGGCACCATTTCTACAGAGGCCAAAGAACTGGCTCGGACCTTGGTGTCGGGTCCCATCGGCGGCGTAGTCGGAGCTCAGTATTTATCTAAGCAACTCGGCTTTGATAACGTCGTGTGTTCGGATATCGGCGGCACAAGTTTTGACTTAGCCCTCATCACAGGAGGTCAATTTGCGATTCGGACGCAACCCAATATGGCGCGATTTGTTCTCAAGCTGCCACTGGTTGAAATCGACTCCGTGGGAGCGGGAACCGGTTCCTTTGTACGGCTCACACCGAGTTCAAAACGGATCGAGATCGGGCCCGACAGTGCCGGCTATCGCATTGGCGTCTCGAATCCGGACAGCGGCGTAACCACGGTGACGATTAATGATTGCAACGTGGTTCTTGGTTATCTGAATGCCGATAATTTTCTGGGTGGCGATGTGAAACTCGACCGGCAACGCGCTTACGAGGCGATACAAGAGCAAATCGCGGCTCCGCTTGGCTTGGACGTATATGCGGCGGCAGAAGGCATTGTTTCCCTCTTTCAGGATCATCTGCGTAATGAAGTGATCTCCCGGGTTCTTGGGAAAGGCTACGCGCCAGAGAATTATCGGCTACTTTCCTATGGTGGAGGCGGTCCTGTGCATGTGGCCGGTTATACGGCCGGATTAAACTTTCAAGATATTCTCGTCCCGTCTTGGGCGGCCGGGTTTTCGGCTTACGGTTGCGCGTGTGCCGAGTTCGAATACCGCGCGGATAAGACGGTGCAGGTGGCCGTCGCTCATGCTCAGGCCGATTTCGGTGCATTTGCTTCCGCCATTAATACAGCATGGAGCGAACTGAAAGAACGGGTAATCGGTGAATTTGCGAAAAGTGGAATCGCCCAGCGGGACATCGAATTTCGCCATCATGTCCGGGTCCAGTATGTGGGCCAACTGAATGACGTTGAGATCCAAGTCCCATTTGAACGAATTGAAAGCTCAGAACAGGTGCAAACGATTATCGACCGGTTTGAGGAAGCATATTCAAAAATGTATTCTCGTTCCGCCCGGTCTCCGGAGCTGGGATACCTGGTTACGACGGCCATTATTACTGGGGTTGCCCCCAGTGAAAAACCGAGTTTGCCTGAAGAACCTGTTAGTAGGGAGCAGCCGGAGGCAGACGATGTCGAGACGAGGCCCGTATATTACAAAGGTGCTTGGACAACTGCCAATGTGTACAAGATGGAGAAATTGAAAGCCGGGAACCGAATTCAGGGATTTTCCGTGATCGAATCGCCGAATACCACGTTTGTCGTGCCGACAGGTTACGAGGCGATACTGGATACCCATCGAATTTTTCACTTGAAACCACCTGTGAGTCATTAACAGTCCCTGTGCCGGGATATTTCAAGTTAAACACAAGGAGGAGAAAAAGATTATGGGCGAAGGGTTGAAGCCGTCCACAGCCGTCCATCCACAGGTCGCAATCGGTTGGGGTGGAAAAACACTCAAGGAGATGCTCGAAGAGTCGGAGCGCGTGTTTAAGGAAACAGGAAGGTACGCAGGACTGGATCGGCTTTCATTGCGCGAGGAGGATCCTATTCGATATGAGCGCATCTTCTCACTGCTGCGAGGTGGGCTCGTCAATGCCCGAGAAACAGCATTGAACATCTCAGCGTCTCCGATTGTGAAAGAGATTGGCGAACTTTGTTTCGCGTTATATACACCGGAAGGCGATTCGATTGCGCTCTCCACGGGCATTATCGTTCATGTCCACACCATGAGTGACGCAATTAAATTCATGATTCGAAACAATTGGGAAGTCAGCCCGGGAATTCGATCAGGTGATATTTTTTCCAATAATAATTCGATCATTGGAGACGTTCATACTGCTGATGTACACACCATTATTCCGATTTTCTGGGAAGGAGAAATTATCGGCTGGGCGGGTGGAGTGACCCACGAGATCGATGTGGGTGCGGTGACACCTGGGTCGATGGCGTTTGGACACGAAGACCGATATGGCGATGGGTTGTTGTTGTCCTGCGAAAAAGCGGGTGAAAATGATGAATTTTACCAGAGCTATCTAAAAAAAGTCAGCGACTCGGTGCGTGCTGAGATGTACTGGGTCTTGGATGAACGCACCCGCTTGGCTGGTTGCCACATGATTCGTGACCAAGTTTACCGGGTAATTCAGGAAGAAGGCATCGAGACCTATAAACGTTTTATTCGTGAAGTTATCGAAGAGGGACGGCGAAGCTTTAAGGAACGCGTGAAGGAAGTGACGTTCCCCGGTATCTATGAGTCGCCGAGATTTACGGATGTTCCGTGGAAAGACGATCCTACTGTCTCCCACAAAGCTCGAAGAGACACGCTCATGCATGCGCCATTAACGATACAAATCGGCGCAGACGGCGATTTTAACATGTCGTACGAAGGAGCGAACAAATGGGGTTATCACTCCTTTAACTGTGCGCCGTCACCCATGCAGGGTGCCTTATGGGTTCAAATGACACAAAGCTTGATTCCGAACGATAAGGTCAACGATGGAGCCTATCTGGCGACGTCGCTAAAGCTCCCTTATGGGTCATGGTGCAATCCAGATTATGAAAAAGTCTCCACCACCCTTTCGTGGCATTTCCTGATCCCGGCCTTTACAGGGTTGATTCGCAGCTTGGCCCGTGCTTATTACTCCCGGGGTTACCTTGAGGAAATCTCAGCGAGTTTCCCACTGACAGGTAATATCCTGCAGGGCGGCGGCAAGAATCATTATGGTGTCGAATCTGCGTTTACCAATTTCGAGATGTCATCCGAAGGCACCGGGGCGATGTACTTTAAGGACGGAGAAGATTCCACAGCCGCCATGTGGAACCCCGAAGGAGATATGGGTGAGGCGGAGACATGGGAATCACTGGAACCACTTCTATACCTCGGGAGGAGCTTGAAGCCGATGACTCCTGGTCCCGGAAAGTATCGGGGAGGGGCCGGAATCGAAAGTGTGCGGATGCTGTATCGTACCGATGAACAGACCTTGTTCAATGGACTTGCTGACGGCCATGTTTTTGGAAGCGCAGGCATTTTCGGAGGTTATCCGGGTAACGCGGGCTATCGGCACAGTTTACATGGTACGAACATGAAGGAAATCATCCAAAATCAACGGCCTTATCCGACCCGAGATGGTGACCCGGAACATTCGGAAGTGGATGAGGTGATCCGTGCGGAGGAAAACGTGTTTGACAAACACGCCACTGCCGGGCCCCAGATCTTTCGTGAATATGACATTTACGTGTCTGTCCATCGGGGCGGACCAGGACTCGGAGACGTTCTAGAACGGGATCCGCACTTGGTGGAGAAGGATCTGAACGAAGGGTATCTCCTGCCGAGATATGCGGAGTCGATTTACGGGGTTGTTGCGGAACAGTCAGCCGATGGGACATGGAAGGCTGATCTGGAAAAGACGGCTGCCCGCAGGGAACAGATGAGGAAGGAACGCCTGGCTCGAGCCATACCGGCCGAAGCATTTCTTGAGCGCGAACGAGATCGCATCTTGCACCGGGATTTTATTGAACCGGTTCTGGAAATGTATCAGAGCTCGATGGACTTATCCCCGGAGTGGAGAGAGAAATTTTTGAAGTTCTGGGATTTGCCTGATGATTTCCGGATGGTCAACGGCTAAGAAACTTTTCTGATCGGTGACAGTCATGACGTGTGTAGATCTGAATTGAGGGGAGAGATGAAGCTGTGGCTCAATATGATCTGGAAACTCTGCGGCAACTCAAACGTGGTGAACTTCCTTTTCATTTGGTTCACGAAATGCAGTCGAGCCATAAGGATTCCGATCGATTTTTTAAAATGTTGGCCATTGCCCAAGAATCGGTACCTTGGGACGACCGGATTTTATTGCCTTACGCAGAACATCTCTACATTGTGGAAAAGCCGGACAAGAGCCGGGTTGTCAAGTGTGACTGCGGCCATGAGTTCGGTGATTATCGCCGGAATTGGAAACTACGTGCCTTGGTCTACGTCCGGGACACCGAGGAAAAGATTAACGAGATCTACCCGAATATGCTGGGATGTGACCCCGAGTGGATGCACCTAAGGGAGTATATTTGCCCCGGATGCGGCACGCTTCTTGAAGTGGAAGCTGTGCCACCCGGTTATCCGGTAGTCTTTGATTTCCAACCGGATATCGATACGTTTTATGAAAAGTGGTTAAAGAAACCCCTGAACCGTGAATAAACAAGTGATCGAGGAGCAAGCCTCCTGCAGTGAGTGTTGCTGCAGGAGGTGCCTCCTTTGGTCTATAATGTTTATCAAACCCATATCTCCGCGCCAGCGAAAAGGATGCATGTGAAGGAGGCTCTCTCATGATTTCAGAAGGGGAAATTTTATGGGAACCGTCTACATATTTAAAACAAACCTCTGGAATGTCACAATATATGCATTGGTTGGAGAGAGAAAAGGGTTTAGTATTTCCCGATTTTTTATCATTGTGGCGTTGGTCTGTGGACGATCTCGAGTCGTTTTGGGCGTCGATATGGGAGTATTTTCAAATACAGAGCCCGACCCCCTATACACGGGTGATGGAAGGCCATGAGATGCCTGGGGTTCGGTGGTTCCCCGGCGCTCGTGTCAACTTTGCTCAGCATGTATTCCGGGGAAGGCCAGGCGATCGACCGGCCTTGTTATTCCAGTCTGAGCATCGCCCCCTTACCATCGTGAGCTGGGACGAACTGTCCCGGTCCGTGGCCTCGGTGGCCGCTCATCTTCGGGAATACGGCGTCCGGCCGGGGGATCGAGTGGTGGCCTATATGCCGAACCTCCCGGAGACCGTGATTGCTTTTTTGGCCGCTGCGAGCATCGGCGCTGTCTGGTCGAGTTGTTCTCCCGATTTCGGTGCTGTGACGGTAGTGGATCGCTTCAAACAGATCGAACCAAAGGTGCTCTTTGCGGTGGATGGGTACCAGTATGGTGGAAAAGTCTATGATCGAACCGAAGTAGTACAGGATCTGCAGCGATCTCTGCCCACATTGGACAAGACGGTGTTCGTGCCCTACATTGGGTTGGACGGGGGCGGGGTGGAGAACGCGGTGATGTGGAACGATATTGTTCGGACACCGGCCGAACTGCATTTTGAACCTGTAGAATTCGAACACCCGTTGTGGGTGTTGTATTCTTCGGGTACAACGGGTCACCCCAAGGGAATTGTTCACGGCCACGGAAATATTGTCTTGGAGCTCCTCAAAGTCCACCAACTGCATTTTGACGTTCAGCCAGGGGATCGCTTTTTCTGGTTTACCACTACTGGATGGATGATGTGGAATTTCACCGTGGGCGCCCTCTTATCTGGGGCCACCATTCTTCTCTACGATGGTCATCCCGGCTATCCCAATCTCGATGTATTGTGGGAATTTGCGGAAAAGACGGGGATGACATCATTTGGAACAAGCGCGGGCTATATTCAGAGCTGCCTGAAAGCGGGGCTTGAACCGGGTAAGGATCACGACCTTTCAAAGCTGCGGGCGATCGGATCGACGGGGTCGCCGCTGACCATTGACGGTTTTGAATGGGTGTATCAAAAGGTTAAAAAGGACATTTGGTTGGCTCCCGGGAGTGGAGGGACAGACGTCTGTACACCCTTTGTCGGTCCCTGTCCGCTCTTGCCCGTCAAGGCAGGTCTTATGCAGGGACCCATGCTCGGCGTGAAGGCGGAAGCCTACGACGACAACGGTCAACCAATCATCGGTGAAGTAGGAGAACTGGTGATCACGCGTCCCATGCCTTCCATGCCTTTATACTTCTGGAATGATCCAGAGATGAGCCGGTATCGGGAAAGTTACTTCGAAATGTATCCGGGTGTATGGCGACATGGGGATTGGATCAAATTCTATGCGGACGGCAGTTGTGTGATCTATGGACGGTCGGATTCCACGATCAACCGTCATGGAGTTCGGATGGGGACAAGCGAGATTTACCGAGCCGTAGAAGGGTTGGACGAGATTGCTGACAGTTTGGTGGTAGACTTGGAACTACTGGGTCGACCTTCGTTTCTGTCTTTGTTTGTTGTGTTAAAGCCGGGGGTTGTGATGACGGATCAATTGAAAGCAGCCATTCGAAAGCGGATTCGGGAGACGGTTTCGCCCCGCCACGTGCCGGACGAAGTGTACGTGATCGATGAAGTGCCTCGAACACTGAATGGAAAAAAGATGGAAGTTCCAATTCGCAAAATCCTGTTGGGTTACTCTTTGGAGAGAGCCGTCAACCCTGATTCGATGAGTAATCCCCAATCCCTTGAGTTCTTTATAGAACTGGCGAAACAGTTAAACACCTAAGAGGTCACAATCCGAGGTGGTGATCGCCGTGAATACACCGTTTTCAGATCACCAATTGTCAATTGTGCAGACGGGTGAACAAGTGAATCGATGGGAAGCGTGGGTTAAAGACGGCATTCTTGATCCACAGCTGCGTAAACCGATTAAATCATCTTGGGAGAGGTGTAAAAGCATGGGGGTCGCTTTCAGCACAGATGCGGCCCCTATCCGCATGAAACGCGCCGAAGTTCAGCATATTTCGTCCTTTTACCGGGAAATGATCGAGGTTGCGTTACCGATAATGAGGTACGTTCAGCGGGAGCATGGTTCCGATCAGGCGGTGGTCACGTTGAGTGACCACACGGGGCTGCTACTGCAAGTCACGGTTGATAACGATGACTTACTGAAACATGTGAAACATCGACACTTTTTTGAAGGTGCCGATTGGAGCGAGAGTGGAGCGGGCACGAACGCCGTCGGGACGGCTGTCATCGAAAAACACCCTGTTCGAGTCATTGGTGCGGAACATTATTGTGCAGGTTGGCATGAATGGGCGTGTTTGGCGGTTCCGATTTTCGAGCCTTTAACGGGGACCCTGTTGGGTGTTCTCGACATTACAAGCCGACGTCAGTGGTATGAAACTCACAATCTTCCACTCATTCAATGGGCTGCGAATCGAATCGGGCAAGATTTACACAAGAATGCGATTTCTGACGCCTTTTTTGGCCTTGTTCAAGAGTTGGATAAGCCTGCGTTTTTATTGAACCGGCACTTGTATGTGACGTGGGCAAACGCCCAGGCGATGGCTGCAGGGATACGTTCGGGCGAACCATTGCCCGTTGTGGACGGTCCTCCGGCATTGCTCACCGGGCAAGATCATGGGACATACGTACAAGAATTTAGATTGGGGGAGGGGGATGTACGGACGCTGTTAAAGGTGATTCCGTACCGATTATGGGGACTGGATTTGGGTGTGTTGTGTCTCATGATGCCAACATCCGGCGGAAAATCTACGGCAAAATCATCTTCGAAGAGCAAGGCGATGTCCCCGGTCGATTGGACAACCCATTACACGATGGACTCTATAATAGGGAGAACTCCTGTCATACTCGAGGCGAAACGACTTGCCCACAAGGCGGCGAATCTTTTGGCTCCGGTGTTTCTGGCGGGGGAATCAGGCACAGGGAAAGAGCTTTTTGCTCATGCGATCCACGCTTCGGGACCTCGTCGTTCCGGTCCTTTTGTAGCTGTCAATTGTGGGACTCTCCAACGAGAATTGGCGGCGAGTGAGCTGTTTGGTTATGAGGAAGGGGCGTTTACGGGCGCAAAAAAGCACGGTCAACGAGGGAAATTCCTTTTGGCAGACAAAGGGACCATTTTTCTGGACGAAATCGCTGATTTGCCGACCGATTGCCAAAGTCTATTGTTGCGCGTGCTGGAGGAAAGGCGAGTAGTTCCCGTTGGTGGAACGCGCCCCATTCACGTAGATGTTCGGGTGATCACTGCTACCCACAAGAACCTGGACCAGGAAGTGCAGAGTGGTCGATTCCGAAAAGACTTATTCTATCGTCTGTCAGCTTTATGGATCCGCTTACCCTCATTGCGGGAACGTTCCGAAGATATCCCACTTCTCGTGGATACGTTTCTACGGCAATTTGCCAAAGAGATTGGGAAGATCTCCGTCCGACTTTCTCCTGAAGCGATGCAACGTCTGACCGAACATTCCTGGCCAGGGAACATTCGAGAATTGAAAAATGTTCTCCAACGGGCTGTGTTCTTGTGCGATGGCAATGTGATTGAGCCGCGGCACATTTGTCTGGCCGGGCCCTTTGAAAATGCACCGTCCGTGGATACGGCCAAAAAACGCAGAAGCATCCACCGCTCTCTGGTTGAACAGGCTTTACGAGAGAGCGGTGGAAATGTGACTGAAGCAGCCCAAACCCTGGGAATTTCCCGAGCAACAATGTACAGGAAAATGAAACTATTCAATTTAATCTAGAGGTTTGGGGTATACACGCTCAGCCTCATTGTTGCAAAGCGACAGTGTGAGACAGTGAGACATAAACTGAGACGTTAACCATGCGCCGAGGGCGCTTTTTTCATGTCTTGTAATCGTTGGCACGATAGTTGCTTATCGTGTCTCTCGGAACAACAATTCATTGATCAGAACTAGGGAGGGGGAAAAATGGCATTTTCGGTTGGCGCGTTTACTCGAGTGAGTCTGAAACAGTTGGTGCAGGAAGTGGCTGAACGGACGCGGAACACGGGGCATTATGCCGGTCTCGTCGAATTAGAGTTGCGCGACAAGAATCCCTTTCGGTGGGAAGAAGCCATGACGAAACTGATTGCCTCGGCGGTGACCGCCCGGGAGGTGGCTGTTCACATTGCTGCATCGCCGCTCACGCGGAGTCTTGGTGAGACGTGTTTTGCTCTCTTTACCGCGGACGGGGATGCGGTGGCGTTATCGACCGGCATTATTGTCCATGTTCACACCATGAGTGAAGACATTAAGCAAATGATCGAGGCGGGCTACGAGGAGTTTCCCGGGATACGCGAAGGCGACATTTACTCCAATAATGACCCAGCTCTCGGTAATGTGCACACGACAGACATTCATACCTTGGTACCGATTTTCTATCAGGGCGAGTTGGTGGGCTGGGCGGGCGGGGTGACGCATCAAGTCGATATTGGAGGCGTAACCCCGGGCCACGACATTGTTGCGGCCACGTCTCGCTATGAAGACGGGCTGTACATGACCAATGAGAAAATCGGGGAACAGGGAAAATTGCTGCCGCACTATCTGTTGCGATCAAGGCAAGGGGTGCGAACCCCTCTATACTACGACCTGGATGAAAAAGCGCGCATTGCCGGGGCAGAAATGATCAAGCGCGCGGTGATTCAATTTATCGACGAGTACGGATTGGATTTCTATCTTCGTCTGTCCCGAGAAGTCATTGAGTTCTCTCGTCGGAATTTCCTGGCTCGAGTGAAAGAACGGTTGGTACCAGGACGATTTCGTGCAACCGCCTTTGTAGATACCCCTTTTTCCAAGGAGGCCTGGCAACCTCAAGCTCAGAGGGACACATTGCATCATTTGCCGTTAGAAGTGGTGGTCAAGGCGGACGGAACATTGCGGCTTGACTTTGAGGGTAACAGCGGTTACGGCCCGTGGGCGTGGAACACTGCGTTGGCTTCCGTCCTTGGGGCATTGTGGGTCGTTCTTTCGCAGATGCTCGGGTACAGTGAAGTGGTTAATGAGGGATACAATTTGGCCCTTGAGACCTATCGTCCACCGCGCACATGGCTTAACAACAATGAAGTGTACGATTTATCCAGACAAACGCCTTGGTACCTGACAATTCCGATTTACACAGGGTTATATCGCTCGCTTCAACGAGGATTTTTGAGTCGCGGCTACGTGGAAGAAGGGGCGTCCGGGTACGGGATGACCGCGGATCCAACCCAAGGGGGAATGGTACTGAGCGGTGCGACAGGGGAACCCAAAGGGGTCTATGCACCGATCACGACCTTTGAAATTTCCGCCGTCGGGATGGGGGCAAACGCAACCAGGGACGGCATTGACCACGGTTATGCCATGTGGAACCCCGAGTCGGACATGGGGGATGTGGAGGAGTGGGAGCGGTTGCAAATGGGACTGCGTTACCTTTCCCGCCGCATCAAACCGAACAGTGCCGGCTACGGGCGTCGAAGAGGGGGCGCCGGTTTTGAAACGATGGGTTTGTTCTACGGGGTCGCCGGGGCTCAAGCTTTCAGCTTAAACCAGGGCATGGTGTTTACCAATGCAGGGAACTGCGGTGGCTATCCTGCGTTCGCATCCTATACGTTACACGTGAAAAAAACGGATATTGAGCAGTTGTGGCGGAACCATCAACCTTATCCCCAAGGGGACGACCCAGATTCCCCTGAGGTGAACAAACTCCCTTCTGCAGAGGTCACCCGATTGCCGTACGGCACCTACTACCCTCGACCGTTTGATCAGGGCGACTTGATCTACATGAAATATAACGGTGGCCCGGGATATGGAGATCCGTTGGAGCGTCCGATTGAGCTGTGCGAAAGGGATCTGAATGACGGGATCTACACGGAACGCATCATGGAAAGCGTTTACGGCATTGTAGCATCACGGGATATACATGGAGGATTTGTCGTCGATCGAAAAAAGTCCGAAGCGAAACGGGCGGAGATCCGTCGAAATCGGCGTGAACGTTCGGTGGATTTTGCCGAATTTTATCATCGAGAACGAAACCGCGTCCTCAACGGGGAGCTCACCCCGGTTGTGCGTGCTATGTATGCGGAGTTGGCGGATGTAGGGCCAAGATGGTGGGAGGAATATCGTGCAGTGTGGCAGTTGCCGGAGGAATTTACCTTATAATATCTGGTTCAAGCCATTCTTCTCGAAAGGAGGAAGTTGTATGACCCAACGTCAAACGCGAATCTTGGCCATTGACACCGGTGGCACGATGACCGACACGATACTGATCGATACCAATGGCCAGTTTGTGGTGGGTAAAGCGCAAACCACCCCTGACGCGGTTTCCAAAGGGATCATGGAGTCTTTAAAAGATGCGGCGGGCCAGTGGGATATAAACCTTCAAGAGGCCGTGTCGGGATTAGAATTGGTCGTATACACCGGAACGTTAATGCTGAACCGTGTGGTGAGCCGGACCGGTATGGCACCTTTGGGGGTTTTGACCAGTTCCGGCTTTGAAGATACACTACGGTTTGGCCGGGCGCGACAGTCTTGGCATCATTTGTCCCTCCCAGAACGACTGCATGCGGTGTCCCACTTTCATCCGGATCCTCTCGTAAGCCGAGATTTTATCAAAGGGGTGCGGGAGCGGGTCCTCCCAACGGGTCAAGTGATGATCCCCCTCTATGAAGAGGATGTGCGTGAGGCAACCTTGGACCTTTTGGATCGGGGCGCTAGAGCGATTATCATCTGCTATTTGAATTCTTTCGTCAATCCGTCTCACGAAATCCGTACCGCGGAAATCGTCGGCGACATACTGAAGGAGCGGGGGATGCAGATCCCAGTGTTTCTCTCTCACCGGGTACACCCGATCTTGGGGGAGGCGGGAAGGCTGAACGCTGTGGTGATTCAGGTTTACGCGGCGGAACCGTCCCGGGATCAGTTGAGAGATCTTGAGGGTACGTTCAGGGATCAAGGCAGCCATGCTGGAGTACGGCTACTGACTAACTATGGCACCACGGTTTCCACTGCTTACGATCAACTGATTCATACCGTGAATTCGGGCCCGACGGGCGGCATCATCGGGGCCCAGTTTCTCGGGAGCGTTTATGGTCTCAAGTACCTAATTGCGACGGATGTAGGCGGGACGACTTTCGACGTCGGAGCGGTGATCAATGGACAGATTGTACTTCGGGATGTTGATCGTCAAGTAGAATTGACCCCGGTTTGGCACTGAATTTTGACCCCCCTCAGAAAACGGAAGTCATTGCTTGCCATGTCGTGTCGTCACTCAGGGTTCATCGTCGTCGGCCGTTGTCCCAACGGGCCGAGTGTATCGGCCCTGGCCGCTCCGTCAAGGGACGCTTCGCTCGCCCAAGGGCGCCCTTGACCTCGCGGCTGCGGGCCGATGGGGGGCCCTTAGGGGACAACGGCCACGTGTGCGTGTCGCACACGCACGGACAACATGGGGTACCAAGTCCGCCGGGCTGGTGATTAGGCGGAGGCATCGGCCTTGAGCTTGTCCTTCATCCGGTAACTGTGACCCTGAATGTGAAAAATGTGACTGTGATGCACCAGACGATCAATGATGGCGGCAGAAGCAATTGTATCGCCAAACACCTTGTCCCACTCGTCAAAAGGCATGTTGGTCGTCAGGATGATTGATCCCGTCTCATAGCGCTTGCTGACGAGCTGGAAAAAGAGGTTCGCCCGTTGCTTGTCCATGGGCATGTAGCCCAACTCGTCGATGATCAGCAGGTGGTAGCGGCTCAGCGACGCCAGCTTTTGGGGCGTGGAACGATCCGCTAAACTGGCATACAAGAGATCCGCCAGTTCAGAGGCGGTGAAAAACGCGACCCGGAGTCTGGCCGTGCACGCTTTGACCCCAAGGGCAATCGCTAAGTGCGTTTTTCCAACCCCTGGAGGACCTAGGAAAATAACGTTTTCTTTTCGGTGGATAAAGCCGAGTTCTCCCAATTCCCGAATCTCCGCGGCATGGAGCGAAGGTTGAAACGAGAAATCGAACTCCTCCAATGTACAGATCCGCGGGAATCGCGCCAGATGAATCTTCGTGGCAATGGACCGGTTGGTCTTCTGCAACACTTCCGCTTCCACGAGCCGCGTGAGAAAAGCTTGGTAAGTCAGCTTCATTTTCACCGCGTTCTCAATTTCCCGTTCCACCACCTCCCGCATATACGGCAGTTGGAGCGTTTTGAGATGTTGTTTCAGGGTCTCCATCGCATCTTCGGTCACGGGAACTCCCCCTTGTTAATGCAACAGTTGACTGTAGTAGGACAACGGGCGAATGGTGTCGGCGCGCCGAGATAACGCCTGGACCTCGACGTTTCTCGAAGAGGCGGCCGGTTTTGTCGGGTAGTTGGCCAGCAGTTTCAACACGACCTTCTCGTCCGTGGCTCCGTAAGCCAAGGCCTCCTTCAGGGCCATTTCAATAGACTCGTCGCTATAGGTGCTGCGCATGTCCAGGATGCGGGCGGCATGGTACCGAGCGTTGTGGGCATACCGACGGGTGAGCCCTTGGTAGAATGCCGCACCGCTGGGAAACACCTCGCAGAATCGCTGACGAACCGAGACACGCTCCCGGTGAGGCGCCTGGTGTTCGGGCAGCGTGTGGATCGAGCCGGTGTCTCTCGATTTGACGTGCCGACACAAGAAGGTGCCGTCTGGGCCGTACATCTCGACATATGCCCCCCTGGGTTGCGTCACCCACACCTCCCGGCCGAGGTAGGAGGGCGGGACCGAGTATTCCACGTGATCGACGGAGATGTATCCGTCTCTGCTGACGCGGCGCAAGACGCGCACACTGTCGACATACCTGCGCTCGGGGAGGGGCCGTAAAGCCGCCCGGTCCGCCTCAAACCGCTCCAACGGGGTTTGTCCCAACCGGCGGTGCACCCGCTGATTCTCCGATTCGTCAAAGGACTTCCCTTGGGTAATGAGGTCCTCAAAGTCTTTGAACTCCGTCCCTTTGAGGAAATGCTGTTCCAGCATATAGAAGGCCCGTTCCACTTTCCCCTTCGTTTGGGCGCGGTACGGGGCGCATGCATACGGGTCCATCCGGTACAGTCCCATGACCTTGAGAAATTCCGGGTGGTACCGTACAGCTCCATCCGGCCGATGATCCACGACCATTTGACCGGCATTGTCGATCAGCACCCTCTCAGGCACACCGCCAAAGTGGCGAATCCCGCACTCCAGAGCTTCCAGGACCGTCTCCAGCGTTTGATTCAGCGCAAAGTGCGTGTATCGCATTCGACTATAACTGAGAATGTAACGGTACGCGTATACCTTGACCTCCTTGCCTCCTATCTTTACTGAGTACTCCGACCAGTCGAACTGGGCTTGTTCACCTGGAGCCGTCTCCATCCGCTGAACCCGCACTTCGGTGTGCGGCTGTTCTTTCTTCAGCCGCTGCAGACACCGGTGAACCGCAGAAAGTGAACCTTGGTACCCCATCTTCTGCAACTCCGCATAGATTCGTGTTCCGATCAATTGTTTTTCCACGTACATCTGTCGAATGTGCTCCAGGAATGGGTCTGTTGCCCGAGCCGACGGCTTCTTTCGCACATACTTGGGTGGATCGTCTCCCCGCAAGGCACGACGCACAGTGTTGCGCGAAATTCCCAGTTGCCGCGCAATCGCCTTAATACTGACACCGCGGGCATGGAGTGCTCGAATCGCAGTCCAATCCTCGATAGAGATCAACCCTTTCTCCCCCGCTCCCACTCAGATTAGTAGGAGCGTACCAGTCTATCTGGTGGGGGTCAATTTTCACTGACGATCTGGGGTCCATTTTCAGTGTATATCAACACGGGATTCCGGAATCATCGATCAGTTTTGGGTAAATACACCGATGGTAGCGGTCGATTCAATTGGATCCGGTACCGGATCGTTTGTCCGGGTGGATCCGGTTACCCAACGGGTTCGCCTCGGTCCCGACAGTGCGGGGTACCGTGTGGGGGTGTGTTGGCCCGAAGGTGGGGTCGACACCGTAACCGTTAACGATGCCAACCTCATTCTCGGGTATCTAAATCCGGATAACTTTCTGGGTGGCCAGGTAAAATTGGATCGGGAGCGAGCGACGCGGCTGTTCAAGGAGCAAATCGCGGACCGTCTGGGTATCGATGTATTCGAAGCGGCTTGGGGAGTTCACAACTTGGCCAATCTCACGCTCAAGCTTCATTTGCAACAGGTCATGCTCGGAATGGGATTCGGACCAGAGGTATTTCATCTCGTTGGATATGGGGGTGGAGGTCCCCTTCACGCCATTGGGTACACCCATGGTCTGGACCTGGCCGGAGTGATGATTCCAACCTGGGCCCCGGGCTTTTCCGCGTTCGGTGCGGCTTGCGGGGAATATGGTGTACGACAGGAAATTTCCACGGATATTTTTGTGCCACCTCCAGCGGGAGTAGATCCCACTGGAATCGCGTTGCAGATCATGCGTGGTGCTTACGATTCCTTACCTCCTGATGTCAAGGGCAGTGTCGATGAACAGTTAGCCCAAGGTCTGCGGTTGGAAGCCGCCATGAGAGGCGTGTTGAATCAGGTCGCGCTGGACCAGCTGAGCCGAGCGTGGAGTTCTCTGAAAGGCCAGATTGAGCTGGAAGCCTCTCGGGAGGGTCTGGATCCGACTCGATTGCGTTTTGTGTTTGGTGCGCGGATGCGCTACGCCGGTATGTTGGATGATCTGGAAGTACAGACTGGGGCCCCAGAGATCAAACCGGAAACTCTCTCTGAATTGGCGGAGCAATTCGAAGTGAGTTTTGACAAGGTATATGCCCGGGCAGCTCGGAGCACCGAGTTTGGGTACCAAATTACTCGGGCTGTAGTCACGGGGTATTACGAAAGTGTAAGGCCCACTGTGCCGGAAGAGTCGTTGGACGGTGAAACACCGGCGCAAGGCTGTCGAAAAGACCACAGACCGATATTTTGGAACGGCACCTGGCATGAGTCGGATGTATATGAAATGGATCGGGTTCGGGCAGGGAATGTGTTGACAGGTCCGTGTTTGGTGGAGTCGCCCGCGACGACTATTCTAGTTCCGCCGGAGTATCGGCTTTATATGGACCGCCGACGGGTGTTCTGGGTGGTCCGGCCCGGCGAGGATGTAGCGATGTATAAGGGAAGGTGAGATCATGGCGGTCAGTCGTGAGAAAATCCAGCGAATTGCCGATATGCTGGAGGGACGAATTTCTACCCAGGAGCTGTTTCGGGTGATCGCGGGACAGAAGGACCCCGAAGCCTTTGATGCGTTGGTGGCGTATTTTCAGGAGAAGGTGCCCTGGACTGAGCGTGTGATTCTTCCGCTTTCCGATCACCTTTGCATCGTGTCCAAGACTGAAGGAACAAAGAAAAAAGCGATTGTGAAATGTACCTGCGGATACGAATTCGAGGACTATCGTGTGAATTGGAAAGTGAAGGCGAGAGTCTATGTCCGCGAGTCATCGGAGGAATTTCACGAAATTTATCCCCAGTATATGCATGCTGAACCAGGTTGGCAGGTTTTGAGGGAGTATTATTGTCCTGGTTGCCTTACTTTGCTTGAGGTCGAGGCGGTCCCGGTTGGATATCCTCCTACTTTTGACGCTCTACCTGACATTCAAACCCTTTACAGAGATTGGCTTGGACGCGAATTGCCTGTGGACGAGCATACATTTGGAGACCTGACGGCGGACTATGTGAAAACACATTTCACTGTAAATCACTGAAAACAAGAAGCATTGGATGGGTTGCCGACAAAATCTTGACTCAGGGTTAAACGGGCGGTGAGGTTGCCGCCCGTTTGTCTGATTACATGCCTGGGTAAAACCACGAGGTCGGCAGGAGAAAGGTCCACGGGGCGGTTATAACTGCCAAGGTGGCCGATAATTTGGTCCGGGTAACCTTTTCCGCGACGATGCGCTTAAACGTGAAAAAGTAATTCAGCGCGTAAATGCACAGGGCGGAGAGAATGATGGCGCCGAGGACGGTGAGGAAGGCACCGACATTGGTAAAAGGGTTCAAGTTGACGGCGGAGACGAGGGATGGCGGGATGGACAAGGGAAGGCCGGTCACCGCAAGAAGCGTTATAACGCCGACAAGGTCCGCCACAAATCCGAAAAGCACAACCTTAAGAATCGAAGATTTATAAAGCGTTTTCAAACTTTGATTTGTGATTCTTGGCACTCCTGCGAGGGTATAGACCGCCACGAGCACCAGGCTATCCAAGAGAAAATTTCCAACCACAACCAAGATGATGACGGGTGGCAGTAACCAGAGGAACCAGATCGGGAAGATGATATTCCGCGCTTTCATGATCATCCCTCATTTCGCCTTTGGCTCGGCTACATTCCTCGGTGGAACCTTCGCAGCTGTCGCAGCTTCTTCAAGATACACGAAAATTCCCGGAGCCACAAGATTGTCTTTGCCACCCTACAAAAATGTTAAAGAAAGCGGGGACGCGAAGTCGTAAACCAGGCCCGTTGACCGAGTGGGAAGGCTGGGCATAAACTAGTGACTGTGGCGCAGTTTTCCGTGTAGGCCTATGCGAATCCAGGGTTCTGGGGGGGATGGATCGTGCAAGCGGTGGCCCTCGGAATTCTGGCGTCGTTCTTTTTTGCGGTAACTTTTGTGTTGAATCAATTGATGGCAGATGCCGGTGGAAGTTGGGTGTGGAGCGCATCGCTCCGCTTCTTTTTCATGGTGCCGCTGCTGATGGCGATTGTCTGGGTCAGGAAAGGGATCCGGCCCCTGTTTGTGGAGATGCGGCGTCATCCATGGCTGTGGCTTTGGTGGAGTTTCGTCGGGTTTGGCTTATTCTACGCGCCGCTTTGTTTTGCCGCGGCCTTCAGCCCAGCTTGGCTGACCGCGGGAGCCTGGCAGTTTACGATTATCGCCGGTTCCCTGGTGGTACCGCTGTTTGATGAGCTCGTGGCGACCCCGGAAGGGGTTGTGCGCCGGCGCAAGCGGATTCCGTGGAGGCGGATGGGCATGTCGGTGATCATCCTCGCCGGGATCGGGCTCATGGAGTGGTCTCAATCTACCCACGTTCCCCTGCGCGAGTTCCTCTTAGGCGCTCTCCCCATCCTGGTGGCGGCCTTCGCGTACCCCCTCGGCAATCGCAAGATGATGGAACTGTGCACAGGCCGGGTAAACGCCTACCAGCGAACCTTGGGCATGACTATCGCCAGCCTACCCGTTTGGCTCGTTCTGTCGGTGGGTCAACTCGTCGCCCAAGGAGGACCGAGTGCCGGTCAGACCTTGCAATCCCTGATCGTTGCCCTGTCCTCCGGTGTGATCGCCACGGTGCTATTTTTCCGGGCGACCGATTTGGCGGGTGGCGACGTTCATCAACTGGCTACCGTGGAAGCCACTCAGTCGGGAGAAGTGGTCTTTGCTCTAATCGGCGAGCTCTTGGTGATTCCCGGTACGCATATTTCCATAGAAGGTTTGGTCGGCCTGGGTCTGGTGGTCCTGGGCATGATTCTGCACAGCCTTGTCTCCGTTCGCTCCACGCACGCCACCTGGGGTGCAGCCTGAGGTGTGCGGGACTTGGTCCCTTTCTGGGCCTGGGCGAGGATCCAGAGGGCGTTCTCGAATCTCCAGGCCCGGGAGGGGCTATGTCTGTGGAGATGTGAGGTGCCTGCTGCAACGGTGAGGTCACGGCAGACAAATCGTCTGTCCGATGAGCAGGGCCTCGGGACGAACGTGGGGATTCATCCTCATCAAAGCGTCGACTGAAATATTAAACCGCTGGGCAATGGAGTAAAAGGTGTCGCCGGGCTGAACGATATAGCGGTGGGGACAGGTGACCGGCGGAACGGCGAGGGGGATGCAGATGATCTGCCCCACTCGCAGGCGGTAGGGATCGATTCCCGGGTTCGCCTCGATGAGATCGGCCAAGGAAACGTTGAAAAATTGTGCAATGGCAGCCAGGGTGTCCCCGGGGCGGATGGTGTAGTAATTTCCTTCTGGGCACGCCGGGTAGATGGGTTGATGAGGGATGCAGAGCTGCTGTCCGATGCGAAGATGGTACGGGTCGACGAAGGGATTGGCTGAGATGATGGCACCGACGGTGGTCCGATAACGCTGGGCCAAGTGATACAGCGTATCACCCGGCCTCACAAAATAAGGAAACGTTCGCGGTGGACAGGGCCTGAGGGCATTCATCGGCGGTTTTCCACCTCTTGTCACCGGAAATTTGCCCCATTGTATGCGAATCCGGCCCAAGGTGTGCGGCTGTCCCCCAGGTTAACGTGTGTCCGCGCCGGATACAGCGGCATGGAGAGTCTGCGCCTTTCCCGTTTTGAGATCTTGCAACAACTGCCTCAGATGTCCCACCACTTTCTGGGATGCCCGTTCCAGATCCGCCAAGCGGCTTCGCGCCTTCACCGTTTCTCCCGCCCGGATGAGCCGGTGAATCTCCTCCGCGAGCCGATGCACCTGGATGTGGGGTTCTTCAATGGCCCGGAAAGAATCCATGGAGGACAAGGGCGTCCGATTCCGGGCCTGTTCGTACCACTGTCCCAGGCGGCACCGGCGATGATCGAGCAACTCTTTTTCATCGATCACATGGTAACCGAGGATCATGTTGTACAGCCACCATTTCCACAGCAGGTGTTCCGTAATGACCACGCGGACCAGCTGCGCGTCTTCCAAACGAGGGATGTTGCCAATGAGTTCGAGGCGCAGGCGATTGGCTTGAACACTGGTTTCATGGATCTGATTTCCGATCCGGTTCGCCTCATCATCGGTGCGGGCCACATCGCCCAGGACGTGATCGATGCGAAGGGCAATGTCATCGGTGGCTGCAGCCTGCTCTTCCGTCGTCGCCGCCACTTCATTGAAAAACTCCGCCATGTGTCCCACCTGGCTGACAATCTCCTCGAGGGTCCGGAGCGCATCCCGGGATTGCGCCACCCGGAGGCCGAGGTTGTCGACGACCTGGTCAGCCAACTCCCGAACGGCCCGGGTTTCCCGTTGCACTTGTTCCACAGTCCCCGCGATCCGATGAATCGACTCCTTCGTCTGATCGGCCAGGGTGCGCACCTCGGAGGCAACGACCGCAAATCCCCGACCGTGATCGCCAGCCCGGGCCGCCTCGATGGCCGCGTTTAGGGCCAAGAGGTTCGTCTGATCGGCGATCTTGCGGATGAGACTGGCGATGTGGGAAATGTCCTCGGCAGCGTTCGATAATCCGACGATCTTCTCCCGGGCGGCTTTGAACGACTCCCCCAGATCTGTCATACCCTGGAGGGATTCCTGAATGACGCGGCGGCCGGATTCCACATGGTGAATCACCTGGTCGGAATAGTCGGCGACCCGGCTAGCCTGTTGGGCGACCTCTCGAATGGATGCCGTCAGTTGTTCGGCGGCGGCGCTGATCCCTTCGGCGTGGTTTTTTGACGTCGCAGACGCCTCCAGGATGTTCGCCGTTCCGTCAATCTTCAGAATCGACTCCATAATGCCCGAGATGTGATCGATGAACCGGAACTCGGTCTCCTCCTCGTAGGCTTCGAGAATCAACTGCATGTCAAAGGAGATCACTTTTAACACAGAAAGCAAGATGTCAGCCAATTGGTCCGGCTTTCTGGAATGACTATGTACCAATCGCGGGATGAGATGCTCGTAAAGTCTTATATAGGAGGCGATGTACCATTTGGCGGGGAGATGGACTTGACTGTGAATCCGTCCGATCGCTCGGCGGGTTTTGACGAAGTTATCATCAAAGTCTTCTATTGAAAATAAATTTGTGAAATAATGAACAAATGTCCCCGTCAGTTGTTCCCGGTTGCTGTGGCGGTCCATGATCGCTTGCAACTCCGGGATCTCTTCAATTCGATCATAATGCTCTGCAGCCACCTCGTGGACAACAGCCTTGATGTCACTTTTCAAAGCCCGCACCGTTTCCAAGTCCCGTGCGGACAAATGGAGAAATGTTAACTGATCGGTAACTTCAGGAGATGATTGGATCTCCAATTTCTTGCCCGTCCGAGTTGGTTCCTGTGGCCCTTTCCCTCTCCACTTTGCCCGATCGATCACCCGAAAGCCCCCCATACCACAATCAGAATCGTTGTTTGAATTATTTTATCGTAAAAAGTTATGGTGGTCAATGTCTCAGGGGTTCATGTCCGGCCGTAGGTCGGTTTTCGGCGTTATTGACGTTTCCGTAAACGTTATGTTAGAATCGACACCAGAACAATGTGACAGTCCAGGGGGAATGATCGGTGTCCCGGCAGTATACGATCTCGGATCTGGCCCAGATGTACGACACCACCACCCGTACCATCCGTTATTACGAGGAATTGGGATTACTGCGTCCGGAGCGGGAAGGTTCTCGGCGGGTGTATTCCGAACGGGATCGGGTCAGGCTGCAACTCATTCTGCGGGGGCGGCGACTGGGTTTTCACTTGGACGAGATTCAGGAGTTGCTCGATTTGTACGATCTCGATCCCACCGAAGTGTATCAGCTGCGGGAGGTGATTCGAAAAGGGGACGAGAAGTTGGCCCAGATCGAGGCACAGATTCGGGATCTTGAGGCGATTCGCGAAGAGTTGCTGGATTTGCGGGCGAGGATGGAGCGCCTGCTTGCCGAAAAAATCCGGGGAGGAGCGGAATCATGAGGCATCAGTCCTATGCGTACGGCCTCAACCATTGGTTGGAGGATCGAGATCTGCAGGTGATTTTGTCGCACTATTGGCCTTCTTGGAAAGAGTATGCACCTGAACTGGAATCTTTTGGTGGGTTAGCGGGTGCCGATGTGTATGAAGCGATCTACCACATTGATCACGATGCGCCCCCGGTGCTCGTGATGCACGACCTAGACGGGAGGCGGGTGGATCGGGTTCGCCTGTCCCCGGTGGAGACGCGATTGCTCAAAGAGATCGCCCCGATGAATCGCGTCCCCTATGAGGGTGGAGGGTGGCATCACCACTACGCGCTCGGATATCTTCTGGCGGATCCGGGGCTGTACTGTGTGATCACCATCACCGGTCAAACAGCTTATGCGATCCACAAGTACGCTCCGGCGCACGCGGAGTGGAAAGAAAAGCTCTTGGCGGGGGAGATGTTCGGCGCCACTTGGATGACTGAAAACCAGGGGGGCAGCGACCTGGGGGCCAACACCACCGTAGCCCGACCGGACGGAGAGGTGTGGCGGCTGACAGGGGATAAATATTTTGCCAGTGGTGCCGGATTGACCGATGTCGCCATCGTGACGGCCCGGCCGGAAGGGGCTCCGGCGGGGCCAAAGGGACTGGCCCTGTTTCTCGTCCCCCGGCTCAACCGGGCCGGCGAACTGAATTATCGGGTCAGGCGCCTGAAGGACAAGAGTGCCACCCGGGCGGTACCTTCCGGGGAAGTGGAATTGGAGAATAGCGAGGCGTATCTCGTCGGCCGGGCGGAGGAAGGGATCTATTATACTTTGGAGAATCTCACGGTCTCCCGGCTGGCGAACGCCGTGGCGGGCATGGGCATCGCCAAAAAAGCGCATCTCGAGGTGATGGAGCGGGTTCGCCGGCGTCACTCCTTCGGCCGGGCCCTGCAGGACCACCCCTTGGTCCGACGAGACCTTGTGGACATGGCCGTCCGACTGGTCGGGGGAACGGTCCTGGGCTTTCACGCCGTGGAGGCTTTTCAGCGGGCATGGCACGAGCGACCGCCCTATTCCCCGGCGTACCACTACGCCAGGTTCCTCAGCCATTTGGCGAAAAATCGCACGGCCGACCACGCGGCGGAGATCACGCGGCTGGCGATGGAACTGTTCGGAGGCCTGGGGTTCCTGGAGGAATACGCTGTGGCCCGGTGGCACCGGGAGGCGCTGATCACGCCGATTTGGGAAGGGCCGAGCAATATCCAGGCTCTAGATCTTCTGGAGACGGTGCAAAAGAAGAATGCCCATGAAGGATTTTTGGCAGAATTTATCCCAATCCTGGAAAAGGTGGGGACGGTCGAGGCCGGATGGGCGAGGGAAACGATCGAGAAGGTGTTTACAGATGCGGCGGGGCTGAACCCTGAAGAGTTGCAATGGTATGCCAAACACTGGGTGGTCCAGATGGCTGACGCCGCTCAGGTGGCGCTGCTGTACCGGTTGGCGGAGACCGGCGGTGAGCGGTACAGCCGGTTGGCGACGCTGTATGCCCATCGCTTCTTGCGGGGCGAGGAGTATCCCGCCTGGGCGTTGCAGGAACCTCAGGTGTGGGGAGGTGCAGCCCAGTATGAAGAAGCTCGTCGTTCATGAACTGCTGCGGCACACGCTGCTCAGCCGTCCGGAGTCGGAGATTGTCAGCGGGGACGTACGGCTCCCCTATGCCCAGATGTACGATCGGGTGGTGCGGCTGGCGGATCGCCTGGGGCGCATGGGCGTCGGCCGGGGGACGGTGGTCGGGGTGCTGGACGTGAACAGCCATCGGTATCTGGAGCTCCACTATGCGTTATCCATGCTCGGTGCAGTGATTCATACTTTGAATTTTCGCCTAGCCGCTGAGGATCTTGCCCATACCATCCGGCATGCCAAAGACGAGTGGATTTTCGCGTGGGAAGGGTTTGCTGAGGCGGTCCGGCCGTTGAGATCGACCGTTTCCCGGTGGGTGTGGATGGGAGACGGGGCTGATCCGGAAGACGGTGCTCTCACCTATGAGGCGTTGGTGGCCGAGGGGCGCCTGGTGGAGCCGGACGGGGCGGATAGGATTGATGAGGCTGATCCGTATTCGATTTTTTATACCACGGGGACCACGGGGCGGCCCAAGGGATTGATGTATCGGCATCGTGATGTTATCCTGGCCTCGTTGCAAATCGCCCACCATCTCGCTTTGTATCGGACGGGTGCGTCGGTGGGGACCGGCGACGTGTTTATGCCCTTGATTCCATTTTTCCATATTCACGGTTGGGGATCGGCGATATTCGTTCCCTATCTGGGGGCGAAGCTGGTGCTTCCCGGCCGGGCGGGTCCTGCGGAACAGCTTGCGCTGATTCGTCGCGAAGGGGTGACTTGGAGCAACATGGTCCCCACTCAAATGCAAATGCTGTTGGATGCGGCGGGGGACGAGCCTTTGGGGCTCAAGGTTTTGACCGGTGGGAGTCCGCTTTCTTCGGGTCTCGCCCAGGCGGCCCGGGATCGGGGTGTAACCTACAGTTTGATCTATGGCGGTTCGGATCAGTTGGGGGCGAGCATTTCGGCGGTTCCTGAACATGTGGACCCGACTTCCGCGGAGGCCGGTCGGATTCTGGCCACCCGTACCCGGCCTCTTCCTATGGTGGAAATCGAGGTGCGCGACCGAGAGGGGTTGGCCGTTCCCCGGGACGGAAAGACCATCGGCGAGGTGTGGGTGCGCAGCCCTTGGTTGCCCCAGGGATACTACAACGATCCGGAGAGAACCCGGGAGAGTTATGTAGATGGCTGGTTCCGCAGCGGGGATCTTGCCGTTTTGGAAGACGATCGGACTTTATATGTGGTGGATCGGGAAAAAGATGCGGTCAAAAGCGGCGGGGAATGGATCCCTTGTGGAGTGTTGGAAAGTTTACTGTCCGAACACCCAAAGGTCATTGAAGCCGTGGTGGTGGCAAAACCGGACGAGCGATGGGGGGAACGGCCGCTGGCGGTGATTCGGCCCCGGACGCCGATCTTCCCCGAGGAATTGCGAGCTTACCTCGGGGGACTGGTCGATGCCGGAAAGCTCACTAAGTTCTGGGTGCCAGATGATTTCGTGTTTCTCGACAACCTGCCGGTGACCAGTGCGGGGAAAGTTCATAAAGTCTCTCTGCGAAAGATGTTGGGGCTCGCCTGAAAGGAGTGGAGTCGTCTTTGGCTGACATTGGCTTATCTGATAGCGTTTTTATCGTGAAAGAGAACACCGTCTACCCGACTGAACTGGCGCGGGGGCCCTGGGATCCCAATGCCCAACATGGCGGTGCTCCGGCAGGTCTGTTTGCCCAGCTCATCGAAAGGGCGGCAGAACCCCAGCGGGTGGTTCGCCTCACGGTGGAACTCCTGCGTCCAGTACCGCTGTGTCCTCTAACCTACCACGTGACGGGGGCGGCGGGACGCAGCGTTGGCCGCTGGACGGCCTCCTTGTCTGCCGGCGACCGGGAGGTGGCCCGGGCTTACGCCCTGACGGGCAGGATCGACCCGGAAGGGGTGATCCTGCCCCGGGCGGATGAGGGTGAACCGAATGACCAGCTTCCGTTCCCTGAAAACGGGCCGGCCTTTCGGATACCGGGGATGCCTGAACAGCGCTCATTCTACTGTACGGCGATGGAGGCGCGGCTGGTGACGGGCAGCGTGACGGAGCCGGGTCCGGCGGCGGTGTGGTTCCGGCTGCGCCATCCGTTGACCAATGGAGACCCTCTAACCCCCATGGGGCGTGCGGCGGCTTCGGCAGATTTTGGAAACGGCATCAGCTGGGTGTTGCCCTTTGACCAGTACGTGTACACCAATGCCGACCTCACCGTTTCCCTTTTTCGCATGCCCATGGGAGAATGGATCGGCGTCGATGCTAGAACCAGGATTGATCTACCGGGAATCGGTGTAACATCCACAAAATTGTACGATCGCCAGGGCCTGGTGGGTTTCGCCCATCAGACCCTCGTGGTTCGCCGGCGCTAAGCTTAGGATACTAATGGGTGATCGAATTCGGATCGGACAAGGCAGTTTTGACGTTGATCGACGTGTAATTGGGGTTGACCTTGATCCACGAGGTTCCCTTTTTAAAACCGGCGCAGCCGTTCGTCGACCAAGGCCGAGCGATTGAGGCCCCTGGATACCGTGGCGGTGGAAACCCCTGCCCGTTCCGCCACCTGGCGGATGGTGACTCAGGGATTGCCCGACGGCGGGGGCCGGGGGCGGCAGGGAGTGGAGTTCTAAAGAGGGCGAGCCGCTCCCTGCCCTGTCGCCCTTTGTACCGGTCGGCATGTTACGACAATGGAGATGGGTTCACAACGCAGGGTCATAGACCCTTTTGGGCTGGCGATGTTTCGCTGGTCTTCGCGATTTCCCGAAGGTGTTGGAGCCCCACCCGGGTGCAGAAGTCTCCGAAACGTTCCCCGGGACGGCGATGGCGTTGAAACGCCACGAGCAGCGGCCGCAAGACATTCACCAGTTTCTCGTAAGGAACTAAGGTCTCGTAGAGAGAGGCAAGCCGGGTTCCTACCGAATCTCCGCCCACCCAGATGTCGTATCGCCCGGGGCTCCGACCTACCAGTCCAATGTCCCCCACGTAGGGCCTAGCACAGCCGTTCGGGCAGCCGGTCATGCGGACGCTGAGGGGTTCGTCAGCCAGGCCGACTTCGGCCAGGGTTTGTTGCAACTTTTCGAGAAGCCCTGGAAGCGCTCGTTCTGATTCCGCCACCGCCAGTCCGCAGGTGGGTAGGGCGACACAGGACATGGCGAGGCGCTGGACCGGAGGCAACTCTTCCGCCAAAGGAACACCGAATTGGTGAAGCACCTTCGAAATTTCTGTTCTCACTCCGGGATCAAGGCCAGTGAGAAGAAGGTTTTGCTCGGGAGTAAGGCGAATCCCCGGTCGGTAACGACTGACGATTTCCCTCAGTGCCGTCTTCATCCGAAACGATCCCGTATCTCGAATGCGGCCGCTGGGGATGAAAATCCCCAACCATCCTCTTCCATCCCCCTGATCGTGCCAGCCCAGGTGATCATTTGTATTTTTCCAGTGCAGGGGACGTGCTGGGAGCAACTCCCATCCCAAGCGTTGCTCGACCTCGTGCCGAAACCATTCTAACCCCCGGTTGTCCAGGAGGTATTTTAGGCGAGCCTGTTTGCGATCAGAGCGGTTTCCATAATCTCGCTGGACCGAGACCACCGCCCGGGCCAGGGGGATGATTTGGTCGGGGGTTACAAACCCCAGAGGGGTGGCTAACCGCGGGTAAGTATCGGGCCGGGAAGCGGTTCGACCCATTCCGCCACCCACCAACACGGTGAAACCCTCCAGGTGCTCTTTGGTGCCGTGGGCGACCAAGCCGAGGTCGTTGGTGTACACATCCACACAATTGTCCCCTTCAATGGCCAAAGCCACTTTGAACTTGCGCGGAAGATACGTTTGACCGTAGAGAGGCTCAACGGGATCGGCCACCTCAGCACCCGCGCTCACAGGCTGGGAGGTACCGTATATTTCCGCACCTGCCTCGTCGGCACCGACGTCCACCCGCTGGCCGTCCAGCCAGATTTCGTGGTAGGCGGGCGTCTTCGCCGACAGGGCGTCCGCCAAACTTTTGAGGACATTTTCCAACTCCCGGCGAAAAGGGGTGTTAAGGGGCGCCGGGCACAGAATGATGTTCCGAACCTGATCGCCACATCCTCCCAGAGTCGTGACCAACTGTTCGTTGATCGACCGAATGGTTTTTTTGAGATTGCCCTTCAGAACTCCGTGCCATTGGAACGTTTGGCGGGTGGTGATTCGCAGGCTTCCTTGTCCATAACGGTCACTGAGTTCGTCGAACACCAGATAGGCCTCCGGGGTGACGATGCCCCCCGGGATCCGGGCCCGGATCATCATCTGGTGGTGTGGTTCTTGGCCTTGCTTTTTCAATTGCGGGCGCAGATCGCGGTCGTCTTGTTGATAAATACCGTGGAATTTTAGAATCTCTCGGTTCTCATCCGAGAAGGAGGCAGTGTTTTCGGCCAACTCTGAAGCGATGGTGCCCCGAAGATAATCGCTGCGGGCTTTTATCGTTTCATTCTTGGTGGGGGAATGGGAGTCGCTCATCTCATCGCCTTCTTTCTCATTGGGAATGTCATCGATTCGGATTGGATTATACATAAATTCCGGGTAATTATCAATATCAGGGCTGTTAACTTGATATTTTCGATAAAAAAATAACGAAGGATTGTCTTCGTTCCCATGTACTAGATCTGCGGGCTGGGTCCGTCGTGGTTTGGGACACCCCGTTTACAGGTGCAACGGATTGTGTATAGAATACTTATAGATGAAATTTGCACTTACTGAAGGTCGGCCTTCCCGTGATGAAGGTGTGGGGATGGCTGGGATGGAAATGGCCGAATCTGTTACATAGGGATGGCGAAAGACGGGTGGACGACAAGCCGAAAGGGTGGGATACGGATGGCGAAGGACGATGGCATGCGGGCGGGGTCAAGGGCTGAATATGTGGAACCGCTTATACCCCAGGATGCTCCGGGGGCAGGCCGGGTGATCCTCCGGGATGGCCGGACGGCCCTACTCCGGTCGGTGGACGGGATGGATGACAGATTACGGGCGTTTGTGCGCCGGGAGACGGGCGATGTCCGATTGCAGCGGCTGTTCGGCGTCGAAGATGGGGCCGACGGGTCCGGGGCACGGACCCTTCTCGGGGTCTTTCAGGGGGACAGGGATGAGCACGGTCTCATCGCTGTGGGAGGGTGGTTTCAGTCCGCCCCCTCGAAGCCGTCGGCAGAGGTGGGGTTTTTGGTCCGGAAAGACAAGCGGGGGCTGGGTCTTGGCACGATCTTGCTGGAACAGCTGGCGCTGATGGCGCTTCGGCGGGGCCTGGACTTTTTCACTGCGACGGTGGACCCGAACAATCGCGAGATGCTGCAGGTGTTTCAAGACAGCGGGTTTGAAATCAAGATGGAGGAAAAAGGTGCTCCACTGCGCCTGGGTTTTGCCATTCGCCCGAACCGCCGCAGTGTGGAAGGGGCAGAGAGGCGGGAGCGAATCGCCACCGTCGCATCCCTTCGGCCCTTTTTTCAACCCAAGAGCGTCGCGGTGATCGGTGCTTCGAGGAATCCGGACGCCATCGGGAGGCGGATCTTTGAGTATCTGTTGATGAATCGTTTTGAAGGCCCGGTTTATCCCGTCAATCCCTCCGCCAGGGTCGTCGGCTCAGTGCCGGCCTACCCATCGGTGTCGGCACTTCCGGAGAAGGTGGATCTGGCGGTGATTGCGGTCCCCCGAGATGCGGTGATCCCCACTGTTGAAGAGTGCGGGCGGGCAGGGGTTCGGGCGGTGGTGGTCATCACAGCGGGATTCGCCGAAACGGGAGCCGAGGGTCGGGCCATGCAGGCTCAGTTGATCGAAACGGCCCGGGGTTATGGGATGCGGGTCGTGGGGCCTAATTGCCTCGGGCTCTTGAACGCAGATCCGAAGATTCGCTTGAACGCCAGTTTCTCGCCGATTTTCCCACCCTATGGTCCGGTGTCCATGTCTTCTCAAAGCGGAGCTTTGGGGATCGCCATTTTGCAATATGCGGCGGAGATGGGACTCGGCATGTCGAATTTTGTCAGTGTGGGGAACAAAGCGGACGTTTCAGGGAATGATCTTCTGGAGTATTGGGAAGAGGATCCGAACACCGGGTTGATCCTTCTGTACCTGGAGTCCTTTGGCAACCCCCGCCGGTTCTCCCGGATCGCCCGGCGGGTGGGACGGAAAAAGCCAGTGCTCGTGGTGAAAAGCGGGCGGACGGAAGTGGGGCACCGGGCGGCGGGGTCGCACACGGCGGCTTTGGCGGCGAACGAGACGATGGTGGACGCCCTATTCGAACAAGCCGGGGTGATCCGAGCGGACACTTTGGAAGAGATGTTCGACATCGCGGCATTGCTAGCGTACCAGCCGCTGCCTGCCGGGAAACGGATCGCGGTGGTCACGAACGCCGGAGGGCCGGGAATTTTGGCGGCCGACGTTCTGGCGGGCATGGGGTTAAGCCTACCCGAAACCTCTCCGGAGTTGCAGAAGAGGTTGGGCGAGGTGCTGCCAGCCACGGCGAGCCGCAGGAATCCCATCGACATGATTGCCTCGGCCACGGCGGACCAGTATCGACGAGTCCTCGAAGAAATCCTGGCCAGTCCCGAATACGATGCGGTCATTGTGATTTTCCTTCCTGTGGGACTGACCCCAACGGAAGAGGTCGCCCAGAACATCACCGATGCCCTGGGAACGATGCGTGACCGAGGGATTTCAAAACCTGTGGCCACGGTGCTCATGGGGCAGGGAGTGCCCGCGGCCCTCCGGGTCGGGGACATGTTGATCCCGAATTATCGCTTCCCCGAGGGTGCCGCCCGGGCTCTGGCCCGGGCCTACCGATACGCGGTGTGGCGCGCTACCCCGGAGGGAATCATTCCTGATTTTGATGATCTCGATGTTGACCGGGCCCGGGCGTTGATCAAAGAACAACTGGCTGCTGGTGCCAGTTGGCTGGACCCCGGGACGATGGCCGAACTTTTCACCTGTTTCGGCCTGCCCTGGGCCGGGGGCCGGGTGGCGGCAACGCCGGAAGAGGCGGCGGGGCTGGCTCGGGAGATCGGCTTTCCAGTCGTGGTGAAAATGGTCTCTCGCACGCTCCTCCATAAATCGGAATGGGGCGGGGTGGTGCTTGGACTGACGGACGGGGAGGCCGTCCGTGCCGCCTGCCAGGGTATCCGTGAGCGGCTTGCCCAGGCCGGAAGGGAGAATGAGTTGGACGGGTTCCTGGTGCAGCCGATGATTCAGGGTGGGGTGGAACTGATGGTGGGGGTGACCACCGATCCCCAGTTCGGCCCGCTGATCGCTTTCGGTCTCGGAGGGATTTACGTCGAAGTGCTTCGGGATGTGGTGTTTCGGGTCACGCCCCTGACAGATCGCGGGGCCAGGGAGATGGTCCGGGGCATCCGGGGCTATCGGCTGCTTGAAGGTTACCGGGGTCATGCCGCAGCCGATATTCCGGCGGTGGAGGACCTGCTCCTCCGCCTGTCCCGCATGGTGGAGGAGCTGCCCGAAGTGGTGGAGCTCGACCTCAACCCGGTGATGGCCCTGGAGCCCGGCCGGGGGTGCCGAATTGTGGACGCCCGGGTGCGGGTCGCCCGGGCCAGTCGGTAATCATCGCCGAATGGTGAACGTTTGATCGGTCAAGGGCACATCCAGGGACCTGATTTCCACGAGGTCCACCCGGGATCCGGGTGGGCCTTTTTTGACGGCGCGGACAAAGGCTTCCATAGCCTCCGCAGAACCCGCGGCGTTGATTTCCACGGTGCCCTCGGGATGATTTCGCACCCATCTGCGGATGTTGAGGTTGGCGGCCTGTCTCGCGGTGTAGGCGCGAAACCCCACGCCCTGGACTTTGCCATGGACCACGAGGTGTTGGTGAATCATCCGTATGACCCTCCCTACCTCAAATTTTCGGGGTGCCGGTGATAACGACGGTTCGGAATTCTTTCCCAAATCCTCCTCTGATCTTATAATACAGGTACGCGCTTTGGAAGGGGAGAGGCGGCATGCAAATGCTGTTAAGCCACCTATGGGCGGCGGTGGGTGATGGGTGGACGATCCTTTTTACGGCCATCCGGGTCACCGTGGTGTATGTTGTGCTCCTGGGTGTCCTCCGCTGGATGGGGCGACGTCTTCTCGGGCAGATGACCCCCTTTGATCTGGTGACTCTCCTTCTGCTGTCCAACGCTGTACAAAATGCGATGATCGGCCCGGATAATTCGCTGGTCGGCGGCCTCCTCGGGGCATTGATTCTGTTGGTCTGGAACCGGGTGATCAGCCGCCGGACGAAGCTTCGGCGGTTTTTTGAAGGGGCCCCCGTTGTGTTGATCACCCGGGGCCGGGTGGTAGAGGAACATCTTCGCCGGGAAGGGATCGATCTGGAGGAGCTTCTTGCGGCCTTGAGGGAGCACGGGGTGGACCGGATCGACGCTGTGGATGCGGCTGTTTTGGAGATGGACGGCACCATCTCGGTTATCCCGCAAAGTTCGCCGACGATCCACCGGTTGCGCAAGGTGCGTTCCAGTCGCAATCGGTAGGTGAAGATAGATTTCGCAGCTTCATTTTCAACAGGGACTTGACACGGTATCCCTTTTACTTTAGGCGGTGGAAAACGGTATCCGGGAAGGGGTGATTCGAGGGGGGAACGCCGATGTCGCTGAGCCAATCCATTTGGGCCAGTCTTCACGGGTTGACGTCGCTGTTGTTGGTTTTCCCAGGTTTTGGATAGCAATCTCAGGAAGCTTTGATCGACTATGATATTAATGCTTTGATGGCCGGAGTTGTCGTCTCGTCTTGAAGGACTTTTTGTTTGGTTTCATGTGAACAGTGTTAAGTTCGGGAGAAGGGGGCCCGTGAAAATGTTGGCGGGGATTCTGCTGGACCTGCTGCCGATTACCGCTGCCGTTCTGGTACGGCCCTCGCTACTTGTTGCAATCCTTGTGACGGGAAGAATGTAGAACATATCTTGCATTGTCAAAGAAACTGTCAAAATCCCAGGGTGTTTGTTCCTGGGATTGTTTTTTTGTCAAACTTAAGGAGTTCAAGGACAATGAATGAACATTTATAGACAAGTATGGGGAGAAAAGGTGAATACTCCGCGAAGAAATGTTGAACAAGCGAACAACACGCATGGCAAAGTGATATCGTTTCTAACAAACGGCGATGCCGCCGAATTGTCGGCTCGGGGAGCCGAAGGTGGCGGCGGCCGGGGATCGAGACTGAGAAGGGGGGATGCCGCATTGAAGCCGGTGAGTGCCGGACACAAGTCGTTGCTTCTCGTGGTGGGCGCGGCGGCCGCCCTTTTTCTGTCCGGATGCAGTCCGAACTACCTCGTGTTAAATCCTGCGGGGCCGGTGGGGCGGGAGGAGATGCATTTGATCGTTCTCTCCACCGTCCTGGTGTTGGCGGTTGTCATTCCCGTGTTCGTTCTGCTCGCTTTTATTGTGTGGCGTTACCGGGATCGCCCCGGAAACCCGGCGGCCTATCGACCCGAGTGGTCGGAGAGCCGGATTCTTGAAATCGTTTGGTGGGGAATTCCCATCATCATCGTCGGCGTTCTTGGTTTTTACACGGCGAAAACTACCTTTGCGCTGACCGAGCCACCTGAATCCAGCACCCAGCCGTTGACGATTCAGGTGACATCGTTGAACTGGAAATGGCTGTTCCAGTATCCGGGCCAGGGGGTTGCCACGGTCAACTATTGTGAGATTCCCGTCGGCGTGCCGGTTCAATTCGAGTTGACCGCAGATTCTCCCATGAACTCCTTCTGGGTGCCACAACTCGGGGGGCAAGAGTACGCCATGCCGGGAATGGCCATGCGCCTGTGGCTGCAAGCGGACAAACCGGGCACGTACTACGGACACGGCGCGAATTTCACGGGAGAGGGATTTGCCCATATGGGCTTTAACGTCGTGGCCGTCTCGCAAAAGGATTTTGATCAATGGGTGAGCAAGGCCAAATCCACCGGCCAGGCCCTGACCGAGGCCGGGTACCAGCAGTTGAAGAAACCCGGAGTCATGGGGACGGCGACCTATTCGTCTTATCCACCGGGGTTGTTTCACGACACGGTATGGACCAATGGCGGACGCTATGATCCAAAAATGGCCGGAATGGGCGGAACCGACGGGCGGGCAGGGATGATGCCGAAGGGGGCCGCTTCGATGCCGGGGACAGGTGCACCAAAATGATGGCGGAGGGGGTGTAGAACAGTGTCGGAGACCCTGCGTAATTTTGCCAATACGTACCTGATGTGGAACGAGGGTCCCCTCATCTGGGGATCGGACGTTTTGATTCTCTTGACGATCATCGGGATCGTCGGGGTTTTGACCTATTTTAAGAAGTGGCGATGGCTGTGGGACGAATGGTTGACCACCGTGGACCACAAGCGCATCGGGATCATGTATCTGATCGCCGCGCTACTGATGTTGTTCCGGGGCGGGGTGGACGCGGAACTTCTTCGCACCCAGCTGGCGATTCCGGGAAATCATTTCTTGGATGCTGCGCATTACGATCAAATCTTTACAACTCATGGCACGATCATGATATTGTTCATGGCCATGCCGTTCATTTTTGCTCTCTTTAACATTGTGGTGCCCCTGCAGATCGGGGCCCGGGACGTGGCATTCCCGTATTTGAATGCCGTCAGCTTCTGGCTGTTTTTCTTCGGCGCGCTTCTGTTCAACATCTCCTTTGTGTTCGGCGGTTCGCCGGATGCTGGCTGGGTGAGCTATCCACCCCTTTCAGAATTGGGGTTTGACCCCGGGCCAGGAGAGAACTATTACTTATTGGGCATCCAAATATCTGGAATTGGCAGTATTGCCACGGGGATTAACTTCCTGGCCACGATTTTGAAAATGCGCGCACCGGGAATGAGTCTCATGCGCATGCCCTTGTTTACCTGGTCGGTCCTCGGGGCGTGTATCATGATCATTTTCGCTTTCCCGGCCCTGACGGTGGCCCTGGCGCTGCTCCTTTTGGACCGGGTGGCGGGAACCCACTTTTTCACGATGTTGCACGGCGGGAATCCGGCGATGTTCGTCAACCTGTTCTGGATCTGGGGCCACCCCGAGGTGTACATCGTGGTGCTGCCGGCTTTCGGGGTGTTTTCTGAAGTGGTGGCCACCTTTGCCCGAAAGCGGATTTTCGGGTATGCCTCGATGGTGTCGTCCCTGATTCTGATTAGTGTCATCAGCTATTTCGTGTGGGTTCACCACTTCTTCACCATGGGAGCGGGCCCGGACGTGAATACCTTCTTTGCCATTGCCTCGATGGCGGTGGGGATCCCGACAGGGGTGAAGGTGTTTAACTGGCTGTTTACGATGTGGCGGGGGAGAATCCGCTTGTCACTGCCCATGATGTGGACCCTGGCCTTCATTCCGACCTTTGCCATCGGCGGGGCGACGGGGGTGATGCTGGCCGTAGCTCCGGCGGACTACCAGTATCACAATAGCTACTTCCTCATCGCCCATTTTCACCAGACGCTGATCGGCGGGGTGGTGTTCGGAATGCTCGCGGGGATGTACTACTGGTGGCCGAAGATGTTTGGCTTCAAGTTGGATGAGCGGTTGGGCCGTTGGGCGTTCTGGTTTTTCAATATCGGATTTTACATCTGCTTTATGCCCCAGTACGCCCTGGGTCTGATGGGCATGCAGCGCCGTATGTACGTCTATCCGGCAGACATGGGCTGGAACACCTTGAATCTGGTGTCGACCATCGGGGCGTATCTCATGGGAATTGGGTTTCTCTTCATCGTGGCCCAGGTGGTGTACAGCATTCGGCACGGGGAGCGGGATTTGACCGGGGATCCGTGGGACGGACGGACGTTGGAATGGTCGTTGCCCTCTCCGGCGCCGCACTATAACTTTGCCGTGATTCCCGTTGTCACCGATCGGGATATGTGGTGGATCCTGAAGCGTGAAGGCCGGGAGGAGGAGTTGATGCCGAGGCCCGAGGAGGTCAAGGACATCCACATGCCCAAGAATTCCGGGGTGCCGTTTTTGATGGGTGTCTGCTTCTTTGTCGGGGGCTTCGGGGTTGTGTTCAATTGGTGGTGGCTGGCGGTGGCCGGTTTGGCCGGGGTGCTCCTGTCTCTGTTGTCGCGTTCGTTCCAGTACGAGGAAGAGTATTCGCTGCCCGCCGAAAAGGTGATTGAGACCGAAATCTCATTGGGGAGGCTGTAAGCCATGGCAGTGGTGGAACGCGAACTGAAGCGGGTGGCCGGGCGAGCCCATCAAGAAGGTCCTCTCCAGGAGGATGCCGGGCGGGGCCCGCTGGAGTATCGAGATCCCCACCAAGCGGTGAAGATCTTCGGGTTCTGGCTGTTTCTCGCCACGGATATGCTGCTGTTCGCCTGTCTATTTGCCACCTATCTCGTGCTCCGGACGCACACGGACGGCGGCCCGACAGCCTGGGAGTTGTTCGACATTCCCGGGTTCACGGCGGAAACCTTTCTCCTGCTCACCAGCAGCTTTACCGGGGGCTTGGCGACGCTGGCCATGCGCCGGGATCGCCGGAATCAAGTTCTCGGGTGGCTGGCGGTGACGATGGCCCTGGGCCTTGGGTTCCTGGGCCTCGAGATCAAAGAGTTCGCCGCCGATGTGGCGGTTGGGGCCACCATGCAGCGGAGCGGATTCTTGTCGGCGTTTTTTACCCTGGTGGGGACCCACGGGGCTCACGTGACCTATGGCATTCTGTGGATGCTGATGGTTTTCATCCAAGTGGCCCGTCGGGGATTGACCATGCAAACGGCCCGCAAGGTGTTCACGGTTAACTTGTATTGGCATTTTCTCGACGTGGTGTGGGTGTTCATTTTCACCGTGGTCTATCTTTTCGGGGTGGTGATGTGACGTGGCGACACATGAGACGGGGGCAGCATCGGGGAGCGGAGCGGCCCCCCGGCATGCCCATTCGGGGGACGGCCACTCCGCGGGCAAATACGTCCTGGGTTATGTGGCGTCCCTGGTGCTGACGGCCATTGCCTTCGGGCTGGCCTTCACCCATACCCTGACGCCGAGTCCGCTGGTGTTGGTCCTTTTGGTGCTGGCGGGATTTCAGATTCTGGTGCAACTTTTCTTCTTTATGCACGTGACGGAAGGAAATGGGCCGGCCTTTCATTCGGTGGCCATCCTGCTCGGGTTTGTGTTCACTTTCGCTGTGGTGCTGATGTCGATGTGGATCATGACTTTCAGTTCCCAAGTCGCTTAATCGGGGGTGGGCCAGACGGCACCGAGCGGCGCGTCTGGCCCACGCTTTTTTACAGTTCGTCTTCCATCATCAACTCGATGATGTGACGGGCCTGGCGAATCGCTAAGGCACTGATGGTCAAAGTCGGATTTTCTGCAGCGCTGGTGGTAAAAACGCTGCCGTCTGCAATAAAGAGGTTTTTCACTTCGTGCGCCTGGCCGTATTCGTTGACGACAGATTCGTTCGGGTCTGTACCCATCCGGCATGTGCCCAGGTTGTGGGTGGCGGGATACGGAGGTGTGTCGAATACTTTGTACGCTCCTGCCGCGGTGTATAGCTCCCGGGCTTTCTCCCACGCGAATTGTCGCATTGCTTGGTCATTGGGGTGGTCGTTGTAGGTCACGACGGGGATGGGCATGCCGAATTGGTCCTTCTGATAGGGATGAAGGGTGACCCGGTTGTCGGGCTGGGGCATATCTTCCCCCACAATCCATAGGCCGGCCATATGGGTGTATTGCTCCATCAGCTCTGCCAATTCCTTTCCCCACAGCGCCCGCCGGTCTTTTGTGGAGGTCAAAGGCCCGGGCTGTACAAAAACCGATGTAAAGGACGGTCCCAGCATGATCGTTTCGAAATGGAATCCCCCGACGAAGCCCCTCCCCGATGGGTCGTTTGATGCAAAATCATCAATGAGGCCCATCATGGTGATCCCTTTATAGGCGTGCACAGGCTTGGGGAACAGAGCATAAGAAGATGCAGTCACGTGGCGCATATAATAGCGCCCGACGGTGCCGCTGCCGTTGGCAAGACCGTTGGGAAACTTTCCGGATACTGAGTTGAGGAGCAATCGCGGGGTTTGGATGCTGTTGCAGGCGACGACGACGGCTCTGGTTTTCTGTCTGACCAGCTGTCCGTCGCTTTGTGCATAGATGACTCCGTCGACCAGTCCGTTCGAATCCACGGTGATGGAAAGAGCTTGACAGTTTGATCGCAAATCCAGCCAGCCGGTGGCTTCCGCTTTTGGAATGGCTTCATACAGACTGCTCCATTTTGCTTGGTTGCGACATCCCTGAAAACAGTAACCTCGTTGGGTGCATGCCCCGCGCCCATCATAAGGCTCCGTATTGATGGCGATATAACCTGGGCGTGCATGGAGTCCAATTCGCTCGGCCCCTCGTTTCATGACCAAGTAGTTGGTGTTTCCAGGTGGGAGTGGCAATACCCGACCCGCCACGCCCATCACTTTTTCGGCTTCTTCATAAAAGGGCAACAGGTCACTGTAGTCGATTGGCCAGTCCCGCAGATCGGCGCCGGGAATGTCTCCGTAGGTTGTCCTTGCCCGGAATTCATGGGGTTGGAAGCGAAGTGCGGCTCCCGCCCAGTGGGTGGTGGTGCCCCCGACGGTTTTGCAAATCCAGGTGGCCATCCCCGTTGCATCGTTTCCTTCTGTCACGACAGGGTCCAGCCATGAAAGTTTGTAAAACATCGCCCACTCATCTTCTTCAAAATCTTTGTCCGGGTCGAGTCGAGGTCCGGCTTCCAGGGCAACCACTTTCACGCCCTTCAGGCACAATTCTCGGATGACATTGCCACCCCCGGCTCCGGTCCCAATCACCACGACATCGGCCGGTTCGTCGTAAGGAACCCGCAATGGCGCACGCGCCATGTGATCATCCCCCTTTAAAGTTGCCTATCGTCGTTAGTCCCACGGCAAGTGATCAAACCCTTTGTTGAGGTAGCCAGCTCCATCCCGTTGCTCCAAGCCGGGATAACCGATCACTTCCCATACAGCATGGCGATTATAAAAGTCGGAAATTGTTGCGTTGATTAGGTTTTGGAAAAAAGGGGTATCTTCGATTCCGCGCAGTAGCGTGTCTTGTTGGTCAGGTTCAAGGTCAGAAAAGGCTTGACCGAACGTTTTCTGCGAGTGAAGGTTCAACTCCCGGAGTTTGGACCTCACCTCTTGTCTGAGGAAAACTTGGTCAACGAGCCGGGCGTCGTAGGACTGGGCCGTCAGCCAAATTGCTTCAATCAAGGTGGGATGCGTGTGGGGGACAATTCGCCGCATGACGGCTACCAACGTGAGAGCTTCTTCAGGAGTCAGCGCTTGAAACGCAATCGACTGTAGGCTTTCCATTAAGAACCCCCATTTCATTAGTTTTATTCGATTTATTCCGTTTATACTATATAATTCTATTCCCTGTGAGTCAATCACAAAAAAGCCCCCGGCTCGCGGGGTGTGGGACAGCGTTGGCCGCCCCTGGAGGGTGTGGCTTTCAGTCTTGGTGAATCGCCGGCCTCTTTGTTAGGATAAAGGAAGAGTGGTTCCGCGTGCTGAACGGGTGTGCAGGGAACCAACCGCCTCGGTGGGCGTTCGGAAAGGATGAGAGGAACATGGCAACGAGGGATTTGACAGTGGTGCTTCAAGTCGCCGAGCGGGCGGCGGAGGCGGCCGGGGAGTTGATCCGGGAGTGGTCCGGCCGGCCGGAGGTGGTCGATACGAAAAGCGGGCCGCACGATTTTGTGACCGAGGTGGATCGGCGGTGCGAAAGTGTCATTCGGGAAACTATTCGGGACGCGTTTCCGGATGATTTTATCCTCGGGGAAGAAACGGTGGCGCAATATGGAGGCGCAGAAGTTGTCCTGGGAGCCGAGCATGAAGATCTGTGGGTGGTGGATCCCATCGACGGCACGACCAATTTTGTCGCGGGGATCCCCTTTTGTTCTGTGTCCATAGCCTATGCGCACCGGGGCATCCTCGAGGTGGGGATGGTCTATCACCCGTACCTGAAGGAACAATTTAGTGCGGTCCGGAGCGGCGGGGCCTTTTTGAACGGCCGACCGATCCGAGTTTCATCCGCCTCGACCCTGTCCGAGAGCGTCCTCGGGACCGGTTTTCCTTCAGGAGAACACGCCCGGGCGGTGAACACCAAGGGGATGGTGGACCTGGCCCCTCGGTGTCGAAACATCCGGACGCTGGGGTCCGCCGCTTTGCATTTGGCATACGTGGCTTGTGGCCGACTGACCGGGTTCTGGGAGACTCATCTAAACCCTTGGGACATGGCAGCGGGGGCCCTGCTTGTCCAGGAAGCGGGTGGCCAAGTCACAGATATCGAAGGGCGCCCATATACATTAGAGGTCAGGCACGTGGTGGGCACAAACGGCCTCATTCACGGCGAACTTCTCGGCCGGTTAAAAGGGGCCATGGCGGCGGAAATTTAGAGGTCCAAGTCGAAAAGTACGATGGGAAGGTACAATAATCATAAAGAGAGAGACGGGCCGCGAAGGAGGGATGAAGGTGACGATCGGATTGGCGCTAGGGGGCGGGGCGGTTCGAGGGCTTGCCCATATCGGCGTGTTCAAGGTACTGAAACGTTGCGGGATCCCGGTGGATTTTATCGCCGGCACCAGCATCGGGGGAGCGGTGGGCGGCCTTGTGGCGGCGGGGATCGATATCGAAGAAATCGAGGATTTTATCCTGTCCCGGCGGTGGTACCGGCTGGTGGACGTCGGGGTGGGAAAAGGCGGGATTTTGTCGGGAAATCGGCTTCGGGGCGCCCTGGTGGAACTCATGAAGCAAAAAGGGCTCGATAACATGCGCATCGAGCAGCTGCCCATACCCTTCCGGGCTGTGTCAGTGGATTTGGTTACCGGGAAACCCTTTGTATGGGAGCGGGGGAGGCTGATTCTCGCCATCCGGGCCACCACGTCGATCCCGGGGATTTTCGCACCGGTGGCGTATAAGGGCATGGTGTTGGTGGACGGAGGAGTTTTGAACAACCTGCCGGCGGATTTGGTGCGCCAGGCGGGGGTGGACCGGGTGGTCGCCGTGGATGTGGAGCGGGAGCACGAGGCCCGGGAGCCGCGAAACATGCTGGAGGTGCTGTACCGCTCGTACACGATCATGTCCGTCGCTTTGCGCCGGTCGAATCTCCGCTACGCCGACTTGGTGCTTCGTCCCGAGGTGGGGCGGATCCTGGCTCTTGACGTCACGAAAATGAAAGAATGCGTGGATGCGGGGGAACAGGAGGCGGAACGCCACATTGAGGAGATCCGGAGTTGGGTTTCGCACCCCCTTTGTCCCAGTCGGCCGAGCCCGGTATAATTGGGATGGCAGATGAGAGGACGGGAGGGTGAGACGGTTGATCCGACCCGCCGTAAAAAAGGCGCTGGCGGCCGCCATTGCGGTGTTGATCATCGCTGCGGGTGTTGGCGGTTGGGCCTGGTTTCGGCCAACGGCCGTGGGAGCCCCGGTGGTGGTGGTCATTCGTCCGGGGTCGTCAGTGGGCGATATCGCCGATGAGTTGCAGCGGGCCGGACTCGTACGTCATGCGTCGGCATTCCAGGTTTACGTATGGGGCAGGCGATTGGCCCCGCAGTTGAAAGCTGGGCGGTATCAGTTTGTCCCCGGGACAAGCATTCCGGCCTTGGCCTGGGCCATTGCTCAAGGCAAAGTGAGCCCGGATGTGGTACGGGTCACGATTCCTGAGGGATTCACCGTTGAACAAATCGCCGATCTTTTACAAGCCCAGGGGGTTTGTTCAAAGGCGGATTTTCTGCGGGAAATGGACCACGGTCAGTTCAAGGGGGAGATTCTCGCTTCCATCCCCAAAGGGGCACCGATGAAACATCGGCTGGAAGGGTATGTGTTTCCCGATACGTATTTTTGGGAAAAGCACAGCCAGGCACATCAGGTGATTCAGGATATGATTGACAACCTGGCCGCTCACATCCCCCAGGACTGGATTCGTACGGCTGAGGCCCGGGGGGAGAGTTGGCACGCGGTAATGACGGTGGCTTCGATGGTGGAGAGGGAAGCGAAAGTCCCGGCGGAGCGCCCACAGATAGCCGGAGTGATTTATAATCGTTTGCGCAGCCGGCCACCGATGCCTTTACAGGTGGATGCGACGGTGGAGTATGCGGTGGGTTATAAACGGGCATTGACCTACCAAGATCTCCGGGTCGACAGTCCGTTCAACACCTACATCCATACGGGATTGCCTCCAGGTCCTATCGCGAATCCGGGATTAGATTCGATCAAAGCCGCCGTTTTCCCGGCGAAAAACGATTACTATTACTATGTTGCAAAAGGGGATGGATCCGGGGAGCATTATTTTGCTCGGACCTATGCGGAACACCTTCAGAATGAGGAGAAGGCCCAGGGATCTTCGCCGTAGCCCGGGGACCGGCAAAGCGAGGGCGTAGGATGAAAAAAGAGTCGTACATGTCTTCACATCCGGGAACGAGGGAGGGAACGAAGACAAGGGAGCAGCGCCGGCCCGGGGGAGCGGAGGTGCGGTCACCGGGCACTGGACCGAAGCGGAGGCGCCCGGTGCTGATCGGGATCGCCGGGGGAACCGGATCGGGGAAATCGACGGTGGCCCGGGCCATTTCCCGGCATATCCACCGAAGAAACTTGGCCATCGTCGAACAAGACGCGTATTATCGCGATCAAAGTCATTTGCCATTAGAAGAGCGCAAGCGGGTAAACTACGACCATCCGGACGCCTTCGACAGCGACCTGCTGTACGACCACGTTTGCAAACTTTTGCGGAGGCAGCCCATCGAGAAACCCGTGTATTCCTTTGAGCAACACGTTCGCCTCCCGGAGACGGTTCATGTGGAAGCCCGGGACGTCATTGTACTGGAGGGGATCCTGGTACTGGACGATAAACGGCTGCGGGATCTGATGGATATTAAGATCTATGTGGACACCGATCCCGACGTCCGGGTGATTCGGCGCATCTTACGGGATGTTCGTTATCGTGGACGAACCATTGAGGCGGTCATCCATCAGTATCTGACGGTGGTGCGCCCCATGCATCTGGAGTTTGTCGAGCCGACGAAGCGGTATGCCGATCTGATTATCCCAGAAGGCGGTCGGAATCAGGTGGCGGTGGACATTCTCGTCGCCAAGATTCGCTCCATGATCGGCAGGACCGATTCCCGGTGTTAATCGTGGGTCAGATGGGCGACGGTATTCATCCTTGGGTCGGAGGAGTTGTCGGTGGCTTTGCGACTCGCGAGAGCCCGGCGGTGGGCGATGTTGGCCATCCTGGGGCTTGTTGTTCTGGCGTTGTTTGGATTTGGATTCATCTGGCTCACCCCTTATTGGATTGATCTCGTTCGTCCGGCACCCATGCCCCCCGCCGTGGACGAAAGGGATTTCGGTGATCGGGTTTTGTACATATCACCGCATCCGGACGATGAGTCCCTGGGCGGAGGAGGGCTGATCCAACGGCTGGTCGCCCAGGGAAAGCAGGTTTTTGTCGTCTTCATGACGGTGGGGGACGGATACCGGCGGGCTGCCGAAGAAGCGTTTCATGTATTCCCCGCCAGGCCCGCGGACCTGCGGCGCTTGGGAGCCCTTCGTCACGGCGAGGCTTTGGCGGCCCTCGGTCGGCTGGGGGTGCCCGCGGAGAATGTCGTATTCTTTGGCTTCCCGGACGGGGGCCTTTCGCCGATGTGGGAGGCTCATTGGTCTGACGATGACCCGGTCCGGGGACCCAATGGCGCCACCCGGGTGCCGTATCCTTTTGCCTATCAATCCGATCGACCGTACAGTGGCAGCGCGGCGGTGGCGGAATTGGAGGCGGTGTTGAAACAGTTTCAGCCCACGGATGTGATATACCCAGATCCCTTTGATCAGCATCCGGACCACCTGGCAACCTCGGCGTTTGTGGTGTACACTCTCGCCAAGCTACAGCAGGATGTGAGGGAATGGACGTATCTCGTCCATCGGGGCGATTACCCGGTGCCCTGGACTTATGAGCCAAAATGGTTTTTGTTACCGCCCGGCCCCTTGGTTGCCGTCGGGGTGCACTGGTTGGCTTTCCCCCTTCGCGGCGAGGAGGAGGCGGGCAAATATGCCGCCATCTCGCAGCACGTTTCTCAGGTGCGGACCATCGGCCCTTTTTTGCGGGCTTTCGTGCGGCGTAATGACCTGTTCGGCCGAATCGACACGCCGGTTCTCCGATCTGTGGCGGGTTTTGACCCGATGGGGGCCGCCCGGTCCGGTGCGGCGGCAGGCGCGCCAAGGGAGCACACCTGGAGTTTCATTGGCTCTGGCGGATCCGGAAACCGGGCTGAACCAGCCCCCTTGGCGCCTTATACTGTGGTGCTCGATGCGGTGGGGGATACGCTTCAACGGGAGTGGGAGGGATCGGCAGATCTTCGGGCGGTGGCATCGGTGCGCAGCGGTGGCCGCTGGTACATCGGCATCCAGACCCGGAGGCGGATTGATTCGGCTGTCTCTTACGAGCTTCACCTGCGTCTCTTCCAAAAGGTGGGGGTGAGGCGGGTCGATCTTGCTGTGCGGGGCGGGGTGCCCACGGTTCTGCCCGGATCTGCTCCGTCGGATGCGATTCCCCCCGGTGTCATGATTCGCGGAGACGTGTTGTGGCTTTCGTTTCCGGATGCGTGGCTCGCGGACACCGGAAGTTGGATGGTGGAGGTGCAGACCCGGGTGGCCGGCCACCAGGTGGACAGCTCTCCCTGGCGCATCATTCGTTTATCTCCCAAATGATTCTGCAGCTGTCCAAGAGTTCTCCAAAAAAAGTCGCCCGGTTGCACAAGGGGTGCCCGGGCGATGTTACGTTTCTCCGAGGTGATTGACCATAGATTTTTTATTCTTGGGCCTGCACTTCGTTGATGCAGTGCTCACACTCGGTGGCATAGGATTCGCATTGTTCTTCAAATTCTTTCCCACAGACGGTACACTGTTTTTTTGGGATTTTCGTATAAAATTCCATCACCGCGATCATCGTGGTCCCCTCCGGTCGTTCTCTGTTGTTGACTGTAGTATAACACCGACCGGGATATTCGTAAAGTGTAGTACAACAGAAAAACCCGCCCAAATCTGTGACGATTCTGTGGCAAAGAGGGGCCCGATGGCGGACTTTATGATGTTGTTCTACTGTGGAGAATGGGGAAAGGGGGCTGAGACGAATTTTGCCGCATAGGAACAATTGCCGCCCGGTTGTGGCGTTTCCCTCCGACCGTCTTTTGGCCCAGAGATAGGTTCAGGAATTTGCCAAGAGGTCTATCTTGACGGATGGCTCATGAAGAAGATGGATGATGTTCACATTCGGAAAGGAGAAGAGCAGTTTGGAGTTCGTGGGCGGAGGGAACTCGCGTCATTTACTGCGCCCGGACCAAAAGCATCTCTCAAGGAGAAACGTTTGGACAGAACTGCACGAGAAGTCGAAAAACAAACACCGCTGCCATCCCCCTGGGTCCAGCTGCCGAACCTGGAGAAATCGCCCGTGTTTCCGCCTCGCGTGCCACTTCGTTCGTCAAAGGAGCGTCGTGGTGTAATCGACGGGGGAGGGGAGATCCGGGGCGGAGGCAGTTTGTTTTATCCAGAAGACCGCCTGTCTCCGAGCCATTCCGAATTCCTGGCCGCGGGGCCGTTCGATGAGGCACTCGTATGCCGGATACCGCCCCTTCCTCCATACAAAGGTTTATGACGATCATATTGTAGGGCTGTGCGTTCTTCGATAGTATTATAAAAGTAACTCAGCGACGAAGCGGGAAGGATTCCGATGTTCTCCACGGAGTGCTTGCCGGAGATCGGTTTTTGTCAAAGTATCTCGCGAGAGCTTTCTGCCCGGCATGGGTTTGACCGACATCGGGAACGGGCGATTTTCTAAAGTGAGGGTAAACGAAGTGAGAATGCCGACAACGCGTACGGAATGGGTATATGAACAACTGAAAGAGGCGATGATGGCGGGGAAACTCCCCCCGGGGGAACGCCTAGTGGTGGATCAATTGGCGAAAGATCTTGGAACCAGTTCGATCCCGGTCCGGGAAGCCATTCGTCGACTGGAGGCGGAGGGCTGGGTGGAGAATACCCCCTTTGTCGGTGCAAGGGTGGCTCCTGTACGGGTTGAGGAATTTTCCGAGCTTTTTACGATTCGTCTAGCTCTGGAGCCCATTCTTGCCCGCACCGCCGTTCGCGGGGTGACCGATGAAGATATTGGCCGATTGGAGCAATTGGTCGACGGCATGGATGAAGCGATTGAACAGAACGATGCGGCCGAGTTCAGCCGTCTGAACTATGAGTTTCATCGTTCCCTTTATGAACTCTCTCCGTGGAAAGAACTGTTTCGTATCGTAATGGGCGTATGGGAACGCTGTGCACGCTCCCGATGGGTGTTTATTCATAACCCGGCGTCTATGCACACGTCTCAGCAAGAACACCGGGCCATGATCCAAGCGCTGCGGAATCGCGACGAAGATGCACTCGAACGGTTGACGAGGTTGCAAAAAGAAAGGTCCATGAGCGGCTATATGTCGTTTGTACAGGAGATGGCTCACCAGTCGGATGCCATCAAAACCTAGGTGTCGCTCCCCGTTCCCGTGATGGACCGCTGTTCGAATGTTTGTCCCGTTCGTTCCCGTCCCTTGCTTCGGTTTGGATCCGCCTAGCCCGGCGCCGGTTATCATCCAGATGACCGGTGTCGGGCTTTTTTTGATGAGCGCGGGATTTCGGCTGCCCTCCCCGACAGTTTCCGCCACGGTCCGCCCTCATAGATGAACCTCTGCGTCGGTTTCTCTTCAGGTATGCGTTACGAAAAATGAAGAAAAGAGCGGTAAACCGTAGAAATGAAAAGCGATCAAGAGATATTGAAAAAATATGATCTGTTAAGCCGGTTGAAAGTAAGCGATAGAAACAGAATAATAAGGGTTGTTCAATCATATATCATATATGATATATGATTGAACAGGGCCTGAGAATATGGGGGGAGACGATGGATACAAGGGAATTGCGGTACTGTTTTGGACGATTTGCCACGGGTGTGACGGTGGTTACATATGAGTTCGGCGGGGAACCTCACGGAATTACGGTCAACTCCTTCACGTCGGTGTCTTTGGAGCCGCCGTTGCTGTTGGTGTCCATCGCTCGACAGGCCAAAGCTTGCAGTCGGCTGGACGGTGCCCCTTTTGTGGTCAATGTTCTTGCCTCCCACCAACGTGCGGTGGCGATGAATTTTGCGGGCAGACCCCAACAAGACGCTTCGTTTGCCTGGGAGAGGGGGGAGCGGGCTCCGAGGTTGTCCCCGGTTCTTGCATGGATGGAGTGTGTTCCATGGCGCAGGTACGATGGGGGAGACCACGTTCTGTACGTCGGGGAGATCGTGGGGTTCGATTATTGCGAGGATTCACCGTTAATCTTTTTCACCGGGAATTTTGGGATTCCAGCTGCCGCCGGAGAGAGGGGGTAAGGTGTGCAGCCAGGGGCGCCGCCGCAGCAAAAACGGAGACGTTGTGGAGGGGGAGCTCGTCGCGATGTCCGGAATTCCGGGTGGAGGTGATGGCAGAAAGGCACAAAACCAAAAAACTGATGGGATAGGGGAAGAAAGACACTCAGATATGGAAGGGGAAATGATCCAATGGCAGTTCATGCAACTTTGAGTCGCCCCATGACCGGACAGGAGTATCTGGAGAGTCTGCGCGACGGCCGGGAAGTTTGGATTTATGGAGAACGCGTCAAGGATGTAACCACCCATCCCGCGTTTCGCAACTCGGCAAGAATGCTCGCGCGGATGTATGATGTCCTTCATGATCCCAAGTATCAGGATGTCCTTCTGACCGACACCGACACGGGCAACGGAGGAAAGACGCACCCGTTTTTCAAAGCTCCCAAAAGTGCCCAGGATCTGGTTGCGGCCCGGGATGCCATTATGGCTTGGCAACGAATCAGCTATGGATGGATGGGACGCAGTCCGGACTATAAAGCGAGTTTTCTGGGGACTTTGGGTGCCAATTCCGAATTCTACAAACCATTTGACGAGAATGCGAAAGCGTGGTACAAGCGCGCCCAGGAACAGGTACTGTTTCTGAACCATGCGATCGTGAATCCTCCGGTGGACCGAAACAAGCCTCCACATGAAGTGGGCGACGTGTTTATGCACGTGACAAAAGAAACGGATGGCGGTATATACGTCAGCGGCGCCAAAGTGGTGGCAACCGGATCCGCTCTGACCCACGCAAACTTTATGGCACCTTATGGAACACTGCCGGTTCAGAAAGAAGAGTTTGCCCTGACGGTTATCGTTCCCATGGACACCCCGGGAGTGAAGTTGTTGTGCCGTCCCTCGTACGAGTACACAGCCGCCGTGATGGGCAGTCCCTTCGATTATCCGTTGTCGAGCCGTTTGGACGAGAATGATGCCGTGCTGGTTTTCGACAATGTTTTCGTCCCATGGGAAAACGTGTTCATTTATCGCGACGTGGAGAAAGCGAACCAGTTTGTTCCGATGTCGGGGTTTGTCCCGCGCTTTACGTTCCACGGCTGCACTCGACTTGTCGTAAAACTCGAACTCATTGCCGGGTTGCTCATGAAGGCGCTTGAGTCAACCGGAGCAAAAGATTTTCGCGGTGTGCAGGCCCGGCTGGGCGAGGTGATCGCCTGGAGACACCTGTTTTACTCGATTACCGAGGCCATGGCCCACGCTCCCGTTCCGTGGATTGGAGAATATGTCAATCCGGACGTTCGCCATGGACAAGCCTATCGCGTCTTTGCCCCCATGGCCTATCCCCGTATCAAAGAGATTGTCGAAACGGATGTGGCCAGTGCCTTGGTATACATGAATTCCAATGCGGTGGATTTCAAAACCCCCGAGATTCGTCCTTATCTGGACAAGTATCTGCGGGGATCAAACGGGCATGACGCCGTTTCCAAGATGAAGGTGATGAAAGCGCTCTGGGATGCCGTGGGAAGCGAATTCGGCAGCCGTCATGAGCTTTATGAGCGAAACTATGCCGGAAATTACGAGAACATTCGCTTGGAAACCTTGCTGTTTGCCCAATCCATGCAGGATGTGGACAAATATGTCGGACTCGCCGAGACGATGATGGGTGAGTACGATTTGGATGGCTGGACGGTGGAGGACCTCATCAATCCGGACGATGTCAACATTCATCTTCAGAAATTGAAGAAATAGGGATATTAACAAATCTGTGGACATATCGAAAGGAGAGATCATTATGGGTGTCATGCGCCTCGGAAGAGTCGAGGTACGGGTCACCGATTTCAAACAAAGCATCGACTATTATAGCAATGTCATGGGATTGCAATTGATGGCTCAAGAGAACGGAAGGGCTTATTTCAAAGCTTGGGACGAGGACGATCATCACAGCCTGATTCTTGTGGAGGCGGATCATCCCGGACTGGTGCACGTGGGCTTCAAGGTGCGTAGGGAAGAAGAATTGGATCGCTTCGAGAAAGCGTTGGAAGAGTACGGAGTGCGCGTGGGCCGGGTGTCGAAAGGAGAACGACTGGCGGAAGGGCAGGCGATTCGATTCACCCTTCCGACCGGTCAAGTCATGGAATTATACCATGAAATTGAACGTCCTGGCAACGGTTTAAAACTGAACCCGGATCCTTATCCCGCGAATTTAAAGGGCATTGCCCCGCCGCATCTGGATCATCTGTTGATTTCCGGCGACGATGTCAAAGGAACCACCGATCTTTTGATGAATGTGTTGGATTTTCATATGAGCGAGCAAGTCATCCTGCAAGAAGAATTAACGGCCACATTTCTGTTTCGCACCAACACCACCCACGATATCGCGGTGATCAAGGGGCCGGACGCCAAGCTGCACCATTTCGCCTTTGCCTTGAACAGTTGGGATGATGTTTTGAGAGCCGGTGACTGGCTGGCCCGAAATAATATCGCCCATGATGAAGGCCCAACCCGCCACGGGGTAACCCGGGGCTTGACGATCTATTTCTTCGATCCGTCCGGGAACCGCAATGAGGTGTTCTCCGGCGGGTATGCACCCGGGCCCGACTTTATTCCGGTCACGTGGACGGAAGAACGGTTTTTCACCAGAGGAATTTTTTATCACCGAGGGGAAAGCAACGAGCGGTTCAGCACGGTGTTCACTTGATCCTGACAGGGTTGGGGTGCGGGATGAAACCCAGGTATCGTGTGATGGTGTCCGATCAGCAAACGGAGTACACGTGCCGACAGGATGAGAACCTATTGTCCGAGGCTTTGAATCAGGGCATCCGTGCGATCAAGCGCGGTTGCCTCGGAGGCGGATGCGGTTTCTGCAAGGTGCGTGTCGAAAGCGGCCGATATGAACTTGGAAAATGTTCTGTGAAGGTGCTCACCCCCGAAGAGAAAGAGCGCGGATATGTCCTGGCGTGCCGAACCAAGCCGTTGTCGGATTTGATGATACGTATCGAGAAATAGATTTCCGTCTTCCGGGACAAAGTCCCGGAAGACGGAAAAAAAGAACGAGGGATGAGAGGAATGGAAGTGTTACGCCACTTTATTGACGGAGAGTTTGTCGAGTCCAAAGACGGCAGGCGATTTCAAAACATCAATCCAGCCACGGAGGAAGTCATTGCCGAGGTGGCGGAAGGAGGGAGAGATGAGATCGACCGTGCGGTGTCCGCCGCGCGGAGAGCTTTTAAAGAATGGGGGCGCACGCCGGTGGCCCGACGTTCGGAGATCCTGCATCGGATTGCCGATCTGATCGAGGAAAGGGCGGAGGAGCTCGCGAGGCTCGAGACCCTGGATACCGGTAAGCCCCTTCAACTTTCCAGGACTCTGGATATACCCCGAGCGGCGTATAACTTCCGGTTTTTCGCGGATTTTGTCAAAGGCCTCGGCACCGAAGCGTTTCAGATGGACGATGTGGCGCTCAACTATGCGTTGCGCAGGCCGGTCGGGGTGGCCGGCTTAATTTCTCCCTGGAATGCTCCTTTGTTTTTGTTGACATGGAAAGTGGCACCATGTTTGGCGGCGGGCAACACGTGTGTGATCAAGCCGGCGGAGTTGACGCCCACGACCGCGACCAGATTGGCGGAGATCTGTCAGGAGGCGGGATTGCCCGACGGAGTGCTCAATGTGGTGCACGGATTTGGGCCCGATGCGGCTGGATCGGCACTGACCGAACACCCGAATGTGGACTTGGTTTCTCTGACAGGGGAAACCGCTACGGGAAAGGCGGTGATGCGTGCGGCCGCTTCCAATCTCAAAAAATTGTCCTTTGAACTGGGGGGGAAAAACCCCAACATCATCTTCGCCGACGCGGACCTGGAGGATGTGGTGGAAACGACGATCCGCTCAAGTTTTGCCAATCAGGGGGAACTGTGTTTGTGCGGGTCGCGGGTATACGTGGAGCGTCCTCTCTATGATGAGTTCCTGCGGCGCATGACGGATCGAATCGCCTCCCTGACCGTGGGAGATCCCATGGATACGGGGACGGATGTGGGGGCATTGATCAGCCAAGAACACCTCCTGCGCGTGGAAGGGTTTATCGAGCGGGCCGTCGCGGACGGGGGGCGAATTCTCATTGGCGGCGGCCGGCCGGCTCATCTGAAACGCGGGTATTACCTGGAGCCCACTGTGATCGTGGACGTGGATCGCTATTGTGAGATTGTCCGCCACGAAGTTTTTGGGCCGGTCATCACGGTTCAACCCTTCGATTCCGAGGAAGAAGTGATCGAACAAACGAACGACACCGATTATGGGCTGTCCGCGACGATTTGGACAACGAATCTCAAGCGGGCCCATCGGGTGGCCGCCCAGATCGAGGCGGGAGTCATCTGGATCAATACTTGGTTTTTGCGGGATCTCCGAACACCTTTCGGTGGAATGAAGCAAAGCGGGATCGGCAGGGAGGGCGGAGTACACAGTTTTGAATTCTTTACGGAATTGACCAATGTGTGTGTAAAGCTGTGAGGAGGACAAAAGGGTGCACCCGGAGAGAGTAGAAAAATGGGCAAAAAGGCTGCTGTTGGCAGAACAGGATCGCTCCCCGATCCCACCGCTGACCGAACAGGAACCCGGAGTCACCGTTGAAGAAGCGTATCAGATTCAACTGGCGCTTATTCATCGTAAGCTTGCCGCGGGAGATGGGATCGTCGGGCACAAAATCGGCCTCACCAGCCGTCCCATGCAGGAAATGATGGGGGTCAGGGAGCCGGATTACGGTCACCTGCTGAAGTCGATGCAATATCCCTCGGGAGTGCCGGTGAAGCACCCGCTCCTGCAGCCGCGGGTTGAGGCCGAGATTGCCTTTGTCTTGAAAAAAGAACTAAAGGGGCCCGGTCTTGGCCTCCATGACGTGCTGCAGGCGACAGAGTATGTGGTGCCCGCTATCGAAATTGTCGACAGCCGCATCGAGAACTGGCGGATTCGGCTTCCTGATACGGTGGCGGACAACGCTTCGTCCGGCTGTTTTGTCTTGGGAAACCGGCCCACCCGGGTGACCGACGCGGGGTTGGAACGGGTGGGGATGGTTCTGTATGAAAACGGCGAAATGGTGCAGACGGGTACCGGTGCGGCGGTGCTGGGACACCCGGCGATTGGGGTTGCCTGGCTGGCCAACAAATTGGCGGAATTCGGAACGATTCTTCAGCCCGGACACGTGGTGTTGTCAGGTGCGATCAGTGCGGCGGTCACCGTGAAGGCGGGAGCGTGGTACACCGCGTCCTTTGGGCGACTGGGTTTCGTGGACACACAAGTTTTGACACGGGAGGCTGCTGAATGAAAAAGGCAACGGCTGCAATTGTCGGGTCGGGAAATATCGGCACAGACCTGATGTTCAAACTCATGCGCAGCAAATGGATCGAACCACGATGGATGATCGGAATCGACCCGGAATCGGAAGGGCTGAGGCGGGCCCATCAATTGGGTCTGGAGACGTCGGCGGACGGATTGAAAGCGGCGCTGGAGCGCGGGGTGCGGCCGGATCTCGTGTTTGATGCCACCAGCGCAAAAGCTCATGTCAGACATTCGAAGTGGTTGCGGGAAGCACAAATCCAGACGATTGATCTGACTCCGGCCGCCGTGGGACCGTATGTGATCGCGGCTGTGAACCTGGGGGAACACCTGGATGCCCCGAACGTGAACATGGTCACCTGCGGCGGTCAGGCCACGGTTCCGATGGTCCGAGCCGTGAGTCGTGTGGTCGGGGTGTCTTATGCGGAAATCGTGGCCACGGTGGCCAGCAAGAGCGCCGGTCCGGGAACGCGGCAGAACATTGACGAGTTTACCCAGACGACGGCGAGAGCGTTAGAGGTGATCGGGCAAGCCCGTAAAGGGAAAGCCATTGTCATTCTGAACCCGGCGGAGCCGCCGATTCTGATGCGCGACACGGTCTCTTGCCTGATTGATGAGACGGGAAGCCACATCCACGAAGCCATCGACCGGTCCATCCGGGAAATGGTGGCACATGTCCAGACCTTTGTTCCTGGGTATCGGTTGAACCGGGAGCCGATTTACCGCGACCGTGTGGTCAGCATCTCGATCGAGGTGGAAGGATTGGGTGATTTTCTGCCGGTGTATGCCGGAAACCTCGACATCATGACGGCGGCCGCCACCAAGGTGGGCGAAGAGTTTGCAAAAAACCGATCAATGGTGCAACGGTAAGGGGGACGAAAGGTGGAGAAACAAAAGATCCGGGTCACCGATGTGTCGCTCCGGGACGGTATGCATGCGGTGCGCCACCAGTTCAGTGTGGAGGACGCGCGGGTCATTGCCGAAGCTTTGGATCACACGGGGGTGACGATCATTGAAGCGAGCCATGGTGATGGTTTGGGAGGCAGTTCGATCCAGTATGGATTTTCGAAGGAAACCGAAGAGGACTACCTGCGGGCGGTGTGCGGGGCGGTCCGGCGGAGCAAGGTCGCGGCATTGCTCGTGCCGGGGATCGGCACCGTCGAAGATATGAAGCGGGCGGTGGATTGGGGGATCCGGGTCATCCGGGTGGCGACCCACTGCACCGAGGCGGATGTGTCGGAGCAGCACATTGGCGAGGCGCGAAAACTGGGATTGGAAACGGTCGGTTTCTTGATGATGGCCCACAGCGTCGCCGCGTCCGTTTTGGTCGAGGAAGCCAAAAAAATGGCTTCGTACGGCGCTCAAACGGTCTATGTGGTCGACTCGGCCGGGGCCATGCTCATGGATGAGGTGCGCGAAAAAGTGTCGGCCTTGCGGGAAGCTCTGGATGCGGATGTGGAAGTCGGATTCCATGCCCACAATAATTTGGGAGTATCGGTGGCCAACTCCCTGGCCGCGGTGGAGGCGGGCGCGACGAGGATCGACGCCAGCCTGGCCGGGCTGGGAGCCGGGGCGGGGAATACGCCGTTGGAGTTGCTGGCGGCCGTCGCGGAGAAAGCCGGAATCGAGACCGGAATCAATCTTTATGTGGCCATGGATGCGGCGGAAGATATTGTCCGTCCGCGGATGATCCGTCCCGTGCAAACGGATCGGGCCAGCATCACCATGGGCTACGCGGGTGTGTATTCCAGCTTCTTGTTGCACGCGTTTAAGGCTGCGGAAGAGTTCAATGTGGATGCTAGGGATATTCTGGTGGAACTGGGGAAACGGAAGGTTGTGGGCGGTCAGGAAGATATGATTGTGGATGTGGCGGCGGAATTGGCAAAACGTGCGACCCCAACGGTGGGAGCCGGAGGATTGCAAGAAAGTCGGATGTAGGGGGGACGAAGTGGGTGGATTTATCGCAATTGGCCAGGCGGGTGATGGAACATCAGTTGTCGGGACGTCCGATGAAAAAGCTGACCGCGGAATATCCTGACCTAACGGTGGAGGATGCGTATCGCATTCAGGCGCTCTGTGTGGAAGCGGCGGAGGCCCGGGGAGATCGTCCGACCGGGTGGAAGATGGGGTTGACCAGCCGGGCGAAACAGATTTCGGTGGGAGTCGATGAACCGGTTTACGGACGGCTGATGGCGTCCATGGAATTGAGAAAGCCGCGTCTGTCCCTTGCCGGCCTGATTCATCCACGGGTAGAACCTGAATTTGCCTTTATTCTCAAGCACGACTTGGGAGGACCGCATGTGACGGCCCGGGATGTGTGGGCCGCTACAGAGTGCGTCATGCCGGCTTTGGAAGTGATCGACAGCCGATACGAAAATTTTTCGTTTACTTTGGAGGACGGAGTGGCCGACAATGCGTCCTCGGCAAAATTCTACGTGGGTGAGCAAGTGTACCTCCCGTACGGGATTCGCCTCGACGAGGTGGGGGTCACGGTGCGCAAGAATGGAGAGGCCGTGGTGACCGGAGCGGGGGCGGCGGTACTGGGCCACCCGGTGCGGTCGGTGATTCTGTTGGCGCAGATGCTGTCCCGCGTCGGGAAAATCATTGAAGCCGGAGCGGTGGTGTTGACCGGGGGTATCACCGAGGCCGTGCCGGTGAAGGCGGGAGATTGGATACAAGTCATCTTTGACGGGATGGGAATCATTGAACTTGCCGTAGACTGAAATGCCGCATCTTGCCCTTCCCGGTCGATGGCCGGAAGGGGGAGGCAAGGGTCGGGACTGCGAAAGGGGTTGAGAATGTGCCGTTGATTCAAATACACATACTGGAAGGTCGGTCGCCGGCCATTAAAAAGCGGCTGATCGAGGAGGTCACTGAAGCCGTCCATCGAAGTTTGGGGGGATCCCGGGAGGCGATTCGAATCGCCATTTATGAAATTGCGGAAGAGCACTGGGCCGTGGGTGGAGTTACGATGAAAGAACGGCGCTTGTCCAATTCTTGAATCTGCTGGGAAAATACCGCAACGGGACTGTGTATCTTGGTATTTAGGTGCACAAGGGGGGAATCCCCCTTTTTTCATGCCCACGCTACATCCGCAAACGAGAACCTCTCGTGGTATTCCACGGGCAAACGCGGTATCTTGAGCTCGATGCGTCCGAGGCCTGAGCATCTGGTTCCACCATGAAGGTCATGCGCCTTTGGATCACCTCGACGTTTCTTTGGTCGGGATCATTTTTCGAAGTCATCTCAGTTGCCTCTTTCAGGTACGGGGCCGGACAGGGTCACCCCCCTGCCCGCCCCGCATATACATAAACCGGAGCCTTTTCGCGCCAGGTTCCCAGGGGACGGGAGGTGGTCCAGTGGCCGGCTTGACGGCGCTGTTGGCCCTGTTGGTGCGGGAGATTGCCCTGTTTGTCTCCTATATCAAGAATAGTGCGTTTCCCCATCCACTGTCTGAAGAAGAACAATACCTAAAACAGATGGCCGAGGGAGACGAACGGGCGCGCAACCTGCTGATTGAGCACAATTTACGGCTTGTGGCCCATATAGTCAAGAAATTCGAAAACACCGGCGAGGACACCGAAGATTTGATTTCTATCGGCACAATCGGGCGAGGCGATGCTGGAAGAGGAACACGGGATTTCGGAGACCCGGAAATTCATCACAGACGTGTTCCCGGGCATCCAGGTGGAGGCGGTCGAGGACCTGTTCATGGACTTTGTGGAGATGCAGCGGCTTCCGGATTATGACTGGCGGTCGGTTCTGGACGAGCTGGAAGAGTTGCCGCAGGATGCCGACCGGTATGACTACTAGGTCTCGGAGTACCTGCTTCGGTGGCGGGACGATCCCAATGGGCGGTCAACGCCGGGGCAAGCCTCGGCGTTGGTCGGGTTCGGGTGGCCGATGGATGAAATTTCCGGCCTGAACCGATTTGAGGCGAGTTGGTGCATCGAAGCCCACCTGCGGGTGATGAAGGCGTGGACGGCGGAAAAGGCCAAGGTGCGGAGCGTGGTCATGGGCGAATCGGAAGAAGAAGTTGTAAGCAAGTATTTTCGCCAGCCGTGGCAGTTCAAGCCGGCGACGCCCAAACAGCTGGCTTTGCTGAAACGTTTGAAGGTGCCCCTGCCGCCCGGAGATCTGACGGCCGGCGATGCGTCCATCATCATCGACCGGGCGCTGGCGGCAAAGAAGGCAGGTTGATGTTTCTCTCGCGCCCGAAAAAAGATGAGTAGTTTGTCAATCTTGTAAGACAGGATTCTGACTGGCCCGCCCAAGATCGCAAAGAAAAGGCGGCCCCTTGAAGGAGATCGCCTCTTCTCGGCGGTCCGCCGGAGAAATTCCGTTCCAGGAGGTGAACGAGGAGGTGCTAGTACTACGACTCATTGGGCTGCCAAACAAAAGCTACTGCGAATCAGTATCAGTATCCGCCGCCGGAGTAAGCGCTGGCCGAAGCATATGATCCACCATCGTACCACGGTACAAGGAGGAAGAACAGCACGAAGATGATAAGGAACACAATCGCCCAGCGGGTAAAGGGACTGAACACCACGGTCGACCTCCTTTCGTATCAGCCTGCTACACCTTATGAAAATCGGTCTACGGGGGACAAGGCGGACAGTCTAGTTACATCGCCAAATTTTCCTGGTACTTCCGGGCGCGGTCCTGGATCGTGCCGCCGTCGGACTCCGGTGCGCGGCTAGAGTGAACCAGACGACGTCCTGTTTGGTCAAGTCTCGTCAAGTGGCGTAAAATCACCGTTTGTGTCAAGAGTGTGGCGGCATTGTCTTTGTCCTTGGGGAAGGTGGCGTCCAGCCAGACATACGGATATTCCCGTTCCAGCGGCCGCCCTTTGAACTGTTGGATGTCCTCATCCAGTTGCTTACACAAACGAGAGACTTCACTTTTGCTGATGCCGTCCAGCCCAAGCGCCCGAACCACATCGTCCACCTGGGTGGCGCTCGCGGTGGACCGGCGGATATTCACCCCGATTGCACGGGAGAGCTACAAATGGGCCAAGGAATGCAGGCACAGGGCCGCGGTGGAACGGGTGAACAGCCGATTGGACGTCTCGTTTGGGTTTGAACGGCACACCGTTCGAGGGCTGGGGAAGATGCGGTTACGCTGCGGCTTGGCTTTGTGCGTGATGCTGGCGATGGCATTGGGGAGGGGGCGGGAGAAACGGCAAGAACGCATGAGGAGCTTGGTTCGAAGCGTGTCCTAAACGGCACGCGATCGTAGATAGCCATGCCGAACTCACCACGCCGATGGGATTCGTGCTGAAGGTTCGGGGAAAACGGGACATCGAAAAAGGCTCCTGTGACGATTCTGTGGCACCGGGGCTGCGGCTAACAGATGGTAGTCCTCCGGCCGTTGGTTCCTGGTGATGAGGGCGCCTGTCCGCCAGGTCACCCCCCTGCCCGCCCCGCATATACATAAACCGGAGCCTTTTCGCGCCGGGTTCCCAGGGGACGGGAGGTGGTCCAGTGGCCGGATTGACGGCGCTGTTGGCCCTGGTGGTGCGGGAGATTGCCCTGTTTGTCTCCTATATCAAAAATAGTGCGTTTCCCCATCCACTGTCTGAAGAAGAAGAAGAACAATACCTAAAACAGATGGCCGAGGGAGACGAACGGGCGCGCAACCTGCTGATCGAGCACAATTTACGGCTTGTGGCCCATATAGTCAAGAAATTCGAAAACACCGGCGAGGACACCGAGGATTTGATTTCCATCGGCACAATCGGGCTGATCAAAGCCATTGAAAGTTTTCAACCCCACAAGGGGACCAAATTGGCCACTTATGCTGCCCGCTGCATCGAAAACGAGATCCTCATGCATCTCCGAGCCCTGAAGAAAACGCGCAAGGATGTGTCCCTCCACGACCCCATTGGAACGGATAAAGAGGGCAATGAAGTGACGCTGTTGGATATTCTGAGCAGTGATGCCGATGATGTTGTGGACATTGTCGAGATGAAGCTGGAGAAACATCAGATTTACGAAAAACTCCGGGAGTTGGATGAGAGGGAGCAGGAAGTGATCCGCGGCCGGTTCGGCCTTCAAAACGGCGAAGAAAAAACCCAACGGGAGATCGCCGAAGAACTGGGGATTTCCCGTTCCTACGTGTCGCGGATCGAGAAGCGCGCGCTTATGAAGCTGCTGCACGATCTGCGCCCGAGAAGAAAAACCACCGGGGACGACCGCTGACGCAAAGAAGTCGAGGCGGCCGGGACTTGACGGGGCTTCCTTTATTTTTCCGCTGAAGTTGAGGCCCCGTCCCGCGGAAAGGACATAGGATAGAGCAGCAGGACCGCGGGAGGTGATGGATGATGGCTTTCGCCGGAGCAGCGGCGTACAGCCGTTATTTGGGGCGTTGGGTTGCTGTGCGTTGTTACAGCGGCCGGGTGTATCGCGGGGTGTTGCACGAAGCCCGGCCGGACGGGTTGGTGCTTTACCAGCCGGGCGGTGTCTGGGCCTCTGCGCCGGGTCAGAACCGCACGAATCTGGTTTACGCCGATGGATCCCTGCGCCCGGAACAGACCAATCCCAGTCAAAGCGTATCCGGGAGCACCCCGCCGACAGGGGCGGCCCGCGAAGGGAGCGTGGGGACCGACTCCGTGTTTCGAATGGACACAGTCCCCGCACAGTTTTTTGGCGGATTTTTCTTTGTTCCCGCCTTCACTATCGGGGTGGTTGTACCGATAGGATTTTTCTGGTAGGAACGAAGAAAAGAAGTTCGAGAAAGCCCATCCTCATCGACCTGGCCCGGCCGGCCGAACCCGGCACCGGGCCAATTTTATTGAAAGGACCAACCCGCCCAATCTTCAATGCCATCTGATATAATAAAATCGCCTTGCAATCACGACAGGAAGGAGTGGTCGTGATGCTCCACAGGGGCGGTTCAATGGGCATGTGGCAGAGGTTTGTTCGGGAGGGAGTGTTGGATGAAGCCCGCATTGGAGGTCGGATTGCTGAGTCTTGGCGGCGCTGCCGCCGGGAAGGAGTGGACCCTTTCGGTGGATCCGGCCGGACCATTCTCAGCCGAGGGGAGTTGGAGGATCGGAGGATGGCCCGGGATCGGCTTTTGCGGGCTGCGGCACCGTATCTGGAGGATTTGTATCATTACATTGAGGACACCAAGCACCTGATCTTACTCATTGATGCCGAAGGATTCGTGTTATTTCGAAAAGGTTATCGAGAAATGGCGCGTCGGGCGGACGGCATTCAATTCGTTGAAGGAGCCCGTTGGACGGAGTCGGAGGTGGGGACGAACGCCATCGGCACCGCCTTGGCGACGGGCGAACCGATCATGGTCGTCGGCGCTGAGCATTATGCTGTTGCTTCCCACCCATGGGTGTGCGCCGCCGCACCGATTCGGGATGACCGGGGCAATCTGCTCGGGATTCTCGATGTCTCCGGCCCCGTGGAGCAGGCGCACCCCTTGGCCCTGGCGACAGTCACCGCTGCGGCCTACGCCATTGAACGGCAGCTTCATTTGGATCAACACAGGGATCGGATGACTCTCCTTCATATGACCCTGGAGGACCCCTCTCTTTCTCTAAGGGATGGACTGACCGCCGTCTGTGATGCGGATGGTTCGCTGGTGTGGTTGAGCCCGGCCCTGCGGCGGCATGTCGGCGGAGAGTCGGTACGGACATTGGAACAGCTGCAGGAAACAGGCGCCCGGATCCATGTGAAACGCCCGGTAACTGTCAGGGATTCGGGGTTCGACCGGACGCTGGGATCGATCATCTGCCTGGGAAACCCCGATTCTGGGGTATACAGGGTGGTGCAATCGCCCCGTCCCCGAGCTCCGGAGATCGAGTTCCCGGGTCAAATCGGAGAGAGTGCGGCGTTCCGGGCGGTTCTTCGTCAGGTGGAGAGGGTGGCCAAAACGGATGTCACGGTGTGTATCGAAGGAGAGACGGGAACGGGGAAAGAATTGGTCGCCCGGGCCATTCACGCCAACAGCGCTCGGAGGGGTGGCCCTTTTGTGGCCGTGAACTGTGGAGCGATTCCTGAAGAACTGCTCGAAAGTGAATTGTTCGGATATGTGGAGGGGGCGTTCACCGGGGCCAGGAAGCAGGGTTACAAAGGCAAGTTTGAACAGGCCCACGGGGGAACCCTTTTCTTGGATGAGATCGGGGACATCACTCCGGCCATGCAGGTGGCCCTTCTCCGGGTGCTTCAGGAACGTCGGGTGACACCCCTGGGATCCTCCAAGGAGGTTCCTGTGGATGTGCGAGTGATTGCGGCCACGCATCACAATCTCCGGGAACAGGTGAAGCGGGGACGGCTGCGCGAGGACCTCTTTTACCGGCTGTACGTGTACCCAATTCGGGTACCGCCATTGCGGGAGAGAAAAGAAGACATTCCGCACCTGGTTCGGTATTTTTTTCGCGAGCACAATAACGAAGTGTCGATTCCCCACTGGATTATGGAAAAATGGATGCAGTACGATTGGCCGGGAAATGTTCGGGAACTTTTCAACCTGTTGGAACGCGCTCAAGTGGCCGGTCCCGGGGAATGGGAGGCGTGGTTGCCGGATTCAGGTGCCCCCGGACCTGAAGGTGCAGCTGCCACCGGTGACCCCGGAGCCCCTTCATCGGGAAGGCTGAATTATCGGGAACAAATTCAAAAAGAAGAGATTATGCGGGCCTTGCAAGAAACAAAAGGAAACGTGCGGTTGGCGGCGGAAAGGCTCCACATGCCCCGCAGTACCCTGTATCGCCGGATTCAGAAATTCGGATTGTGAGACCAGTTTGACTCGGGAAGATCAGGCGGCACTTGGCGAAACGTGTTGGGACAGAATGGGACAATTTGAGACGGCGTGAGACGCGGGCCGGAGGCGCCCCGGGGCGCGGATTGGAGATGTTCTGAAAGTACCGGAGAAATCCGGTATTTTTCTATTTGGCACGACCTTTGCGATCGGATGCGCCGGGGAGGCCGACGAGAGGCGATCCCGGATAAAGAACGTCGGGAGGGATCGACGGATGGGGATGATGATGACCGCGGACGCGGCGCCGACCAAAGAACAGGCGCTCTGGATGTACGAACGAATGCAGATGATCCGGACTTTTGAAGACACGGTGCACGGGCTGTTCGCCAAAGGCAAGATTCCGGGCTTCGTCCATCTGTACGCCGGGGAAGAGGCGATCGCCGTGGGAGTCTGTGCTCATTTGGGTGACAAGGATTTTATCACCAGCACTCACCGGGGGCATGGTCACTGTATCGCCAAAGGATGCGATGAGCAGGGGATGATGGCGGAATTGTACGGCAAATCCACCGGCCTGTGTAAAGGCAAGGGCGGGTCGATGCACATCGCGGATCTAGAAAAGGGCATGCTCGGTGCCAATGGGATCGTGGGCGGCGGATTTCCCCTGGCCTGCGGTGCGGCCTTGACCGCCAAGAGAAAGAAGACGGGGGGAGTGGCGGTTTGCTTTTTCGGCGACGGGGCGAACAACCAGGGGACCTTTCATGAAGGGTTGAATCTGGCAGCGATCTGGAAACTGCCCGTTGTGTTTGTGGCTGAGAACAACGGATATGCCGAAGCCACGCCTTTTACGTATGCCTCAAGCTGCGAACATATCGCGGACCGGGGGGCGGGGTACCGCATACCTTCCGTACAGGTGGACGGAAAAGACGTGCTGGCGGTGTGGCGGGCGGCCGGAGAAGCGGTGCGCCGGGCCCGGGAGGGGGAAGGGCCTTCTTTAATCGAATGCAAAACGTATCGGAATTATGGTCATTTTGAAGGGGACGCCCAGACCTATAAATCGGCCGAGGAGAGGAATCGGCATCTGCAGGAATGGGACGCGATTCGGCGATTCCGGGAGTTTCTATTGCAGGGGCTTATATCGGAACAGGAGCTTGAGGCCATTGACTCTCAAGTGCGCGACAGGGTGGAGCGGGCTGTGCAGTTCGCCGAGGAAAGTCCGTTTCCGGATCCGGACCAGTTGACTACGGATGTGTATGTGACCTATTGACTCGGCAGCGCAAAACGGGTCGAGTTCTGTGAGGAGGGATACCGATGGGTCGACAGATCACCTTTGCCGAGGCGATCAACGAAGGCTTGGCGACGGCGATGGAAGCTGACGAAACGGTGGTGCTAATGGGGGAAGATGTGGCTGGCGGTGCCCAGGTGGATCATCTCCAGGATGAGGAGGCTTGGGGAGGTGTCCTTGGGGTCACGAAGGGCCTTGCAAAGCGGTTTGGCCGGGAGCGGGTTTTGGATACGCCGATCAGCGAGGCCGGATTCATCGGTGCGGCAGTGGGGGCGGCCGCCACGGGACTGCGCCCGGTGGCGGAGTTAATGTTCAACGATTTTCTCGGCGTGTGCCTGGACCAATTGCTCAATCAGGCAGCAAAGCTGCGCTACATGTTCGGCGGCAAAGCCCGGGTGCCCCTGACGATCCGGACGATGCACGGGGCGGGATTTCGGGCGGCGGCCCAGCATTCCCAAAGTCTGTATGCGATTTTTACACATATTCCGGGGTTGAAGGTGGTGGTGCCCTCCACACCGGCGGACGCCAAGGGGCTTTTGCTGGCGGCCATTGAGGACGACGATCCCGTGATCTACTTTGAAGATAAAACACTGTATAACGTCAAGGGCGAGGTTCCGGAGGGGCGGCATGTGGTGCCTCTTGGCAAGGCGGAGATCAAGCGTCCCGGCGAGGACGTGACCATCGTGGCCATCGGCAAACAGGTGCATACGGCTCTGACAGCGGCGGAACGGCTGGCGAAAACCGGGGTGGACGTGGAAGTGGTGGATCCTCGGAGTCTGTCGCCCCTAGACGAGGAGACGATCCTGGCGTCGGTGGCGAAAACCAACCGGCTCATTGTCATCGATGAGGCCAATCCCCGGTGCAGTGTGGCGTCCGATCTTGCTGCTCTAGTGGCGGAGAAGGGATTTGATAGTTTGGATGCCCCGATCAAACGCATCACGGCGCCGCACACGCCGGTGCCCTTTTCCCCGACTCTGGAGGATCTCTACCTCCCGACACCGGAAAAGGTCATCCAGGCCGTATCGGAGCTTCTCGGGGATGAGTCCATCGTGACGGCTTCGTGATAGCGGGCTCGGGACCCACTCGTGACCCGGAGGTTTGAGGAGGAGGATTCACCTTGGCAGTCGAAATCGTCATGCCAAAACTCGGCATGAGTATGGAAAATGGAACGGTGATGCAGTGGCATAAACATCCGGGCGATCCTGTGGAGAAAGGCGAGCCTCTTGTCGCGGTCAGCTCGGAAAAAATCGAATACGAGATAGAAGCCCCGGCGAGCGGGGTACTCCTAGAAATTCTCGTGCCGGAGGAAGGGGTGGTACCCTACGGCACGGTGATCGGTTACGTGGGACAACCGGGCGAGCGGGCAAATACGGCTATGGAAGGAAAACTGGAGGCGGCTTCGGCCTCGGCGGCTCCGGCGAGTGAACTGAGGAGGGAGGAGCGAATCAAGATTTCTCCGGCGGCCCGGAAAATGGCCCGGTCCGCCGGAATCGACACCTCTTCCCTCGTCGGAACCGGACCCGGAGGCCGCATCACCGTAGAGGACGTCCAGCGGGCGGTGGCCGACGCCTCGTCGCCGTCGGGGATTGCCGGTGAAATGCGGGCTCTGGACGTCGCCGGGCCCGACGCGGCCCGGGGCACTGGTAAGGCGGGGGGCACCGGCACGTCCACGGAGGGCACCATGGCCACGGGCGAAACCACAACGGCGGAGGCGACAGGTGGGATGGGGGCCTTCTCCGGCGCCGAGAAGGCGTCCTCCCATGGGCCGCAGTGGTTACCGGAGGATGCCGGGAACGTCTCCCGGGTGCCGCTCCGCGGCATGAGAAAGGTCATCGCCCAGCGGATGCAGAACAGCTTGCTGGAGACGGCGCAACTTACTCTTACCGCCCGGGCGGACGTGACCCAGGCGTTGCGGCTACTCCGAGAATTGGCCCAGGAGTGGGGTGAGGAAAAAAAACCCACGATGACCGACCTGGTGGCTCGGGCGGCGATCGCAGCCCTTCGCGAGCATCCGGAGATGAATAGTCGGTTTGTGGAGGGGCAGGTGGAGATCCATTCTTTGATTCATCTCGGGATTGCCGTGGCGCTGGACAAAGGGCTGGTGGTTCCCGTGATCCGAGACGCCGGCGGAATGTCCTTCGCCCAGTTATCCGCTGCCATTCGCATGCTCAGCCGGCGGGCCCGGGATCATGAGCTGGACTCCGCAGAGATGGCGGGCTCCACCTTCACGGTGACAAATCTCGGCCAGTATGGGGTCGAGTGGTTCACCCCGATTCTGAATCCGCCGGAAACGGGGATTCTCGGGGTCGGGCGGGCGGAAGATGCTCCGGTGTACTGCGGGGATGTTTTGGAACGAAGAACCCTCCTCCCCCTTAGCCTCACCTTCGATCATCGGGTGGTGGACGGTGCGCCAGCCGCCCAGTTCTTGGCCATGGTGAAACGCGGATTGGAGCACCCGTTGGATCTCCTCGTCGGGTGACGGCTGACCATTGATCGAGCGCTCGGAGCCGGGGAGGACCCGTAAGATCTACGGGCCCTGCCCGGTTTTTTCGCGACCCGAAACACCGGTCCTGGGCCAGTTTCCAGGCTGCACGTCAGCGGTCGGGGTCGAGGTTGACCGGCGTCAGTCCCTCTAGTCCCATCGACTGGAGCTGGGTGTGATTGAGCACCATCATCTTGGCGTGCGCCCGGGCCTTCGGGACCCCGTCCAAGCTGGTGATCTGGGCCTCCGCTTCAATCAGCCGGCGGGTTTTTCGCACGGGAAACGCCACGACGCGCACCGTCTCCCCAGAGTGGATGGGGTTTTGGAACTCCACATCGAGTTTAGCAGTGACCGTAATCAGCCCCAGATTATTGGCGACATAAGCGGCCGCTTCGTCCAAGAGCGCACAGGTGATGCCCCCGTGTTGAATCCCCGGCCAGCCGCCGTGCCATTCTTCGGAGTTGAATTCTGCGGTGACCCCTTCCTCGCCATATTTTTCAAAATGCAGATGAAGGCCCTTGGGGTTTTCGGCGCCGCACACGTAACACCGTTCGTATCCCACTGCTTTACATCTCCTTACGTGTTTCGGTTGGCATTCCGCCGGTCGGTGAACACCAGACGGACGTTCGAAAATCAGTTCTATTATAACAATCTGCCGGCGGGGTGGGGCAAGGGGACGGAGTGCGGCAAGACAGATCACAATTTTATGGTACAATGGGACTAGTCGGAACCTGGAGGTGGACATCGCCCGACACCGGGGCAAGCCCTATCTGGATCGAGGCGAAACCTTTGGGCTGGATGATCTTTTGGCCTGTGCGGAGCGACAGGGCGTGACCATCGAGAAGCACGACATTCTCGTTCTACGCACCGGCTGGCTGAAAATCTTTTATGAACAGGGGCCCGGGGCTTTTTATGGGGATTCGTTCAATGAGCCGGGTCTCGCTTTTTCCCCGGAGCTTGTAAAATGGTTTCATGCCATGGAAATCCCGGTGCTTGCGACGGACACCATCGCGAACGAGACGACGGTGGACCCGAAGACCGGAGCGCTGCTCGTGCTGCACAATGCCCTGATGCGAAATCTTGGAGTGCTCTTTAACGAAATCCTGTGGCTGGAGGATTTGGCGGCGGACTGCGCCGATGATGGCCAATACGCCTTCCTTTACGCCGGGTCGCCCTTAAAAGTCTACCGCGGCACCGGAGCGCCGGTGAATCCCGTGGCGGTGAAGTGAAGGATCCGTGATAACTGAGAGGGGGGTGCGCCGTGGGTTCTGTCTATGAGGAGAAGCCTTGGCTCAAGTTGTACCCGGATTTTGTGCCTCGAGAACTTCCGCTGCCGGAAATCAGCATGATCGACGCCTTTGAGAAGAGCGCCAAAAGGGCAGGGGGCCGTCCGGCAGTTCATTATTTTGACCAGACACTCACGTACGGACAGCTGGATGATCTGGCGACCCGTTTCGCGACGCTCCTGGCGGGTTGGGGCGTAGGCAAGGGGGACCGGGTGGCGGTGTATGTACAGAATAACCCGCAATTCTTGATTGCCCAATACGGAGCTTGGAAACGCGGGGCAGCGGTGGTTCCTCTCAACCCCATGTTCAAAGCAAAAGAGGTGGAATATCATCTCCAGGACTCCGGGGCCAAAGTTCTCGTGGCTTTGGATTCGCTCTACGCGGCCCATGCGGAGAAAGTGATCGGGGGAACGGACATCCAGCAGGTGGTGACCACCCACGAGAGAGATTTTGTCTCCGAGGATGTCGCAAAAAAGACGCCGCTTTTGAACCAGACGGACAAATCCCCCCCGTCAGGGACGGTGGATTTGGTTGCGGCCCTCAACCAAACGGTCCCGGACCCGGGAGTCCGGGTGGCGGTGGGTCCCGAAGATATTGCGTATCTCGTGTACACATCCGGGACAACCGGACGGCCGAAGGGCGCCATGAACCTGCACCGCAATGTCGCCTATAACGCAAATGTCTACAGGATTTGGATGAAGATGGCGGATGAAGACGGGGTGCTGGGGCTGGCTCCCTTGTTCCACATCACAGGCATTGTCGGCCACGCCGCTCTGGCCGCCATGGCCGGGATTCCGTTGGTCTTGTTTCATCGTTTTGATGCCGCTTTGGCCCTGGAGATGATCCAGCGGTGGCGGCCGACCATGACCGTGGCCTCTATCACGGCGTTTATTGCCCTGATGAACGCCCCCGAGGCCAAGGAGGCGAACGTGGCCTCGATGTCGAAGTACTACAGTGGAGGTGCCCCCATTGCCCCGAGCTTGGTGGAGCAATTTGAACGGGCCTTCGGTGGATACATCCATAACATCTACGGTCTCACGGAGACCAATTCTCCGACCCACGCAGTTCCGCTTGGGGTCCGGGCGCCGGTGGATCCGGGGAGCGGGGCCCTGTCGGTGGGGATTCCGGTGCCGGGTTGCCTGGCCAGGGTGGTGGATCTGGAGGACCCCAGTCGGGAAGTCGGTGTCGGGGAGCCTGGGGAGTTCGCGGTCAAGGGTCCGATGATTTTTTCCGGCTATTGGGACAAACCCGAAGCGACGAAAAGTGCGTTTCAAGATGGGTATTTTCTCACCGGAGACGTTGTGGTCATGGACGAACAGGGCTGGTTTTATGTGGTGGACCGCAAGAAAGATATGATCAATGCCTCCGGATATAAAGTGTGGCCCCGGGAGGTGGAGGACACCTTGTATCAGCACCCGGCGGTCAAAGAGGCGGCGGTGGTGGGGGTGCCGGATCCGTATCGAGGCGAAACGGTGAAAGCTTTTGTGGCCCTTCGAGGCGAATACGCCGGCAAGGTGACCGAAGACGATATCATCCAGTTTTGTCAAGAGCGGATGGCGGCGTATAAATATCCGCGACTGGTGGAGTTTCTCCCGGAGATTCCAAAAACCGCGACGGGGAAATTCCTGCGCCGGGAGCTTAGGGAGCGCTCTTCAGGGTCGTGAAGAACGAAAGGTCGAAGCATCTGATGAGTAAAGTCTACCTGTGGACGGCTAAGGAGCAGATCGACCCTTATCGACTCCGGGGTGGCGTGGCTGTGGTGATGGATGTCCTGCTGGCGACCACGACGATGATCACCATAATGGAGCGGGGAGTGGGGCGAGTATTTCCCGCCCGGGATCTGGCCGATGCCCTGGAGTTGAAAAAACGGTGGCTGTCACCGCGGCTATTGACCGGCGGTGAGGAAGAAGGCCGGGAGGTCCCGGGGTTTGACCTGGGGCCCTTCCCGGAGGAGTACTCCGAAGATGTGGTGGCCGGGCGGGATGTGGTGTTTTTGACGACCAACGGCACCCCGGCCTTGCGCCGGTCGGAAGAGGCCGACCGAGTCCTCCTGGCTTCCCTTCGGAATGCCCCGGCGGTGACAGAGTATCTTCAAAGGCACGCGTTCTCCGAAGTTTATCTCGTGTGCGCCGGGTCGAAGGGCAGAATGTCCCTGGAAGATGCCCTTTGCGCAGGCGTGATCGCAGGTGGCCTGGAGGCGGCGGGGTGGGAGCTGGATGATGGCGCCATCGTGGTAAGGGATGCGGCCCGGGCCAATCGTGGGAGGGTGGTGGAGGCTCTCAGTCGGGGGCGGGTGGGCCGGTGGTTCACCCGGGTGGGCCGGGAACAGACCTTGGCTTTCGCCGGGGCCGTGGGAGCGAGTGATGCGCTAGTCGGACTCGTGGAGGGACGGCTGCGATTCATTGATGACTGATCCAATGGGGAGCTTCGTTCAAGGAGGTCGGCGATGTGACCGAGACAGAGATGTTGAAAAAATCCCAAGAAAGGCGATCGTCATGAGCGGGGGAATGAATCACCCGAAGAGCGCCCGGGGGACCATCCCCGTTCGCCCCGGGGAGGAACTGGACGCGAAGGCCGTACAGAAATTTTTATCTGAGCATATTGAGGGGTTGGGGGATTGCGCCGTCCACATCGAACAATTTCCTTCCGGGGCGTCGAATCTGACTTACTGGATCCGCTGCGGGCAATGGGAGGGGGTGCTCCGGCGCCCGCCCTTTGGGCCGCTGCCGCCCAAGGCCCACGATATGAAGCGGGAATCCTCTTTTTTAAGCCGGCTCAACCGGGTGTTTCCCCTGGCGCCGAGACCTTACGCATTTTGTGAGGACTCCGGAGTCTTGGGAGTGCCTTTTTATGTGATGGAGTATCGGCGGGGTGTGGTGTTGGATGACCAGTTTCCTCCAGGCGTCGAGGTGACGCCGGAGCTTTGCCGCCGTATCTCCGATGCTGTGGTGGATACCCTCGTGGAATTGCATGCTGTGGACTGGCGTGAGGCGGGACTCGGGGAGTTTGGCCGGCCCGAAGGTTTTTTACAACGGCAGGTGAGGGGATGGATCGACCGGTATCACCGGGCAAAAACCGATGAGATTCCCCAAGTGGACCGCATTACCCGCTGGCTGGAAGACCATCTTCCGTCTTCGCCGGCGGCGACCATCATTCACAATGATTATAAGTTAAATAACCTCCTGTTGGACCCGGAAGACCTGTCCCGGGTGGTGGCCGTGGTGGATTGGGAGATGGCCACCATCGGCGACCCGCTGTTCGATTTGGCGGTGTCTCTCAGCTACTGGGCCGAGGAGACGGACCCGGAGCTGCTCAAAGAGGTATTGCCGACGGTGACCAAATACGGCGGATTTCTCAGTCGAGACGAGTTCGTGGAGCGCTATTCGCGCCGGAGCGGACGGGATGTATCGTTCCTGGATTTTTATATGGTGTTTGCCTACTTTAAGCTGGCGGTTATTCTTCAGCAGATCTATGTGCGGTGGAAACGGGGACAGACCCAGGATCCGAGGTTTGCCGGGTTTGGGCTGCGGGTGAGGCGACTGTTGGAGCACGCTGACGGGTGTATTCCAGGCCGGGCGTGAGGTGAACCCTGCACAGCGATCGGTTAGAGGATGCGGTAAAACCACTGGGTGATGGGGCCGAAAACAGCTTCCAAAGGAGCCAGAGGGTTAAACTGCAGGTAGACCTGCCACTGGACCATGGCTGCCATAACGAGGGCCAGCGCGAGTAACGTTCCGTGAACCGTCAACTCTCTGCGCTGGCCGGCCCGCCACATGGCGGGCCATTCCAGCAACGCAGCGGCGACGAACAGGATGGCCAGCCACAACATCTTCGTTTCCTCCGATTTTCCTCATGGTTCCACTTTAGGTTCGTCCAGAAAACCCGCGATTATACGGCGGGACAGGACTCTCCTTCGCCTGGAGACGGAGTCGCCGGTGGAGCGGACCGCCGTGAGGCGAATGCGAAGCCCGGTGAGAGTCCGTTCAAAGCGAACTTCCGCCCCAATGGAAGCGGCCCGCTGCCGGATGAGCGCCACCCCGTAATGTCCCTCCTTCTGTGCGCGATCCCAACTTTCTTCCCGCTGCCCGTCGTCAGTGATGGTCAACTCCCAGCGCCTCCCCGCCTGCGTCCAGGTGAGAAACACTCGGCTCGCCGCTCCGTGTTTGACGGCGTTCACCACTGCTTCCCGGCAGATGGCTGCGAGGACCGGCCACGCGACGGGAGCCAGTTCCGGCGCCTCTCCGGCGATCACGACCTGTGCGCCGAAACCGGTGGCGAACTGCTCGAGGTGCGTTTTCCACGTCTGCTCATCCACCGAATCCCCAATCCCGGGCCGCAGATCGAGGATGGTTTTCCGCAGTTCGTCATCGACTTCCCGAAGGGCTTCCTGAATTTCCTCCAGGTGTACGCCGGCGGGATGCCGGGCCGGCAGCTTTTTTCGGGCATGATTCAGTTGCACTCCGATAAAAAAGAGGGTTTGCCCGATGTCGTCGTGCAGTTTTTCAGCCATTCTTTTATGTTCGGACGCGACGAGCTCCCGTTCCCGCGCCTGGGCGATCTCGTCATGCAAGGCGTCCAGCCTGGCAAAAAGCCGCCTGGAAATGAGGGCCGTAACCAAACCAGCGAGGATGGCGGTAAGCCAGTTGGAGGCTTCCATCGGAAGAAGGCTGAGCACCCAGGGCGTGTGTCGAATCAGTTCGAAAAGGGCGACGACCACGGCGGGGACGATGAGCAAGGCACGCCGAACAGCGCGTTCGTTCACGGGGGATCACCTCTCTTGCTCGAACAGGCTTCTCCTGTATTGTGAGCGATCCGCAGGGGTTTCGCAAGGGAGCGGAAAGACGGTTGATGTGGCGTGGGGCTAGGCAGTCGAACATTCCTTAGTTCTGCCACACTCATACCTTGGAGGGAAGGTGGAAGGAGGGGCGAAGAATGAAGGTGGTGGCTTTTGGATCGGAGACACTGTCCCATTTTCCCTATCGCGACCTGTTGGAGGTGCTCCCGGCCGAGTGCCGGTATTATGTAGGCGCAGGGTCTGACTCTGGCGGTTCGGGTCTAGAAGAGAATGCCGATGTTGAGGATGTCGTTCGTGACATCTCTATTGAAGAGTGCCGGCGACTGCCAGCCGATGAAACCACGGCCATCGTGACCGAACCGCTGTGGGTGTCTGCCTTCGGGGGGTGGCGCCCGGAGCGCACGGTTGCCGTGATGGCTCATATTTCTTTCAGCACCGCCGCCCAGCGCCGCTTGGCGAACCTCGTTGCGGCTGCTGCAGACGCTGTATTTGTTCGATCGGAAACTCAGTATCTTCAATGGTGCTTTCAGCGGCCAACGGTATTTTTTTGGGATCCATACCGCTGCCGGCAAGAAGCGGTGCACTGGGTGTCGCGGGTTATAGGGGCATTGGAAAATCCTGAGGAACTCGGAGGGCTGGAAAGGGAACAGTGGCACTCGCGACTGAAGGAATATCAAGGCTTTGTGGGGCGGGAAGAAATCGCCGAAAAGGCCCTCTATTTCTCGGCGGCCTACCGGTACCTCTTGGAGGATCCAGCGGCCCGGGAGGACCTTCTTGCTTCTTTTGAACGGGCCGTGGCGTCGGGGCGTGCCGATTGTCTCGTCACGCATTACCGGTTTTTGTCCGCTATTCTGGTGAAGCAGGGGCGTTTGGAGGAGGCGGTTCAGGCCTACGGGGTGACTGCGCTGGACCAAGCTGCCAAATGGGAGTATGAACGTTTGCTGACGTGGCTGGAGGATGGACGGCAGGCGCTGGTCCGGGCCCGGCTCTTTCTGCTCAATGATGATCTGCGTTCGGCCCGGGAAGTGCTGAGTGAAACAGATGGGGAGGAAGCGGGACGACTCCGGTTGGAAATCGCTTTGCGGACAGGTTATCCGGACCAGGCTTTTCGCGAGGTCGCACTGGCGGATTGCAAAACCCATTCGGTGCACCGATCGGTCGAGATTCTTGAGGGTTTTTTCTACTGGCTTCAAGGAGACCGCCCCGGGGCGATTCACCATTTTCTCCGGGCCGCCGCCGAAGACCCTAACGCCCTTGGTTACATTCTTGAAATGGACGAGGCGGAAAGTCTTCTTGAGCAAATCCGCCGTGGGGAAAGAGCGTCATGACTCGTCCTGTGCGCAAATCCTCCGGTAATCGCTTGACGGCCATGATGCAGGTTCGCAATGAAGCGGACCGCTATTTGGACACCGTGCTTCGGTGCCTGTCGGAATTTGTCGATGACGTGGTGATCGTGGATGACGCCAGTACCGACGGGACCCCCGACCTTTGTCGCGATTTTAAGAAAGTCGTTAAATTAGTCGTTCTGCCCGAATCTCAATTCCGGCGGGAGTGGAACTTGCGGTCCCTGCTCTGGGATGTGGCGGTCTCCACCCACCCCGATTGGCTACTCGCCGTGGATGCGGACGAATTATATGAGGACCGCGCGAAGGAAGAGATCCGGGCCCTTATCGATCAGGACCAGTACGATTGGGTGGCCTTCCGGATGTTCGACATGTGGGGAGGCCTGACCCATTACCGAGAGGACGAGCATTGGAACCTTCACAAACGTTACACCGTTACCTTGGTCCGCTTCCTCCCGGGGTATCATTACTTTTTTCCGCCGATGGATCTCCACGTCCCCCGCGTTCCCCTATCCTATGGCCCCCTTCCCGGCCTGTGTTCGCCGATTCGGATCAAACATCTCGGGTGGGTGGGCCCCAGGGAGTATCTTCAGCAAAAATATGAGCGCTATATGGCCCTGGATCCCGACGGCCGCTGGGGAAGCCTTGCCCAGTACCGCTCGATCCTCGAACCGAATCCCCGTTTGGTGGAGTGGAGGGAAGACGGAGAATGAAAGTGGGGATTCTGACGCACAGCTTTGTCGACGGGTACAATGGCCGATTTGAAAGGGTTTTTGCGGGCGGGTTGGAACGCTACATGTTTGATCTGGCCCTTTTGCTTCAGGACTTGGGAATGCGGCCGGAAATCCACCAACTGTCCTTTCAAGGTGCATTTTCCAGTCAGGTCGACGGGATCGATGTGTATGGACACGCATGTGGCCCCGACGATGCCGTGAAGGTGTTTGAACAGATGGCGGATGCCGTGGATGGGCCTGTGATTTATGCCAGTTTCCTCTGGCATCCCCTTCGCTTCCGCCCCCACAGTATTGGAATTTGTCATGGAATCAACTGGGATCGGGGCGACGGCTCCGCCCAGGAGAAAGCCCAGGTGGCCGGTGCCATCCAAGGGGCGTTAGACCATCTGCAGCGCATCGTGTCCGTGGATTCACATTTTGTGACCTACTGCCGGTCGGTGTGCACCTTTAACGATCCGCGAAAATTGGTGTTTATCCCGAATCATGTGGATACTCGCAGGTTTCGCCCTGACCCCGGGATGCGGCGGGCTGATCAAGTGCGGGTACTCTTTCCCCGGCGCATCAGTTGGGAGCGGGGCGTGATTCCCATGATGATCACAACAGACCGGATTCTGGCCCGGCATCCGGATGTGGTGGTGGAGTTTGCGGGGGATGTGGTGGAAGGTAATCCTATAACCCGGGTGTTTCGATTCTGGATGAAAGAACACCCCCACCGCCATCGCCTCCTTCACCATGTGCTGTCCTTTTCGGAGATGGTCCGCGCCTATCAAAGGGCCGACATCGTGGTGATCCCCAGCATTTTTTCCGAGGGAACTTCGTTTTCTTGTTTAGAAGCTCTCAGTTGCGGGGCGGCGGTGGTGGCTACCGATGTCGGGGGGTTGAACGATCTGGTGATCGACGGGTATAACGGCCTGTTGGTGCCGCCAGATTTTGAAGCGTTGGAAGCGGCGGTGGGGCGCTGCATCGAGAATCGAGGTCTGCGTAGAGCCCTGGGGCGCAAAGCCCGGGAGACGGCCCGGGCTTTTGACCGGTCTCGCTGGCGGCTCCGGTGGAGCCGGGTGCTCAGACCTTGGTTGGCCGGTTGGGCTGCCCGGTCTCCCAGGGCCGTGGATTGAAATGTCTTCTAGAACGGGGGTTCGGAGAGGGCGGCCAGGAGCTGTCGGCTGTGGAGGGCCCATGGCAGGGGTCCCGGGAGAACTCTGGCTGCCACGTCGGGGACAAGGCGCTGGAAGGTGCGCACCGCTGCCAGGAATCGCCCAACCCGGGGTGCAGCCCGATGGGGGTACATCCCGGCGGCGAGGGCGAACCATTTGGCAGCCAGGGTGTCGAGGTCGCTTTCCAGGGCCAACCATCCGGCCAACAGGGCTTCTTGGTACGTCGGCTCGGAGGAGAGGCTCAAATACTGCCGGGCCCACGTGGCGATTTGTTCGCGGGAAACGCCCAGCAGATGTAACGGCCTGGGAGGGAGAAGGTCTATCGAAGGATCCGCCGGTCCCCGGTCGGGAGGGGGCACCGGAGCCCCCGGGTTTTCAGTGTTCATAGGCACCGACTGATTTCCACCTTGAGCGCTGTTCATATCGAACAAACATTTCAATTCGGCCAGCCGGCGCCCCGCCGGTTCATAGCCGGGGTGAGTCTGGAGAGCCCGTTGATAATGGTCCATCGCCTCCTCCCATAACCACAACCGTTCACAGGCGATACCGGCTAGAAAATGACTTCGATACGTTCCCGCCCCGGACGCCGAACTGTAGCGGCCGTCACAAGGGCCCAACTCCAGGCAATGGTCCAGGAGGGGCAGAGCCAGGTCCGCCCGATCGTCGTCCAGGTGCAGGATGGCCCTCCACTCGAAAAGATCGACAAAATCGCGGTAAAAAGCGGCCGCTTCCCGGAGCAGTTGTGCGGCCTCCCGCCGGCGGCCCAGTTCACGGAGGCAGTAAGCCGTTTTCATCACCAAGTCTGACGTGTATCCCGTAAAGACGGGGGCTGACTCCAGGGCCCGCTCAAAGGCTGTCAGTGCTTCCTTATAACGGGCTTGTTGGAACTGCTCCGTTCCCCAGGCGTAAAGGAGCACGGGATCCTCGGGACGCTGAGCTAGGGCTCTTTTCAACAGGCGCTCGTTGCGCTCATTTTTCTTTCTCCTGCGGATCACCTCATCGACATACCCCTCGTGCCAAAGGACCAGGTCGGAGAACCGAATCCCATCGCCATAGGCCGCCCGGATGGCAGAGGCGGTTTCCTCGTGGATGACCCCTTGAAATCGAATCTGCGGGTCATTCCGGAACAGGCGGCAGGCCGCATCCGTCACATATTCGCCTGAAGAACCGTCCCCGATCCGATGGAGGATCTGCAAAAAATATCCTTTTACATCTCGGTCCGCCAGGAGGCGGCCCAGGTACCCCGAATCCGGAGGCACGAGGGTTTCATCGGCGTCCATTACCAGAATCCACGGCATCCGAGCGGCTTCCAGCCCCGCGTTGCGAGCTTGGGAAAAATCGTCCGCCCAGGGGATGTCGAGAATCTTCGCTCCGAAGGAAGCGGCGATCTCCCGGGTCCGGTCTGTAGATCCGGTGTCCACCATGATGATCTCTGACACGTAGGGGGCGACGGAAGTCAGGCAGCGTGGCAAAAAGTCTTCTTCATTGCGCACAATCATGCAGAGCGAGATGTCAAAGGGCATGACTTGCCACCTCCCCGAGTTGTATCTGAGCGATCTCCAGGCGAACGGCGAGAATCAAGGATTGAAAGGGTGTAGAGTCTGTTATCCTGCACAGGTGCCGCTCCGCATCCGCCAGACGCCGGCTTACCCCAGGTGATAAAGTCGTGGAACCGATCCTCCTTGTTTGCCGGCCCTTCGGATCGCCTGCGGCCCAGGTGGCCCAAAAATCCGAAGCCGCCTTTTCCCCCCGGATGACACGGAGAATAGCCGCGATTCGAAGGGCGGCCGGCCGCAGGGCCGGCTGAAAGGTCAGCGCGGCTTTAAACCACATCAGGGCGGCGTCGTATACCCGGAGTTGTTCCGCGGCGGCACCGAGGGCGAAACAGGGAAGATACGTTCCCATTCTTTCTTCTCGATGGAACATCGAAGGAGCAGGGCCGAGCTCCACAGCCTTGCGCAGAAATTCTGTGCCCGCCCCCCACCGGCCCAGGTCCAGAGCAATGAGGCCGGCCAGGCAGTATAAATCTGTATACTTCGGAAATAGCCGCAGACCTTCCTGAATGAGGGCGAGGGCATCCCCGGGCTGGCCGGCGGCGTAGAGACACCGGGCTTCGGTTTTATACAGAAGGTGCGCCCAGGGGGTCCGCTCCGGTTCGATCCCCCGCCTCGCCCGGCGGAAACAGGCCAGAGCCCGCGGCAGTCTTCCGGATCGCACGTATTCGACCCCGAGATTGTACCAATGAAAGGGGCGGTCCGGGTGGTCGCGGATCTCCAGGCGAAGAAGCCTCAAGTTCCGGGCGACCTTGTTGCGGCTGTTCACCGTTTCCGGGTGGTAGCCCAGGTGGCGAACTCGGACTTCACTGACGATAAAGCGGGCTTCCGGCCGGGCCCGGCAGATGGAAGGAGTGATCTGTTCGTGAACCCTGCCTTCGAATCGGTATTCCGGCCGGTTCCGGAACAAACGAACCACCGGGTTGATGACGGTGGGCTCTTGACCGGGGCCGGGCTCATGACAGATTTGGATCAGCACAGCCTCGGCCTCCGGCTCTTGTGCCACGGTACGCAGCCCGGCCGCACCGCCAGGCTCCAGGCGCTCATCCGCATCGAGCACGAGAATCCAGTCGCCCCGGGCCCGGTCGAGACCGGCATTTCGGGCCCGGGCAAAGTCGTCCCGCCAGGGTTTACGGATCACCCGCGCCCCGTGGCGCATGGCCAACTCAGCGCTGCCGTCATCCGAACCGGTATCCACCACGATGATTTCGTCTACGGCGCCCCGAACGCTGGTGAGACAGGCGTCCAGGTACTCTGTCTCATTCTTGACGATCATGCAGAGGGAGATCTGCGGCCGACTCATGTCGATTCCTCCTTGTCCGGCCCCGCCAGTGGGTGTGCCACCCGATTCCATCGAGAAGTTCCAATGCCCGCCCGACAGCCCTGCGCTCCTCCGCGAACCCACCCCTTTTCGGTCGGAGAGCCTCGGCTTCTTCCAGCATCCTCTTGGCGGACTGAAGGGCGGCCGCGGCAGCGGCCGGCCGGGCCCGGGAAAACCCGAGACCTGCACTTTGCTCGAACAATTCCGCCGCCTGATCCCAATGTCCCTTGTCGTAGAGCATCTCTCCCAAGAGAAACAGCCCCTCGGCGTCCAACTCGCGCCGGGTAAGAAGACGGAGCAAGCGGTCTGCGGCGAGATAGACCCATCCTTCACGGTACAGGGTCTTGGCGAGAAACAGATCCATCCCGTTGCTGTGGAGGGCGGCCAGATCTTCCGCCAAGGGAATCAAGCGGTGTTGAACCGCCCGTTGGATCAGGGGCCGAAGGATGTCCGGTCCAATTGCCGCGTGGCTTTGAGTGTCCGGGGATGCGGGGCTCCCCATGAGCCTGGCGTCGATGCTTTGATAGACCGGGGGAAGTTCCAGTCTGCGGTCGAGGGATTGATCCTGAGCCCACCGGGCCAAGGCGTAGTCCATGATCTCCTCCTCGCCCAGAGGGACTTGCCGGTCTCCCGAATGGATACTGAGTTCCACTATCTGGCACGCCTCCCGCCATTGACCCAAAGCCACGAGACATTGAACTCGCAGCGGCCGGTTTTCACTGCCGAGAGAGGTATCTTCAGAATCTAGGAGCCCGATGACCTCGCCGTAGGCCCCAATATGCAGTAGCGCCCGCACCAGGCTCCGCTGGTCCGGCGGTGTTCCGGCACAGGAGGCCAATGCTTTGACGAGATCGCCCTCTGGTACATCCCGGGCCGCGAGAATTTCGGCCAGCGTTTCCAAGGCCGGCTCCCACCCCGGCCGGGCCGCCAAGGCCTGGCGTACCCACTGCTCTGCCTCTTGCAACTGCCCGAGGTCCAGGCACAGCTGGGCCGCCGCGTGGAGTGGGCGGAAGCTGTTGATCCCCGCGCTGCCGACGTGGGCACCGGGGGGAGGACAGGCCGCTGCCTGCAGATACGCCTTCAGCGCCTCCTCCCGCAACCCTTGAGCCCGCAGGGCGTCGGCGAATATCACAAAAAGATCGGCGTACTTCGGGTAGCGCTCGAGCTCCGGCCGCAGTGTCAACTCGACGTCGCGAAATTTCCCCAGGGCGAGCCAGACCATCCCCAGGTCTCGAAAGAGGGTGGGGCGGTACGGCGCCTGAAGTGGCGTCAAAGAGGCCGCTCGGCTGAGCCACAGGGCAGCCCGGTCCAGGCGGCCGGCCTGGCACCAGGTGACCCCGACTTGATACGTGTAAAACGGGTGCCGGGGGAGATCCCGAAGCGCAAGCCTTAAAAGCCGGAGATTGCGCCGGACCTTATCCCGCCGGGCGATGACCTCGGGGCGATACCCATGGTGGACAATCCGCCAAGGGGCTATCTGCGTTTCTGAAATGCCTTCTTGGTCCCAAACGATTTGTTCATGAATGCGCCCTTGAAAATACACTCCGGGTTCTCGCCGAAACAACCTGGGGACTCGGTGGATCAACCGGTCGTCCATCGATGGGCCGAGGAGATTTTCAATATCGAGCCAAAAGCTTTTCGCCTCTGTATGACGAAGCACCTCCAGCCAGCTCGAATCCGCGTCCCTCAGCTCCTCGTCGGCGTCTAGCCACAGGACCCACTCGGCCTGAACATGGGCGAGGCCCGCATTGCGCGCTTTCGAAAAATCGTCCTCCCAAGGGACGTGAATCACCCGGGCTCCGAAGCTCCTGGCCACCTCCGCCGTTCGGTCCCGGGATCCGGTGTCTACCACGATCCATTCGTCAGCCACACTGCGGGTGCTTTCCAGGCTTCGCAAAATCGTTTTCTCCTCATCTTTTGCCAACATCATCACGCCGAGCAAGGGTTTGCTCACCGGGCATCCCTCCTATGGAACGCCCGGGGATCAGGTTCCCTGGGCGTTGAAAAATACGTCAATGGTGGTGGAGGCCCCCGTCGTCGCCGAAGCGTACGACAGCCGCGTGTATTTTAAGAAACGGCTGGGAACGAGCACGTCTACAGACCCAGCAGCCAAGCCGGGTGAAGACACATCGATATACCAGTTGGTCCCATTCGCGCTGATCTCAACGTTTAGATTGGCGGGGTTGGGGCCCGCGTTATAGACAAAGAAGGAATAGGTTCCTAGATTTGCTGTGGTCACGGGAGGAAGGGGCGTAAGGGCATCTGCCGTGGGTGTAGGAGGATAATCGATCTCGGTGAAACTCTTTTGCGATATCGAGGTGACGCTGCTCAGGGTCCCCGCGGTGATCGTCGCCCCCAGTAGGTTAGAGATGGTTCCGTCCAGGAGGTTCGACAATGTTCCGGCGGTCAACGTGGCCCCAAGAACGCTGGAGATGGTCCCGCTGAGCAGGTTGCTCAGGGTACCGGCGGTGATGGTGGCCCCTAAAATGTTCGAAAGGGTCCCGTCCAAGAGGTTGGAGAGCGTTCCTGCCGTGACGGTTGCTCCCAGGACAGAGGAAATGGTGCCGTTCAAGAGATTGTTGATCGTTCCTGCGGTGACCGTTGTGCCGAGGACGCTGGTGATGGTGCCGTCCAAGGCCACGGTGGTGAGGTTGCCCGAGGGGTCAGTCGCGAGGATTCGGCTGGTATTGGTGGTATCTCGCCCGAAAATCAGTGCCCGCAGGTCGTCGGGATTTGGGTTAAAAACAGCGAAGTTTGGCAAAACAATCGATCCTTTCCCTGAAAGTCGATGGTGGGGAGCCATCGCTGGGAGACAGGATACGGAAGCATGTTCATAAAGGTGTGGACGAACACCGCCAGATCGGAAAATGTGCACATGGTCTGGGAGGAAATAAACCGGTGAAATGTAAGGGTCACGGGGGTGGAAGGGGACATAGCATAAATGGAAGTCTGATTATCGATAAACGAGGGGATTTACATGTTCCGCCAGTCGGTTGAAACGTACACAACTTCCGATCAACTCACGGGATCTCGTTTTATTGAGCTGGCAGGCCTCAATATCTACACCTTTGTGGTGATAAATGCGGGTACGGCCCCCGCCACTGTGGGCGTCCAGGTGAGTCCCGATCAAGGGACGCTGATTGCGGATGGCCTGTTGGAGAATGTCATTCCTCAAGGGGCGGTGGCCTTAGTTCCCAGACTTTTTCTCCGCTATGCCCGGGTGGTGTTTCAATCCGCCGAACCCGGGCGGCCCACTGACGTGATCATCGTTTTTAACGGCCAGTGATGCCAAGTCCACAGTCAGCGGACAAGCTCCGGGTCGATGTCTCCCACATCCACCACCCAGGAGGCCAGCCACCCGTGCTCAATGGCGGTTTCACCCCAGATCTCGAACAAAACGGACCGCAGGCGGATATCCTTCGTGCCGTCGATGATCCGCTCGTACAAGGCGAACAGGTGGGCCCAGGTCACATCAGAGATTTCCGATCGAGTGGGTCGCACCTGGACCTCGGGCTCGCCCATCCGGCGCATCTGCCGGCGCAGGCGCCGCACGTGTGCCTCCAGCCGCTGTTTCATTCGGTACCAACCGAGCCGCGTCTCGTCATGGGGCGCCCGACTCATTGGACGGTCCAATCGCCGGATTAAGCGCTCCAGCATCTCGGCGGCTAGAGCCAAGGCGTGGATCGTTTCCTCCGGGGTGAGGGGAAGCCGGCGGCGGATGTCCGCGATGTGATCCCGGGTGATGAGGGGCGGCGAGGCCGGGCGGGGGGCCGCCGAGGAGCGAGCATCAACCGGATCCTGCCGAATCCCCTTTTTTCGAATCATGACCGCTCCCTCCAACCGGAACTTTTCTGCGACCATACGTTGTCGCGCCTTCGGGTTCGATCTTTTCGGTACAGATCCCAGCGGGCCTCCCCGGCGTAGCGGATGCCCGCCGTTCGGGCCACTTCCGGATCCAGGGCAAACAGGTCCGAGGCGCTGACTTCCCGGATGGACATTTTCCCCATGGCCCGAATGCCCATGGCCATCTCATCGGCACAGGATTTGAGGAACAGCGCGAGAGAACGGGCCCCCTCCAGGGGATCGAACCGGTCTGTGCGTTTTCCCACCATGAGCACCAGTTCGGTCGGAGGTTCGAAAGGCAGGGCTTTCTGGAGTTGGCCATGGCTGGCCGCGTAGAGGGCGGGGGATCCGATGGCGACGGCCGTGGCGCCAAGGGCGATCGCTTTTAAAAAATGTCCCGGGGTGGCGAGTCCGCCGGATATAATGAGGCTGACGTCCTTGACCCGATGCGCGTCAAAATATCGCCGGGCTCGGCTCAAGGCGAAAAAGGTGGGCAGGCCAAAATCATCCTCGGCGATGGGCTCGCTGCCTTTGGTGCCCGCTTGAGCCCCGTCTATGGTGATAAAATCCACGCCACACTCGAGCAACGCCTCGAGGCAGGCTTCGATGTCGTCGCCCGGAGCGATTTTGGCTCCAATGGGAACCCCGTTAGACATTTCCCGCAGAAACGTGACCATGCGCGAAACATCCCGCACCCCGTGTACCCCTGGAAATTGCTCTCCGATCCGCGCCCATTCCCGAGGTCCAAGCTTCATGGCAGATCGGGCTTCTTTCAGTTCCTCCGGGGGGATGTGGATCCCAAGCCCCGTGGAGGCCCCTTGGCCGAAATGAATCTCCACTGCGGAGCAGGCCCGGACCAACTGCGGTTCCTTTGCCCAGTGCGCCCGACTCCATTGAAGAATAAAACGTCCGCCTGCTGCATCGACATCCTCGAGGTAAACGACTCCTTCTCCGGTGTTGACCACCGTTCCCATCGCTGTGGCCCCGCCGAGCAAGGCGCTCCACGCTTGCCGGGTGATGCCGACGCCGTACCCCATGCCACC